>JAXGRQ010000001.1:0-1733 GCA_040765725.1 Syntrophales bacterium
GAAAGTGTCGATGTGAGTCGGAACGTAGATCCCGAGGCAGTTGGGGCCGACGAACGGAAACGAGGCCTCACGCGCGATCGCGACGATCCGCTCCTGCAGGTCCCGCCGGCCGCTTTCGGAGAATCCCCCTGAGATGACAGTCGCGGCACGCACCCCGGTTTGGATGCATTCGGCCAGAAGATCGGGAACCTGCTCGGCCCGAACCGCGATGACCGCGAGGTCAACCGGTTCCGGGATCTCCGCGAGGCTCCGGCGGATGGGCTGGCCGTTTAAGGTTCCGCCGCGGGGGTTCACCCCGTAGACCTTCACCGGGTAGCGGAGCAGATTCTTGGTGAAGATCTCGTTGGCCGGATGGCGGAAGTTGCTCGACGAAACCCCGAGCACCGCCATGGTCCGGGGTTCAAAGAGGGGGTTGAGGTCCATGACTTCCTCCCGGCAGCAAACAGAATGACACACTGAGACCTTTCAAAACGCTCTGTGGGTCAACCCAACGCGGGGCAACTATTTCTTGACAGCCTGAACGCGAATCATATATGCTCCGCGCGAAGTTGCGGGACGGAGCTCGTTACCGCACTGCTTTCATAAAAAAATTGGGGATGTAGCTCAGCTGGGAGAGCGCGGCGTTCGCAACGCCGAGGCCAGGGGTTCGATCCCCCTCATCTCCACCAGGAATACAGGACGGAAGCTTGGTGAATACGAAGCGCCCGTCCTTTTTTTATGGCTCCCGGCCGGATCAGTCCGCGAAGAGCCCCGCGAAGCGTCGCGGTTTCCGCTTTTTCTTCCAGTCTTCCCGGTGGTACGCGAAACTGGCCAGCAGAGGCAGCACCGAGGTGGCCTCCGCGTAGACCATCTGCTCCCGGCTGCTGTCCACCTTCCCCCAGGAGTTGGCCTCCTTCAGCGTGGAGCTGGAGCAGGCGCCGTCGCGGACATCGGCCACGGTGATCTGGACGGCGTATTTGTGCATCGGCACGTCCTTTCCCAGGATCTCCGCGCAGACGACCGTGTCCTGGGCGAAGTTCTTCGGGACGCCGCCGCCGATCATCAGCAGCCCCGTCGTTCCCGCCTTGATCTTGATTTGGGTCAACTCCAGGAAGTCCTTTACGGAATCGATCGACAGATGGCTCTTCGGATGCTGCACCTGGTGGAGGACAAGGCCGAAGCCGGCGCTGCTGTCCGAGAAGGCGGGACAGAAGATCGGAACGCCCTGCTCGAAGGCCGACTGGACGAGAGAAGCCTTCTTGACGCTGTGTTCGGTCAGGTAGCGGCCCATCTCGCGGATGAACTCCCGCGAGGAGTGGGGCCGGGGCGGAAGCTTGTCCGCGATGGCCTGGATGGTCTTGTCGCAGACCTGGAGCTGCCCTTCGTCGATGTAGGTGTCATAGATGCGGTCGATGTAAAGGCTGCGGAGCAGACGGTCGTCCACGAACGGCGTTCCCTGGTAATGCCGGAACCCGAGCGCCTCGAAGAAGTCCATGTCCACCAACGTGGCCCCGGTGGCGACGATCGCGTCGACCATGTTGTTTTTCACCATCTCCACGTAGATCTGCATGCAACCCGCCGCACTGGTGCTTCCCGCGATGGTGAGGATGACGCCGCCCCTCTTCTCGCGGAGCATCCGGACATAAAGGTCGGCGGCCGAGGCGAGATCCCGGGCCGTGAAAGACATTCCCCGCATGGCTTCGATGATCGGCGTCGCGTCGAACGAGGTGATATCGACGTGCCGAACCGGAGAT
>JAXGRQ010000010.1:0-62270 GCA_040765725.1 Syntrophales bacterium
CGTATTCATTTTCTTATGAAAATCCATCCCGGGTCCTCATGCCGTGAGATTTGGCATGAGATGAAAAGTCCTGTTTAAAACGCTATATACTAAACATCATAGCTGATTTCTGTCAAGAAAAAGGTCATCCGGATATGGGAGCATCGGTTGATGTCCGGTGGGCGGGACGCCCGGTCATATAATCACTCTGTATTTTTTTTCTGATGACGCGTCCTCCGATCCATTCCGGCATACGGTAATCCAGGACGATGTTCAAGAATCCTACGATAATGTGAAACGTAGCCCCCCAAAGAACCTCTTCCCTGCCGTCTGAGTCTGTGTGGATCAGGCAAGGGTGTTGCAAAGCCGTTTGTGAAGCCAAATGGTCGGCTTCGATTTGGTAACAACCGAACCGGTCCCGTTGGAAAAAGGCGGACAGCGGCAGTTCGACAATCTTTTCCACCTCACGGTTCAGGCGCGGCAAGCCCGGATTTTCGACAAGTCCGACCAAGGGGAAAATGGTCCGTCTGAAAAGGGTCAGTCTGTAGGTGGGAAGCGGCCCCAGGAAGCGGACCCGGCTCGGGCAGAGGCGAATTTCTTCCCATGATTCACGAAGGGCGTTTGTCAGAAAAAGGGTGATAATCCTGAAGGAACGTGATTTTTGCCGAAGTGCATATGTCCGCGCCTTTCCGCGAAGAATGCCGGAAGGAGCCAGGATCAGAAAAAGTCTCAAAAAGCGGTCCAGAAGGGGGTGCAGCATCCCGCCGGGAATGCTCAAATCACCCGGTTGGGGGACACAGGATGACCGCTTGATCAACTGAAAAACGAATTCGCCCCTCTCACTGGAGGCTGTTTTCCGAAAAAGAAGCGGCAACAGAACGCCGGCCGCCCGATGGTGATGATTCATTCTTCCTTCGTGCAGGATATCGAGAAAGGTTTTTTGAAAATCAGAGGCCTGTATGCCCAGCTTCCGGATGACGAGGTCCGGGAAACCGATGCGGTCTGACAAAAGTTCCGTATCATACGCCATTTCCCTCACCCTACATCCCCTTGCCCGATGATCTTATCGATGATCCTTTCATACCAGCATCCATGGGGAAAAGGGTCCAGGAAGCCGCAATGCCCGCCGAACCTCTGGATGGAGACAGTCAGACAGGGATTCGGCGGCAGCTCATGAAAATGTTCTGCCGGAACAACCGGGTCGTCCGCCGAGACAAAGATCGTCACAGGAAAGGCGAGAGAAGCAAGCGCTTTGCCGGTCAGTGTGTAACGGTTGAAATAGTCTTGATAGTCTGAAAATTCAGGATACCATGGCATGATGGCCTCGGTCATCGCCATGCATGTTTTGTGGTGAAGGATGTCATCAAAATGATAAAGATCCGGGAAACAGGCCTGTTTCCGCCGAAGCGATCTCTTCCATTTGGCCAGAAAATAGGCGCGATAGATGGGAAGACTTTTGTCTATGGCCAACGTGGATTGCAGCGGATCCAGAGCGGGACTGACCGCGAAGATCCGTCTGAGGTTTTGTATCGGGAAGGCCGCTTGACGGAGTGCGATTCGGAGAGCAAAATTGCCTCCCAGTGAAAACCCTACCAGATAAGAGGGGCGCGAGGGTAGAAGCCCGGAAATTTTTTCGACTGCCTGAGCCGTTTCTTCGGTCAGTGCGCCATGGAACAGTTTCCGGTTCAAGTGATGGCTATTCCCATGGTCCCTCAAGTTCAGGCGGAAGACGTCGTATCCACGCCGGAAAAAAAACCGTCCCGTGGAAAGAATATACGTGGAATCCGAGCTCCCCTCCCAACCGTGAATCAGAATGACCAGACCCCGCGGCGGTTGCGACGTTTGTTGGGAAAAATAACCCAAAAGACGAATCCCATTTTCGACCTCGATGATCACCTCTGTTGCAGCGGCCGCCATTTCATTATTTCCCCGGACCCTGAACCCCAGGCTTCCGAAGATGGTCTGCAGGTGGGGACTTCTGGCCCAGCGAGAAGGAAGAAAAGGCTCAACAACCATGGCTATGCCCGCGGCGGATGTGCAAAGGCCCGGTCAGGAACCGGGCCTTTGTGTTCATTGGTGGCGGTGCAGGGAATCGAACCCCGGACACTACGGATATGAGCCGTATGCTCTAACCGGCTGAGCTACACCGCCTGTTTCGAGGAATATCTTGTACGTCAAATAGGGCCATGATTCATTACCGCTGTTTCTGATTTTGTCAGGCGACGAAGCTCTACAACAGTTGAAAACCGTTGTCAACACTTCTATTCGCCTCTGAGATCGTAGGCCACGATCACGCTTCTGTCTTTGACGGTGCCGACTGTGGAGAGAACCAACGCCAAAACAATTTCATTTTCCCCATCGTTGTCGATGTCCTTGAACTGGTAATCGGCAACATAACCGTTGATTTTCCTTGTCCGCCAGTTTTCGACCATGCCCAGACCGTCCCATTCCAGGTTATAGACCTCCGCAGAAGTGAAAAGTTTGACATTCTGCATCAAGCGGCCGGAAGAAGACAGGTTCTTTACGATAATGATTTCCCGTTTTCCGTCACCGTTCGTATCGTAGGTCAGGATCCTCAGATTGATAAAATAGCTTTCAAGAATTTCCCCTGTACTGACAGCCGATTTGTTCACAGGTTCGATGATGGTGTTGCTGCCGCCGAAGACATCGTCGCTTTTCCAGATCAGTTCATCGCTGCCGCCGAAGACCGCAATCTTGGAAAGAGGCTTGTCCGTCTGATCGTAGATATAAAGATAATCGGATTCGTTCAAGGCGATGATCCTTTCCGCCGCGCTTGAACCGATTTTGTCCAAGGTCAATCCGTATACAGAAAGCCCCTGTGGAATCCTCATCCTCTTCCCTTCGCGGTACTCTCCGCTCTGCCAGACGATTTCATGGATCTGCGTATCAAATGGATTGTCAATACCCCTTCTCTGACCCAGAAGAACGGGAACGCCCGAACTGTTGTTGATCACCCGCAGAAACCAGGGGAGACCGGAAGCGATCGTCACAAACCTGCCATCGCGAAATTCAACAACAAAGGAATCGACCTGCTGGCCGGCATAACTCGAAACAATGATCTCCGGGATGCCGTTCCCATTGATGTCTGAGACATCCAGGCCGACATAATAATCATAGGACTTCCCTGAGATTTGCTCTATTTTTTTGAATGCGCCGTCCTTTCTCTGATAGACAAGGATGTTGTGCGAATCGATGATGACGGTTTCGTTGAGTCCGTCCCCGTTGACATCGCCAATATCCATTCCCCTGAATTCATTCATGAACTGCTGGCTTTTCCAAAATGTTTTCCGGTCGAGCGGCTGTGCCGCGTTGATGAAATCGGGATTGATCGAGGAGGTAAACGTCCCTTTACGGCCACCCCTCATTCCGGATATGATTTCGGCTTCTCTGGAGGTTTGACCGGAAGGCTGGCGAGCCGCGACGATCTCCTTTGAAAGCGGCGGAGACGGCATCGTCTGGGGCAGGCCGCCAAGGATATGGCCGACGATTTTCTGTGCGAAATCATTGATTTGAGGAATGACCTCGTCCATCGTGGGGCACTGGGCGTAAACGTTTACCACGTTTTTGCCGGCGGTGATGTCCGCCAGTTTCGCGTCGATGCTG
This sequence comes from Syntrophales bacterium, assembly GCA_040765725.1. Classification (GTDB taxonomy): domain Bacteria; phylum Desulfobacterota; class Syntrophia; order Syntrophales; family UBA5619; genus UBA5619. The sequence continues at coordinate 3,604 of JAXGRQ010000010.1, forward strand.
AGGCTGTTGCCGATCTTGGTGATGCTGCCCCAGACCAGGAAATCCGCGCCCAATTTTTCCCCCAGTTTATCGAGATTGGATGCCGACAGGTTCTGAAGCTCTTTCTCCGAAACGGTTTCGCGAACCGACTCTCTTCCGATCACCTCGATTTTTTCCTGCCCGGAGATCCTCGAGATCAGCATCTCTCCGATTCCCTGGCGGACATATTCAATATTTTCCGCACTGTGGATGACGAAGGGCAAAACGCCGACCGTGGTTTTCTCCTTGGCCCACAATGGTTGAATCGAAATGATCAGGAACAAAAGGCCTGTAATCCATTTGCATGTCTTTCTCATACCGAATCCCTGCTCCCGGTTAGGATAAGATGTCTGTGTTTTTATCTAACATGGACCCTGAAAGAATTCAACCGGATCCTTTCTTCACGTCTGAATCGCGGGAGCGGAATGCCTCCGGGTCCTCAAAGGGAATGGTCAAGTTGTAAATGCCGTACTCCATGACCGCGCGGATCGGAAAGGGCGCCTTTTCAAAAACCTTCAGCATCGGTTTGTTATCCGCGATCACATCCGCCGTGAAACCCTCGATTCCGATTTCGCGCGCGATACGGATCAGCATTTCGAACAGGAAAGAGGCAATTCCTCGTCCCTGAAACGCCTCATCCACGACAAAGGCAACATCGGCGAAGGGCCGGTCGTGGTGGCGAACATAACGCCCCTCCGCAATCACCCTTTCTACGCCCAGTTCCTCGACCGTACCGACGATCGACATGATTCTCTGATAATCGACATTCACATATTCCTGCATCTTGCGGTGAGGCATCGACTTGATAGCGCTGAAATATCGATAATAAACGGCATTGTCCGAAAAACGGTAGAACAATTTTCGCATCTCCTCTTCATCGGAAGGTTTGATGGCCCGAAAACGGACGTTCAGTCCCCCGGAGAAAGCATGGGTACAGGCCAGCCGTTCCGGATACAGGGAGCCGGAGTCGGGAAGGTAAATCTGGTCCGCATAGAGGATGTTCGCTTTTTTTGCTTGAAGGATCAGCTCTTCCCGGTCGTCTGGATGGGCGATGTCGATCAGGGCTTGAGCGCGCTCCCGGACCGTTCGACCGATCATGGATGCGATGCCGTATTCGGTGATGATCAGATCCAGCGATTCGCGATTCGTGAACTGATTCGGAAAATCCTCAACGGAGAGCAGAATATTGGAGCGGCTCTCCAGGTTCCGGCTGGGAAGGGCGAAGATGGTCCGGCCCCCGCGGGAATGTTCCGCCCCGGCAAAGAACTCCTGGGCTTGTCCCGGTCCGGGGGTGACATTGCCCTTTCCGATGTGCAGGGCAATCCCGCCCGTCAAGTCGACCTTGCGAGCGGGAAGAATGGCGATCATCCTGTCATTGAGGCTGATCCGCAGGTGGTCGGAAACGACATCGATTCCCTGAAACTCGACCAGCGGATTGCGGTGCAGCCATTGCATCAGCTCGGGCGTCCCCTGGGCGTAGGCGGTCAGCGATTTATCACGGAAGTAGTTCTTTCGACGGTTGTTGACGGCACCGCACTTGATCAGGTCCATCAACGGATCGGTGAAAAAATAGGTGTGAATGCCCAGATTGCGCTTGCGGGCCAGGTGACGGCCGAGCGCCTCGAATAGGGCGCCGGAGTAAAAAGAGATGCAACTGCCGTCCTCGACCATCGAAGCGACATTCGCGGCCACCTTGTCGATCACGTCATCCACGGGCCAGCGGGGAAAGTAGATCGGAGGCTCCGTTCCCCGGACCAGATAGTTGAAATCATCCACATGGACGAAGGTGTTGCCCATGGTTCGCGGCACGCGGCTGTTGATCTCCCCCACAACAATGGAGGCACGCTCCATCGCGAACTTTGCCACGTCGACGGATACGCCCAGGCTTGCGTATCCTGCCTTGTCAGGGGGGGTGATTTGAACGAAGGCCACGTCCACACGGATCGCGCCCGATTCGACCAGACGGGGAATTCTCGAAAATCGGCAAGGGATCATATCCACGGAACCGGACGTGATCGCATCGCTCGCCAGCCATCCCGCGAAGAAGGTTTTCAGCCGGTATTTGTGGTCATGAGCGGTGTTTCTGAAAGCGATGGCGTCGCCAAGGCTGACAATTTGTACAAGTTCCAGGTCGGTCAGGCTGCTGAGATCCGAAGTGGTGAGACATTTGACCAGGGTCCGAGGCTCGGCGACACCCGTTCCAAGAAAGATGCTCATCCCGGGTTCGATCCGGGTGAGGAAGGTTTCCGGGGAAACGACCCTCTTTTCCCACCCAGAGTCTACATCGTCGAACATTCCGTTACCTCCGGCCGCCCCTGTGGCGAAAACGAATGGCCTTGATCAATCGTACGTGTAAATCCAGTGCCGATACATGACTGCTTCTCTTATGCACAGCCACCCAACATAATTATTCATAAGGGCGCGAAGAAAATTTGTCAATCCTTTTGATCCTTGAGGGGTGTTTCCCGAGGGTTTTAAGGTCATACCGGAATGCAAAACCTGAACATGGATCACACGCGCGACGTCGGAAAAACAGAACAAAAAATTGCTTTTGGAGCGGTCCGACAAAGCGAAAAGGCGTCTTGTATGGCAACGGGTTTGATCGCAGCCTGATTTGGACCGGATACGGTTTTACAAAAGACATGGAAATTCACGTGCGCAATGGGATCAGCTCTGCACCACAACCTTGATTGCCGTGGCATCCGTGTCGGCGGTCCGGAAGGCATCGGCGATTCGGTCGAGCGGGAATTCATGCGTGATCAGCGGACGGATGTTTACCATTCCCTGGATCACGGGTCGCAGAACCCAAGGCGTCCAGACCTTCCTCTCCTCCGGCGTGTGGTGGACAAGGCAAGTCGAACGGATATCGAACCCGTCGTCGTGCCAACGGCTGAGGTTCAGGGTCACGGGCTGGGTAATCCAGCTGTACAGGGCCAGGATCCCGTTGTGCTTCAGCATGGCGCTTGCCTGATTCATGCTCTGCTCGCTGCCGGCCGCCTCGACCACCACGTCCGCGCCCCGCCCGCCGGTCAGTTCGAGCACCGCTTGCACCGGATCCTCATGGCGGGGATTGATCACCACATCGCATCCCAATCGCTTGGCAAGATCCAGCTTCCCGTCCGCCTGATCGATCGCTACCACCCGGTATGCGCCCTTGCGCTTTGCCGCCTGGGCGATGATCTGGCCGGCGAAGCCCACACCATAGACCACCACGACGTCGCCGAGCTGGGTGCCGCAAGTCAATCCTGAGTACATGGCGCAGCCGATCGGCTCGCCCAGACAGGCGAAGTCCCTGTCCAGACCCGCAGGAGCGGGCTGGAGGCCGGCAACGGGGGCTTTGAAGTAGTCCGCGAAGGTGTTGCACCACGTGAAGGCCATCACCTGATCGCCGGGCCGGTACTCCCGGACCTTTGCGCCCACCTCCACCACGGTGCCGCCGCTTTCGTGTCCCAGGTAGAACGGCAGAGAGATCTTCTCGGGTATCTCCCCGCGATACATCGCCTTGTCCGAACCGCAGATGCCGGACAGATGGGCCTTGACCAGCACCTCGTCCTCGGCGAGCGTCAACTCTCGTTCCACCAGAACGATCTCCCCCGGCTTGCGAAGCTGTGCGGCACGCGTCTTCATTTCTTCTCTCCGATCGGGAACACGAACCCTGTCTCACACCGAGACACGGAGAGAGGCGCATCATTTAACGACGGCCTCCTTTGTCGGTTCTATTGTTCCACCGGTATGGTCTTTCTGTCTCTGTCGGGCAAAACCTTGCTTTTGGAACAATTCGACCATACGGAAAGGGGCCTTGCCTGTCAAGAGAATTACCGCACAACATTTTGTAGTTATTCTGCCTTATCGGCCTTGACAGGGGGTGCATCCTTTCGCTCTTCCGGATGTGCCTGCCACAGGTCAGGGGCGGAACCGTCGAGGCCGATTCCCTGGTGGAGAAGCCGGTCCGGAGAATTCCAGTAGCCCACTGCGGATGGCCAGTCACTGGCCGTCAACGATGGGCGCATCCGCTTGCCCTCGGGGCTTCTCCATCCAGGTCCTGCTTTCAGGCAAGCCACCATCGTCCCTTTTATGACGGAACCACGATACTCGGCAGCCAGGTCGCCAGGGCCGGGAAGGCCATGACAAGGGCGATGACGATGATATCGATGACCATGAAGGGGATGGCCCCGACAAACAGGCGCCGCAGGTTGATCTCACTGGGCATGAGCCCCTTGACGATGTAGAGGTTTAGACCCATGGGCGGGGAGATGTTCCCGCAACACATGTTGATCGTCATCAGGATGCCGAACCAGATGATGTTGATCTCGAGGGCCAGCAGGATCGGCAGAACGATCGGAGTGGTCATCATGACGATGGCCGCGGGATCAAGGAACATGCCGAGAATCAGATAACCGACCATCAGCACGGCCACGATGACCAGGGGCGACACCGGGAGCTCGACCACCCAGTCCGTGAGCGCCTGGGCACAGCCCGAGTAGATGATGACATAGCCGAAGGCCGTAGCGCCGATAATGATCCAGCCAATCATCGTGGTGGTCCGCACTGACTGGATAATGCACTTTCGCAGGACCGCAAGGTTCATTTTGCCCTTTAGGCAGGCGATGATGAAGACGGCCAGGCAGGCGATGGCGCTCGATTCCGTCGGCGTCGCCGCACCGGTGTAGATCGTGCCCAGCAGGAGAAGGACGACCAGCAGCAGGGACCACACCCGCCACAGGGAGCCGAACTTCTCTTTCCATGTGAAGCGGTTGGTGTCCCGCGGGGCCATGGCGGGCTTGATCAGAACAGTCAGCCAGATATAGAGAACACCGATGATGGTCATTACGATCCCGGGGATGAACCCGCCGGCAAAGAGGGCGCCGATGGATTCGTTTGCCAGCGTGCCGTATAGAATCAGGATGATGCTTGGCGGGATCAGGATGGACAGGGCCCCGGAAAAGGCGACGATGGCCCCCGACATCCCCTGGTCGTATTGCCTCCGGAGCATTTCGGGCAGCGATAGGAGGCCCACCGTGGCGGTCCCGGCAGTGCTGGCGCCGCAGACGGCTCCGAAGATGGCCCCGAAGACGGTGCTGGTCATCCCCAGCCCCCCCGGCATGCCGCGCAGGAATCGGTCGGCCACGTCGTAGGTATCCTTGCCCATCTCGCAGTGCATCACGATCTGGGCCATCAGGATAAACAGGGGGACGCAGACAAGGGTGAAACTGCTCATATGGCCGTAGCCGGCCAGGGCCACTCCGTAAAGACCCGTGGTTCCGGGCCAGAAGATCAGGGCCGCGAGCATGCTCAGGAATCCCAGCGAGAAGGCCACCGGGAGTCCCAGGCAGAGCAACAGGGTCAGGGACCCCATCAGGATGATCAAAATCCAATACCATTCCATGGGCAATCACCTCCAATCGTTCAACCGTTCAACTCCCTCAAGCGTTTGACGGCCCGGATGATCCGAAAAAGAAACTCGAACCCCAGCAGCACCCCGCCGATCACCAGGAATGACCGCATCGGCCACATGGGCAAGGCCAGGTACTCCGTGCTTTTGACATTGCCGGCTATGGCCTCCCACGTGTATTTGATCGATTCCATCGAAAAGATGGCCATATAGACCACGGCCATGCCGGAGGTCACGACCTCCAGCCTCAGCCGCTTGCGCTCCGCCAAGGCTTCGGTCACGATGTCAACAGCCACATGACCGCCCGCGGGCAGCGCCCAGGGTCCCCCGAAGAACATGACCAGGACGAGAAAGTAGCGGTTGAGCTCGCCGGCCCAGGTGGTGGGCATGCCGAAGACATACCTCATGATCACATCGTAACTCAGGGTCAGCATCATCACGATGATGATCCAGCCCGCGAACTCGGCCAAAAAGCGGTCAAAGGCAGACACCGCGCGCATGAAGGCGTTGCGGTCCACAGGCATTTCTACACTCCCATGACTCATAACCCCTCTCCTTTATGGGTGGGGGCGGCGGAACACCACAGTCCCGCCGCCCAAAGAATCAGCGTCAGGTCCTCCGTGAGGATGCATCACCACTTTTTCATTTCCGCTTTGACCAACTCCACGAGCCGCTTGCAGTCGGGGCTCTCGTTGGCATACCATTCCCAGACCGGTTCGAGCATTGTCTTTGACTTGGCGACATTGGCCGCGTCAAATTCAAGGAATTTCACACCTTTTGCCTTGCACCACTCCTCGATCTCTCGTTCGTATGCCGGCCAGTGCTCCAAGCTGGCCCAGCGACCCCACTCCTTGGCCACTTTCTTCAATTTATCCTGAAGGTGCTTGGGAAGCTTGGCCCAGGCATCGGCGTTGATCCACAGGTCGTCGGTCCAGATATACACCGGGGGGCCGGTAAAGGACTTGGCCACCTCAAAGAACTTGTAGTCCTTCAAGCCGTAAGCGTAGAAGAGCATAGCGTCGAGGGTTCCCATCTGGAGAGCGGGATAGATCTCCCCGGTGGCCATGGTCACGGGGCTTGCGCCCCAGGCCTTGGCGATTCGCGTGTTGACACCACCGGCCGCCCGCAGTTTGATGTTCTTCAGGGAATCGATGGTGGGAAATTCCTTCTTGCCGGCGCCGATGATCCCCGAACTGCCGCAGAGGATGTTTGTCAGCAGAACGGCGTTGGCCTTTTTGAGGTAGGCGTTGCGGATGATGTTGGCGAATTCGTTTTCGCCGTTGAAGAAATCAAAGAACTTGTCTCGATTTCCCAGGGAGATGTAGGGCATCCAGTCGATGTCTCCCTCCGGAACCATGCCGTGGAAATAGGAGGAGCAGCTTCCCAGCATATCGATCGTCCCCCTCTTCAGTCCTTCCAGCGCCTCTTCCCTGCCGACCAGTTGGTCCGCCGGAAACACCGTGAAGGACAGCTCCCCTCCGGTTTCTTTCTTGATCATCTTGACGAATTGTTGGTAGGCCTTGTACTCGGGGTGCTGCGTGTGCCAGGCCATCTGGAATTTCAGGTTGTATTTGGCGGCCTCCGCCTGGTGGAGCAACCCGAAACCGAACATCATGCCCAGAGTGACAAGGAAAACAACAAGGTGCCGTACAATTCTGTTCGTCTTCATCATGATCCCTCCTTGTGGCAATATGATTCGCGTTTCCGGTTTCCCGTCTCGTCCGGCCGGGAAACCCCGTTTGATTCATTCCCTCCCGCCTTCAACCTCCTTGGCGCCTTTCAGAACCCCGTTCGGGCTTCTTCGCCGGCCGGGCGTCACTGTAAGATGAGTCGCTGGGGATCGCATTTCTCCCGGAGGATTCTCAGCTCCTCCGGGGTCGGGGGCGGCACCTCATCCACCCGAGAAGTATCCAGCGAAAAATCCATATTATCTAATACCTTGGCAGGGCCGATCCCGGGATATACCCCTGCCAGATACATCTCTTTGGTCCGATCGTCAAAGCGAAAGACCGCCATGTTCGTGATCACCATCGACGGTCCTCCGGGCCGCAATCCCGCCTCACAGCGTCCCTCCGCACCGCCCATATGGCCCGGACTCGTCAGATAATCCAGCTTCTTCACGAAGCGTTTTTTCTCCTGCTGCATGAAAATGACGCAGCGGGGGACGAAGGAAGCCACGTCGCAGGCGCCGCCGCTGCCGGAAAACCGGGTCTTCGGCTTGATGTAGTTTCCAATGACCGTCGTGTTGAGGTTGCCGTAGAGATCGATCTGGGCAGCCCCGAGGATGCCGATGACATGCCGACCGGTGATAGGGTTCTGCATGGTGATGAAGGCATCGAAGAGGCCGCCGTTGGTTGCGGCCAGGTACATCACCCTCGAGTCGGCCACGGCCAGGGGAATCTCGTCCAGTTTCGAATCGATGGCCCCGGTCTCGAAAAACATCACGCTATCCGGGGCGTTGATGTTCTTGGCCGCCATGGCGGCCAGCATGGAGATTCCCGTTCCGCAGAAGACGATATCCCCGTTCTTGATCTCCCTGGCGGCCACGATCGTCATCATTTCCCGCAAAGTATAATTTCCCATTGTTTCCCCCTCAGCCTCTGGCCAGATTCACCGCGTATCCCGTTTCGGGATCCGCCTTGATCTTTTCGAGATGTTCTTCGCCGCCATGCAGGGCGATGTAGGCCGTATGATCCTTGGTCCCGTGAATGTATTTCCGGAGGTATTCCTCGTGCAGGGTCTCATCTTTGGCACATTTGACATAATTCAACAGGCAGACGGGGGCGTAATCGTAATAGCCATAACAGGCCGTCGGGTAGGCGCCATAGGGAATCGGCACCACGGCATCGATATGAAGGAAGGGAATATTGTTCCGGTCCGGGTGCTTTCGCAATTCTTTTGTATCCACCAGTTCCTCGCAGGTCAGGATGCAGTGCTCGGCTGACTTGACCTGCTCGACGTCGGCGAAGTTCAGCCCCTCGATACGTCCTGTTCCCTGGCGGTCCGCTTTCTGGACATGGATAATGGTGACATCGGTGCGGATCGCGGGGACCAAAACCACCTTCGGAGTGTCCATCCATGAACCGAAGGGATTATCCATTACCACCACCTTTTTGTCCGGCAGTCTCGGATCTTCTTTCCTCTCGCTCTCAGAAAACCCCCAGACCTTCACCAGATCGGTCCCTAGCGACGATACCGTCGGAAGGAACGGCATCCCCATCGCACCCGCCATGAACCGTAACGTCATCTGGAAGTTCGAGTAGTCCTCGACGCGGATGGATCCTTCCTGAACGGCCTTCCGAAAGCGGATACAGGTCGCCGCGTACTTCCCATTGCCGCCGTAGGCAATGTCGATCCGCGAGACGCAGCCGCCTCCGATCAACTCATCGGCCCCCTGTCCGTTGGAATGGGCAAAGAGGTGCAGATTGCGGATCCCCTGCCGGATGATCTCATGAACGGCGGCCATGGGATTGCGATTGATGGTAAATCCGCCAATGGAAATCTGACTGCCGTCCTTGACGTAGGTGCGGACGGCCTCGGTCAGCGACATCACCTTGTCCTGTTTCATATTCATAATCCGTCGATTCCCTCCTTAGGATGCCTTTGTTCCACATGCCGAAAAATCGACAAGACTTCACCGCCGTGGTGAAAATGGCGTCTCTTGCCGCAGGGGAGCGACGCCCGCTAAATGCATTCGCCAACCGACTTCAGGAACGAAATCGCCCTTCCGGATAAATGATGAAAACGTCGAAACCGTCTGAACTCAGGGCACTGCAAAACGAGGGCTCGCAGTGCCGACCCTTCATGAAAGAAAAGTTTTCCACACCCTCGGGATCTCGGTTTGGGGACAACCGAGCGCCCACGAGATCTGAGCGGCAGTTCTGACAATCGCAGGAACGATGATTTTTTTAAGGCGGTTCACGGTGATGGTCGTCGCCGCGCCGGACACGTTGATGGATGCGACGGCTTTACGTTTGTGGTTGTAGAGAGCGGCTCCGGCGGCCCGCAAGCCAACGGCGAGTTCTCCGTCGCAGAGTGCATAGCCGTTTCTTTTCACGGCCATGAGTTCGGAGCGCAAGGTCTCCGGATCACTCATCGTACGAGGGGTAAACTGGGCAAAGGTTTTGGTACGCAAAAACCGGTCCAGTTCTTCGGGCTCCAGCTCGGCCAGCAGCACCTTTCCGATTGTCGTGCAATGGGCGGGAATCCGCGAGCCTGCCTTCAGGCTGACGCCGACAATCGACTGGTTCCGCACCCGATCCACATAGGTGACGTGATCGCCATCCAGGACACACAGGCTGACCGTCTCCTCCACCTCCTGGGCCAACCGTTCCAGGTGAGGACGCGCAACCTGGCGGACCTCGAGGCTATTAAGAACCGTAAAGCCGAGATGGAGCACCTTGACGGATGGCCGATAGCGCCGTGTGGCGGGGTCCCTTTCCAGGTAACCGAGGGTTTCCAAGGTGGAGAGGAGGCGGAAGAGCGTGCTTCTGCTCAAACGGAGAAGGGAAGCGACATCGGTCAGGGTGAGGGATGGCGATTGGGGGGAGAAGAGCTCCAGGATGTCCAGACCGCGGGCCAGGGCTTCGATATGGTAGCGGGAGGCCCCCAATCTGGGTTCGGTTTTAATAGTTTTCATCTAATAAAACCTCTTTTTGCATTGTGGAATTCGGTAGCATAGCCTTTGGGGCCTGTCAAGAAAATCTTCGCAAAAAAATGCATCTCAACCGGTTGTAGCAGGTTGGGGTTTGATTGGATAAGCCAGAGAACAAGGTGGCTCAGAATGGTCTTGATCATTTCCTGATCTTCCATGAAATGGATGATCCGCATGGTTCCCCTGCATTTTGAGCGGATGAGCGGATGACAAAAGATCCTTTCTGATGTATAGTTCGACTGAATTATGCGGACGCCGGCGCGGTAGCGCCCACGCATCTGATGCCTTGCGCCGGTGGCGGGCAGCAAACGGAGGATTCGCATTTCATGGAAATCCGGGAGGCGCAGAAATGCCGTGCTTCGCGCTGATCCGGATGCGGAACGAGACACAACGCCGCAATGAGCGCGGGCAAACGGTGCAATACGGCAGTATCATGCAGGCCGAATCATCGGCCGAAAGGAACAACACCCATGCTCGATGTTTTGCAGCTTCGAGAAATCGCTCGGCTGATGCGGGCCGCGCAGGACGAGACGCGGCAGATCGAACCGTTTACGTCGCGGATCGAGGGGTTCGATCTGCCTTCGGCCTATGCGGTGGCAGCCCTCAACCACGAAGCCTTGATTGCGGAGGGGCATCTGCCCGTTGGCCGAAAGATCGGCTTCACCAACCCGAAGATGTGGTCCATATACGGTGTCCGCGAGCCCATATGGGCTTACGTTTACGACACCACCGTCACGAGACTGGCAACGGACCGTGCGACATGCAGCATTGGCCGTTTCGCCGAACCGAAGATCGAACCCGAAATCGTCCTCCATCTGCGCTCGGCGCCGCCCGCAGGAGCAGATCTGCGAGCCGTCCTGGAATCGGTCGATTGGGTCGCACACGCGTTCGAAATTGTGCAGTCCCATTTTCCGGGCTGGAGGTTTCAGGCCGCGGACACCGTTGCCGACTCTTCGCTGCATGGGACGCTCCTGGTCGGCGAGCCCCGGGCTGTTGAACGGCTCGCCCCGGATCCGCTCGGCGCGCTCGAATCCTTCAGGCTCGCACTTGCATGCAATGGGGAGATGCGCGAGTCGGGTCGGGGGGCGAACGTCCTCGGCAGCCCTCTGGCCGCTTTGGCTCACCTTGTGGCGCTTCTGTCCAGGCAACTGGATTTCCAGCCGTTGCAAGTCGACGAAATTGTGACCACGGGGACCATCACCGCGGCCCGTTCCGTTCGGATCGGCGAGCTCTGGCATACGGAACTTACGGGAATCGCGTTGCCAGGCCTCACCGTTGAGTTTGTGCCCTGATCGCGTCCGATTCCATCCCATCCTTACGACCGGTCGGGGTTGAGGCCGGACGACCGATTGCATCCATCGGTCCGACATCGAGAGGAACGGCAATGGTCAAGGTAAAGCAACGTGAGCCGGGGGAGGGACGGGCAATGCACTATCGACACGGGAACGAAACATGATCATTCGAACAGCCAGGATAGAAGAGCTGCCTGCCATCGTGGAGATCTACAACCAATCCATTCCGTCCCGGTGTTGCACGGCCGATATGGAAGAGGTGCGGATCGAAGACCGGCTGGTTTGGTTTCATGAACACAATCCCGAAAAGCACCCGATCCTCATCGCCAATGTGAAAGGGAACATGGCGGGTTGGTGCAGCCTGAGCGCATATCGGGCGGGGCGGACGGCCCTTCGCTTTACGGCGGAGATCAGTTATTACATTGCCCGGCCCTACCGTCGGCAAGGCGCAGCGACCGCTTTGATCCGGCATGCGATAGCGGCCTGCCCAAGGCTCCGGATCAAGAATCTCTTTGCCATTGTGTTGGAAGCCAATGAAGCCAGCCGGAGGCTGCTGGAAAAGATGGGTTTCGAACGATGGGCCTTCCTGCCGCGGGTGGCCGATTTCGATGGTACGGAAATGGGTCAGGTTTATTACGGGAAGCGGGTTTGGGAAGGCGGACCGGGAGAGTCATAAATGCGCAGCCCTTCTTTCAGGGCGGGCCTCGGGTAATCCGGATCGCTGTAGGCAGCAATGTTGAAAATGCCTGTATGACGGTAGCCAACGGTAAGTGTTCCGTGACGGCGCGAAGGTTTTCGCCAAAACTTGCGGCGATGGACCGTCACGTCAACGGGGATACGGATCCGGAACCTTAAGAGACCTTCGCATGATCGGCCCGGATCTCCGTGAGCAGATCCTTGGCAAAGGCGCTCAGCAGCATGATCTTGTCAAAGTCGGGTTCGCAGCGGATCTTCTGCATGAGCAATCCGTCGCCGTCAAACCAGCGCGGCAGCACCCCGCCCAGGAAATAGCCTTGCCTCCGAAGCGCATCCACGATTTGCGCGACCCACGGTTCCGTCAGATTCAGCCATACCTGGAAGACAACCGCGTGCCGGTCTTCCGCCTCATCTTCCAATGCGGTCAGACGCGAGACGAAATCCGCGCCGGACCGGGAAACGGCGATACGGGCCACGCGTGCGAAATCGAAGACCGTCAGTCCGGCGCGTGTTTCGGCTTCAGCCGGCACATCCGGAACGGATGGTGCCAGATCGCGTTCGTCGTCAAGCCTGGTGTAGATGCGCCGTAAAATCCCGGCATAGACCTCCGGCAGGAAAACACGGTGCGGCCTGGGGACATAACAGCGGAAAGCGTCAAGGGTCGCGACGCGACCGGATGCGCTCCGCTCTCGCGTATAGGCTTCCGCCGGCATCAGAGCCACCTCCAGGGCCGTTTCGACATGCCGGAAAGGGGCGACCAATTTCTGTGAGATGATGTGATTGCAGACCGCTTCTCCAAAGAGCTCCTCCATGTGCGGTTTGCCGGGGACAAACCCGTCATACATATATTTCAGAATGGCGGTGAGTATGCCGCCGGCCCGATAGTCCTTGTGAACCAAGCCGACGCCGGATTCGTACAAGCCGTGGTAGGGGGCCGAGCGATACAGATGATTGGCGCCGACAACCTCTCCGGACGGCGTGCGCCCGACGATGGTAATGTACCGGCCTTCCGCGTTGGCTTGCCGGATCGCTTCCGCATCGTAGAAGAGGCGGATGGGATAGCCGTCTCCGTAAACGGCTTTGAATAGACGCACCAAGCCTTCTGCGTCTTCGGGTTGAAACGCTCCGATGGAAAACGTCTCCTGTCCGGAGGATTTTTCCTTTTCTGCTTCATGCGGCATACGGGATTCTTCCTTTCCGGCTGTATTCAGGACCACCAGCCATGGCGATCAATAAAGTCATACAAGGAACGGGCCACAATCCCCATTCCGATCTCGTTCCAATGGAGCATGTCGTACCAGGCGGAGAAATGGTCGGGATGGGATGCAAAATCGGCCTGCAGGTCCCAATAGGGAATGCCGAGCTCCCGGCACAGATCCTGGGACACCGCTTTGTTCAGGTCGGTAAAATAGGGACGATCGCGGGTGATGGAATCCCGGTAGGTGCTCTGAATGGCCCAGAGGCGGCGTTCGTTCTCTTTGCTCGTGGGCATATGGTAGGCTGTCGGGGAGGTCGCGAAGAGGATCTTGATCGCGTTTGACCCTGCATAGGCGGCAAAGTTGCGGTATTGGGCGAGGATATTGCGCCTGCATGCCTCCCATTGCATTTCGCCCTCGCCCTTGGTGAAGCGGGCAGCGGGCCGGCCTTCGAATATCCGCCGATAGAAAAAGTACAGACAGAAGCGGCTCAGGAAGGAATTCCACCAGGCGCTTTTCCGTTCCAATTTCAGCAGAAATTCATAAGGCCAGTGCGCTTCAGGAGTCCAGCGTTCGCCCAGGACCGTCATCTGCGCGACGTCGTTGCCGCCCATGCAGACCACCAGGATTTCCGGTTTGACATCCCCCAGGGCGTCGGCCCAGAAATGCCAGTGCTGGGCGCTGGCGTAAAGGGGGGTGCCGCCGTTGAGGACCTCCCAATCCGCATGCCCGTTGCGCTTGAGAACGCTCTCAAGCACGTCGGCCCAGATATGGCGTTCGTCCAGGAGCTTGGCGCCGAAAAAATTGGATTCGCCCACCACAAGGATGCGCCGCTTCAAGCCGTTTTTCGAGGGTTCAGCGCCTCTCAGACCAAAGCGGTTGATGTTGATCTTTCCGGACCGGAAACCCTTTTTCATGACGCAGTGCACCGGGGCGGGAACCTGCACCAGAAAACGGCCGTAGGGGTATTCGGCAATACGCCGGTCCCTGAAGGGGAGCCGGCAATAGATGCGGTACGCAACGCGGCTGATCATTTCCGCCAAAAGCAGGAGCAGGATCGCCAGGAAAACAACAGAGATGACGATTTTTGATTTCATGGGTTTTTCTCCCCGGGGAACGGAAGGGCCAGATTCAGGAGAATCCCCAGCCGCACAAACCCGTTTGCGACATGGAAGAGCATCCCGAAATCGGCCCCCTGCGCGATGAGCATGCCGCCCGGATAGGGCACGATACGCGGCACAACGTCGTAAGCTCAAAAGAAAAGAGCGTTTGCTGGGTTTCCTGCCTATTCGTTCCGGCGTCCGTCATGCAAGCACCTTTTTCAGAGCCGCCACACAGGCCTCCATGGCCGGCAGATGCGACAGGCTGATCCGGATGTGGTTTGGGTAGCGGAAGCTCGTCATGGGCCGGATCATGATGCCTTCGTGCATGAGCTTGCGATAGGCCAGGGTATCGCTGCCGGGCAGCTTGGCAATGATGAAATTGCCTTGGCCCGCAATGAGCGGAAGCCCCATTCGCGTGAGTTCCTCTCGGAGATAGGCCTTGCTTTCGCGGATCAGGTCGCGGGTGCGCCGGATGTGGCCGGTGGTATCCTTCAGCGCCGCCCGCGCGGCTTCCTGGGCGATGGCGTTGACGGAATAGACCACGCAGGTGCGCCGGATGACGTCCACCACGGCAGGATCGCCCGCCAGGTAGCCGATGCGCAGACCCGCAAGCGCATACATTTTGGAAAAGGTGCGGAAGACCACGACATTCGGATAGCGGCTGATCCACTCCATGCCGTTGGGGTAATCTTCAGCTTCCACGAATTCGAAATAGGCCTCGTCGATGACCACGATCTGTCTGCCGTCAACAGCGTCGAGAAAGTTCCTGAGGATTTCGGTTGTCCAATATGTTCCGGTGGGATTGTTCGGGTTGCAGATAAAGATGATCTTGGTCCGGCCGTCAATGGCTTTGAGCATGGCCGTCTCGTCGAAGCGCTCGTGGACCAGAGGAATGATGCGGGCCTCGATCCCGGAAAAAACGGCCACCCACTCATAGACCGCAAAGGTCTTGTCCGCGGTGATGATGTTGTCGCCCTGTTCGCAGAAGGCCTTGATGACGAATGCGATCACCTCGTTGGCGCCGTTGCCGATGAGGATCTGGTCCGCGTCGATGCCGTGAAAGGCCGCCAGTTCCCGGCGCAGATAATAGGAATCGCCGCTCGGGTAGACGGCGCCGGCCGGCGGCGGGAAGCGTCGGATCACCTCCTGGGCTTCAGGGGGCGGACCCAGCGGGTTTTCGTTGTTGTTGAGGCGGTAAAGCCGCTCGCAGCCGTAAAGCTTCGCGAGTTCAGCATCGGGCTTGCTGGGAATGTACGGTTCAAATTCCCGGACATAGGCCGGTATCAGGGGATCAAGATTGAGCGTCGTCATGGTATTGGAAGACCAGCAGGTCGGAACGTCCTGCAAAGGGCATAATCATTTGCGGTCTGAAGCCCTGCCCCAAAAGGAACGGCATCAGCTCCGCATGCCAGGGAATACCCAGATCGAGGGTAAAGAAGATGTTGCGGATGCGCTCCTGCGCAATAAACCGGATGTGCCGCGCCAGGTTCTGGGCGCAATCGGCGCCCGGCAGCAGCGGGCTGAGCGAGGCGCGTGATTGTTCGCGGCCGATTTCGGCGGTAAAGAGCGAGAACCCGGAGCGGGTTTCCCGCATGTCGCGGATGAGCCGGATCTGGCGCATCAGGTAAAGCCGCCGGTAATGCTCCGTCAAATAGCTCTCCAGACACGCGTGTGACCACACCTCCGCGCCGGGATCCTCATGCAGGTGGCGGTAGAAGGAGGGGACCAGGAGTGCCGGTCCGTCCGTCGGATAAAAAGTCTGATTGCCCAGGACTTCAAAGTTGTTTTCCAGTCCGCGGGGCAGTCCGCAGGAGTTCAGGAGACCCAACGCCTTGCCGCGGGCGATCTTGCCGATGCAGGCATCGAGCAGCGCTTCGCCGACGCCGGCCGCCGGAACAAAGACGTAGGGCCCGAAGCATTCCACGATTTTTTCCGTCCGGGGGAAGAAGAGAATTCCTCCCTGGATGTTCTTGCGCGCGTCCATGGCGATCAGGCAGTGGTACTTGCCGCCGGCGACCATGTCCACAAGTTTGCCGGGATAATGGAAGAACGAGGGGCGGTCCTGCTCCGGAAACCGGGCGCCCACCAGCAGGCTGAAATGCTTGATGCGTTCCGGATCGGGCGTTTCCACCGTGATGCTGCCCACGGTCTCCGGCGTGGGCGGCTCTTCGACGATCCTGGGGTAGGTCTTTTCCTTCGTGAGGCACAGCATGATCTGGTTGTGCTTTTCCATCGTGATCTGGAGCCGGTCCACGGAGCGGGCCGCCATCAGGAGCCCGATCTCCGTCAGATCGCATTCGTCGTCCAGGCTGAGCGCCGCGACCGGCACAATATTCAGGCCCCGCAGATTCATGTCCGCGGCGGAGCAGCGAAAGATGAGTTCGCTGTAGTAGATCCCATTCCGGCACTCGATGTTCAGGGTATTTCCCGGACACGCGGTATGGGTCATGTACATGAAGATCTCTTCGGCGGCGAGCTCCAGGCTTATGCAGTCGGGCCGGGCCAGGCCCGAAGCCTCTCCGCATGTCTCCACGAACCGGGAGAGCAATTTCATATAGGGAGCCAGGGCCGGGATGCTCAGGCTGACCGTGTCGTTTGGGGCGGACAGGGGCGTCATGATGATCCAATCCTTTGAAGCAGGTTGACGGAGACTTGCCTCCGGTAAGCCGCGTCGGCGCGGATGTCGTCTATGGGATGGACCGCATCGAGAACGAGCGGCGCGACCGATCCGAATGCGGCCGGGCCGAAGGGCAGGCCCGGCAGACGCTCTTCCACGGCCGTCGAGCGGATCACTGTCGGCCCCACACTGCCCCAGGCCAGGCGCGCGGCCTCGATGCAGCCTGCCGGAGAGATCTTCACCAGCGCGGCCAGGCTGGCCACCGCGCAGGCCAGGGCTTTGCGCTGGCCGACTTTCTCGAAGTGCTGCACAGTGAAACCCTCCGGCTTTTTCAAACGGACCGCCGTGAGGATTTCGTTTTTCTTGAGTCCTGTGCTGCCCGGGCCGGTGATGAACTCCGCTATGGGCAGGGCGCGTTCGGAAGAGGGCGAGGCGACAATGACTTCGGCATCCAGCACATACAGGGGCGGAAGGGTATCCCCCGCGGGCGAGGCGGTGCAGATGTTGCCGCCAAGGGTGCCCATGTTGCGGATGGGAGGCGACCCCAGCGTGGCCACCGCTTTGGCCAGCACGGGCAGGTGTTTCCGGACGCCGGGATGTTCCAGAATCTCCGTGAGCGATGTGCACGCGCCGATTTGGAATCCGTGCGCTGCCTCCCGGATGCCGGTCAGTTCCGGAATCCGCTCCAGGCAGATCAGCGAGAGGGCCTGCTCTTGGCGGGCGCGCAGTTTTACCAGCAGGTCCGTGCCGCCCGCATAGACGCACGCCCCCGGCGCGTCGGCCAGACAGGACCACAATTCGTTCAGGGTTTTCGGCAGGAGGACGTTGTTCATTCCTTCATCCCCTGATTCATCGCCCGGGCCGCGGATTCGACCGCATCCACAATCTTCTGATACCCGGTGCAGCGGCACAGGTTGCCGCTTAACGCTTCGCGGATCTGTTCGCGCGTCGGGTCCGGGTTCCTGCGCAGCAGGGCGGAGGCCGCCAAAACCATGCCCGGCGTACAGTAGCCGCACTGCACCGCGCCGTGCTTCGCAAAAGCCTCCTGAATGGGGTGCGGTCGGGATTCTCCGGCCAGGCCCTCGATGGTGGTGATGGTTCTGCCTTCCAACTGGGCGGCGAGCATGAGGCAGGAAAGACGGTTTTCGTCATCCACCAGTATGGTGCAGGCCCCGCATTCGCCGCTGCCGCAGCCTTCCTTGGTGCCGGTCAGACCGAAGTCCTCGCGCAGGATATCCACGACGCGCCGGTCTGAAGCGCAATCGACCTGGGTCTTTTTGCCGTTTAACGTGAAGCGGATCAGCATCGCGGTTTCCTTTCGTCCGCTTTCCGGTGCTGTTGCATGGCGTCCAGAATATCCTGGGCTTTCAGCGGAGCCGTAGTGACGCGGATGCCGCAGGCGCTTGACACCGCGCCGGCAATGGCCGGCAGCGGGCCGTTGATCCCCACTTCGCCGACGCCTTTCATGCCGTAAGGTCCGGAATCCTCGAAGATCTCCACCGCCAGCGAATGTATATCCGGAACATCCATGGCGCCGGGGATGATGTAGGTGGCCAAATCCGGGGTGAGGATGCGCCCCTGTTCAAGCTTGAAGTCTTCACACACGGCGTAGCCGATGCCCTGGGCAACCGCTCCCTGGATCTGCTGCTCGTACGACTGGGGGTTGAGCACTCGTCCGGCGTCCGTGGCCGCCAGGTAGGCCTTGACCTCCAGCGCACCGGTCAGTTCGTCCACCTCCACGGCCGCCACGTGCGCGGCATAGGAGAAAAGCAGATGCGGGAACCCGATGAAAAACGCCTGACCCGTTTCCACTTTGTCCCGCGCCACGGGCATGATGAACTGGCTGATGCACACCCGGTCCTCGTCCGGCATCATGGCGGCCAGAAGATTTAACGCGGCCTCCCTGCCGGTCTTGAGATGTTTTACCCTACCGGGCAGGAGCTCCAGATCGTCCACCTGGTCGGCCATCAGGACCAGCGCCGCGCGGCCGATCAGGCGCGCACGCAGCTCTTCGGCAGCCCGGATCAGGGCGTTGCCGTAAGTGTAGGTGGTGCGGCTGGCCGAGGCCGAGCCCGAAGGCAAAGTGCGCTCGGTATCCGGCAGCACCAGTTCGATGGTGTCCCCCTCCTGGCACAGGATCTGCCCGGCAATCTGGACAAAGGCCGTGGCATTGCCCTGACCCATGTCGGAAACGCCGCAGGATACGCGGATACGGCCTTGAGGCGTCAGCTCGATCTTGGCGATGGCGGAGTCCGGCAATCCGCGGCCGTATCCCATGGCGTTGAACACCGCGGCCACGCCCACGCCCCGTTTTTTGAAGGGGCCCGCGGCTTCGATCCACCGGTCTTTCCCGCGCCAGATGGGATGTTCGGCAACCGCCTCCAGACAGGCGGCAATGCCCGTGGAATGGGTCAGGGTTACGCCGGCGGTATTCGTATCGCCGCGCTGCACGGCATTTTTCAGCCTCAGGGACAACGGGTCCATGTTCAGGCGGGCGGCCAGCCGGTCCATCATGCCTTCGAAGGCAAAGCTTGCCTGTGCCACGCCGAAGGCGCGCATGGCCCCCGCTACGGGGTTGTTCGTATAGACGCACCAGCCTTCCACATGGCTGTGAGGAATGCGGTACGGGCCGCCGGCATGCTCCATGCCAAGGGCCATGACCTCGCCTCCCAGGTGGGCGTATGCGCCGGTGTTGTAATACATGCGGCATTGCAGGGCATGCAGCGTTCCGTCGGCCTTGGCGCCCAGTCGGTAGTCCATGCGCGCCGCGTGGCGCTTGTAGCCCGCGAGCATGCTTTCTTCACGGCTCCACCACATCTTGACGCGTCTTCCGCCGGAGTGCAGGGCCGCCAGCGCCAGCAGGCACTGCACGGTTGACCCGTCCTTGCCGCCGAACCCGCCGCCCAGGTAGGGGCTGATCACGTGCAGCCGGTTCATGGGGATGCCCAGGGCATGACCGATCTCAAATTTGTCGCGGAAGGGGGCCTGGGTGGAGACGATCAAGGTGATGCTTCCATCCGGTTCCTGCCAGGCGACGCCGTTTTCCGTCTCCAGAAAGGTGTGGGCAATGAACGGGACCCGGAAGCTCTCTTCCAGGATGACATCGCACGCGCTGAAGGCCTCATCGGCATTGCCCGTCGCCACCGTGGCCGCCAGCAGGACATTGCCGGAGGGGTGCTCTTCGTGGACCAGCGGCGCCCCCGGCCGCAGGGCTTCCTCCACGTCAAAGACGGCGGGCAGCGGAGCGATCTCCACGGCGATCCGTCTCAGGGCCTGTTCCAGGGTCTTCCGGTCCTCGGCGACAACCAGCGCCACGGCATCGCCGCAGTGGCGCACCTTGTCGGTGCAGATCACGGGCTGGTCCTTGTGGACGATGCCCTGACGGTTGGTTCCGGGCACGTCCTGCCCGGTCAAGACCGTGACAACGCCGGGGAGGCCTTTGGCCGCGCGGGTATCGACGCTGCGGATCAGTCCATGGGGGATACCGGCGCGCTTGGCCCCGGCCCAGAGCAGGTTCTCGCCGTAATGGTCCGTGGCATACCTCTCGGTGCCGTTCGCCTTGGTTTGGGCGTCCGCCCGCGGCATACTGCGCCCAATTTCCGGAATGAAAGATTTCAAGGTATTCTTCGCCTCAAGATCGACACCCGCTTCCCCACTTCGCCCAAACCGAAAATCCCTTCTTCCTATCATCTGATCTGTCGACCGAAGAAATCAGCGGGAGGCGGGCGTAGCCTGCCGATCCGCTGGCATTGCCGGTTCAGACGATGCTTCAGTCAATTCAACTTGCCTGATCGGTAACATCCATAATGATTTCAGGTGCTCCGAACATTGGGATCCGCTTGATAGCCGTTCCAGAGAAATCAAGTTTGTTCAAATCGATTTTCCGGAGATTCTGGTTGTCATACGTTTTGAAGTAAATAATATGATGAGTTATATCCCGAAATGTAGCCCACTGAGTAGATTCCTTAAGGACGGTCTTTTTATCCGGCATTGTATCGGTTACCAAACCGAATGGGATATCAAATGTATTGAGGATATGCTGGGCAAGATTAAGCGTTCGTTCAGCGTCCGGTTGTATGTCGGAGAACCTGGTCAAAACCGCAAGACGAACAAATCTGCTCGGGGGGGTGAGGTCACCGGGAAGACCGAACATTCCTGATCCGTGGCCCGTTGGTAAAAAGGTCAAACCGGACATTTTGTACTTTGTCGGCATCTCACTCGACATGCCAACGTACTGGCGCAAGTTCGTTACATGCCAGGGAAATCTGGGAGCATTCGTCATAATGCCGAGAGGATTGTCGTAAATGTGACAGATGCCGTCTTCATATTCGATGACGATGCAGCCGCCATTTGAATCATAAACGATAAAATGGATGGTCGGGGACATTCCCGTGTCGCTGTCCACATATTTGAATACCTTCAGTTTCTGAATCTCACGCTTTACGTCCTCTACACTTGAAAAGTTTCCCAGAAGCCAATCTCCAACCATGGCCTGGGCGAGGGCATGCTTCTTTTCGCCGGCGCCAACATCCTGCCATTTCATGTCGGATTCAAACCAGAGCACTCCGATGGCGAGTCCTTTTTCGTTCATCCCGTCGGACACGCCGAATTCCAGTCCGAACGCCGCCACTCCGACATAACCGTAGCGCGTTTTCCAGGATAGTCCTTCTTTTCCATCAGGCGCGGGACTGACATAAGCCTTATTTCTCGGAATCACGACAACATCATATTTAAGGTCAACAGAGAACTCCATGGACCGCCCAATAATGGTCGATCCGTCGTTGGCTATCAGTCGAAACACGGTGCAGGAATCCGCAGATAACGGGGATAATAAAAACAGGCACCCAACAATGACATTAATTACAATTTTCATAATCAACTCCTTTCGCTTAACGACCGATTAAGCCGCGCCGCGAAGCGGTTTCGGTTTGAATGGGTCGTTCAGCATGGTTGAACTTCCCCACTTTCTGAGTCATCCGGCAATCCCCCATCATCGCGGCATCAGCGCGAACACACCCCAGCCCATATATTCACGCGTGTAGGCGGCATGACGCTCGGGTTCCGAGGTCAGGTGGGCCGAACCTCCTTCGCGAGCTCGTCGCCGGATTGGCTTCCAAGCCATCGGCGCATGGTGAGCCATTTGGCCGCCTCGTATCTGTCCCAGCCGTCCTGGTCGGCCAGAACCATTTCAACGACGTCGTAGCCCAAGCGGCCGAAAGACGCAAGAAGTTCCGGAAGCAGGAGAAAGTCGGAGATGGGTGGGCAAGGCACCCCGCAGCAACATCTTCCGTCGGCGGCAACTGCCGCCAGTAGGGCTCGCCGATGAGGATGATCCCACCGGCGCGCAGGCTCCGCGCCAAAGCTCGATCGTGCCTGCGACTCCCCGCCGATCCAGGTGGCTCCGACACAGGCTGCCACATCGACCTTCTCGTCGGCGACATAGCCGGCGGCATCGCCATGGATGAACTTGACTCGATCAGGCAACGCCGAGTTCTTTCGCACGGAGTTTCGCCTGTTCGGTGAACAACCGGCTCATGTCGATGCCGGTGCCGATGACGCCGTAATCGCGCGCCCAGGTACACAGCATCTCTCCCGAACCGCTGCCGAGATCGAGCACCCGGGCCCCCGATTCCAGACGAAGCGCCTCGCCGAGAGTGGCGAACTTTTCGGGTGTGAACGGGTTATGGATGCGGTGAGCACTTTCGCTGATGTTGAAGATCCGTGGAATGTCCATTTCAGATAATCTCCTTATGGGTGTGAATAGATTCGGTTACGGTAATCATGGGCATCACCGGGAGGAGCCGCATTTTTTACGCCGATCCGGTGGATGCATGGGTTGTGGCTCATTCTCTCTCCCTCATATTCAGTCCCCGCTAAAGCTACGGCGTCCTGAAGGTTGAATTCAATATTCTTCGAACATCCGCCTGATCTCTCGGAGTTCCCTGGTCCAGGTGAGGGCCAGCATCAGCAGGATTCGCGACTTCTGCGGGTTGAGCGTGTTGGCGCTGACCATCCCGTCCTTGTGGTCGTCTTCGACGGCCGCCACAGGCCCACTCCCCACGCGGCTGGCGCGAACCACAACGACCCCCTTTGCCCGCGCCTCCTTGAGCGCTTCGTAGGTTGCAGGGAAGCTCCCGCCGTCTCCGACGCCGGCGTGAACGATCCCCTGCGCTCCGGCCCGCACCGCCGCATCGACCAGATCCCGCGAGTCGTTCCCGTGGCCGTAAAGGATCTCCACCCGAGGCAGCTCATCCGTCTTCCCGAGCCGGAACTCCGACCGCACTGTGTGGCGCTTTGTGGTCGTCCTGAGCAGGTGTGCCTTGCCGCCGATCACGTAGCCCAGGCACCCCGATTCGGGCGAGTGGAAGGTGTCGACATTCGTTGTGTGAGTCTTGGTCACGTCACGGGCAGCGTCGATCCGCTCGTTCATGGCAACGAGCACCCCTTGGCCCCGGGCGTGCGGAGTTCCCGCTATGACCACGGCGTTGTACAGATTCAAGGGGCCGTCGGCGCTTATCGCCGTGGCGGGTCGCATCGATCCGGTGAGGATCAAGGGCGTGTCGGCCTCGACAACGAGGTTCAGGAAGTAGGCTGTCTCCTCCAGCGTATCGGTCCCGTGTGTGACCACAATGCCGTCCACCGCGCCCGATGCGCTCAGGGCGTTGATTCTGCGGGCCAGCTTCAGCAGATGCTCGTTGGTGATGTGGGCGCTGTCGATATTGGCCACCTGCTCTGCCGAAATACGCGCCACCTGTGCAAGTCCAGGGACCGAGCTGATGAGCGAACCCACATCGAGCACGCCGGGCTTGTATTCCGTGGTCATTGTCGGAGAGGCGCCCTGCCCGGCGATGGTCCCGCCCATGGCCAGTACGGCAATGCGGGGAAGCGGCCGCGGCGCCTCTCCTGCCCAGCCCGACGCCGCAAAAAAGGTTATCAGGACAACGAGCAGCAGGTTCCTGCTGTACCGTACTCGTACATTCCTTTTTACCATGTCAGTCTCATTCCTCCTTGGTGTATGGGGATCATAACGTCGGAGATCAGCCACCCCGCTGGTGGCGTTCATTTTGAGGGGGACTTCCCGAGTTCACCCGGCGGAATTGGGGTTGGCTGTAGCGATTGGTTAGGCGAATTCTCATTCTCCGTCTTGAATCTCGGCTCCACACTCGAGGAGAAGCTGCCTGAGGATGGATCGGTGACAGTGCGCTTCATCCTGGCAGTAACAGCCAACCGAGATGTTGGTCGAGTGCGACAGCGCTGCAAGCAACTCAAGATCATGCCTGGCTTCTGGTCTGGCCATCTCAGATCGGTACCTCTTCGCGAACTGGTTCCACTGCGCCGACGACTTCGCCGCCTGCCCTGACTTCACGGTCTCCACGCTCGGCGCGAGGTTCGGAAACCAGACGTCGTACCAGTTCTCCTCTGAAAACCGCGTTTTCGGGACCCCGCGAGGCGGACGGCGGACAGTTCCGATTCTGATTCCTTCACCGGGAAGGCGTGGGCTGCCAAGACGCAAGATGCGCACGCTCATTGGGGGTTCCTTTCTTCTGGGCCGCATAACGAAAAGCTAAGCCGGAGCCGCGAAGCGGCGATCGGCTCTACCGGATTGTTCGCTTCAGCGATAAACATCTTTGCGATGCCCAACTTTGACTACCCATACCGTAAGATCTTGATCTTGAATGGAATATATAATTCTGTATGTGCCTTGGCGAATACGATACGTCTCTTGTCTCGTAAGTTTTTCATGGCCCGGCGGTCTCGGATCTTTCGCAAGCATTTGAATGCGTAAGAGAATTTTCTTTAAATCTTTTTTGGGGATTGAGCGAAGGTCTTTTTCAACGGATTCTTTAAAGAGGATTTTATATTCGCCCATCTTTTTTAAGCCTCTTGATCATAGCTTCATAGTTGATTAGCGGCTCTTTTGCTCTTTCTTCAAATGCCGCGATATCTTCTGCGTCTTCTGCAAGAGACTCCTTAATAGCATCATTGACTAACTTTGATAAAGACTGGGCTGTTTCAACAGCCTTTAATCTAAGTGCTTTGTGTAATTCTGGGTCTAAATATACAGTCGCCCTCATTGCCGCCGTTCTCATAATATTACCTCCTTAACGTTACGTCACTATAACATTATAGCGTTGTGATGGCAACTATTTTGTGGCGAACGCCGCGGCTCACCGGGAGCCCGATTTTTGGGCGATCCGGTGGAGCCGTTTGTTGGGCGCTGGTTCCACATAAGCCTCGTAGCGTGGTCCAGGAAGCCCCTCGGTTACTTCCTTTTGTCCTCTATCCGGATGTCGGGAGCTATCTCGTACGTCGGGCGAGTTAGCTCTGGATCACCTTTCGAGAGGCACCGAAACGTTACGTCATAGAGGGTTCTCGCCCCTCCACGACTGACTTTGGTGTTTGTGACCAGAATTTCCTTGCCCATGGCTTTGCAATGGTTCTGCGCTTGAGTCAGGGCAGCTTGCTTGGCGGTAGATGGGTTGAGGTCGTCGGCAGAAACTGAAAACGTATCTGGACCCATGGGGAGCACACCACTTGAATAGGTCTTCAGTCCGCAACCGACAAAAGAAGAAAAAAGCAGGATTACTGCGAAGGTTGTCTTGATGTTCATGAGTTCCCCCAAGATTGGCTAGGCATCCAAACTGACGCCCAACTATGTCTTATATGTTTTACATATAAGACCCTTATTCCGTATCTTGTCGGCCTAAGACGAGTCGTCTCATATCAGAAAACCGTAAAACATTACAGTAAATTGTATTTGTCAGACTGATCCTCATGGTGTCTTATACGGAAACCATGTAAGACGCCTTCATCAACCGTTACAATCCATTTTTTATCGGACTTCCCCTTGGAAAAGCGGCAGGGGCAGGTGTTTGCGGCGGGTCTCGCCGTAGAGCTGCGTCTGCTCGCGGACGGTGGGGACTCCGCGTCGGCCCTTGCCCCGGACCTCGATGGGGTGGGAGGCGCCGAGGTGGAGGGTGTGCTTTCCATATCTGCCGCTGAGGGCATCGACCGCCTCGTAGAGCTCCCGGATCTTCTCCGCCCGGATAGGGTCCTCGAAGAGGGAATACTGGACCTGCGTATCCTGGACGAGATCCATCAGCACGATGCCGGTCGCCCGGTAGAGTTCGTAGCGCCTGTACATCCCGTTGAACAGGCCGCGGAGCAGATCGGAAAGCTCCAGCGGGAGGGAAGAGGGGCGGTTGAGTTTCGCCTCCCGGCCTTCCGTGTCGAAGTTCCGCTTCTTCAGGAAGGCGGCGATCCTGCGGGGGGCGAGGCCGTAGCGCCGCGCCTTGATGCAGGCCGACTCCAGGTTGCGGAGCAGGTGGGCGAAGAGGTAGTCCCGGTCCGAGGTCGACGGGGCGAAGGTTTTCGTTTTGCTGATCGAGGTGTAGACGCTCTTCTCCTCCGGCAGGACGGGATAGACCGCCTCCCCCCTGAGCTCCTGCCAGATCTCCACACCGGGTTTCGTGAACCGCTCCCGGACCGTTTTCTCGGAAAGGCGGGCGAACTCCAGCGCGGTCCGGACGCCCATCTTGGCGAGGTAATCCGTTGTCGCCGGACCGACCCCCCAGATCTTCTCCACGGGCAGCGTTTCCAGATAGGCGGCGATGGCCCTTCCCGGGATCACGGTAAAGCCCATCGGCTTCCGGTGCTTGGAGGCGACCTTGGCGAGGACCTTCGTGAGGCTCAGGCCCGCGGAAACGGTGATCCCCAGCTCGCGCGCGATCTCCGTCTGGATCTTCAGGGAGATCGATTCGTAGGAGGCCCGCAGGGCCCGCCGCAACCCGGTCAGATCGGCGAAGGCCTCGTCGATGGAGTACTCCTCCACCTGCGGGGTGAAGCGACGGATGACGTTGAACATCCGCCGGGAGAAGAGGCTGTAGGTCTCGTAGTCGGAAGGGAGGACGACCAGCCCCGGGCAGATCCGCTTCGCCTCGTGGAGCGGAACCCCGCGCTGGATCCCCAGCTTTTTGGCCGCGTAGCTCGCGCAGGCAACGATCCCCCGCTCGCCCCCCGTGATGAGAGGTTTCCCCTTCAGTTTCGGATGGATCGCCTCCTCGCAAGACGTGAAGAAGGCGTCTCCATCGATGTGGAGGATTGCCCGCGGCCAACTGCGGAGGCAGAAGATGATCTCGTCCATGGTGCGGCCCGCTCCTGATAAAAAAACCTTGCCTTCCCTTGGTTTCCGGTATAATAGAACTATCGTTCTATTGTCAAGGGATTTTTCAAAGCCGGGGAGGGTTTTACAAAAGCCGGCAAGTCGTGATTGACAGCGCGGACGAAAAGAGGTTAGTTTACCCCCCTCTATATTCGGCGTTTTCCGTATAGGTCCGCCGGGGAAGGGGGGCTTTGAACGAAAAATTCATCAGGATTTTGTCCGCCGGTTTCGGAAGCGGGTTTTCGCCGCTGGTGCCGGGTACGGCGGGAACAGTGGTCGGCATCCCGCTGTACTGGCTCTTTTCGTTCTTTTCATGGCCGATCTGGCTGATCTCGATCCTGGCCTTCACCTGCCTGGCCTGGTATGTTTCAGACGAGGCGGAGCGGCTCTTCGGCCGGAAGGACGCGCCGTGCATCGTGATCGACGAGATCGCCGGTCTCCAGTGGACCCTTTTCCTGGTGACGCCGACGGTTTCCCATGTTGCGCTGGGATTTGTGCTGTTCCGGCTCTTCGACATCGTGAAGCCCTTTCCGGCGCGGCTCTTCCAGGACCGGCTTCCGGGGGGCTGCGGGGTGGTGGCGGACGATCTGGCGGCGGGGGTTTACGCCAATCTGGTTCTTCAGGCTCTGATTTACGGGTTCGGAATGTGAACCGGGAGGGGGCGAAAAGTTTCCCTCCAACAGGATAAGGATATCGAGGGATTGCATGAAAATCGGCATATTGACCATCGGGAACGAGTTGACCACCGGTCGGATCCAGGACACCAACTCCGCGCTGATATCCCGGGCGATGCAGCAGCAGGGCTGGCCGGTCGTGGGGATGATCTCCGTGGGCGATGAAAACCGCGCCATTCATGACGCGTTGATGTATCTTCTGGCCCGGGCGGAGGGGGTGATCGTGACCGGAGGTTTGGGGCCCACGGCCGACGATATCACGACGGCGGCCCTGGCCAAGGCCTTCGGCGTGGGGCTTTACAGCGATCCGGCCGTCCTCGCGCACATCCACGAAATCTTCGAGGGGCGGGGGCTCCGCTGGACGGAGAACAACGCCAAGCAGGCCATTTTCCCCGACGGGGCGGAGATCATCCCCAACCCGGTGGGGACGGCCGCGGGCTTCGCGCTGCGGCGGGACGGGCGGGTCGTCGCCGTCATTCCAGGGGTTCCCTTCGAGGCGCGGCGGATGCTCTTTGAAGGGGTGATCCCGCTGTTCAGGAAGGCGTTTCCCGAGGCTGTGCAGCATGTGCAGACGCTCACCTTCAAGCTTTTCGGCCTGCCCGAAGCGTCGGTGGATGACGCGATGGCCGATGCCGATCTGGCCGGCCTCGGGGTCGGAATCGGCTTTTATCCGAATTTCCCCGAGAATCACCTCGTGCTGACGGTCCGGGAAGCCTCCGCGGAGACGGCGGAGGAAAAACTCCGCGAGGCGCGGAAACGGGTGGAGGCGAGGCTGGGGAAACACATCTTCGCGATGGGCGACGAAACGCTTGCGGGGAATGTGGCACGGCGGATGACGGAGCGGAAATGGACGCTCGCCGTGGCGGAGTCCTGCACGGGAGGCCTGATCACGGATCGTCTCACGGACATTCCGGGCAGTTCCGTTTTTCTCGAACGGGGTCTGGTGACCTACAGCAATGATGCCAAAACCGCCCTGCTGGGCGTGCCGGAGGCGGTGATCCGGGAACACGGGGCCGTCAGCGCCGAGACGGCGCGGTTGATGGCCGAGGGGGCCCGCAAGTCGGCCGGAACCGATCTGGGTCTGGCCGTGACGGGAATTGCCGGGCCCGACGGCGGGACGGAGGCAAAGCCGGTGGGAACGGTCTTTGTCGCGCTGGCCGATGGCGGGAAGACCTTCTGCCGTCCCTATGCCTTCCGCTGGGATCGACGACGGAACAAGATGATGGCGTCGCAGGCCGCTCTGCTCACGCTCTGGCGGCATCTGACGGGTGAGTTGCGCGATGACGGTTGAAACGACGATCCGCTCTTTTCTGGCGATCGATCCGCCGGAGGAGATCCGCCGGGAAATCGGGCGGATACAAAACCGGCTGAAAAAAACGGTCCGAGGGGATATCCGCTGGGTCCGGCCGGAGTCGATTCATCTGACGCTGAAATTCTTCGGCGACGTCCGCCCGGAGGTCATCGGGAGCATCTCGGCGGTCGCGGGGAAGGCCGCGGCAGAGGCGGGGCCGTTCGAGCTTGCGATCGGCGGTGCGGGGGTTTTCCCCGATAGGAACCGGCCACGGGTCGTCTGGCTGGGCATGGACGGCGAGGTGGAGCGCCTGGCGAGCTTCCAGAGGGGGCTGGAGCGGACGCTTGCAGAGATCGGCTTTCCCGCGGAGGCGCGGCCCTTCCGCCCCCATCTCACACTGGGGCGGATCAGGGGCCCGAGGGGACCCAGCGGCCTGGCGGAGGCGATCGAGCAGACGCAAACGGATGCCGGCGCGAAATTTACGGCCACCGGCCTCTGCCTGTTCAAGAGCGACCTGACGCCCCGGGGGGCCATTTACACGCGGCTTGCCGTCTATCCATTTGCGGGAGAGAGGACGGGTTGAGACAGCAGGGCGACTGTCCCATTGAAACCGGGGCATGAATCCGAAAGCGGAATGAAGGAGGAGGCTATGGCAGCGGATATGGAAAGGGCAAAGGCGGTCGATCTGGCGATCACACAGATTGAACGGCAGTTCGGCAAAGGGGCGATCATGCGCCTGGGCGGCGGGGAGGTGATTTCCGACATTCCGGCGATCTCCACGGGATCGATCAGCCTCGACATCGCGCTCGGGACCGGAGGCGTTCCGCGGGGGAGGATCATCGAGATCTTCGGGCCCGAATCGGGGGGGAAGACGACGCTGGCGCTTCATATCGTGGCCGAGGCGCAGAAGCTCGGCGGGCTGGCGGCCTTCATCGACGCCGAACATGCGCTGGACGTCGCCTATGCACGGAAGATCGGCGTCAACACGGACGACCTGCTGATCTCGCAGCCGGACACCGGGGAACAGGCGCTGGAGATCTCCGAGACGCTGGTCCGCAGCGGCGCGCTGGACATCCTCGTGGTGGATTCCGTCGCCGCGCTGGTCCCGAAGGCGGAAATCGAAGGGGAGATGGGGGACGCCCAGATGGGGCTCCAGGCGCGGCTGATGTCGCAGGCCCTCCGGAAACTGACCGGGAGCATCAGCAAATCCAGAACGACCGTGGTTTTCATCAATCAGCTCCGGATGAAGATCGGCGTATTTTTCGGAAATCCCGAAACCACGACGGGCGGCAACGCGCTGAAGTTCTACGCGACGATGCGCCTGG
Organism: Syntrophales bacterium; assembly: GCA_040765725.1. Taxonomy (GTDB): domain Bacteria; phylum Desulfobacterota; class Syntrophia; order Syntrophales; family UBA5619; genus UBA5619. The sequence goes on from JAXGRQ010000010.1 coordinate 34,024, forward strand.
ATATCCGGAAGGTGAGCGCCATCAAGACGGGGCAGGATGTGATCGGCTTCCGGACCCGCGTCAAGGTCGTCAAAAACAAGGTTGCCCCGCCGTTTCGGGAAACGGAATTCGACATCATCTTCGGGGAGGGAATCTCGAAGGAGGGTGACGTGATCGACCTGGCGGCGGATCAGGGCATCATCGAGAAGAGCGGCGCCTGGTATTCCTACAAGGGAGAACGCCTCGGCCAGGGGCGGGACAATACCCGGAACTTCCTGAAGGAGAACGGGGAGGTGCTGGACCAGATCGAGGCGGAGGTTCGCGAGAAGCTCGGCGTCAAACCGAAGGCGGCCGCGGTCCGGGAAGAGCCGAAATAGGCGATGGACGATGAGCGTGAAGCCGGCCGGGCCGAAGCGAAGGCCTTCCGGCTGCTGGCGCTTAGGGCGCACAGCGAAAAGGAGTTGCGGGTCAAGCTTCGGGCGGGCGGTTTTGCCGCCGGGATGGTGGATCGGGTGGTCCGGCGATGCCGTGAGCTCGGATACCTCGACGATGCGGCGTTCGCCCGGCAGAGGGCGCGGGCGCTGGCCGTCGGCCGTCTCGCGGGCGACCGGCGGATCGTCCTGGACCTTCGGCAAAAGGGAATCGCCGCGGATCTCTGCAGGCAGGCGATCGAGGAGGTCCGGGGGGAGCTGGACGAAAGAGAGGCCGCCGAAAGGCTGATTCGGAAGAAGACCCGCGGAAGGCCGGCCATACGGCTGGACGAACGGGAAAAGGCGGCGCTGGCGAGGCATTTGACGGGAAAGGGTTTTCCCACGGGACTGATCCTGAGTTTATTGAACAAAGCGGGGGAGGAAGGTTTCCATGACGATGACGGGGAGTGAGATTCGCGAGAGTTTTCTGAAATTTTTCGAGGGGAAGGGGCATGCGCGGGTCGCCAGTTCCTCCCTGGTTCCCAAGGACGACCCGACACTCCTTTTCACGAATGCCGGAATGGTCCAGTTCAAGAACTGTTTCCTGGGGCTGGAGGATCGCGGCTACCACCGGGCGGTCACCTCTCAGAAATGCGTGCGGGCCGGGGGGAAGCACAACGATCTGGAGAACGTCGGCGTCACGGCGCGGCATCACACGTTTTTCGAAATGCTGGGCAATTTTTCGTTCGGGGATTATTTCAAGGCCGAGGCGATCGCCTGGTCGTGGGAATACCTGACGGGCGTGATGGCCCTGCCGAAGGAGAAACTGTGGGTCACGATCTATCGGGACGACGACGAGGCGTTCCGGATCTGGAATGAAAAGATGGGGGTCCCGGCGGAGAGGATTATCCGGATGGGCGAGAAGAGCAATTTCTGGATGATGGGGGAGACCGGCCCCTGCGGCCCCTGCTCCGAGATCATCTACGACCAGGGCGAGGGTACGGGCTGCGGGAAACCGACCTGCGACGTCCACTGCGAATGCGACCGGCACCTCGAGATCTGGAACCTGGTCTTCACCCAGTTCGACCGCGACGCCTCCGGCAAGCTGACCCCGCTGCCCAGGCCGAACATCGACACGGGGATGGGTCTGGAGCGCCTGGCGGCCGTCGTCCAGGGGGTGAAGAGCAACTATGAATCCGACCTCTTTACGGGCATCATCCGCTTCATCGAAAAGATCAGCGGCCGGGCCTACAAAAAAAATGAAGAGGACGACATCTCGATCCGCGTGATTGCCGACCACAGCCGTTCGGTCACCTTTCTCATCGGCGACGGCGTTCTGCCGAGCAACGAGGGTCGCGGTTATGTGCTTCGGAGGATCCTGCGGCGGGCGGCCCGACACGGGAAGCTCCTCGGCATGGGTCGCCCTTTTCTCCATGAGGTCTGCGGGGTCGTGATCGACGAGATGAAGGGGGCCTATCCGGATCTGGCCGACAAGGCCGCATTCATCCGCAAAGCCGTGGAGAGTGAAGAGCAGCGTTTCATCGAGACCCTCGACGCGGGCCTTAGGATCCTGCAGGAGGAGGTGACTGCATTGAAGGGGGCGGGGAAAGAGGTGATTCCGGGCGAGATCGTCTTCAAGCTATACGACACCTTCGGCTTTCCCACGGATCTCACGGCGGATATCGTTCGGAAGGACGGCCTGTCGCTCGACATGGACGGGTTTGAAAAGGCAATGGCAAACCAGAGGGAGAAGGCGCGGGAGTCCTGGAAGGGAAGCGGCGAAGAGGCGATATCCGAGGTCTATCACCGGCTTTCCGTCGAGGGGATCGCATCCGAATTTGTCGGCTACGGATACAGAGCCGAGCCCACCGAATCGAAGGTGACGGCGATCTTGAAGCAGGGGCAGCCGGTCGGGGAGATCGCCGACGGCGACGCGGCCGAGATCATCGTTGCGAAGACCCCCTTTTACGGCGAAATCGGCGGCCAGGTCGGCGACACCGGCCTGATCGAAGGCGACGGCTTTCTGTTCGAGGTGGCGGATGCCCAGCGCCCCCTCGATCATCTGATCAGCCACGTCGGACGGCTTCGGCACGGAAAGATCCGGGTCGGCGACACTGTCCGGCTGACGGTGGACGACGAGACAAGGCAGGCGACCGAGGCCAACCATTCCGGGACCCACCTCCTGCAGGCCGCGTTGAAAACGGTCCTCGGGGAGCATGTCAAGCAGTCCGGTTCGCTGGTGGACTCTGAGCGGCTCCGCTTCGACTTCACCCATTTTTCGAGGATCGAGGAGGGGGAGCTGAGGCGCGTGGAGACGCTGGTCAACCGGATGATCCGCGCGAATGTTCCGGTGGAGACCGCGGTGATGCCTCTCGATGAGGCGGTCAAAACGGGGGCAACGGCCGTCTTCGACGAAAAATACGGGGAGACGGTGCGCGTCGTCGAGATGACCGGGTTCAGCAGCGAGCTCTGCGGGGGGACCCATGTGGCCCGGACCGGCGACATCGGCTTCTTCAAGATTGTCCAGGAATCGGCCGTGGCCGCCGGCGTCCGCCGGATCGAGGCGGTCACCGGGAAAAAAGCGGTCGAGCATGCGCAGCGTGTGGAGAACGAACTTCGGGAGACGGCCGGGCTTCTGAAGATCGGCCTGCTGGAGACATCGGAAAGAACGGAAAAGCTTCTCCGGAGGGAGCGGGAGCTGGAAAAGGAAATTGAATCGCTCAAGGGGAAGCTGGCCGCGAAGGATTCAGGCGATCTGATGGGCCGCGTCCGGAACCTCAACGGGGTCGATATTTTGTCGGCTGTCGTGGAGGCGTCCGACGCGAAGACCCTCCGGGATTTCGGCGACAAGCTCCGGGACCGGCTCCGCTCCGGGATCATTCTCCTCGGGAGCCGGTCGGAGGGGAAGGCGATGCTCCTTTGCATCGTCACGAAGGATCTGACGAAGCGCTACCACGCGGGAAACATCATCAAGGCCGTCGCCCCGGTCGTCGGCGGGAGCGGCGGCGGCCGGCCCGATATGGCCCAGGCGGGCGGCCAGAAGCCGGAGTTCCTGGAAAAAGCGCTGGAGAAGCTTCCCGAGCTGCTGTAAAAATACTAACGGCCGACCTTGGCGAGAACGCCCCGGGCGAATTCCTTTCCGTCCGTCAGATCCGTCTCGTTGGGGTGTTCGTGGGCCCCCCGCGCCTCTTCCGCCCAGGCCCGGTGCTCCAACTGCTTCATCAGCGCATCGATGACTTTTTCACTCACCCTTCCCCGGACCCCGAAGGTGCCGACGATCTTTGCCCCGGTGGCGAGACTGACCGCATGCTCCAACGCCTGTTTGGGCAGTTGGCCTCCCCGGAGCGAACCGTGCGTGCAGAAGAGCGCGATTTTCTGTCCCGCGGTCAGCTCCTTGAAAAAGGGGATGAGCTTGGCGGGAACGCTGTGGGCCTGAACCGGAAAACCGATAAAAATGATATCGTAGCCTTTTGTGCTCTTGACCTCCTGAAAGGGAAGAAGTTCCTTGTCGACATGAATCGCCTCGTAGATGGCGCGGGCGAGCTTTTCCGTGTTGCCCGTTACGGAGTAGTAGGTGACCAGAGCTTTCATCGTATTTCAGACCCCTCCAATGGATTTTGTCCGATTATCACAGAACTGCCGTAAAAACGCAAGGCGCAGCGGTCAAACGGTCAGCTTTTCGATCTCCAGCTTCTCCGGCAGCGATTCGTTGGCCCTCCGGAGACGCTCTTCGGGCGCGCATGCGGCCGACACCGCCGCTTTCACCGCGTTCGGGAAATAGCTCCGGGCGGACTGCAGCAGCCGTTCCGGATCGGCGCCCAGCACCTCCTTCCGGAACCGGAGGCGCATCGGGTCCGTCATCTCCGAAAACTCGCGGATCATCGCGGTATACCCCCTGCCTGCCGGATCCAGCGGGCGGTCGAGCGCGCCGATCGTGCCGATGACCGCCTTTCTCAGTTCTTCCCGGGGGATGGGGCCGCTGCAGATAAAATCCGGGGCTTTTTCAAATATGTCCAGGGTTTCCGTAAGATGGGGGTCCCGGTACGAAAGGAAGGAGAACAGGCCGCTGATCGGTTCGTAACGGCAGGATCCCCCGTAGGCCCCTCCCTGAACCCGGATATGCTTATAGAGGTATCCGTTCGAAAGTTGCCTGGCCAGCACGAAAAGGGCGGGGGACATCGGATCGGCATAGGGCGGCGCCGTAAGAACCTTGGCGACATAGCAGACCTCGGCCGGAATGGCGATCCCGACATGGCCGGCCTTGCGTTTGCGCCAGCCCGCGATCTCCGGTCGATCCCCGACCGGCAGGGCCCCGACCAATGTGCCGGTCGCGCCGGTCAATTTCTGCAGCCCCTCCGTGTCGGCGGTCATGTTCAGGATCATTCGGCTGCCGACGAAAACCGTCCGGCGCAGAAGTTCGAGCTTTTCCAGCAGCTCCTCCCGGGAATGGTCGAGTCGCTGCGCAACGCCGTCCACGAGCCGAAGCTGGGTTCGGCCGTGCCATTGTTCCGCCCGCCAGGCCGGCGGGGACAGGGTCGCCGCGGCCGCCATCTCGGCAAAGAGATGTCCCGACGGTATGACCGATGCGCGGAGATCGTTTTTTCTTTCCAGGATCAATTCCCGCATCCGTGCGGCTTCGGTCAAATCTCCATCGGCCAGCACATCCCGGACAATGCCGACCGCCTCATCGGCATTCCGATGGAGGGCTTTGACCGAAAAGATCATCTTCTGCCAGTGTTTGCTGCCGTCGGCCGTGGAGCCGGCGGCCAGATGGACGCCCAGGCCGCCGGTCCGCAGCGAGATCCGCTTGGACATGGCTTCGTAGGAAAGTCCCGCCGCTCCCATCTGGAGGGTGAGCTTGCCCAGCAGCGGCAGGTAGGGCTGCAGCTCATCCGGGATGTCGGAGACGTCGAACGCCAGATCGAGGTAGACGATGCCGTTCGTGAACAGTTCGTGGAGGAGGGCGGGGACTCCCTGCACGGCCGTTCTCTCCGTCGGGATCGTCTCGATCTCCGTCGAGATCTCGCCGATATCGAGTTGCGGCAGGGTTGCGGCCGCCTCCGGCGGGTCCGGCTCCGTCTGGAACTTCTTCAACCGGACGGCGTCTTCCCGGATCTCTTCTCTTTTGGCTTCACTCATCGAGGCGGCAAGAGAGGCCAGCCGTTTCCGGACCTTTTCCTCCCGCTCTTGCAGGAAGGTTCGGCTCGGCTCCATGACCGAGAGGAGACGGTGCGGGTTGTCGACGAACCATTTGCGGACGGCCTCCCCGAAAAGACCGGGATCGGTTTCCCATTTTGCGCGGATCCCGCGAATGGTGCGCGGGAAATTCATGTCCGTCAGCGGGTCCCCGTCGTAGAGCCAGGTATGGAAGGCCCGCCCCATCAGAATGATTCCGTACGGACAACTGCCGCGGACCATCTCCCGTCCGTGAAATTCCACCTGGTGGAGGGTGCCTTCGATGAGCTCCCGGTCAAAACCCGCGGCTGCCGTATCCCGCAAGGTTTCGAGGATCAGGTTTTCGATCCGCGGGGCTTTGTCCGGGTCGGTTCCGCGCAGGCCGACCGAAAAGACGATCTGCCTGAGGTCGCGCTCCAGGCCCGTGACGGGAGAGAGGTCCTCCCCGAGGCCCGAATCGATGAGGGCCTTCCGGAGGGGGGATGCGGCGCTCCCGACAAGAAGGTCGGCCACGATCCCGAGCAGCATCGCCGTTTCGACCGACGTGTTTTCCGCGGTCAACCAGGCCAGATTCACCGTGCTCTTTCCCTCCATTTTCTCATCCTGCTCGATCGGGAAATAACCGTGAACGGAGCGGGGCATTGTCCAGCGGGGCTGTAAAACGATGGAGGAGTCGACCTCAACCCGTTCGAAGCCCGAGAGGATCTCCTTAAGAAACGTCAGATGCTCCTCCGTCGGAATATCTCCGTAGAGCAAGATGCGGGCGTTTGACGGGGAATAGAAGGTCCGATGGAAGGCCCGGAACCGGTCGTAGGTCAGATCGGGAATCCTTTCTGGATCGCCTCCCGAGTCGCAGGCATAGGGCGTGTCCGGATGGAGGTTTTCCTGGAGGGCCTTGTACATCAGGGACTCCGGCGAGGAGTAAGCCCCCTTCATCTCGTTGTAGACGATCCCGGTGACCGTCAATTCGCCGTTTTCGTCGAATTCGAGATGGTGGCCTTCCTGCAGAAAGGTTTCCGGCAACAGGCGGGGATGGAGGACCAGGTCCGTATAGACCCGCGCGAGGTTGAAGAAGTCCCGTTTTTCCTGGCTGGCCACCGGGTAGACCGTCTTGTCCGGGTAGGTGAAGGCATTGAGGAAGGTCTGGAGCGTTCCCCGGAGGAGTTCGTTGAACACATCCTTGAGGGGGTAACGTTCGGAACCGGCCAGGACGGAATGTTCCAGGATGTGCGGCACGCCGGTTGAATCCCCGGGCGGCGTCCGAAAACCGATCGCGAAGAGGTTTTCCCGGTCCCTGCAATGGAGGTGCAGGATCTTTGCCCCGGTTGTTTCATGCTCGATCTCGTAGGCGGTCACGCGGATTTCCGGGATCTTTTCGACCCGGAGGATCCGGAAACCGTGCCGTTGGCGGCCGGCGGTAAAAGTCGGCGGTAAACAGAGGGTCTCTTCAGGCATCTTTTTGATATCTCCGGTTATGGACTTGTTTCTGATCCGTTTCGTTCATACCGGGATCGCATGGAAAAGTCAAACCCCCCACCTGAAGCCGACAAATGGATGATGATGGAGGCAGAGGGCTTCAAGTTGCGCTCTGTGCCCCCCGCTTGGCAACCTGTTTCTCGCCGAAGGCTATCGAAAAATATCGGCGCTCTAAAGCGTGATCTGCATTTTGTCCGTGGCGGTCTCCGATATCGGAAAAATGCCGGCGGCAACCTTTTGGGCTTCGTTCCGGTCGGCAGGCGTCCGATAGAGGCTCGCATCGAAATGGGTGAGCACCAGACGCTTGGCGCCCGCCTCCACGGCGATCCGGGCGGCCGTTTCCGGGGTCAGGTGAGGCCAGTCCTCATTGGATTGGCCCGCCTTGAACGCGCATTCCGTGATGAGGATGTCCGCCGATCGTCCCAATGTGACGGCGTTTTCGCAATAGCCGGTGTCGGGGCAGTAACCGACGATCCTTCCATCCGCGGCGATCCGGAATCCCAGCGTGATCACGGAGTGGCGGAGCGGAAAGACCTCGACGGTGAAAGGAAGGGCGGCGGCTTCCGCCGGCAGTTCCAGAATCCGCACCGGATACGGGAGCGCCGCGACGGGGAGCGTGAACGGCTCCTTCAGGAAAATCCCCAGAGTCTCCCGGCTCCGCGCCGGGCCGCAAATGCAGAGCCCCTTCCGAAAGGGAAGCCTCATCAGAATGTGAAGGCCCTCGATGTGATCGACATGAAAATGGCTGAGGAACAGGAATACCGGCTTATCGCCTTGGATATACCTTTCCGCCCGGTGGATGCCGTTCCCGGCATCGAGAAGGATGTCCCACCGTTCCGTTTGGACGAGCGTGCAGATCGTGTTGCCCATCTCGGTATCGTACCAGCCGTTCGTGCCCAGAAAAACGATTCTCATATCCGTCAGCCTCCGCCGGAATTTTCGAGGTAAGCCTCCCTGTTCGGGGGATACCCTATACCCCAGAGACCGCGGCGGCACAACCCCTTTTGACGGTTTTTTTACGGGGATCCGGAATGCCCATGAAAAAAACTCCGGCATGCGGCGGGGAAGATTATGCGGTGGGCAAGCATTCCATGATGGCCTTGATGGCGACCCAGGATTGTGTCCGTCAAGTTGGGCTTGCGAAAATGGCGTGGCCGTTGTAGAAGTCAGCCATCCACAAACAGCGGAGGCAGGGCATGTACTGGGAAAAAGAGATTGAAACGATGGACAGGGCGGAACTCTCCAAACTGCAGGCGGCGCGGCTCGGAGAAACGCTGGAGCGGGCGCGGAAATCTCCGCATTACAAAAGATGTTTCGAGGAGATGGGTTTGGAGATCGGCCGGATTCGGACCGTGGCCGATGTCGAAAGGTTGCCGCTGACCACGAAGGAAGATCTCCGCGAGAACTGGCCCTACGGATTTCTCGCCTGTTCGCGGGACGAACTCATCCGGATGCACTCCTCCTCGGGGACGACCGGAAGGGCCACGGTGGTTTTCCACACGGCCTCCGACATCGAGGCATGGGCCAATCTCGTTGCCCGGTCCATGTACATGACCGGGATGCGCCGTTCGGACGTTTTCCAGAACATGATGACCTACGGCCTCTTCACGGGGGGGCTGGGCTTCCACTACGGCGCGGAAAAGATCGGGGCGCTGGTGATTCCGGCCGGGGCGGGGAACAGCAAGCGCCAGATCCAGCTCATGCGCGATTTCGAAACAACGGCCATCCACATCATCCCCAGCTATGCCCTCCACCTTTCGTCCGTCTTTGCGGAAGTCGGGGTCGATCCGAGGCGGGATACGAAGCTGCGGACGGCCTTTATCGGCGCCGAGCCCCACTCCGAGAAGATGCGCCGGAAGATCGAGGAGCTTTACGGTTTCAGGGCCTTCAACTCCTACGGCATTTCCGAAATGAACGGTCCCGGTGTCGCCTTTGAGTGCCCGGAGCAGAAAGGGATGCACATCTGGGAGGACAATTTCATCGTCGAGATCATCGATCCGGTGACGCTGAAACCGGTCCCGGAAGGGGAGGAGGGAGAATTGGTCATGACGACGCTCCTTCGCGAGGGGATGCCGGTCCTCCGCTACCGGACGAAGGATCTCACCCGAATCATCCCCGGCCCCTGCCCCTGCGGACGCACCCACCGGCGGATCGATCGGATCAAGGGGCGGACCGACGACATGATGATCCTCAAGGGGGTCAATATCTTTCCGATCCAGATCGAGAAAAAGCTCATGGAGATTCCCGGCGTCGGAACGAACTTCGTCATCATTCTCGACCGGGTGGAATACAACGATTCGATGACGGTCAAGGTGGAGGTCCAGAAGGAGTTCTTCGGCGGGAATCTCGGTCAGTTGGAGGCATTGCGCCGGCGGATCGTGGAGGAGCTGAAGAGCGACATCCTGATCACGCCGCGGGTCGATCTGGTCGAACCGGACAGCCTGCCGAAGAGCGAGGGAAAGGCGAAAAGGGTGATCGACAACCGGAAGGATTGACGGCAATGCAGGCCTCGATGCGCCCTGCGACTCGGGGTATCGGCGGTTTTGCATCCGGTCGCTTTTGAACCGCCTGCAAAGAGGTTTCAGGAACGGCGTTCATAAGGGGGTTCCCATGATTTCATATCAGCTTTCGATTTTTGCGGAAAACAAGCCGGGAAGGCTGGCGGCCGTGACGCGGGTCCTGGCCAGGGAGAAGATCAACATCCGGGCGACGACGATCTCCACGTCCGACACCTTCGGCGTGATCAACCTGATCGTGGATGACCCGGCGCGCGCCGAAAAGGTGTTGACGAAGGCCGGCATGACCGTCTCGCTGAGCCAAGTCCTGGCGGTGGTGATCCCGGATCAGCCGGGAGGTCTGGACCGGTTGACGCAGCTCCTTTTCGCGGAAAATGTGAATATCAACAACGCATACGGGTTCGTGCTGGAAGGCCACCAGAAGGCGGTTTTCGTGGTCAGCGTCGACCAGATCGAAAAGGCGGAGGCCCTTCTGGAGAAGAACGGATTTCAGACCCTGGATGCCGAAGCGCTGTCGGCGATCGAACCTTTTCACTATATGAAATACTGAGCATCGGAAAGGGGCTCCGGAAAAAACCCGGATCAGCGTTCCGGATCTTGAACGGCCGCGGATTCGGGCAGGATGGATCGGCCGCAAGGGTCTTTTGCGTGGGGGCCGTGAGGGGTCAGGTCGGTTGCCTGTCCCGCTCGATGTAACGCGTCAAGACACGAAGGGTTGCTTCCGTATTTTGTCGGGCGTGCCAAAGGATCTTTTCCAGCGTCAGGGCTTTATCCTCCAGGCCATGCGCAAAATTGTCCACGGAACAGAAAGAGGCATAGGGGATCTCCAGCTCCTGGGCGATGACGGCTTCGCTGGCCATGGTCATCCCGACGAGGTCGGCAAATTGCGACATCATCGCGATTTCGGCGCGTGTTTCGAAGCGGGGACCGGCGGTCTGCCAGTAGATCCCCCCGTCGATGCAATTCACCCCGCAATCGCGGGCCGCCTCCAGCCATTTTCGCCGGATCTCCGCGCTCAGAACCGGAACGATATGGGTTGCCTTATCCCGGACGACCGTGGGTCCCGAGCCCAGCAGGATGTAGTCATCGGGCACGACCAGCGTTCCCGGCTTCAGACGGCGTTTCAACGCGCCGGTCGAATGGACACCGAGAATTTCGCGCACCCCGCGCTCCTTCATCGCGGTCAGATTCGCCTTGTGGTTGATGAGGTGCGGAAGGATGTGGCGGCGTGGCTCCGTTCCGTGGCGGGCGATGAAAACGATCTCCGGGGAACAGAAGAGCGTTGCCGGCCCGAACTCCGTTTCGATCGTCTCCTCCCGCAGGTCGGTGAAAATCCCTTTCCCCTGCAGCAGGACGGTTCCCGAGATGATGCCCAGCGGTTTCATGCGCACTCCTTGCGGACGGTGGTCAAACGAGCCGCGGACGGATTTATAACAGAACCTGCGGCCCCTGTCAAAATCGGCCTTGCCGACGGAGCCGGGCCGACGGACGCGGTGCATCGCCCGCACAAGATCTTCAATTGACTTTTTTTGTCCATCCATGCGATAATTATTCACATTCGAAAATCATGAAGGGGGACAACAGCATGGGAGAAGAAGCAGTGGTGCATGTCGGGGACGGGGACTTCGAGGAGGCGGTGCTCAAGGCGGATAAACCCGCATTGGTCGATTTCTGGGCGCCCTGGTGCGGTCCCTGCAAGGCCATCGGGCCCATCGTCGAGGCGCTGGCCGCTCAATACCGGGATCAGGTCAAGGTGGCAAAGATCAACATCGACGATCATCCGAATACGGCCGCGGCCTATGGTGTCATGAGCATCCCGACATTGGTCCTCTTTAAAGAGGGGAAGGTCCTCGACACGCTGATCGGTCTCGTTTCGAAGGAACGGCTGGAGACGTTCATCCGGAAAGCCCTGTAGGAGATCAACCGTGATCAAAATTCATAACGGAAAAATCCTTTTGCTGATCCTGGCCATCCTCTTGATGCTCACCGGATGCAAGATCTGGCTGCCCTGGGCAAAAAAAGTGGAAATGGCCCGCTCCACCCCGGAGGGTCTCTATCAGCAGGGGGTGGAGGAGTATCAGGACAGGAATTTCAAACGGGCCATTGAGCTTTTCCAGAGGGTCAAGGAAGAGTATCCGCTGAGCACGCTCGCGATCATGGCGGAGATCGGCATCGCGGACGCTCATTACAGCGCAAAGGAATACGCGGATGCAAGGCTCGTCTACGCTGAATTTCTGAATCTTCATCCGACGAACGAGAACCTTCCCTATGTGATGTATCAGATCGGCATGTGCCACTTCAACATGATCACCACGATCGACCGCGACCAGTCGGAGGCCGCGAAGGCGCTGAAGGAATTCGAACGGTTGGCGGTTCGTTTCCCCAACAGCAAGTTTGCCGTCATGGCCGAAAAAATGATCCGGGATTGCAAAAAGACATTGGGGGATCAGGAATTCTACGTCGGCGAATTCTATTTCAAGAACCGACAGTATCGGGCGGCCCTGCAGCGGTTTGAAAAGATTGCCAGGGAATATGCGAATGTCGGCCTCGATTACAAGGTTACCTACTTCATCGCTGAAACAAAGAGGCTCATGGCCGAAGCGGACGCGAAAATGAAGAAAACCGCTGAGAAAAAATAGGCCGGGACCTCTCGGAGCGGATGGCCGAACCCGGCTGCATCCGGATTTTTCATCCGCGCGTTCCCGGCATCCCGGGGGCCCGCGGGATGCCGCATACCGCGATGCCCGGATCAAAAAGGGGCATCTGCCGTCGCATCCGTCCTGTCCGTGATCGGCATTTTCATCAATGAGGATGCAAGAAATGCGCACCAAGCCTTCGTTTCTCTGCGTAGCCGTCGTGATTTTGATTGCGGCAACGGGAGTTTCTGTCTATGCTATGGAGAGGATCAAAGCCTTGTCGCTTTCCGAAAGCATCGACCTGGCTTTGAAAAAGAGCGTCCTGATCCATGCGGCGCGGGAAGGGGTGAGGGGAGCGGAGGCGCAGCGCAAGGAGGCTTTCACGGGATTCCTGCCCCGGTTCAGCACCTCCTACAGTTTCACCCGTCTCAATGAGGACCCGACCGTAACCTCTTCGGGATACGCCATCATCCTGCCGGAGCCGGTCGGAACGGTCAAGATTCCGCCCGGCACCTACCAGGCCGGGACCAAGGAAAACTACAACTGGGATGTCGAGGTCACACAGCCCCTCTTTGCCGGCGGCGGGATCACGGCGAATTATGACGCCAGCCGTTTTGCGGCGGAGATCGCCCGGTGCGAAGAGGCGACAACGGTTCAGGACGTCATCCGGGATGTCAAAATCGCCTATTTCAACATCCTGAAGGCGGATCGGATGCTCACCGTGGCGAAACAGTCGTACGAGCGGCTCTCGGCCCACCGGGATATGGCGCAGGCTTTTTACGATGTCGGTGCGATCGCCAAGAACGATCTTCTCTCCGCCGAGGTCGAACTGGCGAACGGCCGTCAACTTGTGCTCCGGGCGGAAAACGGCGTGGAGATGGCCAAAGCCAGGTTCAACACGCTCCTCCGAAGGGAGATCGGCGCCCCGGTCGAGGTCGAGGACATCCTGAGCGACAGGCCATTCGAAACGCCGTTGGACGTTTGCATCGCCGAGGCGCTGAAAAACCGCCCGGAGATCCGGTCATACGCCCTTCGGGTGGAGCGGGCGAAGAGCCTGGTCAAACTCGCGAAAAGCGAATATTACCCGAGCGTCTCGCTGGTCGGAAACTACGCGAGATTCGGCGACACGCCGGGACTTGCCGGAAGCTATTACGAGGATCAGGAGAGTTGGTATGTAATGGCGGCGGCCAAGTGGAATTTCTGGGAATGGGGGAAGACGAAAAACCGCGTCGAAGCGGGCCTCAGTCGGGAAAGCCAGGCGGCGGACGCTCTGGCCGACATCCGGGACCGGATCATCCTCGAGGTCAAAGACGCCTACCTGCTGCTCCAGGAGGCGGCTAAGCAGATCCGGGTGGCGAAAAAGGCGATCGAACAGGCTGAAGAGAATTTCCGGATCAATACGGAGCGGTACCGGGAACAGGTCGGAACCGCGACCGATGTGATCGACGCCCAGAGTCTTCTGACAAAGGCGCGGTCGGATCACGACAACAGCCTCGGCGACTACAGCATCAGTCGGGCAAGGCTCGAACGGGCCATGGGCGTCGTCTCGTCCGGCATCGCGGAATGACCGTTCCTCCTTTTTTGCCGGGCGGGGTTTTTGCGGTCATGGGGTGGTTTTTCATGGAGAAGGAATGAAGAGGATCGCTGCAACGGTCGTGGTGGGAGGGATCGCCCTTCTTTTTTTATTTGCGCCCGCTTTTCTATATGCGGTGGAATACTCCCTGGAAGATCTCTGCCGCATCGCGCTCGACCGCTCCGAGAAGCTCCGGGCCGCGGAGGAAAACCTGGTCATCGCGGAGACGAGCCGCGACAAGGCGCTCTCCTATCTGCTGCCCACGCTGACGGCGACGGCCGGCCTGAAACAGTATTCGGAAAGAAAATACACCGCAACGGGAAGTGTCCTTCAGCCGGAAAGGGCCTCCACCTGGGGCATTGAGGCCGAAGAGACCTTCTCGATGAGCGGCCGGGAGCTGACGGCCCTCGGGATTTCGGATCAGAACATCGACAAAAGCCGGCTGGATCTTGCGGCCGTTCGAGAGGACTACCTTTTGCGCTATGTCGTGGTGGCCTACTTCAATGTGCTGATGGCCCGGAAGAATTTGGAGATTGCCCAGGCCAATCTCGAGCGGCTGATGAAGTATCGCGACGCGGCCGACAAACGCCTCAGAATCGGCGAGGTCACCAAGACGGCGCTCCTTCGGGCCGAAGGGGAGCTGTCCGGCGCCAAATCGGAGCTGCTGCAGGCCCAAAACGGCCTTGAGCTGGCCAGGGCCGTGCTGGCGAGCAACGTGGGGATCGTGGGCGACTTCTCGCTTCGGGAGGCCCCGCAGACCCTGGAGGAGGTTCCCGCGCTGCATCTCTTCCGCGAGCAGGCGTTGGCTACGCGCGCGGACCTGAAAAGCCTGGAGGTTCAGAAACAGATGGCCGCCGATCAGGTCAAATATGCAGAGGGCGCTTTCTGGCCCAACATTTCCATCTCCGGGGTCTATGCCGCGAGCGATCAGCACCCGGCAACGTCGAACCTGAATCGGGAGAGCATCTACGGCGGGATTGCCCTGAGCTTTCCTTTTTTCGAGGGAGGGCTGCGGAAGGCCGAAGTGGCGGAGGCGAAGGCCAAAGAGAGGCAGGCCGCGCTTAATTACGATCAGTTGAAGCGGGAGATCGAGATCGAGGTTCAGAGCGGTTATCTGGATCTGGTCACCCAGAGGGGGATCCTCTCTTTTCTCGACGACCAGTTGAAATTTGCGCGGGAAAACTACCGTGCCGTGGAACGGCAGTTCGAGTTCGGCCTGTCGACCAGCCTCGATGTGATGGACGCCAATACCCAACTGGTTTCGGCGGAGAGGAGTTTGGCCTCGGCGCAGTACCGCTATCGGCTCGACCTCCTGCGCATTCAAAAAGCCGTGGGAACGCTGCTTTCGGCGGTGGCCGCGGCGAAATAATTCCATGCTTCTTCAGTAAGGAGTCTTGCATGTTGGGACGGATAGGGTCTTTGCCGGGCGCCGGCCGATCCGGCCGGCCGGGAAACCGGGCCGCCCGGATCTTTCTGGTTCTTCTGATCGGCGCGGGGATTTCATGGGGCATCGGGTGTCAGAAACAGGAAAAAAAGGCGGTGAAGGAAAATGCCGTCAACGTTCGGGTCATGGCCTCGGAGATTCGACAGCTCCGGTCCTTTGTCGATTCGATCGGCACCCTCAATCCTTACGACACGGTCACCGTCAGTTCCGAGCTGGACGGCGTCCTCCAGTCGATCCGCGTCGAAGAGGGGTCCCCGGTATCCCGTGGCCGGCTCGTTGCCGAAATCAAGGATACCGATTACCGGCTTGCCGTGGATCAGGCGGAGGCCATTCTGAAGCAGGCGGAGGCGGCCTACGCCAATGTCCGATCGGAACATGAGCGCAAGGAGGCCCTTTACCGCGAGGAGCTGGTCACGAGGCAGCAGTTTGACGATATCGTGGCCCGCCTCGCCCAGGCCCAGGGGGATGTGGAACGGGCCAAGGTCGGGCTCGCCCTGGCCCGGGAGAAAATAACCAAGACGAAAATCTACGCCCCCATGACGGGAAATGTCCGGGAGAAGCGCGTCACGGAGGGGGATTATCTCCGAAACGGGACCTTCCTCATTTCGATCATCCGGACAGACCTCCTGAAGCTGATTTTTTCCGTCAATGAAAAAGAGGTCGGGAGCGTCCGGGAGGGACAGGATGTCCTGTTCGTGGTCGATGCCTATCCCGGACGCGAATTCCGGGGTCGCGTAAAAACCATCCATCCCGGCCTGGATGAGAAAACCAGATCCCTCCCGGTCGAGGCCCTGGTGGAGAACGGGGACGGTCGCCTCAAGCCGGGCCTTTTCTGCCGGGTCACGCTGTACACGGGCCCGCCGCGGGACACGGTCGTCGTGCCGATCAACGCGCTTCTCTACGACGGGACCTCGACCAAGCTCTTCGTCGTGGAAGGCGACCGGGCGAAGGAGAGAAATGTCCGGATCGGCCGCAAATACGGCGAATTCATGGAGATCGTCGAAGGCCTGAAGGCGAAGGAAAAGGTCGTCACGGTCGGACAAAACAACCTGATGGAAGGGGCGCTCGTCCATGTGGTTGGCTGATACCTCGGTCAAAAGGCCCGTGTTCGCCACGATGGTCATCCTGGCCCTCGTGGTCCTGGGCGTGGTCAGTTATCCGGAGATCGGCGTGGATCTGATGCCCAAGGTCGATTTCCCGATCGTGAGCATCTCCACGAATCTCAAAGGCGCCAGTCCCGAAGTGATCGATGTCGATATCACCGACAAGATCGAGGGGGCCGTCAACACCATCAACGGGGTAAAGTCCATCACGTCCAGCAGCACGGACGGCAATTCCCGGATCACGGTGGAGTTCGTTCTCGAGAGGGACATCGATCTCGCCGTCCAGGATGTTCGGGAGAAGGTCGCGCTGATCCGAAACAAACTGCCCGACGACATTGAAGAGCCGCGGATCGCGAAGGTGGATCCCGATGCGACGGCGATCATGTTTTTGAATCTCTCGGGTCAGAAATCGGTCCGGGAGCTTTCCACGTATGTCGACGAGGTCCTCAAGGAGCAGCTTCAGCGGATCAACGGCGTCGGCGATATCCAGTTGGGCGGCCTTCAGCTCCGCCAGGTGCGCGTCTGGCTGGATGCCGCGAAGCTCAGGGCCTACGCGTTGTCCCCCAACGATGTCGTGGCCGCGCTCAAGAAGGAGAACGTCGAGCTTCCCAGCGGGCGAATCGAAAGCCGGAACAAGGAGTACACGATCAAGGTCAAGGGGGAATTCGTCAAGGTTTCCGAATTCAACGACCTGATCATCGCCTACCAAAACGGCGCCCCCGTGCGACTGAAGGACCTCGGATACGTGGAGGACGGGATGGAAGAGCGGCGGGACATCGCCCGCTACAATGGCGTTCCGGCCGTCGCGATGGGGATTCAGAAACAGTCCGGCACCAACACCGTTGCCGTCGCCAACGCGGTCCGGTCGGAGATCGGAAAGATCAACAAGACCCTGCCGCCCGGGATGAGCCTCAACATCGCCATCGACCAGTCCAACTTCATCCGGCGCTCCATCTCCGAGGTGCAAAATCACCTGAGGCTCGGAGCCCTCTTCGCGGTTCTGGCGGTTTTCATCTTCCTCCACAACGTCCGGACCACCCTGATCAGCGCCGTTGCGCTGCCCATTTCGATCATCGCGACCTTTGCGCTGATCCGGGCGTTCGACTTCACCTTCAACAACATGACGATGCTGGCCCTGAGCCTGTCCGTCGGTCTGCTGATCGACGACGCGATCATCGTCATCGAGAACATCTACCGTCACGTCGAGGAGGGGATGGCGCCGCGCGAAGCCGCCCGATTCGCCACCTCGGAGATCGGCCTGGCGGTCATGGCGACCACCTTTGCGATCGTCGCGATCTTTCTGCCGGTCGCCTTCATGAAGGGGATGATCGGGCGGTTCTTCATGCAGTTTGCACTGACCGTCGTCTTTTCGGTCCTGGTTTCTCTTCTCGTCTCGTTCACGCTGACGCCGATGCTCGCGTCGATCTTCCTCAAGCGCAGGGCGCCCGCGGTCGGGAAGCCTCCCGGCGAAGCCGTCCGTCCGTCCGTCCGGGGTCTGTCGAAGACCCTGGGGGACGGGTTCGAACGGGCCTACCGAAAAGTCGAAGGCGTATACCGCCGCATCCTGGTCTTTTCTCTGGACCATCGCGGGATCATGCTGATCGGAACCGTGATCCTGTTCGCCGGCAGCCTCTACATGACGAAGTTCATGGGGAAGGAGCTCAGCCCGCCCGAGGATCAGGGGCAGTTCATCGTCCGGCTGGAGGCGCCGATCGACTACACCCTCGACAAGGCCGATGAACTCTTCCGGCCCGCCGAGAAGATCTTGCGGGAGATGCCCGAGGTTCGGTCGGTGTTTTACCGGCAGGGCATCGGCAGCGCCGTCAACCGCGCGTTTTTGATGACCAGCCTGGTCCCAAGGAGCGAACGCAAGAAGAACCAGATGGAGTTGAAGAAGGAGATTCGCGAGAGACTGCGTCAATTCCCCGGTTTGAAGGTGTCCGCGGAGGACTTCTCGATGATCGGCGGCGGTCAGAGGCAGGTGCCGATCCAGTACAGCGTCCGCGGGCCGGACCTTTCGGCCATACAGACCTACGCGAGTCAGATTGCCGCCGAGTTCGGCAAGATTCCGGGGGTCGTGGATGTCGACACCTCGCTGGAGATGGGCAAGCCCGAACTCAAGGTCTTCATCGACCGGGACAAGGCCGCGGATCTGGGGGTGGACGTTTCGACGATTGCCGAGGCGATCAATATCCTGATGAGCGGGGAAACCGAAGTGACCAAATACAAGGATGACAGCCGGGGAAAACGCTATGATCTCCGCGTGCGCCTCGCGCCGGAAGAACGGCAGAACCCGGGCGACCTGGGAAGGATCTATGTGCGGGCCCGGGACGGAAGGCTGGTGGAATTGCACAACCTCGTCCGGATCCAGGAAGGGGGCGGACCGAGCGTGGTCAACCGAGCGGACCGCCAGCGGGCGATCACGCTGTTTGCGAATCTCGAGGGGATTCCTCTGGGAGAGGCGATCCAGAAGCTCGATGGCATTGCGGGCAAAATCCTGCCTCCGGACTACCTGCCGAAGTATCGCGGCCAGGCCAGCACGATGGCCGAATCCTTCGGCTATCTGATGTTTGCGCTGGTCCTCGGGGTCGTCATGGCCTACATGGTGCTGGCGGCGCAGTTCGAGAGCTTCATCCACCCCTTCACGGTCCTGCTGGCGATGCCGCTTTCGTTCATCGGAGCCTTCGGGGCCCTGATCCTGACGGGGAAGACGATCAGCATCATCAGCTTCATCGGCCTGATCCTGCTGATGGGGCTGGTCAAGAAAAATGCCATTCTGCTGGTGGATTACACGAATGTGCTTCGGGCGCGGGGCGTTCCGCGTCGGGAAGCGATCCTGCGTGCGGGTCCGGTCCGATTGCGGCCGATTCTGATGACGACGTTCGCGATGATTTTCGGGATGGTGCCGGTCGCGTTCGGCGTGGGAGAAGGCTCGGAAACCCGTTCGCCCATGGGGATTGCCGTAATCGGAGGACTGTTCACCTCCCTGTTTCTCACACTCGTGGTTGTGCCGGCTGCCTACGACCTCTTCGATGACCTTCAGGCATTCCTGACGCGACGCCGCGGCAAGAAGGCAGGCGCGGCGGATGCAGGAGAATTTTCCGACGACGCAGGACCGGTGAAGCAGCCGGATTGACGAACCCGCCGGACGAAGCCCAACCCGAGAAAGGAAGGGAGGTGGAGTCGTCATGAAGATGTTTGTCATCATCTACAGCGATGCGGCGGACGAGGATGTGATTGCCGCCCTGAAAGAGGCGGGGGTTCACGGCTATACCAAGACGGTGGAGGTCAGGGGGGAGGGGACCGATACGGAGCCGAAGCTGGGGACCCACTGCTGGCCCGGGAAGAACAACATGCTGATGATGGCGGTGGCCGACGAAGAGGTTCCCCGGATCAAAGAGCAGATCCGGAGGATCCAGAGAGACTTTCCGCGGGCCGGTGTCCGGGGATTCCTGATGCCGATGGAGGAAAAATTTTAGACGCCGTTCTTCCACCTTGAATAAGTCTTGACAAAGCCGCAAGGTCGAAGCAAAGTCTAAAACAAAATACGATTTTAGGATGGAAGTAAAATTGAAAAGGATTGCGGTCGGGGAACCATGGTCCGCAACGGACCGGAAACAGATCACGGCTCACGGCTTAACCGTCGAAGAGGTGGAGAGGCAACTGAAGGTTTTCCAGCGGGGCGTCCCGCGGGCGCGGCTGAACCGGCCCTGCCGGGCGGGGGATGGGATCATCGTCCTTTCCGAGACGGATCGCTCCCTTCTTCCCCAGAAGTTCGAGGAGGCTTGTCGAACCCACCGGATCATGAAATTCGTTCCGGCCTCCGGAGCGGCCAGCCGGATGTTCCATGCGTGGTACCGCTGCCTGGAAAACGGGGGCTTTGCCGCCGGCGACGAAACGGATGTTTTTTCCCGGGATCTGCGGCGTTTTGCCTTTTTCCGTGATCTGGAGGCGGCAGTTGCCGCCGGGGGAGACTCCCTGGACAAGCTCCTGGAGTCGCGGGATACGGCCGCCCTCATGAGATACATCCTGACGGAGCGGGGCCTGAACTACGGCGGCCTCCCGAAGGCCCTTTTGAAGTTTCACAGCTACCCCGACGGCAGCCGAACCGCCCTCGAGGAGCACCTGGTCGAGGCGTCTCTCTACTCGCGCAATGCCGACAACCTTTCCCGGATCCACTTCACGGTCTCCCTTGAACACGAGGCGGCCGTCCGGACGTTTCTGTCGCGGGCCGTCCCTCTCTATGAGTCGCGTCTGTCCGTGATCTTCGATGTCGGTCTTTCGACGCAGGATCCGGGAACCGACACCATTGCGGTCGATCTCGATCATCGACCGCTGCGAACGGAGGGAGGGGAGCTGATTTTCCGGCCGGGAGGCCACGGCGCTTTGATCGCGAACCTCAACAGGCTGGATGCGGACATCATCTTCCTCAAGAACATCGACAATATCGTTCCCGACCGTCTCAAACCGGAGACGCTCCTCTGGAAGCGCCTTCTGGCCGGCTGCCTGATCGGGTTCCAGCGGGAGATTTTCGCCTGTCTGCGCCGTCTCGCGGGGGAAGAGGGCGAGGCGGATCCGGAGGACATCGCCGATTTCTGCGAACGAAATCTGAATATGGTTCTGCCGGACCGTTTCCACGATTTCCCCGTGTCCAACAAGCGCGACTTTCTTGCCGCGAAGCTCAACAGGCCGTTACGGGTTTGCGGCATGGTCAAAAACGAGGGGGAGCCGGGGGGCGGCCCGTTCTGGGTGGAGGATCCGGACGACCCGGGCGGAACGACCGTGCAGATTATCGAGGAGTTCCAAGTGGACCGGGACGATCCCCGGCAGTGCGCCGTTTGGTCGTCCGCAACGCACTTCAACCCCGTCGACCTGGTCTGCGGCGTTCGCGACTTCCGCGGGCGGAAATTCGATCTGACGGCATTCGTGGATCCGTCGGCGTCGGCGATTGCGAGGAAGTCGGAGAAGGGAAGGGAACTTCTTGCGCTGGAGAGACCGGGGCTATGGAACGGGTCGATGGCCCGCTGGATCACCGTTTTTGTGGAGGTTCCGCTGGCCACCTTCAACCCGGTCAAGACCGTCGAGGATCTCCTGCGGCCGCAGCACCTCTGAGCAAACCGTTCGTCGATCAGATCAGCAGAAGTTCCGCCTCTTCCGGCTTCAAGGCCCTGACCCGGAGAGATTCGGTCAGGCCGTCACGATGAATCCGGACGGCGATATCGCCGTCCCGCGGCGCGTCGCTGTAACGGGCGCAGATCCGTGCAGCCAGCCTCCTTGTCCCCTCGCTCCCGCCGCCGGGGAGCAGGACGGTGGGTCCCGGGAAGGAATCGACCCGGATCACCGCGTCGCCCGCCCGGGCCAGTGGCTCGAGCGCCGCATTGTCCGCCGCGTTTCGCCCGACCACCGCCTTCTCCGTTTCCGAGAGACGAAAATGTCTGCCCACCTTCAGAAGTTCGATGTCCCGGATCCGGTGATCGGGATGACGGTTGAAAAGGTCTTTCAAACGGCGGGCGAACATGGGATCGGTCAGCAGGCAACCTCCGGCGGGAGCAGGGTAGTCGGTGATGCCGTAGCGCGCGGCCATTTCCATCTGCCGTTTCCGACCCCTTCCCTGGAGATCGCAGAGGCGGTTTCGGTCGACCTTTCCCGATCTTTCCGGCGCGGTCTCCGGAAGGAGCTTTGCGCTGAGGGGCCGGAGGATCCGGTCCGGATAGCCGGCATTCTTTGCCACCACATAAAGGGACTGCTTCCCCTGGGACATGGGTCTCTGTCCAAGCACTTCCCCGGTGAAAACGAAATCAGCCCCCTCCCGCTCCATCCGGCGTCCCGCGACGGCCAGCATCAGGGTGTGGCAATCGATGCAGGGGTTCAGGTTTTTTCCGTAACCGTAGCGGGGCGAACGGAGCATCCGCAGATGTTCTTCGGTGATGTCGACGACGTTCAGCGGAAGGCCGATCCGCCGTGCGGATGCCCGGGCCTTTTCGGCCGTGAAGAACGGGGTCGAAAAGGCGATCCCCAGGACATCGATCCCTTGCTCCTCGATCACCTTGAAGGCCAGCATGCTGTCCAGCCCCCCTGAAAAAAGGGCAATGGCTTTGGTTTTCAATATCGATCCTTGATCAGTATCGGACGAACCGTCCTTTTTGCCGGCCGTTGAGGAAGGCCGGAAGGGAGACCGGGGCATCGAAATCGACCAGATAAATCCATTCGTCCTTGACCGACACCCGAAGCGCGGAGAAGGAGACCATCACGCGCGTCCGTTTCCCCTCCTCGGGGATCCGGAATGTGAAATGCCCGAAGGACACGGGGATGGAAAGGGCCTGGAGAACGCTTTCGATGGTCGTTCGCGCCGGGTCGCTCTCCTTGATCGGGACCACGTCCGTGCCGGCCTCCCGGAGAATCCGGACGAACGAATCGGGTAATTTCTTTGTATGGAGAACGATTTGTCTTTCTCCTTTCCGGAGAAGGAGGTCGACCGTGATATGGAGGTTGTATCCGTTGCGGGCCTGGTCGAACACCACGACCTCCGCGTTTTTGGCCGGCGTCTCCCCGAGCAGAGCAAGAAGCCGTTCCGCCAGGTCCATCCCCTTCAGGTCGTGCAGGTGCGCCGAAGGCGGGCGGAGGAGCGGCATCGTTTGCCCCGAGGAGACCACGCGGCTTCCGGCGATCTCCGTGACGACCATGCCGCTTTTTTCCAGCAACGCCCGGGCGCCCGGGGGGAGCGCCGATTCTTCGGGGTCCAGCAGAAAGAGCCCCTGGCGGTAGACCGCATTCCCGGCCGTCTCCCGGCCGGTGATCGCCCAATCCGGAAGGGCGGCGATTTCCGGTTTCACGGCCAGCTTCAGCGGTTGATCGGTCCGGACCATCCGGTAATTCGGAGAGTGGCGGAGGATGGCCTGCAGGGTCGAGAGGTCGTCGCCGAGCTCCTCCGCCGTGAGAAACCCGTAGTTCTTCCAGGACTCGCGGACCAGCTCTTTCAGACCGGCCGGCAGTCGGTTCCCCCGGTCGAGAAGAACGGTCGTTCCATCGTCCAGCTCGACGACCGGGATCAGGGAGCAGTCGATGAGCATCTGCGTGGTTTCCTGCAGCGGGATGAAATGGTTTCCCGAGGTCGTCACCGCTCCGCGCATGCGCTGGATCACCGTCCGGACGACCGCCGGGAAGCCGTCCGGGGCCGCCGTTCCGGCATCGGCCGTCATGCCGGACGATCCCGTCTCTTCGGCGACGGCCGTCGAAGGGGCGGCATCCGGAACGGATGGCGGAGCGTAGGAAGCAGGCATGCGGAGCGTCCGGCCGACCGGAAGGCTGTTCATGTTTTCGATTTCCGGGTTCAGCTTGCGGATCTGACGATAGGCCGAAAGGGCCTCCGACGGATTCACGTTCAGCTCCAGCAGGATGATCCGGCTGATCGAATCCTCTTCCTGGATCCGGTATAGAGCCGGCGGGCGGCCTTCCTCCGGACGGCCGGCGGCCGATCCGGACGGATCCGACTCCCCGGGAGACGGGAGGACGATCTGTTGGCCGGGGTGGATCACGTTCAGGTTCCGGATTCCCGGATTCAGCCGGCGGATCAACGCATAGGGGACCGGTTTGTCCCCGAACCGGTTTCGAAAGATTCTGGTGATCCACTCTCCCTGTTTCACCACATGGACCGGCTGTTTGTCCTGTCCCGCCGTCATCCGGAAAAGGAGGCTGGCGCTCTCTTCTTTTGCCTGTGCCGGGACGGGGAACAGGATCGTCAGCAAAAGCAGAACCGCAAAAATTCCGGTCGGGGAATTCAGCAATCGGCGCGGATAGGACCCGGTCGGCATCCCGGGATCACGCGGTCCCTTGATTTTGCCGGTCCGGCTGTCGTATGGCGATGGACATTTCGGAAACATCACTTTTTGGCCGTTCCAATGTCGGATCTTGCGTTTCTCTGCCCTTACCGTCCGCTCTGGAAGTTGTCGCGGATCAGCTCGCGCGCGATGATCATCCGGCGCACCTCCGCGGTGCCGGCGCCGATGTCCCATAGTTTCTGGTCGAGGTAGTGGCGGGAAACCGCATATTCCTGGCAGTAGCCGTAGCCCCCGTGGATCTGGACGGCTT
This sequence comes from Syntrophales bacterium, assembly GCA_040765725.1. Lineage (GTDB taxonomy): Bacteria > Desulfobacterota > Syntrophia > Syntrophales > UBA5619 > UBA5619. The sequence continues at coordinate 58,424 of JAXGRQ010000010.1, forward strand.
CGGAGGCGATCTTCGTGCCCATCTCCCCGCAGAAGAGCAGCGCGGCGGCCGCCTTGCGGTCGAGATCCGTTCCTTTCCCCCCGACCTTCTTCTCCAGGGAGTCGCAGTATGCGGCGGCGCTGTAGGCCATCCACTTGGAGGCCATGTAGTGGGTGTACATGTCGGCCAGCTTCCCCTGGATGAATTGGAAGGAGGAGATCGGTTTCGAACTGCACCCGTTCTCTTGCATACTTGAGGCTGCAGTTCGAGGCAGGCTGCGCTGCGACCCGAGACAGCATCCGCTGAGCGTGATCCGCTCCGTGCAAAGGCCGTTTGTCAGGATCGCCCCGCCCCGATTCAAACCGCCTATCAGGTTCTCTTCGAGGATCTCCACATCCTCGAACGTGATCAGGGCCGTCGGGGACGACCGCATGCCCCATTTCTTGATCTTCTCGCGGTGGAGGCCCTTCATGCCGTCGGTGAGCAAATAGAACGCGGAAATCCCGTGGGATCCGCGGGACGGTTCGGTCTTCGCATAGAAGAGCATGAAATCGGCAACCGTGCCGTTGGTGATGAAGGCCTTGCTCCCGTTGATGAGATAACGGTCGTGCTTTTTCACGGCCCTGGTGCTCATCCCCATCGCGTCGGAGCCGGCGTTGGGTTCGGTGATGCCGAGGCAGCCGATGTACTCGCCGCTGCATGCCCTGGGGAGGATCTCCATCTTCTGCTTTTCGGTCGCATTCCGGCGGAAGTTGTCGAAGCAGAGCGTCTGGCTGGCGCCGACGCTCATCGACAGCGCGTTGCTCACCCGGGCGATCGTTTCGTAGACCAGCAGGGTTTCCACGTAGCCGAGGCCCGCGCCGCCGTATTTCTCTTCGAACACGATGCCGTTGACGCCGATTTTCCCGAGCTCCCGGAAGAGGTCGGGAGGCATCCGATCCTTCTCGTAGAGCTCCTCCATCTGCGGTTCGAGCCAGGCGGTGGCCCAGCGCAGGACGATTTCCTCAATCATTTTTTGTTCCGGCGAAAATTCGAAGTCGAGGGCCATAGACCTTTCTCCCTGATTGATGGATCTTTTCTAAAATATTCAACCGAAAATGTCCAGAAGGAAAGGGGCCGGAGAAAGAGGGGACGCTCCGGGCGCTGTCCCGGCCATTTTCGCGGTTGCAAGATGGGTCCGACATCATGTATAAATCAACGAAAGAAAACGACCGGCTTGTCATCCGCCTTCGCAGGGCTTCGAAGGGGATGGCTGCCGGAGACGGAGGGGACCGAGATGGCGGAAACCGACAAACAGGACGCCCTTTTGCGGGAGATTCAGACGAGGCTCGACCGCAAATTGAGGGAAAACGAGCTGGCCTTTCTGGAGTATTGGAAGGAGCAGTTGGATGCGGTCACGGCCAGAAAGCCGGAAGGGGTTGCCGCCCTCCAGACGCAGGTGCGAAAAATTTCCGAGATGATGGCAAACCGGATCCGGACCCTCAAGAGGGGATGAAACGGGCTCCGGGCCGGCGGTGATGCGGGATGAGTGAGATTGCGGATTTTCTTTTCGAAGTCGGAATGCTGAAGAAAACGCCCCGGAGCGGGTTTCAGTTCCTCGGATCCGGGTGCGAATCGGTGGCCGAGCATATCCTCCGAACGCTCTATATCGGCTATGTTCTGTGCAAAATGGATCCGGAGGCGGACGAACGAAAGGTTCTCCGGCTCTGTCTGATGCACGATCTGCCCGAGGCCCGCACGGGGGATCTGAATTATGTGAACAAGAAGTATGTGACCGTGGACGAAAAGAAGGCGGTTCGGGAGCTGGCCGAACCGCTCTTCTTCGGTGCGGAGATCGAGGAGTCGATCGACGAGTTCAACGAGAGGGAAACGAAGGAGGCCCTGCTGGCCCGGGATGCGGATCAGCTCTCGCTGATTCTTCAATTGAAGGAGTGCGGTGATCTGGGAAACCGATACAGCCGCGAATGGATCCGCTTTGCCGTCCTGCGTCTGACGACGGAAAACGCCCGCAAACTGGCCGAAGAGATCCTCGATACGGATTCCTCCCACTGGTGGTTCAAGGAAAAGGGCGACTGGTGGGTCAACGGCAGCCGCGGACCCTCGGGGAAATGAGATGGGTTTCCCCCCGTTCTCTCCTTGACACTGCCGGGAAAATACCCTAAGGTTCCGCAGCCCGAAAACACGCGGAAATGAAGGTTCTCATGGCCACGAAAAAGCAGAAAAGGACCGAAGAGGTCAGGCACAAGAAAACGAAAAAGGGGCGACGGGTCGTGCTCCTTTCCGTGATCGTCGGCCTGTCCGTTCTCTTTCTGGCCATTTTTTTCATCACCCTCTTCGATTACATCTATCCGCCTGCCGGGGGGAGACAGACCGTCGCCCAAAAGAGGGACCGGCACGAGGTCACCCTCTTTTTTTCCGATGCCAACGAGCGTTTTCTCGTTGAGGAAAAGCGATTCGTCCCCAAGGAGAATGAGCTGGAGGCGCAGGCGGCCGAGTTGGTTCGGGCCCTGATCGCCGGCTCGAAAACAGGGCTGGTCAACACCTTTCCGGAGAAGGCGGAGCTGGAGGGCGTCAAGAGGGAAGGGGAGGACGGCCTTTCCGTCAATTTCCGCGAAAGCCTGGTGGCGAATCATCCGGGCGGAAGCACCGCGGAAATGGCGACGGTCTATTCCCTGACGAACACGCTGACCTTCAATCTGCCCGAGATCAAAAAGATCAGCATCCTGATCGGCGGCAAGAAAAGGGAATCGCTGAAGGGGCATGTCGGTCTCCAAAAGCCGTTCACGATGAACCGGGAGCTGATCGCGCCTGCGGCAAAGCCGAAAGAGGGATGACGGGCCCTTCTCCCGCGGTGTATCGCTATGCCACCAAAATCCAGACTCTCCCGCACGAGGAATATCGGAATTGCCGCTCACATCGACGCCGGCAAGACGACGGTGACGGAGCGGATTCTCTTCTACACGGGAAAATCCTACAAGATGGGCGAGGTTCATGACGGCGAGGCCGTGATGGACTGGATGCCGCAGGAGCAGGAGCGGGGGATCACCATCACCTCGGCGGTGACCACGTGCGCCTGGCGGAACCACGAGATCCACATCATCGACACGCCCGGCCATGTGGATTTCACGATCGAGGTCGAGCGCTGCCTCCGGGTCCTGGACGGGGCCGTGGTCGTGTTCTGCGCGGTGGGCGGGGTGGAGCCCCAGTCCGAGACCGTCTGGCACCAGGCCGACAAGTACGGCGTTCCCAAGGTGGCCTTCATCAACAAGATGGACCGGGTCGGGGCAAACTTCCCCGGGACGATCGGGCAGATGAAGGAGCGCTTCAACTCCGTTCCGCTGCCGGTCCAGATCCCGTTCGGCGAGGAGGAGGGCTTCCGCGGGGTGGTGGACCTGATCCGTTTGCAGGCCGTCACCTGGGATGACGAGACCAAGGGCGCTTCCTATGAATATGCGGATCTTTCCGACGAAACCCGCGCGCGGGCCATGGAGCAGCGGGAACGGATGATCGCGACGCTGGCGGATGCCGACGACGGGATCGCGGAGAAATATCTCGACGGGGCCGAAATCCCCGAGCAGGAGATCGTCGAGGCGATCCGCAGGGGAACCATCTCCCTTCGCCTCGTGCCGGTCCTCTGCGGTTCCGCGCTCCGCAACAAGGGGGTGCAGCCGCTGCTGGACGCGGTGGTTCAGTATCTGCCGTCGCCGGAAGACATTCCCCCCGTTTCGGGAACCAACCCGTTGACCCAGCGACAGGAGATCCGCGCGAGCAGCGACAAGGAGCCGTTGGCGGCCCTGGCCTTCAAGATCATGCAGGATGAAGGGCGGAAGCTGACGTATCTGCGCATCTAGTCGGGGCGCATCCACGC
>JAXGRQ010000100.1:0-2695 GCA_040765725.1 Syntrophales bacterium
AAGCCGCGAAGGACTGATGCCGGCCTTTGCAGCGAGATTGAGGGCGACCGGTATGAGGATCGCAACGGCACCCGTCGAACTCATAAAAGCGGATAACCCTGCCACCACGACCATCAGCATGATCTGCAGACGCGATTCCGCGGTGCCGGAAAAAGCGATAAGGCGTTGACCGATGGAATAAGCCACACCGGTTCGGAACAGCCCGTCTCCCACAACGAACAAAGCGCCGATTAACACGACGAGAGGATCACCGAAACCGGCCAGAGCCTCTCCGGGAGTAAGAATACCACTCAGGATCAGCGCAAGAATGACGAAAATCGCAACCACATCCAGACGCAGCAGATCGCTGACGAAAAGTATGATGGTGGCGCCTAGAAGACAGAAAACAAAAAGGGTCTCACCGGTCATGGATGGTCTCCCGGGCATTGGTTGTCGGGCGGCGGACCTCCGTCCGCGCGAGTAACGCAACCTGTTTCACGCTCAACTCAAATCCGGATATTTCGAATCCGTCATCGTCTCACATCCCGCCGAAGGCGGATTCATCGAAGATTTTCGTAGCACATACGGTTCGAACCGTCAACTCCGCTTCATCGAGAAGAACGCGAAGGAGGCTGAACACCGAAGGTTTTGGCTCCCCGGCATGGTTCTTCAGGTGACAATCTCATTTCGGTTTTCCGTCGAAAGATCCGCGCCTAAAAACGACGCCCATCCCACCGGCGGAAAAAAGATTTATGGCTCGACCTCCGGATTTTTAAACAACCAGGTGGACTTGCTGAGATTTTCGGGAGACCCCATGACGATCAAAAAATCGTTGGCCAGAAGCTGCATATCCGGTTCCGGGTTGGGGAGCATCCGGGAATTGCGGCGGATGGCAAGGACCGTCACTCCGTGTTTCTTGCGCAACTCGACTTCGGTCAAAGATTTGCCGGCTATGGGAGCCTGCCCGCCCAGACGAAAGGTGATGATTTCCAAATCATGCAGATGTCGCAGGCCATCGCCGAAAGAATCCAGTTCCCTGGAAATGCCGCGCAAAACGAGATATCCATCGGCTCGAACCTGGGTGGCGAATCTTTCGATCTCTTCTTTGGCCACCAGGTACTTCCTCAAAACCAGGGTAAAAATCTCCACCGAGGTTTCAAACTCTTCGGGCACGACATCGTTGGCTCCCAGTTCAAACAGGGACTGCATTTCCTGGAGATAGCGGGTACGGACGATGATATAGGCACGGGGATTGAGGCGTCGGGCCAGACTGACGATTCGGCGGGTGGCGGCCGGATCGTTGATGACAATCACCATCACTCTGGCCTCCTTGATGTTGGCGTGTTTCAGGATCTCTTCCTGGGTGGCATCGCCATAAAAAATGGGCTCTCCCCTTTTTCTTTCCCACCGAACCGTTTCCGGATTCATCTCGATGATGACATAGGGAATTCCTCCCGTCTTGGCGGCCTGGGCGAGATTCCGACCGTTCACCCCGAAGCCGACGATGACCAGGTGATCCGCGGCGATCGAACGGTCGATCTCCTCCGACAGATGCGCCCCCAGCTTCAATCTTTGGGGCAACGGCCATCGCAGCATAAAATCGGCGGCCCGTGGCGCCAGAGCGATCATCAGTGGGGTTGCCACCATGGTAATGATCGTTACATCCAGGAACATCTGATAACCGTCACCGGAAAATATTCCCTGGCTCTGCCCCGCCTTGGAGAGAATGAAGGAAAATTCTCCGATCTGGCAAAGGGCCAGACCGACAAGAACGGCGGTACGCAGGGGGAATTTCAGCAACAGGGCCGCGGAACCGGCAAGGAGGGCCTTGAGAAACAGCACTCCTATAGTGATGAGAGCGATGGTCCCCGGGTTTTTCAGGAGAAAGTCCACATTCAGCAACATGCCGATGGAGATGAAAAAGAAACTGGCAAAAATATCCCGGAACGGCAAAATATTTCCGAGGGCCTGGTGACTGTATTCGGTTTCGGAAACGATCAAACCCGCCAGAAAGGCTCCCAAAGCCAGGGAAAGTCCGGCCTGGGCCGTCAGCCAGGCTACCGCGATGCAAATCAGCACAATGGCCAACAGGAACAGTTCGCGGTTGCCGGTCCGGGTGATCTGGTAGAGGATATGAGGCACCACCCACTTGGCGCAGGCGACAACCAGAGAAATGATGATGATCCCTTTGGCAAACAAAATAAGAAACGAGACCCCGATATTTTCCGATGCCCCGGACAGCAGGGGTACAAAAAGCATCATGGGTACGATGATGATGTCCTGAAAAATCAATATGCCCAGGCTGGTACGCCCGTGGGGAGTGTCAACGTCTCCCCGTTCCTGGAGAAGTTTGAGGACAATGGCGGTACTGCTCAGGGACAGCAGAAAACCGATAAAAATGGCCTCGCCCATGGTCTTGCCGGCCAGAAGAGAAAGAAACAGCCCGGCAAGGCAGGTGGCCGCCACCTGGACGGGACCGGCCACCAGAACCGATTGCCGGATCTGGAGAAGATTTGCGAAAGAAAACTCCACACCGATGGTGAAAAGTAATAAAATAACCCCGATGTCCGCAAGGAGAGCTTTGCATAACCCCCGCCGAAATTCATATATTCGATGACTTTTCTCCAAAGCTGCGGGGTTTGTTCCAAATATTTCCTGAAAAAATTGCTGAAAAACATGCTTAATATATTGAATTTACTTGCTTTATACATCTGTC
>JAXGRQ010000101.1:0-1647 GCA_040765725.1 Syntrophales bacterium
ATGTGAGCATTGGCGAGAGCCCCGCAACGCTGAATGGCGGCCTCAAGCGCAGTTTTTCAACACCCTGCTAAGTGAACGACCACACTTGAGTGCCGGTCTAATGTCTACTGTCCAAATGCCTACTTGCTCTCTCTAACCGTTCAGGCATTCAGTACAAGCTTTGCGGTTCGGCATATCCGTTTCTCCGTCTTTCGACTCTGGAGTGCCTCACTAGCCTCACCTGATTTATACCTACTATGCCTTCTGCTGACTTCTCTCATGCGGTCAGAGTCGATTAAACTTCCCCTCAGCCAGTTTCCGCCGCACGCGGCATCCCAGGGCACATGAGAGATCTCCCAGGGTAAGACACGTAACTTTCAATGCATAAACGCCGGATTTATAAAGCACACCCCGGTTGCGGATGGAGGACTTCGCGGTCACGTGCCCACTCGTCCCGGATGTCCCACACCTCAGATCCGGTTCCTGTATGTCGCCCTGCATCTTTGGATTGGGCTGCCTCCAAACCCCGCCTCACGACGACGCCCTTGCCCTTTTCCTAACCTTAGGCTCCGGCGAATACCTGGTACAGGGACTTTCACCCTGATAGCTACGTGCCATGCCTAGCACACACGCTCTGCATAACCAGCGGAACACCCAAGCTTGCCACGTTAGCGCCGCCGCGCTTCTTGCCGTCTGGTGAATGCATTTTTAGGCATTTGCCAAGCCGAATTCATAAAAAAAGGATTGATCTACATCATAAGTTTTTCTTGGTGTTAACCCTAATTCTAACAGTTCGAACATATCTATCAGTTTGTCACCATCTACAAGTTCGATTGGAGGTACTCCTTCCCGCCGTGCCTCTTTTTTCGCTTCTATGGAAAAAGTACCAGTTGTTATAATAATTCCCTTATCAGCCCTCCCCATCATTGCACCACGGAAATCTCTAATAATCGATGGCGATACTGTACTCTTGTATCTTTTGCATTGGAATAATACGGTGAAACTGACGAAAGGATTTACTTGAATTATGCCATTACCATCTATACCTCCATCGCCGCTTCTACCAGTTACATTAACCTTCTCAAAGCCCGACTCACGTAGTAGCCTCTGGCATATTCGCTCAAACCCTTCTGGTGGCAGTGATTTAAGTAAGTTTAATAGGACATATCTATAATCGCCAGTTTCGGAATCTTCAGTTTCTGGCATTTCCTCTTCTGAATTAATCTTTTTCTGTTTAGCGTTTTTTCTTTCAATACGCTTTTGACGCTTATGTGCCTTTAATTCCTTATGAAGTTGGGCCTCATTTAATGTTGCGCTATATCCTTTTTCGGTCAGTGTCCAAACCCCTCGTTGGGACGCATGTAAATATCCTAACCTTACCAGAAGGAACCGTGCCCAAGAGATTTGATTATATATTTTAGATCCGCCACTTTGTAACGTTTCGCTCTGTTCAGCTTCTGATATATTGGTTCGTTCAATTACTTGATCAACTATTTCTGATGCTTGACCTGACCCTCCAAGGTCTTTTAGCACCTCGATTATTGGAATCCAAAATCTCAGGTGTGCAGGCTTGACTTTAGACATATTTACTCCTCATCGTCAGTGGCATAACGTTACTTTTCAGCGGGCGCGGCTTTTTGCGCTCCGCTGCAAAAGCCTTGTGTACGC
>JAXGRQ010000102.1:0-2561 GCA_040765725.1 Syntrophales bacterium
GTCCGGAAGCGCTCGATCTGGGCTAAATCTCCCCGTCCCTTCTCTCCCCAGCCGGACGCCGTGACGAAGGTGGCCGGGCGATTGCGGATTTCGCGCCGATTCAAAGCCCGTGCCGCGAGGGCGTGCAGGGGATCCATTGCCGTCAGTTCCCGGTAGGCTTCTTCCTCACGGTCCCCGAGGCCGACGCCGCCGTAGATCTGGGCAAGATCGAACCGGGCCTCTTCGTTTCCCGGATCGAAATCGATCAGTTTTCGATAGACGGGAATGGCGTTTCTCGGACGTTTGTTCCAAACAAGTTCCTTGGCCTGCCGTTCTAGGGCCGCCTTTCTCTGGATACGCGACGTCGCGAAAAAATCGAGAAGGATCTCTTCAACAAGTCTTTTATCCTCACGGCTCAGGTTGTGTGAAAACCGTTCGAAGTCGTTCTGGAAACCTTTGTACGCTTCCGTGATGAAATCCCGTGCCGCCCCCTTTTCGAGATTCTGGATGGCCGCTCTGAGCCGCTCATTTCGGATCCCGCGGGTCGCTGATTGAAGAGCTTTTTGAAAGGAGAGATCTACGGAAGGCTCCAAGAGTTTACTGTAGATTGCGTGAGCCTCTTCGTACCATTTGCCCCACACGGCAGTCCGGGCCATTTCCATGACCGGCACAGGATCCCGGGGGTTGAAACGACAGATCTCAAAATAGAGATTCAGAGCTTCTCGATACCTTTTCGCCCAGCTTAGAGCGCGGGCCTTACCGATTTGGATCTTGGAAGTCGCCGGAAATCGGTTGGAAAGGTCTTGGTAGAGGGCGATCGCCTCCTCGAATCGCCCATCCAGGGCCAAGAGCTCCGCCAGAGCCGTCTGCGCCGGGAAAAAGCCCGGATCGCGGGCCAGGATCACCTCGTAAATACGGATGGCCTCTTTCATCCTCCCCTCGGTGGCATACAGCTCAGCCCAGCGGTTCAATCTCCGGGACGATTTCTCCGTTCGGAAAAGCTCCTCGATAAACTTCTTGTCCGTGATCTTTTTCGGCCCCGCCGCTCGGAAACGGGCCTCCACATCCCCCGGGGCGGCCCCCAACGCCCGGGAAAAGGCCCGGCCCGCCTCTTCGGGCTTCCCTTCCTTGAGGCAGACGCGGCCGAGCCCCAGGGCAGCGGAAGGCATGGCGCCGAGCGTCTCCGCTTCCTGATAGAGCGCAATGGCCTCGCCAAAGCGCTGCCGGGCTGTCAGGATCTCGGACAGGAGCAGCTTAGCCTCGACATTTTCCTGGTTCATCGCAATGACCTGTCTCGACCACTTCTCTGCCTCTAAAAAATCCTTTTCCTTCATTTTCAGACGGACCATGAGCAAAAGAACATCTCGCGCATCCGGTTCCCGGAGAAGTATCTTTCTACAGATCTCTTCGGCTTCCGCGGTGCGTTGCATCGCGAACAAAAGGTCCGCCAACTTGAGGAGGATTTCTCGTTGCCTGGGATGGTCGGCAAGAACTCCGCGGTAGATCCGTTCCGCCCCGTAGAAATCGCCCCATGCGGTCATCCGTTCCGCGTAAGCAAGTCGACGCGCCTCCGTTTTGTCGATCTCCACAATACGGAGGTAGAGGCGGCGGGACTCCGCCGCGTGCCCCGTGTTCAGGGCGAGATCGGCCAGAGAGGCGAGAATCTCCGGATCATCGGGTCGTTTTTCAATTAGTATTTGGAAAAGGACGAGGGCCTCCCCCTCTGTGGCCTCTTCGCCGGCCAGAAGGCGGGCCAGATGGAACCTTGCGTCATCGTCGGAAATCTGCGACTCCTCCGAAACAATTGTCTGCGGATTGTTTCCGGCGGGGAATGCCGCCTCTTCTTTTTGCAGGGGAATGCCCTCTGGCATCCTTTCCGCCGCCGGGAGGGCGTTTTCCGGATCTCCGGCTTCGAGAACTCCTGAAAAACAGGTCAAGAATATCAGAAGCGGGAAGAGGAGTAAAAAAATCCGTAGGGATTTCATCGGATGTGATCTCGAAATCATATGGAAGATGCCGGAGCGACATGCGGTATCGCTTGTCTTGTCCGGCGAGGGTCATCCGTTTCCACTAAAACCATCTCAGGGAAGGGTCTGCTTGAGTTCCCTCACTGCTTCTTCGTTTCGTCCGGCCCAGATGAGGACAATGGCATATTTCCGGCGCACCTGGATGTCCCGCGGCTTTCTCGCCAGGAGTTTCTCGTATTCCGCAAGGGATTCGTCGTAACGCTTCATCCAGCTCAACATTTCCGCGAGTTTCAAGCGAATCTGATCTCTTTCCGGATTTCGATCCAGGCAGAAACGGTAGAGGGGCTCGGCCCTTTCATACCGCTTCTGAGAACGGTAGAGATCGGCCATCAGCTCCCGCGCGTCGTCGTTCAGGTGTGCCGGAGGCACCTTCTCCGCTTCACCGAGAGCTTCGTCCGTCTTTCCCTGCCAAAAGAGGAGGCGAGCCATTTCCAGGCGGGCATCCGTCAGCGCCGGCTTCTCCCGGATCAACTTCCGATATTCGGTCAGCGCTTCGTCGTATCGCTTGACATAACCGAGCACCCGGGCCAATTCCCAGCGGGCAAGCCAATCGGG
>JAXGRQ010000103.1:0-1758 GCA_040765725.1 Syntrophales bacterium
TGCATCAGGGCGGACATCTCCCGCACGGTCGCGTCCAGCTTCGCCGCCGGCAGTCGGCCGGCAAAGCCGACGATGCCCATCCCCAGCATCAGCATCGCGATGAACAATACGATCAGGATTTCCAGCAGCGTGAAGCCGCCGATGCGATTCGGAATTTGAGACCTTTGCATCATGTCATAATTTGAATAAATAGGGCGGAGCTCGGCTTTTGACTTGCTCATTCCAGCAGGAAATCGATGATATGGCGGTGAAGGATACCGTTTCTCTCGGCAGGAAAGAATTTATCCATGGAGATGACCATCTTTTCATAGTTGTCTTTGATCTTCTCCAGGTTGCCAAACTCCCTTTCGACGGCCGTTTCACTGCCCAGACCGTAACATACCTGGATGTATTTCTTCTCGTTTTGCTTCTCGGCGATAAAGTCGATCTCCATTTGATCGATGACGCCAATGGATATTTTGTACCCCCGTGCCTGCAGTTCCTTGAAAACGATGTTCTCCAGAAGCCCGTTGATATCCTTTTCTCTGTATCCGATCAAACCGTGACGAAGCCCGATATCGTTGAGGAAGGCCTTGTCGGAAAACTCCAGGAGCCTCTTCCCTTTGATGTCATACCGCGGCGCCTTGTCGATCAGCAGGCTTGCTTCGATATAGCTGATATAGTTTAAGATTGTGTCCACGGAGGTTTTGATTCGCTGCGATTTAAAATAATCCGCTATCTTCTTCGCCGTCGTGATGTTGCCGACATTATCGAACAGGTACCGGACCAGCCTATCGAATATCGATGCGTCACGGATTTTATGGCGGGTGATGACATCCTTGTACAGGACGGTATTTAAGATGGAGTTCAGATAGCTGAACAGGACCTCGTCATTGAACGGCAACTGGTGGATGCCGGGAAGGCCACCGTATCTCAGATAGTTTTTGAATTCGGTTTCAGTGTCCGTTTCCGCGGCTTTATTCTCTCCGCCTTCCTGATCCTCCCTTTTTTCGCGAAAGATTATGAACTCACGAAACGTCAGCGGATAAACGGGGATCTCCACGTACCTCCCACTGATCAGGGTGGCAACTTCAGAGGACAGGAGGCTTGCATTGGAGCCGGAGATGACGACATCCCCCAGGCCGTCCGCCAAAAAAGAGGCGACCGCCTTTTCCCATCCCTCGATCTCCTGGATTTCATCAATCAGAATATACTTCCGGACGGGGGCAGGGGCGGGTGTTCGGGCGGGGACAAATCCAGGGGCAGGCGCGGGCGCTGGGGCGGTCGCGGCGCCTTCTTTGAAATAGTCCCCGGCATAACGATAGAGGTCTCGATAGTCTTTGACCGCATCGAATTCAAGGGACTCTTTATTGATGTAAAGAATGTTGGCGCCGGGGATTCCGCGGTTGATCAGTCTCTCGATCAGCAATCGCATGATGACGCTTTTGCCGACACGGCGCATTCCTTTGAGCACCTTCACCACAGGCCGATCAATGAATGCTTCGATAGCGTTCAGGTATCTTTCCCTGACGACAAAGTGGGCTGTATCGCTTCTTGAATTTTCCATACTTTCGATTATAGTCGAAGATCGCAGGATTGTCACGCCATCTTTCGTCTATAATTAATTAGGGACAGCGCCCTATTATTCGGGGGAAAACCGGGATTCAATCTTCCTTGACCTTGTAAACCCTCTTATGCACTTCCGTATCGGCACGATGAGCGGAAAGATCAGCCGCAACGGCATCGATTTTTTGGCCAAGCTCATCCCTTACATCATCA
>JAXGRQ010000104.1:0-1621 GCA_040765725.1 Syntrophales bacterium
GGCGGTCCCTGATCGATAAGATCTCTCAAACCCAGCTTCTCCAGGCTGCGCAGCAGGGAATACTTTGTCCCCGGGTGGCGCAGATCAAAGAGAGATAGCTCTTCCCGTGCCCGGGCTTGTCTCTCCTCCTCCGCCCTTCCTTCCTCTATCCCCTTCCCTCCCCGCCCCTCCACTCCCATCCTCATCCCTCTCATGCCCTCCACTCCCATCCTCATCCCTCCCATCCTATCTCTCTTTCTCCTCTCCTCTTCTATCCCCTCTCTCTTCCCCCTCTCCCGGCAGAAGCAGAGGCCATGCTGGAGGGCATAGAGCCTGACCTCCCTGGCGGGTATGCGCCGCAGGGGCTGGATGATGGGAATCGTACCCCTCCCCCCCTGCCCTATCCCCTGCTCTACATCCGGCAGCCTGCATCGCAGTTCATCAATATCCCCATCAAGATAGCTCATGAATATCCCTGTGGCCACGTCGTCCAGGTCCTCGCCGGTGGCCATGGCATCCGCCCCCCTCTCTTGCGCGAGGTCTGCTGCCCTCCTCACTCTCTGGACAGGGCGGGAGGGATCGGGCAGAAGATCCCCTCTCTCCTCTCCATTCCGGAGCAGGGCCGGCAGGATCTCGATGCTCGAGCATAGCCCTATCTGCTGGCAGGCAATCCGGGCCGCCCTGAGGCCAGGACCTCGGTCATCTACGATCAGGGCGATGAGATCGATATCCCTTCTGCAGCCAAAGAGGCTCTTGATGATACTGGCCATCACAGCGCTCCCCTCTCCTCCATCCATGAGCAGGGCCAGCCGCAGGCCGTGGGCAAAGAGCCCGCTCTGGCGCAGAGTCTCTCTCGCCTTGCGGTGGATGTCATCCTCAAAGTGGGCCTGGCATAGATGCATCCCCGAGTACCTCTGGTAGATTATGGCAGGCATGGGGCACTTGCTGCAGCAGGCCAACTCATCCTCCCCTTGCGTCATCGATCCACCCTGTGGATGCATCTCTCTTGCTTATTCTCGTTTTCATTCTCGTTCTCATTCTCGTTCTCAAGCTATCTTGAATCTGAGCAGTGCCGCCACTCCCCCTAAAGAGGCCAGCCGGTCTCCGGGCTCAAACTCCGAGCTGAATATGACCACCTTTCCGCGGGCATCTCCCACCTCGCGCATGATATCGTCCATCCCTCCCCGGCGGGCGAGATCGTCCAGGACCAGCAGGCTCTCGACGGCCCCGTAGCTTATCGCCTTTCTGACCTCTTCCGGGCCATAGGCGGCCCTGCCATCAGTGGAGATCTCCCGGAAGAGCTCCTCGATCAGCTTCGCCTCGCGGGCGATGCGGCTGGACTCAAGGACGCTCTTTACAGCTCCCCGGCGGAGAACCTCCTGAAACCCGGACCTGCCAATGGAAGAGGCATCGTCCAATGCGATCCTCTCTGCGAGATCAGGGTAGGTGGCATCGATCACCTTTTTCAGGTCATCTTTGGCAAATCCCGGACCGGCGAGGATCACCTCTGCACCATCCTGAGCGATCTTGTCAATGGCCCCTGCCACCTCTCTCATGAATGAGGAGCGCCCGTCTTCACCCCCTCCCTTGCCGCTGCTCGTGCTGATCTCCGCTGCCATCTGCACCCCGAACTGGCGGAGAA
>JAXGRQ010000011.1:0-59938 GCA_040765725.1 Syntrophales bacterium
AGGGGGTCCACGAAATCTAGCTGCATGGAGGTATAAAAATTGATGCTTCCTTGGGACCCCATGGCTTTCTCTGCCGCTGTCGCCGAAAAAGGCAAAATCAAAAGAAAGACCAAGAGCACTGAAAGATATGGAAGTCTTTTCATGGCGCCACCTCTCCTTCCTGCTACAGTTGATTGTTAAATGATTGAATAAAATGAATATTTCTTCCGATGGTTGGATGGTAAGACAGGACATCCTGCCTGTCAAGAAGAAATTTTGTGGTGCGGATTATTTGAAAACCCGTCAAAACTTGATTTCATTGGTGCCGGAGGTCGGAATCGAACCGACACTTCCGCGAGGGAAGGGGGATTTTGAGTCCCCTGCGTCTACCAGTTTCACCACTCCGGCACGTGCGGCAGATTAGCATAGGGGAACGTTGAAATGTCAAGAAAAATGTATTGACAAGGCGCAAAATCCTGTGTTAGCTATCGCTCCCTTCCGCGGAATGAACATTTGTGGGGTTGTAGCTCAGCTGGGAGAGCGCTTGAATGGCATTCAAGAGGCCGCGAGTTCGATCCTCGCCAGCTCCACCAGATCGATTAAAGGGGTTAATAAGGTCCGTTAACCCCTTTTTCTTGTTTACATGAATCCCGTAAAAAATCCGGAGTTTTTCGGCCTCATCTATCGGGGGTCAGGCATATCCCATCAGAATGGCAACGAACATGGATGAAGACGAACAGATTCGACGTTGAAAGGCTTTATGACGATCTTCACAGATAGGCAACGAAAACGCTTGACAATGTTTTTAAACACGGTGATAAACCCAAAAAACAGTGCGGCAGATTTGGGAAAGGAAAAGAAAGGCAACGCGGGCTTAAATCGACATCGCAAGATAGAGCAACGAAGAGAGGGGGTTATATGAGCATGTTAAAGGAATTCAAGGAGTTTGCGGTTAAAGGAAATGTCGTGGACATGGCCGTGGGCATTATCATCGGAGTCGCATTCGGCAAGATCGTTTCGTCCGCGGTCAGCGATGTGATCATGCCGCCCATCGGTTTGTTGGTCGGGGGCATTGACTTCAACAAGCTTGCCATCGTTTTGAAAGGGGTGGCAGGCGATCCGGCGGCCGTGGTCATTGCCTACGGCAAGTTCATTCAAACGCTTGTCGATTTCGTGATCGTAGCCTTTGTGATCTTTCTTCTGGTCAAGGCCGTCAACGCAATGAAACGAAAAGAAGAAGCGGCCCCTTCGGCTCCGCCGGCTCCCTCAAAAGAGGAGACGTTGCTTGCGGAGATTCGCGATATCCTGAAGTCCAAACGATAAACCACATGGAGAGTGGACACGAAGCCCAATCGCTTCATCTGCCCGGACCCGCAATTCGCGATGGTCCGGGTTTCTTTTTAGAGATCCTTGAGTTCGCGCGTGAATACGAGCCGCCCTTCCTTGATCAGGGCGGCCTTGCTTCCCTCGATCCAGGCCTTGATGGCTTCCGTCTTTTTCGATCTGGTCAGGTAGTTTGCGATCGCTGCTTTCTGGGCGGCAAACTCTTTTTCATCTGCCTTGCTCTTTTCCTGCAGCCGCAGGATCACGTAATTTCCGTCAACGATGTAGGTCTGTTCCGGGTAAGGTTTCTTTTCGGAGAGCTGAAAAAGCGCCTCCGTCAGCTCCGGGGAGGAGCCCAGCTTGGGGACGGCGCCCCCGGGTTGGAATAGCCCCGTCTCCGTGATCTTCAGACCCTTTTCCCCGGCCACGGCCGACAAGGTTTGGCCCTTTTTCAGGCGGGCCAGCAGCTCATCCGCCTCCTTCTTCGCCAATCGCTTTGCTTCCGTTTCCCGATACTGCATTTCCGCATCGGCCTCAATCTCCTTCAGGCTCGGCAAATAGGGAGCCTTGCGCGTCTCCAATTGAACCAGGTAATATCCCTTCTCGCCCTGCAGCACGCGACTCATCTCTTTGGGCTCCAGGCCTGACACGATCTTCGAAAAATCCGCGATCGATTTGAATTCCGGCGGGGCGTCGTTGATCCGGAAAAGTCCGGTCCTATGAACAACCAGCTTTTTCTGTGCTGCATAGGCATCGAAGTTTTCCTCTTGGTAAATGGTGTCGTGAGCCTTCTTGGCCTCGTCCGAGGCCAAGGACATCCCACTGACCTGCTTCAACGCCACAATGATCCTCTCCCGGACCTCGTCAAGCGGTTGTGTTGTGTCGCCTTTCTTCCATTGACCCTTATTCCGCTCATAATAATCGCTGATCTCCGCATCGGATATCTGCGCATTTGGGGCATAATCCACCGCCATGAACTTCAAGTATTTGAGCTGAACCTGTTCGGGGACACGAAACAGCCCTTCGTGTGCCTTTACAAAAGCCTCCAGATCGGCCGGGGCAGGCTTGACTCGGGCAATAACAGCTTGAGGGGAAATCTGAACGAAATCAACATTGATTTTCTCGTTCTGCATCACGTAGAGGTCGTGAATTTCCCGTTCCGACACCCTCACCCCTTCCTGGATCAGATCCTCCACCTTGAGTGTAATCAACATTTTCTTCTGGAGATCTTCGAACTCTTCCGGAGACATCTTGTTTGTCCTGAGGGTTTGCTGATAGATTCTTTCGTCGAAAACCCCGTTTCTCTGAAACGCGGGATAGGCTAAAATCGCCGCCTTGACATCCTCGTCGGTCACTCGGATCTTCATCTCCTCCGCCTTCTTTACAATCACCGACTGGTTGATCAGGTTGTCCAGCGCCTGCTGTTTGAGGTTCAGCGTTTTGATCACCTCTTCCGTCAACTCCCGACCCAGGCGCTGTCGATACATGTCCAGCAGATTCTGGTATTCTCTCTGAAAATCCACGTAGACGATCGGTTTGCCGTCGATCATGGCGATCCGCTCCGCCCTCTGACTCCCGCCCATCGACCCGAAGTAGAAGATGAAGACAACCACGATGATCCCCAGGATGATCTTCATGAGCCAGTTTCTGGCGTGCTTTCGCATGAGGTTGAGCAACATCACTTTTCTCCCATTTTTGATGACAACCGTTTAACAAAAAAACGAATCGACCCGAAACCGCCGGGCTGACTTCTCATCGGCAGCGACACACCACGGCGTTTCGTCAATGTCGGGCTTAGTAGTATAGTCATTATGAAAATGCAATGATTTTTTGGAAAAAATGGATTGATCCCGGCCATAAAATACGATATAGGCAAGCACTCCAGCGCGGGCATCCTTTCATTTCATTGCGTATGTCATTTTCTGGACCACATAGGAGGGGACGAACTTGATTTTTGATTTTATTTTAGGGAAGTTTTCCAACGATCTGGCGATTGATCTGGGGACGGCCAATACACTCGTGTATGTCAGAGGAAAAGGCATTGTCCTGAATGAACCCTCGGTCGTTGCCGTCCATAAGAATGCCAAAGGGGAAAAGAAGGTCTTGGCGGTCGGCACGGAAGCCAAAAAGATGCTTGGGCGAACGCCGGGCAATATCGTTGCCATCCGGCCTATGAGGGATGGGGTGATCGCCGACTTTGACATTACGGAAGCGATGCTTCGGCACTTCATCCTCAGTGTCCACAACCGACGTGCCTTGGTCCGACCCCGGATTATCGTATCGATTCCTTCCGGGATCACCCAGGTGGAAAGACGAGCCGTCCGGGAAACGGTTGAATCGGCCGGAGCCAGAGAAATTTATCTCATCGAAGAACCGATGGCGGCGGCAATCGGTGCGGGTCTCCCCATTACCGAACCGATCAGTTCAATGGTTGTGGACATTGGCGGAGGAACCACGGAAGTCGCGGTCATCTCTCTGGCCGGAATTGTCTATTCAAAATCCGTCCGGGTTGCCGGAGACAAGATCGACGAAGAGATCGTCCAGTATTTGAAACGAAAATACAGCCTTTTGATCGGGGAACGGTCGGGGGAAATCATCAAAACGACTCTCGGCAACGCCTACCCCGATGCCAACAATGAGCCTATTAAGATGGAGGTCAAAGGGCGGGATCTGATTTCCGGCATTCCGAAAATCGTGGAGATCAATTCCGATGAAATCCGCGATGCAATCACGGAACCGGTCAACCTTATTGTGGACGCCATCAAGGATGCCTTGGAGAATGCGCCGCCGGAACTTGCCGGCGACATTGTCGACCGCGGCATTGTGCTCACCGGAGGGGGCGCCCTGCTCCGGAACATTGATCTGTTGATCCGGGCGGAGACGGGCCTCCCTATTACGGTTGCAGATGATCCCCTATCCACCGTCGCCAGGGGTGCCGGTATCGCACTGGACCAGCTGGATGTTCTCAAAGAGGTCACTTTTCAGGTCTGAGGTCCTGCGTCATTGTTTGTGGCTGAAAGATGCTGATCCCCAGGAAATACCTCCCCCTTGTCGTGGTAGCGTTTTTATTGCTCCTTTCCCTGGTTGTCCTCTCCTACAGCGCCGCCAGGCTGTCCGAAACCGGGTTCCTGAGAAAAATGGTTTTGGAAGCGGCGGTTCCGGTGGAAGATGCCGTCAACACGTCCATCCGGGCCGTGGATGATGCCTGGAAGAGGTATATCTTTCTCGTCGGTATCGAGGATGAAAACAGGCGACTGCAAAGGCAAAACGCAGCCTTGAGCGAGCAACTCAACCGTTACCGGGAAGGGTACCTCGAAGGGATGCGCCTTCGAAAAATCCTCGACCTGAAAGAAGGGCTGTCCAACAAGGCTGTGACGGCAAGGGTGGTCGACCACAGCCGCGCCTCCCTGTTCAAGACAATCCTGATCAACAAGGGAACCGCGGATGGTTTAAGGGTAGGGTTTCCTGTTCTGTCCGATCAAGGGGTGGTGGGACGGATTATCGAAACCGCCTGGCATGCCTCTCAGGTTCTGCTTCTGACGGACGGGAACAGCAATATCGACGGGATGATTCAAAGGAGCCGTGCCCAGGGAATTCTCCAGGGTGCAGGATCGGCGGGATGCATCCTGAAATATATTTCGCGGGCGGAAGAAGTCCTGCCGGGAGATGTGGTTTTGTCCTCCGGCCTGACCGGTATATTTCCAAAGGGATTGATGCTCGGCGTGGTCACGGGCGCCACCCGGGCGGGAGACGGCCTCTTTCAAAAAATTGATGTGGCGCCGGCGGTCAATATCGAAAAGTTGGAAGAGGTCCTGGCACTGATTCCGGAAACAGGGAACGAAAAATGACCTTTTATCTTTTTTCACCCGTGCTGCTGTTTCTGTTGGTGATCCTTCAGGTCACGATTCTGGATCTATTTTCCTTTGGATGGATCGGGATGGAAATCTCCATCATCGTCGTCATCTATGCGGGATTTCACCTCGATGCCTTTCGCGGGGGCATATTGTCGTTTTTGCTCGGCTTCTTCATGGATTGTCTGACCAGCACGGTCTTCGGATGTCATCTGTTTCTGTATATGGTCATCTATGGCTGTTCCATGATTGTCGGGGAAAGAGTTTACGCCGGCAAACCGAGCTTGATCGCATTTTTTACGGCATTCTGCACACTTCTGAAAGGCATGATGATCATTCTCATCTACCGTTTTTTTTTCGGCTCGAATCTCCTTCATGAGATGCCGACGTTTTTTGTTCCACAGGCTTTGGTGCTCGGACTCCTTAGCCCCATTCTCTTCAATCTATTTCAACGCTTCGAGGTATTGTTGAATGTGGAAGATCGGCAGCCGTCTCGACGGATATGAGCCGGGTCGGTTTCGTCCTAAAATCAGAATCCTGTTTACGATTGTAACGCTTGCGCTGGTGCTTCTTGTGGCGCGACTATGGTACCTGCAGGTCATCAATGGGGAGGAACTCCGGCAACGCTCTGAAAACAACAGTGTCCGGCTGCGCAAAATCAAACCGATGCGCGGTCTGATCATGGACAATGAAAAACGGATTCTTGTAGATAATCAGCCGGCCTTCGACATCGTCTTCGTCCCCAACCGGACAAATGACATACGTCAGGTGACCGACAAAATCAAACGGCTCTATACGGAGCGTTCCTTGACATTTCCCTCCCCCCCGCTCTCCTCCGGACATGTGAAACCTTTTGTACCCGTTCTCCTCGAACGGAATATCAGCATGGAAAAGCTTGCCTTGGTGGAAACCCACGCCCTGGACCTTCCGGGTGTGATGACAGAGGTTTCCCCTGCCCGGCAACACCTGAACGGGGAGATGACGGCGCAGATCATCGGCTTTACAGGAGAAGTCAGCCGTGAAGAATTGGATCGGGACGCCGCAGACAAGCTGACGTCGGGCGACATTGTAGGCAAATTCGGTATCGAGAAATTCCTGGATTCTCACCTCCGGGGGAAAAGCGGCGCCGAGCAGGTGGAAGTCAACGTAATCGGTAAAACGATCCGCTCTCTCGGCCGAATACCGGCGACACCGGGCGGCAATGTTGTTCTGACCATCGATTCCGAGCTCCAGAAGGCGGCATGGTCGGCCATGGGCAACCGTGCAGGCGCGGTGGTTGTCCTGGATCCCCGAAACGGTTCTCTGCTCGCGCTGGTCAGCTCACCTTCGTTCGATCCGAATCTTTTCAATGGAGGAATTTCCCGCGATGATTGGGAGAGCCTTTCGAATCATCCCAAGCATCCCATGGAAAACCGGTCGATCTCGGGGCAGTATCCTCCCGGTTCAACTTACAAGCCCATCGTGGCAATGGCCGCGCTCGAGGAAGGGCTGATCACACCCGAGACAACCTTTTACTGCAACGGCACCTTCAAGTTAGGGGATCGAGTCTTCCGCTGCTGGCAGGAAAAAGGTCACGGCAATGTCGATCTTCATCGCGCCATCGTGGAATCCTGCGATGTCTATTTCTATAATCTGGGGAAGAGGCTCGGTGCGGACCGGATCGCCTCCTATGCCCGAGCCTTCGGTCTCGGCTCTCCCCTTGGAATCGATCTCCCCCGTGAAAAGGGGGGGCTGATCCCGACAAAAGACTGGAAGTTGGCCCGCTATCGACAGGCTTGGCAGGCCGGTGAAACGATCTCCCTCGCCATCGGACAGGGATTCAATCTTGTCACACCGCTCCAGCTCGCCAATGTCTATGCGGTTCTGGCGAACGGAGGCAACCTCTACCGCCCCCGTCTCATCAAACAGATTGAAACCCCGGACCGTGCCGTCATCAAGGTTTTCGAACCGGAAAAACAGGGCGTCATGTCGGTCAGCCCCCAACATATTCAGATCATCAACCAGGCATTGTGGGGGGTGGTGAATGAAAAAGGGGGAACCGGATATATTCTGAAGAGGAAAGAGCAGGATGTCTGCGGAAAGACGGGAACTGCGCAGGTGATCGGACTTCCCCAGGATTCAAAAGCCCGCAAGATGAGGCAAGTGTCCGGCAACCTGGGGGACCACGCGCTCTTCGTCTGTTTTGCACCTTATGGGAATCCGGAAATTGTGGTCGCGGTCATACTGGAACACGCCGGCCATGGCGGTTCGGCGGCTGCACCCGTCGCCCGAAAGGTGATAGACGCTTTTTTTGCAAAGAAACAGGCCTCAAGGACCCCGCCGCAAATAGAGGAAGTCGCGAATGTCCGGGAGAAACATCCATCATGATCAAATTGGACCGCCGCCTTTTCCTGAACTTCGACTGGACGCTACTGATTCTGGTTTTCATCATCAGCGGCATAGGTCTGCTGAACATATACAGCGCCGGCTTCAGTGTCAGTGATACCCGCCAGACGCCATTTTATATCAAACAACTGCAGTGGATCCTGATCGGCATGGCGGGAATGGCCATGGCCTTCTTCATCGATTATCGTTTTCTCAGCCGTCATGCGTACATCCTTTACGGCATTTCCATTATTCTTCTTCTCGTGGTCTTTGTCGCCGGTTATGCGACCCGGGGATCTCAGCGATGGATCGTCATTGGCGGTTTCACCTTGCAGCCATCCGAACTGGTCAAGCTCACGGTCATCCTCGCGCTGGCCAAATACTTCGACCATCGTCAGCCCGTCCGAGAACATCGTTTGACCGAACTGTTCATCCCCCTTCTGATCGTCCTCATCCCGTTTCTGCTGATCCTCAAACAGCCCGACCTGGGAACAGGGCTGATCCTGCTCATCGTTTTTTTTTCGATGGTTTTCTATGTCGGGCTGGACTGGAAGCTGGTGTGGGTCGGCGCAGCCGGGGCGGGCATCCTGATTCCGATCAGCTGGCATTTTCTTAAAGATTACCAGCGGGAGCGAATTCTGACCTTCTTCAGTCCCGATAGGGATCCGCTGGGTTCGGGATACCACATCATCCAATCGATGATTGCCGTAGGTTCGGGAGGCGTCTTCGGAAAGGGGTTTTTAAAAGGGTCCCAAACCCAACTCAAATTTCTTCCCGAGCAGCAAACCGATTTTGTCTTCTCCGTTTTTGCCGAGGAGTGGGGTTTCCTGGGGTGCATCGTCCTGCTGACCATGTTTCTTTTCCTGATTCTGTGGGGACTGAAGATCATGTTTCATTCCAAGGACTATCTTGGGGCGCTGATTGCCCTGGGGATTACCATGCTGATTTTCTGGGAGGTGTTCATCAATATCGGAATGGTCCTGGGAATTCTTCCCGTCGTGGGGATTCCGCTGCCCTTTCTCAGTTACGGCGGCTCGTCGATGGTGGTTCTGATGACGGCGATCGGTCTGCTTATGAACATCAGCGTTCGCAGATTTATTCTTCAATCGTCCTGAAAACGATCCGAAAGGAGAAATGTCATGTTGGGCAAAAAGATCAAGAAGGAAGAGGAGGAGGTCAGAGCCTTTCTGGGGAAAGGCGCTGAGTTCAACGGCAAGCTGATGTTCAACGGTTCGGTGCGGATTGATGGGGATTTCAAGGGACAAATCTATGGCAACGGCACGCTGGTGATCGGTGAAGGCGCCGAGCTCGAGGCCGATATCCGTGTGGACAGCGTCATGATCAGCGGCGAGATCCGCGGACAGATCGATGTCAAGAAGCAGGTCCGGATCTACTCGACGGGCAAGCTGTTGGGGGATCTCAACACGCCCGTCTTTTCCGTTGAAGAAGGGGCTTTCTTTGAAGGAAACTGCCGTATGACCCGCAACGAAGCCGAAGAGCAAGGCCTCCTTCTGGGCAACTTCGAAACCGCGGACAAGAGATGATTCAAACCGGCATTTTCGATCGGGAGAAATCTTCAATGCCTACTGCGGGATTCGATTTTACAAATAGGCCGCATACCCGCGGTCGGGGCTGGGGAAAATTCATGGCAGTCTTTTCTCTTGACAGTATGCAGGGAATGAGATAGAGACTTTGCCACAGATGGTGACCCGCGGTCATATACTGACCGTAATTTACTTTCTGACTGTAGTGACCGGACCGAATCTGTTCCGTACATCCTCTTGAATTCAAAGGGGAAAGTTCAGGCGGTTCTTACAGGAACCAGCCGAAGATCTTAAATTCATATCCAGTCCGTTGCTGATTTATTGACATCTGGAAGGGTTGCTCCGGCAAGCGGAATTTCCGTGGGAACGTTTTAGGGGTTTCGGGTGAACGTCAATCGAGCGGATCGATATCAGCAGACAAATCTCCCTGGACAGGCTCAGCAGAACTTTCATTTCAGTAAAAGATTTGGATGCGGGCATACGAGGTTATGTTCTCATCCCATCCGGTTTTTTCGGAACGGATCTCTTTTGTGAGGTGACGGGCAGTGGTCAGTCTCGATTATTCTTTAGGAATCCAAATCATCAATTTCCTCCTGTTGATCTTCATTCTGAATCTTCTTCTCTACAAACCGATTCTCGGCTTAATTGAAAAACGAAAAAAGCAATTTGAAGAGTCCGAAACGGAAATCAAGCGTCTCCAGACCACCGTTGAGGAAAAGATGACGGCTTACGAGGAGAAGCTCCGTCAGGCAAAGACCGCAGCGATCGAACAGAAAAACGAGATTATCCGGCAGGGTGCCGAAGAGGCCCGGGCCGTCACCGATGCCGTCAGGGCAGAAATCCCCGGGATGATGGAACGGTTTCAGACCAAAATGGCTGTAGAGATCGATGCTGCCAACAAGATCCTGGCCGATCATTCCCGACAGCTCTCGGTTGAAATTGCGGAAAAGATTTTGGGAAGGAGTATTGGATAATGGGAGACACTCAACGGGTCCGGGTCATTTTTTTAACCGGTCTGTTCTTGCCTTTCCTGACGATGACGACGGCATATGCCTCCGGCGGAGGTGGTCACGAGGGGCCGAACTGGTTTGATTTTACTTGGCGTGTGGTGAACTTCCTTATTCTGGTCGGCGTTCTCTACTGGCTCTTGGCCGGTAAGATCAGATCCTTTCTGTCCACGCGGCGCGAGGGGATACGTTCCGCCCTTGCCGAGGCTGTAAGCGCCCGCAAGGAGGCGGAACGGAAGTTCAGTGAATACAATGAAAAACTCGACAAGGCGACAGGCGAAATTGATCAAATCCGACAGATCATCCAGGCACAGGGACTTGCCGAGAAGGAAAAGATGATCGAGGATGCACGAAATGCCGCAAAAAAAATAAAAGAAGACACGGAGACGCGGATGGAACAGGAGTTCAAAAAGGCGAGTCGGGAGCTCCGCGTTGAGGCGGTCCGCCTCTCCACACAGATGGCGGAAGAACTTCTTCGAAAAAACATCCGTGAGAACGATCACGAGGCCCTGGTCAAGGACTACATCGAAAAGGTGGTGAAAAAAAATTGATCAGCAGCACTATCGCAAAACGCTATGCTCGGGCTTTTTTCGAGATCGCCGGTGAGGAAAAGCGCTACGAGGAATATTACCGTGAGCTGGGCCGGTTTTCCGCCGTTCTCAGGGAAAACAAAAGCCTTGAGGAATTTTTGGCCAATCCGATCTTCGCTCAGCCGGACAAGAAAGCGGTCGTGGAATCCGTCCTGGAAAAGATCCGTATCTCCCCTCTGACCGCCAACTTTTTGAAGCTGCTGGCCGACAAACGCCGCATTGAAATTCTTCCGGATATCGAACGCTGCTACCGGGAATTGATGGACAACGCGCTAAAAAAGGCCCGGGTAACGGTGAAGACGGCTTTTCCACTGAGCGGCGAGCTTTCCCGGCGCCTGCAGAGCGGCCTTGAAGAGCTGACCGGCAGGGAGGTCGAGATGACTGTTCTCGAGGAGCCTTCCCTGATCGGCGGCATTGTCGTCCGGGTCGGCGATACGCTGTATGATGGAAGCATCAGGGCGCAATTAAACAACATCAGGAATCTCTTGGGGGAGGAAATATAGGGCATGGAAACCATCAAGGCAGAGGAAATCAGCGAGATCATATCCAGACAGATCAAGGAGTATGAGAAGAAGCTGGATATCAGCGAAACGGGCACGGTCCTCTCCGTCGGCGACGGCATTGCACGGGTTTATGGTGTGGAGAACGCCATGGCGATGGAACTGCTTGAATTCCCAGGGGGAATCCTCGGGATGGTCCTCAACCTGGAGACGGACAACGTCGGTGTCGCGGTCCTTGGGGAGGTGACCCACATCAAGGAAGGCGACATCGTGAAGCGAACCGGAAAGATCGCTCAGATCCCCGTGGGCGAGGCCGTTCTCGGTCGGGTCATCGATGCCACCGGCGCACCCCTGGACGGCAAGGGCCCCATCGAGGCGACGGAATATCGCCGGATCGAAATGATCGCCCCCGGCGTGGTTTTCCGCCAGCCGGTCAACGAGCCGCTGTACACGGGCCTTAAGGCGATCGATGCCATGACCCCCATCGGCCGCGGCCAGCGCGAACTGATCATCGGCGATCGGCAGATCGGCAAGACCGCCATCGGCATCGACGCGATCATCCGTCAGAAGGACACGGGCGTGAAATGCATCTATGTCGCGATCGGACAGAAAAAATCGACCGTCGCTCAGGTGGTCGAGAACCTCAGAAAGCACGACGCCATGTCCTACACCTGTGTCGTCGCGGCCTGCGCCAGCGATCCGGCCACCCTGCAGTACATCGCGGCGTATGCCGGGTGCAGCATCGGCGAATACTTCCGGGACAAGGCCCAGGACGCGCTGATCATCTACGATGACCTTTCCAAACAGGCCGTGGCCTATCGCCAGATCTCCCTGCTGCTGCGGCGTCCGCCGGGACGAGAGGCTTTCCCCGGAGACATCTTCTACAACCATTCGCGCCTCCTGGAGCGCTCCGCCCGCGTGAGCAAGGAGTTGGGCGGCGGATCGCTCACTGCGCTTCCCATCATCGAAACACAGGCCGGCGACGTCTCCGCGTATATTCCGACCAACGTGATTTCGATCACCGACGGCCAGGTCTACCTGGAGCCTTCTCTCTTCTTTTCCGGCATCCGGCCGGCCATCAATGTGGGGCTTTCGGTCTCCCGCGTGGGCGGCGCGGCTCAGGTGAAGGCGATGAAACAGGTTGCCGGAACGCTGAAGCTGGATCTTGCACAGTACCGCGAGTTGGCCGCTTTCGCCCAGTTCGGTTCCGACCTGGACAAGGCCACGCAGGCACAACTCGACCGCGGTATCCGGCTCGTTGAAATCCTCAAGCAGCCGCAGTTTACACCGATGTCGCTCGGTGAGGAGGTGGTCATCCTTTTTGCGGGCACCCGGGGTTTCCTCGACAAGTATCCCGTGGACAAACTTAAAAATTATGAACCGCAGCTTTTGGCCTTCGTCAAGGCAAAGTATCCGGAGATCATGAAGGAGATCGACGAAAAGAAGGTCATCGGATCCGAGCTCGACAAAAAGCTTCGTGATGTGCTGACCGAATTCGATTCGGTTTATGTCGCCGAGTAAAGTGCGGCGGGAACAGAGTAGGGAATCAGGGGGTCAGGTGTGAATGGCGGCACTCAAAGACATTAAACGAAAGATCACTGCTGTTCAGAAAACCAGGCAGATCACCCGGGCGATGAATATGGTGGCGGCCTCGAAGTTCAAGGCCGCCCAGATGCGAATGGAGAATTTCCGGCCGTACGCCGTGAAGTTCATGGAGGTTTTGAACAGCCTCGCACTCCGGGTGGATGCCCGGAGCCACCCGCTGCTGGCGGTCCGCGAACCCAAGAGGCTCCGCGTGATCTGTATGACCTCCGACCGGGGACTCTGTGGAGGGTTCAACAACAACCTGATCAAGGCGACCGAACGGTTCGTCAAGGAGAAGGTGCGGGAAGGCCGCGAAGTGGAGCTGATCCCCGTCGGCCGGAAGGGGCGGGATTTCTTCCGGAAAAAGATGAAAACCATCCACCCGCGGGCCGACGTCTTCGGGAAATTCAACATGAGCCTCGCCGTGAAGATCTCCGGAGACGTCATTCCGCCGTTCATCGGTGAAGAATATGACGAGCTCTATTTGCTGTATAACGAGTTTGTCAATGTATCGATTCAGCGCCCATCTGCGGTCCGCCTCTTCCCCCTCCCCTCCATTGGGCGGGAGGAAGAGATCGAGCCGGACAAGCGGCTCGACTACCTCTACGAACCTTCCGAAGAGGCCCTCCTGGAGAAGCTGCTGCCGATGTACGTCCATGTTTTGATCTATCGCGCACTGGTGGAAACCTCCGCCGGCGAGAACGGAGCGCGGATGGCGGCGATGGACAACGCCACCCGGAATTGCGAGGATCTGATTCAGAGCCTGACGCTGAAATACAACAAGGTCCGGCAGTCGGCGATTACCGCCGAGCTGATGGACATCGTCGGCGGAACCGAGGCGCTGGCCAAGGGATGAGGCATAGGGGCAGCCGGCTGCAAAGCCGGCGCCACTTCGATCATTGAAGGAGACGGGTATGAACATTGGAAGGCTTGTACAGGTCATCGGACCGGTCGTCGACGTCGCGTTCGAGGAGGGACAACTCCCCAGAATCATGAACGCAATCGCCATCACCAATCCCACGATCAATGACGTCGAGGACAATCTGATCGTGGAGGTTGCCCAGCACCTGGGAGACAACGTCGTGCGTTGCATCGCCATGGACATCACCGATGGTCTGGTTCGCGGGATGAAGGCCAAGGACCTCGGGGGGCCGATCAGCGTGCCCGTCGGGCCGGAATGTCTCGGGCGGATCCTGAACGTGGTGGGTCGGCCGGTCGACGGACTCGGTCCGATCGATGCGAAACATACCATGCCCATTCATCGTGAGGCACCCACATTCCTTGAACAGGACACCTCCGTCCACGTTTTGGAAACCGGGGTCAAGGTAATTGACCTTCTCGTCCCGTTTCCCAGAGGCGGCAAAATGGGAATGTTTGGAGGCGCCGGCGTCGGCAAGACAGTCGTCATGATGGAGATGATCCACAATATCGCTCTGCACCACGGCGGCATTTCCGTATTTGCCGGCGTGGGAGAGCGGACCCGCGAAGGGAACGACCTCTATCTCGAGATGAAGGCTTCAGGGGTCATCAAGCAGGCCGCCCTGATCTATGGTCAGATGACCGAACCACCCGGCGCACGGGCCCGCGTTTCCCTGACGGCCCTGGCGGCGGCCGAATATTTCCGGGATGTGGAAGGGCAGGACGTGCTTCTGTTCATCGACAACATTTTCCGTTTCACGCAGGCCGGTTCCGAGGTTTCCGCCCTTCTGGGCCGCATGCCCTCCGCGGTCGGTTATCAGCCGACGCTGGCGACCGACCTCGGGGAACTGCAGGAGAGAATCACCTCGACGAACAAAGGGTCCATCACGGCCGTTCAATGCGTCTACGTTCCCGCCGACGACCTGACGGATCCGGCGCCGGCAACGACCTTTGCCCATCTCGACGGGACCGTCGTTCTCTCCCGGCCGATTGCGGAGCTCGGCATATATCCGGCGGTGGATCCGCTGGATTCGACCTCCCGAATCCTGGACCCGAATGTGCTGGGCGCGGAGCATTACCAGGTGGCCCGACAGGTGCAGGTCACGCTTCAGAAGTACAAAGACCTCCAGGACATCATCGCGATCCTCGGCATGGATGAACTCTCGGAAGAGGACAAACTCACCGTGAGCCGGGCGAGGAAGATCCAGCGCTTCCTTTCCCAGCCCTTCTTCGTGGCCGCCCAGTTCACCGGCACCGAGGGCAAGTTCGTCACTGTGGCCGACACGGTTCGGGGTTTCAAGGAGATCCTTGAAGGGAAACACGACGATCTGCCGGAACAGGCCTTTTACATGGTCGGCGGCATCGACGAGGTTGTGGAGAAGGCGAAGAAACTCGCCGAATAGCCGGGGGCTCTGATGGCTGACGAATTGACACTGGAGATCGTGACGCCCGAGAGGGTGGTTTTCAACGGCGTTGTCGAAGAGGTGACCATCCCGGGCACGGAGGGCGAGTTCGGCGTGCTTCGCGGCCATGCCTCGCTGCTGAGCTCGGTCGATGTCGGGGAGCTCGCCTTTGTCCGGGATCACAAAAAGACCCGATTTGCGGTGAACACCGGATACGTTGAGGTTACGGCTTCCAACGTTACGGTTCTTGTGGAAACCGCGGAAAGATCGGACGAGATCGATGTCGAAAGGGCGCGCCGGGCCAGGGAACGGGCCGAAGGGAAGATGGCGAAACTGTCGAAAGAGGATGTCGATTTCGAGAAAGCAAAACTGGCATTGCTGCGAGCGGTGACCCGGCTGAACGTTTCCGGAAAAGCCTGATTAATCCTCTGGCTGCACGGATATTTCGACAATCTCAAATTCCCGGATGCCGCCCGGGGTGCTGACGCTCACTTCATCACCCACGCTTTTGCCGATCAGCGCCCGGCCGATCGGCGAGGTAACCGAAATCCGGTTCTTCGTCAGGTCCGATTCCAGAGGGCCGACGAGCTGATAGGTGATCCCCTTGCCGGTCCCGATCTCCTCGATCGCGACCATGGTACCGAAAACAACCTTCTCGCAGGTCAGGTCCTTCAGATCGATTACATTGGACATTGCCAGGTTGTTTTCCAGTTCCTGCATCCTGCCGTGAAGATAGGACTGCGTCTCCTTGGCCGCCGTATATTCGGCGTTCTCCGACAGATCCCCATGTCCCCGTGCAATCTCAATTTCCTTGATGTTCTGGGGTATGGAAACGGTTTTCAGAATTTCCAGTTCCCGCTTCAACTTTGCAAATCCGCTCCTGGTGATCGGTATCTTTTTCATGTAGCTTCTTCTCCAACCCGCATGAAGCCTTACCTCACAGGCGAGGCGTACATCCGACCTGTCGGCCGTCGCATGAGGTCTGATCCTTAGTCGAGAAAATCCAGGGTGTCAAGCAGGAAATGAGCAGGAAACGAGCGGAGGGAGAATCATTGTCACCGCCTGGAATCTATGTTACAAAATGACCGGCTCTGGCTGCTTTATGACATGAGGACCCTGTGGAACGGCGGAACAAAGGACAATTTTTAGCGACCCGGATGTAGAAAGGATATAAATGACCCGTGTTCGATCCCTATGAGCGTAATATAAATTATTTGCGTGTTTCAATCACCGACCGGTGCAACCTCCGCTGTACATACTGCATGCCGAAGGAGGGACTGTCCCGGATCGGTCACGACGACATTCTTCGCTATGAAGAGATCCACCGGATCATCCGGATTGCCGCAAAGACAGGGATTACAAAAGTCCGAATCACCGGGGGCGAGCCTTTGGTCCGTCGAGGCGTCGTGCAATTCGCAGCCTCGCTGCATACGATCCCGGAATTGACGGACATCAGCCTGACAACGAACGGCATCCTTCTCGAAGACTTTGCGGAAGGTCTCTTCCGGGCGGGAATTCGGCGGATCAATATCAGCCTTGATTCCCTCGACGCTGAAAAGTACGCCCGGATCACCCGCGGAGGAGATATCCGCGCCGTTCTGCGGGGGATCATGAAGGTCCGGGAAACCGGATTCACTCCGATCAAGATCAACATTGTGGCCATCAAGGGGTTTAACGACGACGAGATTCTGGACTTTGCACGTTTGACGCTGGAGCATCCCTATCAGATCCGTTTCATCGAGCTGATGCCGCTGGGACATGCAGGGATCGAGAATGACGGCCTCTATCTTTCCAATGCATCCGTCCGGGAACGGATTGAAACCCTCGGAACGCTCGAACCGGTCAACAGTCGCGGAAATGGGAATGACGGGCCGGCCCGTATCTACCGAATGAAGGGGGGGATGGGAGAGATCGGCTTCATCAGCCCGATCAGCAGCCACTTCTGCCGCTCCTGCAATCGTCTCCGCCTGACCGCTGACGGCCAGCTTCGGGCCTGCCTTCTGTCCGATAACGAAACGGACCTCAAAGGCCCCCTTCGATCGGGTTGCGGGGATGGAGAGATTATGTCGCTGATTGAGGAAGCGATCGCCCGGAAACCGGAGCATCACGAAATGGCCTGTCATGAAAGTCAGGTCAAGAAATGTATGAAGGAGATGCAGCAGATCGGCGGTTGAAGAATCCATTTGGATCGGAGATACGGCCGGTGCGCGGTAAAAACAACGGAACTTGGCCCCGTTACCGATGATCCCCGGATGAAGAGGGGAAGCAATCGTGACCGCGGGACCGACGAGGACAACTGGAAGATGACAGCCACCGACCGTTACCTCGACGGAAGAATAAAAAGCCTCATCCTTGACATGACGGAGCCTCGGACGGGGGAGAGACTGCTCGATGTCGGATGCGGAAGCGGAGAGCATCTCGCTCTCTTCCACCGGAAAGGGTGTGATGTTACCGGAATCGATTCCTCTCCTTTCCTGCTCGATCAAGCCGCACAAAGGCTTGGAAGTCGGGTTGAACTCCGGGAAGGCCGGACGGAAGATCTCCCCTTTTCCGACAACGAATTTGACATGGTCACCTTGATCCATTCCCTTGAATATGCAAATGACCCGGGGACTGTGATCGCAGAGGCCATTCGGGTTTGCCGGGGTCGGATTTTCATCGGAGTGATCAACCGCTGGTCCCTGATCGGCGCACAGGGGCGCCTGCAGCGCCTCTTTTCCCCCATGGACTCCCCAAAGCCCCGTTTCTTTCACCTCGCATTTCTGACTGGCTTGATCCGGCGGCAGCTCCCCGGGGTTCGGATTCGGTGGGGCAGTGTCATCTTTCTCCCATGGGGGTGGTATGACTTCGCCACATCTTTGGAAGAACTTCTCCCGGTGATGAACAACCCTTTCGGCGCCTTCTTCGGTCTCACTTTTTCGGTGACATTTTCCTTCCGGACCATCCAGGAGATCATCCGGAAACCCACTCCGCTTTCCGCCGAAGGCAGCAGACCGATGCCCGGAGTGGTTCGGGAATACAAGAAAAAAATGGTCGCTATCCGCCGTGAATGGGAGAATCCAAAATGATTCATGAGGCGCTTTTGTATGAAAATGAAAAGGAGAACCGGGTGAGGTGCGGCCTCTGCGCCCACCGTTGCCGTATCGATCCTGGAAAGCGCGGCCTTTGCGGCGTCCGCGAAAACCGGGAGGGAACCCTCTTCAGCCTGATTTTCGGGACCGTTCTCGCCGAAAACGTCGATCCGGTCGAGAAAAAACCCTTCTTTCATTTTCTGCCCGGTTCCCGATCCTTCTCGATCGCGGCGGCGGGATGCAACTTCCGATGTTCCTTCTGCCAGAACCACGAGATTTCTCAGATGCCCAGAGAACAGGGCCGGATTGCCGGACGAGAAAGGACGGCCGCCGAGATTGTGGCGCAAGCCGTCAGGAGCGGTTCGAAAAGCATCGCCTATACCTATACCGAGCCGACGGTTTTTTTGGAGTTCATTCTTGAAACCGCAGAAATGGCGAAGGAAAAGGGGTTGAAAAATGTTTTCGTGACCAACGGTTACATGACCCCTGAGGCGCTCTCACGGATGGCACCCTGTCTGGATGCGGCAAACGTCGATCTGAAGTCATTCCGCGATCGCTTCTATCGCGAACAGTGTGGGGCGCGGCTCGAGCCTGTTCTCGACACATTGAAAAGGATGAAGCATCTGGGGGTCTGGGTCGAGGTGACGACTCTGCTCATTCCCGGGCTGAACGACGGGGAAGAGGAGCTTCATGAACTTGCCGCCTTTGTGGCCTCCCTTGGGAAGGAGACCCCATGGCACGTGAGCCGCTTCCACCCCCAGTACCATATGACGCGAACGCCGCCCACACCGGCCGCGGCGATCCAGCGGGCGGCACAGATCGGTCGATCCGCAGGCCTGAAGTACATATACAGCGGGAATCTGCCCGGCGATGCCGGGGAGAACACGAACTGTGCGCGGTGTGGCCGACTTCTGATCGGCCGCTGGGGTTTTTCCATCGAATGTTTGGAGCTGAACGGATCGGTCTGTCCCGGCTGTGGAACGGCGCTGGAGGGAATTTTCGAATAATCGACCGGACAACGTCCCTTTGCGGGATGTTCATTCCCGGAGAGAGCGGAATCATGGACAAAGAGAGTGATGAATTCTGGGAGGTGGTCGCCACAGCCTCCGGAATGACGCAAGCGAATCTCATCACGGGTCGGCTCGAAAGCGAAGGCATTCGGACCCGACTTCGTTACGAAGCCGTCGGAACGATCTATGCGATTACCGTGGATGGCCTGGGGGAGGTACGGATTCTTGTTCCCGTGCCGGACTGGGAACGGGCAAAAGAAATCCTCTCTTTTCCCTACGACGATGGCGATCTCCCGTGGGAAAAGGCTCGATAAAGCGAAAATCCGCAGTCATCCTTCTCATGGAGGTGTCGCACAAAATGAAAAAGGACTTGAAAAAGTACTGCGACCGCGCATTGGCGGGCGGAGCAACGAGCGTCAAATCCATTCAACCCTCCAGCGTGGTCACGGCACCCTGGGTGAAATGGAAATGTCAGTTCGGCTGCGGCGGTTACGATTCCAACTATTGCTGTCCTCCCCATACCCCCACACATGAAGAGACGAGAAAGGTCCTTGATTCCTATCACAGAGCGCTGCTGCTTCACATCAGGACCACATGCAATCCCGGCAGGGAGAGACTTTTGAGAAAATATCGGCACGGATTGGTTGACCTGGAGGGGGAAATGTTCAGAGACGGCTACTACAAGGCATTTGTTTTTCTGGCCGGTCCCTGCGATGTGTGCAGCCAATGCGGTACGGTTACGGGCGACGCATGCAACCATCGTCACAGGGCAAGGCCGTCCATGGAGGCTTGCGGCATTGACGTGTTTCAGACGGCACGGAACAATGGTTTCCACATTGAAACCCTGACGGATGAAACGGAGCCCCGGAATACCTTTTGTCTTATGCTGGTGGATTGATCGAATCATGGGGGCACCCGTACAATGCATAAAAATGTCCGTGTCACCAGCGAGATGCTTGCAATGGGGCGTCCTCAAATAAAATGATGAAGATCCCTGAAGAGTGTGGTATCTAAAGGGAGACGTATGGAAGGGAACCAACAGGATTTGACCGTTCTATATCCATATCGACAGCGCGCTCACCGGAGAGATTCGGGATGACGTTCTTCCCATTCAGACGCAAAAACACTGAGAAACAAAGCTTGCGGGACAGGCTTTTCCTCATTGAGATGTTGATATTTGCGCTGCCTCTTTCCGTCTTTCTGTATATTCTTTACCAGGGAAACTACTGTTTTGGCGACTCCCAAGTCATATTGTTCGTCATCATTGTTTTTTTAATCCTCGCGGGCATGATCGTCATTCGGCAGATCCTGAAAAATTCCCTTTCTCGCCATGTCCTTAAAAAGGGCTGAATCGGGCAACGCACTTCCAGCGTGATATGCAAAGACATCGTTGAATTGCACGAGATATCCGCCCCGCTCAACCATCTCATTTCTTTGAAGTTGGAACGGGTCAAGGAGGAGCTGACCCAGAGATCATCATCGGAACTGTCGGCGATCAGATCGACCGAAATAATCAAGGTGAATTTGAGTATCGACGATCAGATGAATCTTCTTGCTGGACAAATGTATGGCCGTAACCGGCGCGCAAGTCGGTTCCGTTTTTATCGTCGAACCGGAAACAAGCCAAAAATATCTGGCAGCCCAAAAATCCACTCCCATCCCTGCGTCTGAACTCTATCGTTTTCGCGTCTGTGCAGCCAGGGACATCGTGAAGATTTGACAAGAGAGCCCTCATCAACATTGATCAGTCCGTGGTTAGGGCAACCTCTTTGGAGAAAGGCCCTCAAGCTGTCCGGAACATTTCTGAGGATCCGAGAACATTAAAAGCAAACGATCCTTAAATATGGCTCACCCTCATTTCTGAGTATGCCCATCATTACGGGAGGAGCCGTATCAGCGATCCTGAACCTGGCCAACAAGAAGGAAGGTCAACTATTTGATGAAAATGATGAAAGAGTCATTGCCATTATCTTGAGGGACATTGGTTTTGCCATAGAGAATACCATGCTGCAGTTCAGAATCAAGGATCATTGGAAAAAAATGAAGACTTGCGGATTTTGAGCTGGAGAGGGCGATTGAGCAGAAACGGGCGGAACGGATATTTAACATCTATATGAAAAATATGATCCCGTTCCGGATGGAAACAGCGAAAGGAAGCTATCAAACCCGGTAACTTGCGCCGTCTCTCGGGCTTCCCCTCATGCGACGGATCCCTTCTTGATGCCGGAGATCTATCGCATTTTCAGAACACTATCGCGAAAATCATCCATGGGTACAGGGGCATCGACGAAGCCGGCTTATTCCCGGTCCCATTTCCCCTCCGTGCGCAGTTCCCGGACGATCGCCGTCGCCCTTTCCCGAAGATTGAGGTAATCGGTTTTCGCGACCCGGTTCAACGGAATCTCCCCCGGTTTGAGAATCACGACATGAGAGGGACGCGAATACGCGGAGATGTCCGAGCAGGCGGCAAGAACCTCCTCAGGGGTAATCGCCTTCTCCTCTTTGGATTCCACGAAAGCCATGATCCCTTCGCTGAAAACCTCGTGTTCGACACCGACGATGGCGACCATGCCGGCTCGATCTTTCAGCTTCTCCTGGATATGGTTTTCCACATCCTCCGGGAAAACCTGATATCCCTTCGGTTTGATGACGAGCTTCGCCCGGCCTGAAAAATGGAGCCCCTTCTCGTCGTAATAACCGACATCGCCCGTATAGCAGAAGCCGTCCTTGGAAATCGTCTTGGCCGTATTTTCCGGATCTCCCAGGTAGCCCAGGAAGATCTGGGGGCCGGAGAAGCAGATCTCCCCGACCTCCCCCCGCGGTTTTTCCGATCCGGCCGTCCCGTCCGCCTTCATGAAATCGCGGATCGTGATCGGGCAAAGGGGTGAATCGTAGCCGATCCCCTGGGCCAATTCGTCCACGTCGGCGTCGACATTCGTATAGGTACAGAAACCGGCCGTTTCCGTCAGCCCCAGTCCCGTTCCGATCCGGGGCGCCATCGCCTTCATCCTGACCAGAAATTCTCGAGAAACGGCCTGGCCTCCATAGATCGCGAAGCGAAGTGACGAGAGGTCGTACTTCCCGTAATCGGCAAGGCGCCATTCCATGTTGAAGAGCGCCGGAATCTGGCCGATGATGGTGGCCCGGTGCTTTGCGATCGCCTCCAGCGAAAGCTTTGCATCGAAGATGTGGAGGATCACCGCGACCCCGCCGCCGAAGAGAACCGTTCCGAGCTGCTCCGTCGTGCAGCCGACGTGGGAAGGCGGCAGGTTGATCAGCATCCGGTCGGATGATTTCATCTCGAACCCCACACAAAGCCCGATGTACTGGACCAGGATATTCTCGTGGCATAAAAGCGCCGGTTTCGGAGAACCGGTGGAACCGGTGGTGAAGATGATGAGACAGGCATCGCGCTTGCCGACGAGACGACGGGCCTTTTTCACCCGTCCCGCAAGAAGATTCAAGAGGTAGACCTTCTTGATGTCCCTCGTGAACTCGGCAACCCCCACCGCACCCTCCATGATCTGGTCGGCCTCTTTCTGGAACTGCACCCAGTGACGGATGCCGGGGCACGCGGCCATCACCTCTCGGATGGTGGGACGAAAATCGACGACCGGCGTTTTCCCCAGGAAAAAGTATGCCTTTGGTTTCATCTTCTGCATGCAGGTGATGATCTCCCCGGCCTTCAGACGCAAATCCAGCGGGGCGACAATCAGACCGATCCGGTAGCAGGCATAGATCAGATAGATATGTTCCTTGAGGAGCGGAAGGCTCGTGGCGACGATATCCCCCTTGACCAGGCCGATGGAGAGAAGCTTGGCCGCAAACGCATTGACGGATGTGTCGAACTGCTTCCAGGTCACCGTTGCGCCGGTGTTGTGCTCGATGATCGCCGTATCCTTCGGCCGCTCTTTGGCATAGAGAGCGACGTAGTCGGCGATGTTCGGGAGCAGATCCCGATACATCCGTCGGCAAAGTTCGTCTTTCTGAAGATCCTTCATAAGGTTCGCCTTTCTGTGATGAATATTTTATCTTATCCGACCAGACGGGGGTTCCGGGCGGCCGCGGTCTCATCCAATCTTTTGACCTTGCAACGGGCCGGCGCCTCCCGGACGACCGCAGGATTTTCCGAAGCCTCCCGGACCACGGAGCGAAACGCTTCGATGAATCCGTCGATTTCCTCCTTCGTTTCCGTCTCCGTCGGCTCGATCATGATTGCCCCATGCACGACGAGCGGAAAATAGATCGTGGGCGGATGGTACCCGTAGTCCATCAATCGCTTGGCCATCTCCAGCGTGGTAATCCCCAGGATCTGCTGTTTGTGGTCGGAAAAGACGCACTCGTGCATGCAGGGACGATCAAAGGCCAAATGGAGAACGTCTTTGAGTTTTACCCGGATGTAGTTGGCGTTTAGAACCGCCGTCCGGCTCGCATCCAACAAGCCGTCCGGCCCCATGCTGAGGATGTAGGCATATGCCCGGAGCAGAACGCCGAAATGGCCGTGAAAGGCCAGCACACGGCCGATCGATTCGGGAAATTCCTCACTCAACCTGTAGAACCCGTTCTTTTCGACAACGCGGGGAACGGGCAGAAAACGGGCCAGATCCTTCCGGACGGCTACCGGTCCCGCACCGGGCCCGCCGCCCCCATGGGGCGTGGAGAAGGTCTTGTGGAGGTTCAGATGCAGGATGTCCACACCGATCTCCCCCGGCTTCACGATGCCCATCACGGCATTCATGTTTGCGCCGTCGCCGTAAACGAGGCCGCCCCGTTCGTGGACGATCCGGGCAATCTCACGGATGTTCTCCTCGAACAGACCCAGCGTGTTGGGGTTGGTGATCATGATCCCCGCCGTTTCGGAATTCATCAGCGCCGCCACGGTTTCAGGGAGAAGGATGCCGTCCGGACCGGACGGTACCGGGACGGGGGCATAGCCGCAGAGCGTGGCGCTCGCCGGATTGGTGCCGTGCGCCGTGTCGGGGATCAGGATCTTGGTCCGCTGTCTCCCCTGGCTTCGATGAAAGGCATGGATGATCAGCATCCCCGTCAACTCCCCCTGAGCGCCTGCCGCCGGTTGGAGCGTCACCGAATCGAAGCCGGTGATTTCGGCCAGGTGCCTCTCCAGCTCGAACATCAGCTGCAGCGCCCCCTGAGACAAAGCAGCCGGCAACAACGGATGGGCTCCGGCAAATCCCCGCAGACCCGCCAGCTTTTCGTTGATCTTGGGGTTGTACTTCATCGTGCAGGAGCCCAGAGGGTAGAAGCCGGTATCTACGCCGAAATTCCAGGTGGAGAGCCGGGTATAATGGCGGACCACCTCGATTTCGCTCAGATCCGGGAAATCGGGTCCGTCCCCCGTCATCTCCGCGGGCAATGGGCTGAACGGAACATCTCTTTCAGGCATCGAGAAGCCGCGGCGCCCCTTTTTCCCCCGCTCCCAGAGCAAAGGCTCGTTCAGGATGAGCCCGGTGGTTCCGATCTCTTCGCTCATGCCGCCACCTCCCGGACCAGGAGGTCCATCTGCTCCCGGCTGATGGTTTCCGTCACGCAGAGGAGGCCATAGTCCTTCAGCTCCGGATAATCGGCGCCCAAAGGCAGACCGGCGACCATCTTCCGGTCAAGCAGATGGCGGTGCATGGCATCAAAGCCTCCGGGAAAACCGACGACGAATTCGTTGAATGTGGAACCGGAAAAACGGATCGGGCAGCCCGCATCCCGCAGGGCATTCTTGAGGTATTGCGCCTTGTCGTGGTTGAAACGGGCCAGTTCCCGGATGCCGGTCCCCCCGAGGGTGGCCATATACATGGCGGCTGCGAGCGCGTTGAGGCTGTTGTTGGAACAGATGTTCGACGTCGCCTTCTCACGGCGGATGTGCTGCTCCCGTGTGGCCAACGTCAGGACGAAGCCGCGTTTCCCCTCCCGGTCCGTCGTTTGACCCACGAGGCGTCCGGGCAGGTTCCGCATAAACTGTTTCCGGCTCGCCAGCATCCCCAGCGCCGGACCGCCGAAGGTGCGGGAAATGCCCAGACTCTGACCCTCCCCGGCGACGATGTCGGCGCCCTGGCTTCCCGGACTCCTCAGCAGCCCATAGGACAGCGCCTCGGTAAAGCCGGCGATGAAAAGCGCACCGACCGAGTGGGCCTTTTCAGCCGCCGCCCCAAGGTTTTCAATGCACCCGAAAAAGTTCGGCGATTGCACCGCGACGGCGGCCGGATCCGAAATCTCCCCGAGGCGGGAAAAGTCGGTGAGCCCCGTTTCTGCAAAGGGAAGCTCCAGGAGTTCATAGCCGGTGGGTGCGAAGTAGGTCCGGACGACCTGACGGTAACGGGGGTGGATTGCACGCGAAAGCACCGCTTTTTTCTTACCCGTGATGCGGATCGCCATCAGCAGCGCCTCGGCCAGTGCCGTCGCGCCGTCGTAATGGGAGGCCGTGGCAACCTCCATTCCCAGAAGTCGGGCCGTCAGCGTCTGGTACTCGTAGATCCCCTGCAGCGTCCCCTGAAGCATCTCCGGCTGATACGGCGTGTAGGAGGTGAAAAACTCGGAGCGGCCCAAAAGCGAAGAAACGGCGGCGGGGATGTAATGATCGTAGCTCCCGGCCCCCAGAAACAGCAGGTATTCCGGGGAGACGGCCATCCGTTCGGCCAATTGTCCGACCTGCCGCTCGAGCGCCCATTCGCTCATCGCCGGCGGCACGTCCAGCGTTCCGCTGAAACGGCATTGCAACGGAACCGACGCAAAGAGGTCATCGAGATTGGGCACACCGATCTCGCTGAGCATCGCAGTAATGTCCTCAGCCGTGTGGGGAAGGCAACTCATTTATGATTCCCCTTTCAGACAGGCGAGGTAGCCCTCCACGGTCAGCAGGTTCGAGAAGGCGGCAGGATCATCCGGTTTCACCAGAATCATCCAGCCGTCGCCGTAAGGGCTCTGGTTCAGCAGAACGGGCTCATCGGCCAGCGGGCCATTCACGGCTGTGACCTCCCCGGAAAGCGGCATATAGCATTCCGAAACCGACTTCACCGATTCCACCGTCGCAAAGACCGCTCCCTGAGCGATATGCGCCCCGACAGACGGCAGTTCGACATAGACGATATCCCCGAGCTGGTCCTGTGCGTAATCGGTAATCCCTATACGCGCCGCATCGCCTTCCATGCGGACCCATTCGTGTTCGGCGCTGTAACGCAGCTCCTCCGGCAGTGCGATTTCCTCGATCTTTTTCATCATCCCTCCTTATATCCGTATCATCAGCGGACAGACTTCAAGATGCCGCTATATCAGTCGGTGCAGTTTTGCCATCAAGTCGGCGAACATATCCTCCGAAAAGCAGTAACGCATCGTCAGGAACCGCTTGCGGAAGGCGGCGACCTCTTTCCGGACCGGACGTCCGCCCACCACGACGTCATGGATGTACTGGGCCAGCGTCCGGAAATCTTCCGGCCCCATGCCGAACCGGGTCATCTCCTGCACACCGAGCCTCAATGCGCCGGCCGCAGTGAATCCCTCCTCGTCCGGCGCGGCCTGGTAGTTGCAGATGATGTTGCTCTCCTCGAGCCGGCGTGCCGCCTCCACCGCGCGGGCATATTCGACCTTCACGATCACCTGATGGGTTTCCGTGAAAGAAATCTCCGGATCGCCCGCCACCTGCAGGCCCGCATCCCGCAGCGCGCAGGCGAAGGCCTTTGCATTCCGGATCACCGCCTGCTGGTAGGCATCCCGGAAACAGTTCATCTCGTAGGCGGCCATCAGCAGTCCCAGCAGGGTCCCCAGGTGGTGGTTGCTGACGCTTCCCGGAAAGGTCCGGTTCTCCACGGACTCCCAGAGCGCGTATCCCTTGTCCTGTTCCCGCCAGTTTCCGGCAACGATTCCCCGCTGCGTGCCGAAAAAGGTCTTGTGCGTCGATCCGGTGACCAGGTCCGCCCCTTCGGCAAACGGCTGCTGAAAGTAGGGCCCCAGCAGTCCCAAAACATGGGCCATGTCGTACAGGACGATGGAATCGATTTTCTGCTCCCGAAGGAAATCCCGGATCTCCCGGACGGGTTCCCGGTGGAGGACCATGCTTTTGCCGAAGATGATCAGTTCCGGCCGGATTTCGTCGATGATCCGACGGGTTTCCTCCACATCGATTTTGTAGGGATTTTCGGGCAATACCGGAAAGTTCGCAACGGCCGGTTTTTCCAGTCGCCTGTCGTATCCGACAAAGTTGTAGAGGGCGCCCATGGGTTGTGCGCTGAGATGGCCCCCGCGGATGATGTGGTTGTTCAGAACCGAGCGGATCCGTCGGGGTTCCGTTTTTCGATCGCCCCGGTTCAGGTAATCGACCAGGCCGCTGAAGACCACGGCGTTGGCCATCTGTCCGCTCAGCACCCGGACCTCGACCTCCCGACATTCAAGATAGCGATTCATCTCTTCCTTGAGCAGTGTCTCCACATGGTCGATGAAATCCGTCCCCTGGTAGTAGAAGACCTCCGTATCGTAGTAGGAACGGAGGGAGCGGTGTTCTGCGTATCGGAAGGCAGGATCCATGACGATGAGCCGCCGCACCATCGGGGAAACGGTCTGTTCGGAGGGAATCAGATTGATACACTCGGTCTGACGCCAAAGGGTATTTTGAATCGTCTTCTCCAGCAAATCGAAGGTCTTCTCCTGCCATGCGCCGGCGAGCGGTTTTTCCCGCTCGTCCGCGGGGCGCCGGACAATCGGCATCGCATAGGGGGGAGCATCGGAACGCAGATGCCAGGGAACCACGACCGCATCGATCCGCGTTCCCCGGATTTCGATCTCCACCGGATCGTCCTTTTTCAGGCGGCTGTCGGCCATCATGAGACCAATCGCCCTCATCTCCCGTTCGCCGGTAAAATGCGTTGAAAGTCCGGCACCCGCGGTCTTCCAGTACGGCACCATCGTTCCGCTCGTCACGAAACCGATCTCTTCGCCGTTCTTGAAGACCCGGAATCCTGCCCGGGCAATCCCCTTTCCGCGGAGTGCAAATGGAACGACCCGCCGGGGAAGATCCTCCAATGAACTGTAGTCCTCATCCTGGAATTTCTTCAGCGCCGCGAATTGAATAGACAGGGCCTCGCGGCCGACGAAGTCGCCCTTCAGCGGGGACAGGCTTACGGCGAAGCGGGACAGCGGACAGGCGAAGATGGGGATTTCTCTCCCCGAAGGCTCTTTCCCCAACTCATGGCCGAAAAGAGGCAGCCCGGCTTCCAGTCTCAGCGTATCCCGCGCCCCCAATCCAATCGGGACTGCCCCCTTCTCCAGGAAAAGATCCCAGAGCCATTCGGCGTCTGCTGACGCAACGAAGAATTCAAAACCGAGAGGTTCACCCGTATAGCCGGTTCGGGAAACCAGCACTTTCTTCCCGTGAATGGAGGAAGAACGGATGGCATTCTTAATCGGTTCCGGCATCCCGCCTGCACCGATCAGCTCATGCAACATGGCCCGGGAGGCCGGTCCCTGCAGCGAGAGCATGGCCAGTGATTCGGAGACGTCTTCCAGTCGGGCTTCGGGGAAACGGGACAGCATCTCCCGCAGATACGCCCAATCAGCCGCCCGATTGGCGGCATTGACGACCAGCAAGTACTCGTCCGGCGTGAATCGGTACAGGTAGGCGTCGTCGATCGCTCCGCCCTGATCATTGGGAATGATGGTGTACTGTGCGAAACCCGTGTCCAGCGCAGCCGCATTGTTGGACAGGACATGCTGCAGGAATGGAAGCGCTCCGGCGCCGCGGACAATGAACCGACCCATGTGGGAGACGTCGAAGAGTCCGGCCGATTTCCGCGTGGCGAGATGCTCCTCGACGATTCCGGTTTTGTACTGAATCGGCATATGCCAGCCGCCGAAGTCGACCATCGTCGCACCGAGCGCGACATGCCGGTCATGCAGAACGGTCTTGTGAAGCTCCATCATTGATTTTGTCCCCACCTTTCCTCCTCCGATGCTGCCACAACCATGCCACTTCTTGCATTCAACGAACGGATCCGCCTACAGGATATATGGAACTTTCAGACGGTAGCTCTTGTACACCACAAACGTTTCGGCGGATTGCACATCCTTCACCTGCGACACCTGCTCGGTATAGAAACGCAGCAGGTCATTTTCATCGTTCAGCAGGACCGTCAGGAAAAGGTCATATCGGCCTGTCACCACACATACGGATACGACGTTCTTCAGCAGGCTGAACTCTTCCCCCTTGGTGACGAGGTCCATGGAGTTGAGTTTGATCCCGACCAACGCAACGCGGTGACCCTGGATTGCCTCCGGATCGACCAACCCCGCAATCTCCAGAACCCCCTCGTCAACAAGCTTGCCGACCCTTGCCCGAACCGTGTTCTCCGTAATGGAAAGATCTTCAGCGATCTTTTGAAAGGACTTTCTTCCCTCTCGCAGATGTTTGATGATTGCCAGGCTGGTTTCATCGATTTTCATGTTTTCACCAATAAATGAAATATATACAGGATTGATCAAAAGATCAATCCAATATTTATATATCATTGTATCCCTCAGAATAGTGTGATA
This sequence comes from Syntrophales bacterium, assembly GCA_040765725.1. Classification (GTDB taxonomy): domain Bacteria; phylum Desulfobacterota; class Syntrophia; order Syntrophales; family UBA5619; genus UBA5619. The sequence goes on from JAXGRQ010000011.1 coordinate 29,672, forward strand.
ATATTTCGGAAAACACATTTTTAATGACAAGATGAGAGGATCTTATGCCGGTATTTGATATTCTGGTGATCGGTGCGGGACCGGGAGGTCACGAGGCGGCCATACGGTCGGCAAGGCTGGGTCTGAAGACGGCAATCATCGAAAAACAGGGGTGGGGTGGAACCTGTACCCACCGGGGATGCATCCCCACCAAGGCGCTTCTGGCATGCAGCCGACGTTATTCGGAGCTGAAGAAGCTCGGCCGGATGGGGGTAAGCGTGAAAAACGCCGCCTTCGACTATGCGGGGATGAAACGGCACCAGAAGCAGATTGTGAACATCTCGGCGCTGGGGGCCGGGAAATCGCTCCAGGAAGCCGGCGTGGATAGGAAAGAAGGGGCGGGGCGGATGGTCTCTCCGTCCGAGGTGGAATGGACCGCCCCGGACGGCCGCAGCGAACGGCTCTCTGCCCGGAATGTGGTGATCGCCTGGGGTTCGGAGCCTGCCCTGCCGCCCGGTGTGCATCCGTCCGAACGGATCCTGACCTCCGATGGTCTGCTGGCGTTGCAAACCCTTCCCGAAAGCATCCTGATCGTCGGCGGCAATGTCATCGGCGTAGAGTTTGCCACATTTCTGGCCGAACTCGGTGTCCGGGTGACCCTGATCGAAATGATGGAACGGTTGATCCCCCTGGAGGACGAAGAAGCTTCGGCTCTGCTGACGCGGGAATTGAAGAATCTGGGAGTCGTCATCCATACCGGAATGCGGTTGGAGGTCATCGCGGATGACCATTCGGGGATACAACTATCTTTCCTTCCCGAACCATTTAGCATGACAGACCCGCAGCGACAAGTCCATAATGATGCTGCTTCCGCAGGCAGAAGAGACAGGGGTTTGGAAGCAACCGGGCCCGCCGGAATCCGGAATCTGTCTGCGGATTATGCGCTGATCTGTACGGGACGGAAGCCCCATCTGCATGCGGAGGAGCTCGATGCGCTGGGGATCGGTTATGACCGCCGGGGGATTGTCGTTGACGAGAGACAGATGACCGCTGTCCCCGGGATCTTCGCCATCGGAGACGTTACCGGCGGCATGATGCTTGCCCATCGGGCCATGTATCAGGGGAAAATCCTTGCCCGCAATCTTTACAACGACCAAAGCATCCCTTTCCGGGAAGAAACCGTCCCATCCGTCATCTACACCCACCCTCAGGTTGCCCGAGTCGGTTTGACGGAGGAGGATGCGCGGAGAAGAGGCATCGTTGTGGAGGTTCACCGGGCAGATTTCGGAGCCAACATCACCGCCCGCACATCCCTCAAGGGCCCCGGTTTCGTCAAAATCCTCTTCGATCGGGAGAAACTGGTGGGGGCGACAATCGCCGGCGATCAGGCCGCAGAGCTGATCGCGCCCCTCAGCCTGGCGATGGCGGCGGGGCTTGACCGACATCAACTTGAAGAATGGATCATCCCGCACCCGACACTGAGCGAGTTGCTGCGGATTTAAGAAAAAAATTCTTCTTGACTTTTCATTCGGCCTATCCTATGAGAGCGCGCAAGCGGGAATTTAAGGTCAATTGCTCCGCTATACAAATGTGCTAAAGTGCCGGATAAAAGATCAAAACCCGCGCTTTGGCGCGGGTTTTCTGTTATTGGCCAGCCGTCGTTGCAAACCGACTCGGCATCTTTGCTGTGGGCCTTAAGGCGACCCTTTCAGGGATTTTTGAGCACCGCCCGACCCCACCGAAGTTTCCGGGAGAGTCGCTTCTGCATAGACCGTTGGGAACCGGAAAAACTTTCATTTAAGGAGAAGAAGCATGCAAGTTTCATCGGAAAGCATCAAAGTGGGGCATCCGGACGTCGTCGCGGATGCGATTGCAGCCAACATCATCGCCGCCATTCTCGACCGCGAGCACAGGAAGGGGATGGACATCAACACCATGCCGCACTGCGGCATCGAGGTCTTCCTCGGCAAGGGGCTCTGCGTCGTCGGGGGCGAGGTCAGCACACGGGCCTGGATCGATCTGGACAAGTGCGTCCGGGAGACGGTCCTCGGTATCGGCTACAACGACTCGGCGGTCGGCCTGAATGGCAACTCCCTCGGCGTTCTCAACGCCATTATCCCCCAGTCGCCCGACATCAACATCGGCACACGCGCCGACGCGGGAAAATACAAAGAGATCGGCGCCGGCGATCAGGGGATCATGTACGGTTTCGCCTGCAACGAGACGCCTGAGCTGCTCCCTCTCACGTTTGTCCTTGTCAACCGGATGATGCGCGCCTTCGAAACCTGTGGCGACCCGGTTTTTGCACCGGACGGCAAAGGGCAGGTTTCTGTGGAATACGACGAAAAGACCGGAAAGCCGGTCCGGCTGGCCAAGGTCCTGATGTCCAACGCCATCGACTACCGGTTCGTAAAGGGCAAGAACGGCTGCGCGATCGAACGGAAGGCCCGCAAGATCGCCTTCGACAGTCTGAAGGGCTGCGTAGACAAGAATACGGAGTTTTATTTCAATCCAACCGGGGAGTGGCAGGCGGTCAACTCCTGCAGCGCGGCGGATTCGGGGGTTACCGGCCGAAAGCTTGTCGTCCAGTTCTACGGCGGCTATCCCGGCGCCCAACTCGGGGGCGGCTCCGTCGTCAACAAATCGCCGGAAAAGGTGGACTGTTCCGCCGCTTTCGGTTCTCGTTATGTCGCGAAGAACATCGTCGCTGCGGGCCTCGCCGACAAGTGTTCCGTTCAGCTCGCCTACGCGATCGGGATTGCCCGTCCCTTCTCGATCTATGTGAATACCTTCGGCACCGGCAAGATCACCGACAAAAAGCTCGAAAGGATTATCGAGAAGCTTTTCGATCTGACGCCGGCCGGGATGATCCAGCGCTTTGACCTGTTGAACAGCGACATTTACCGCCGGATCCCGCGGACGCTCTTCCTCGACGACTATCCATGGGAAAAGACGGACATGGTGAAGCCTCTCAAAAAGGAAGCGGGACGATAGACGAAATCCCGTTCATGATGAGCTTTGGAAAACATCAGCCCTATACGCTTCGGGGATTTTTTCGAATCCGAAAAGTTTTCGTGAACGCTTTGGGCATACGATTCCAGCTTTTCTGAAGGGATCCTCCTCAAGAATGGGAACACCCCGTGGACGGTTGGTCCTCGGGGCGTTCCCATTCCCTTCGGGATTGCAGTTGGGGTGTGAATCAGAATCGAGGATGGCCGAGACGCCAAACGTCTGTCATGGGAAAGGAAAGAGGCTCTCCGCCCTTTTCCCTTTTATCCCGTCTCGGGCACGACATCCGACGTTAATCCTCCAATTGCGTCAGCTTGCTCCCACCCTTTGAAACATAAATATGGGAAAACGGTTCCCCCACGGAGCCGTGCCAATGTTTTTCTCCGGCCGGAATCAGCACAACGTCCCCCACGGTCACCGGCCTCTCCTCTTTTTCCGTGGCCACAACACCGCGTCCCGCCGTAACGATCAGGATCTGTTCGCAATCATGAGAATGGAATTTGTTCCGGACGCCTTTCCCGAAGTTGACGACAGTGGCCACGAGCTCCCTGCTGTCGGGAATCAACACCTGTCGTGTCACATCCGATCCGGCAAACAGCGGATTGCTAAAAGTTTCTTTTTTGATGTCTTTGATTGTAACGACTTTCATCTCATCCTCCCTTTCACCCTTTTACTCTTTCGCCGAAGCAGGTTTTCTTAAAAAGGATTCGACAGCCTCGGCTCGGCGGGAATCGTGGGGATCATACCGGATAGAGCCAATGCCGGAAATGTTCGTCGCCTCCGGAGGTGATCAGGGTCATCCGCTCGAAAAGCCTTCGCGTGACCGGGCCGGGAACCTCCTGTAGAATCCTGTCCCCCACCTGACGGACCGGAATGAGTTTTCCGACCGTCCCCGCAAAGAAAATCTCCTCCGCCTCGGCTATGGTTGACGGATCCAGACGACCTGCAAAAGTTTTCATCCCCATTGTCTCCGCCACCTCGAGGAGCGTCTTTCGCGTGATGCTGTTGAGGATCGTTCCCAGCGACGACGTCAGCAGGCGCCCTCCCCTGACGAGAAAGAGCGATTCCGTTCCACCCTCGGCGATGCAACCTCGGGTATCGAGCAGGATGGCGTAATCGAACCCGAGGTCCCTTGCCTCGGTCCGGGCCACAATCCCGTTGATGTAGTTGGCCGCCACCTTGGCCTCGATCGGGACAGTCTGCGGATCGAGCCTTCGCCATTTCGAAATGCACGCCGTCACGCTTCCATCTTTCGGCTGCACGGATTCACCGAGATCTCCCGCCAGGTCAAATACGAAGATCGCTACCTGGAAACGTTTCCCGGGGGGGAGTATTTTGAAGGCGATCTCGGGATAAAAGCCGACCAGCTTGATAATCCCTTTTTTCAAGCCGTTGCGCCGGACTGTCTCCAGGACCGCCTCCTGCAAACCCGAGGCGGACAGCGGCGGTTCCATGTCCAGCAGTGCGGCCGAGTTCCGAAAACGGGCAACATATTCATCGAGACGGAAGACGGCCGGTCCGTTCGGCGTTTCGTGAAACCCGATCACCTCGAAGATGGACGAGCCCCGCCCGACGCTGTGACTCATGATATGGATCTTCGCATCCTCCCAGGGAACATATGTCCCATTTACAAATACCGTGCGTTCCTTCATCATCCTTTTTTCTCCTCGCAAGTCCGCCCGCGCATCTTTCAGAGACAGGCGGCTTTGTTTATTTTCGCTCTCCATGACCGGAAAAGCATCGGAATCGGAAGACCGGCCGGGAATCATTCTATCTCAGGGGTCAGGCCTCTGCCGCTCAATCCAGGATGATGTCTCCCGGAACAACGGACAGACCGGCAAAAAGCCGATGCTCCAGCGCCTCCGATTTCTGCCAGAGGAGCATCAGCATCTGCCTCCGCTCGGGCGACAGGCCGTATCTTTCGACGATGTATTCCATCCTCTCCGAGAGCGGGACAATCCGGTCATGGAGCACCCGCTTGTCCGCATAATTGACGATTTCAGCCTCGTCGGGCAAGGAAGATCCGAAATAACGATCCAGTCGGACATGTTGGCCGACAATGCGGCCCACTTCAGGGTAGCCCATTTCCGTCAACATTTGCTTCCCTGTCTCGGCATGGTCCTCCCCGGTGCTGAAGCTGCGGGTCTTGGTGATGTCGTGGAGGAGTGCCGCCGCCCGGATCAGATCACGGTCGAGGCCGTTCGTCTTTCGATGATCCGCTATCCAGAGTGAGACCCGGCAGACCTGCCGGGAGTGGGCTATGATGTTTTCGAGCATCCCCGTTTCGGCAATCAGCCGTTCACAATCCGCGGCAGAGGGGATCCGAATGCGTTCCGATTTCATGCGAAGTTTCATAACAGATCGGCCGAAAAATCGCCAGCGGATTCCACAGGCGGCGGGGAGAACGGCGTCGCCGCAGCGGTGGGTGTATCATTGACTGACGCGTTGCCTTTCAACCAGCGCCTTCAGGATCGGAACCGCACGGTCCAGCTCCTCTTCCGTGTTATCCCTTCCGAAGCTGAATCGCACCGTACCCGCGGCAAATTCCCTCGGAACGCACAGTGCCGCCAGAACCGGCGAGATGCCGGTCTGGCCTGCCGCGCAGGCCGAACCGGAGGAGACGGCGATCCCGCGCAGATCAAGCGCCCGGACGAGCGCTTCACCGGAAACCCCGGCAAAAGAGACGCTTGACAGGTGCGGCAGCCGTTCGGACGGATGACCATTGATGCGGATACCAGGAATCTCCGTCCGGATCCGCGTTTCCAGCCTGTCCCGGAGCTTCTGTAGATGGATCCGCTGTGTTTTCAGATCGCGCCGTGCGATCTCGCATGCCTTCCCGAGCCCCACGATGCCCGGAACATTCTCCGTCCCGCTGCGGAGAGCCCGCTCCTGATGACCGCCAAATGTGATCGGGAGCGGAGTCGCACCATTACGGACATAGAGCGCCCCCGTACCCTTCGGTCCATAGATTTTGTGACCGGTGATGGCGAGGAGATCAACCTTCAGATCCGCTACCGCGACCGGAATCTTTCCGATGCTCTGGACGGCATCGGAGTGAAAACGGATGCCCCGTTCCCGGGCGATGGCTCCGATTTCGCGAAGCGGCTGGATGGTCCCGACCTCATTGTTGGCATGCATCACCGTAATCAGGAAGGTCTGTCCGGTGATGGCCCGCCGGACCTCGTCAGGGTCCACCCGCCCCTCACCATCCACCGGAAGGAACGTCACAGCGAATCCGAGTTCGGCAAGGTGGCAACAGGCCTGCTCCACGGCCGGATGTTCAACGGCGGAAGCAATCAGGTGTTTTTTCCCATCCCTTTGGGCGAAGGCGCTCCCGAGAACGGCAAGGTTATCGGCCTCTGTCCCGCCGCCCGTGAACACAATCTCGGAAGGGTCCGCCCCGATCAGAGCGGAAACCTGTCGGCGCGCTGCCTCGATGGCCTCGCGGGCGAAGCGCCCTTCGCAATGGATGCTGGATGGATTTCCGAAATGGTTCGCAAAGAGGGACATCATCGCGCCGAGCACCTCTGCATGGATGGGTGTCGTCGCACTGTGGTCGAAATAGATCCTCTCCATTTTGAACTTACGCGATCGTCCAGGTCGTGGCATCCGGCCCGTCCCGGAGCAGCACGCCCTTTTCGGCCAATTCGTTCCGAATCTCATCGGCCCTGGCCCATGCCTTTGCCTTTCGTGCGGCCAACCGTTCGGCGATCCGCTGCTCGATCTCGGCAACCGCCAGGCCCCGTTTCGCCGCTTCCCGTTCACGGTCGCTGCGGAGGTAATGGTCCGGTTCCTGCTGAAACAGACCCAGAACGTCACCGATCCCGAGAAAGGTCTTTTCCGCCTGCAGCAGGACGCCGGATGAGACGACCGGCTTTTTCTCCGCCATCGCAGCGTTGATCATCCGAACGGCATCGAAAAGGTGGCCGATGGCCCGTGCCGTGTTGAAATCGTCGTCCATGGACTCGGCAAAGCGTTTAGGAAGAGTCTCCAGTTGAACGGCCGTTTCTTTATCCCTTTCCGCAGATACAGCCTCCGCCCCGTTTCCACCCGACTCGTCCTTGAGTGCCTTCAACATGGAATAGATCCGATTCATCCCCTGGCGTGCCTCATTGAGGGCAGAGTCGGAAAAATCGACGGGGCTGCGGTAATGACTCTGGAGCAGAAAGAATCGCAGCACCTCGGGGTGATACTGTTGCAGAATGTCCCGGATGGTGAAAAAGTTTCCGAGGGATTTTGACATTTTTTCACTATTCACCCGGACAAAACCGTTATGAACCCAATAGCGAACCGAAATCTTGCCGGTAGCCCCTTCCGATTGCGCGATCTCATTTTCGTGGTGCGGGAAGATCAGGTCCTCTCCCCCGCCGTGGATGTCGAAGGTATCGCCCAGATATCGCCGGCTCATCGCGGAGCACTCAAGATGCCAGCCCGGCCTTCCCCTTCCCCAGGGGCTCTCCCACCAAGGCTCCCCCTCTTTGCTTGCCTTCCAAAGCGCGAAATCGAGAGGGCTGCGTTTCTTATCGCTGTCGATACGGGCGCCGGAAAGCATCTCGTCCAGGTTTCTTCCCGAGAGTTTCCCGTATCCTGGAAACCTCCCGACGGCATAATAGACATCCCCATCCATCGGATAGGCCAGATCTTTCGCAATCAGATCGCCGATGAGCCTGATCATCTCGGGGATGCTCTCCGTCGCTCGCGGCGAAAACGTCGGCGGGAGAACACCCAGCGCCGCCATATCCCTGTCGTGCTCCCGGATAAAGCGCTCGGCGATCTCGCCGATCCCTGTCTTCTCGCGCCTGGCGCGGTCAATGATCTTGTCATCCACATCCGTGAAGTTCTTCACGTAAGTGACGTCCCAGCCCTTGGAACGGAGATGGCGCGTGATCACATCAAAAACGACCGCCGAGCGGGCATGCCCCACGTGGCATACGTCATACGCCGTGATCCCGCATACATAAATCCCGACTTTCCCCTCTTGCAGCGGTTGAAATTCTTCTTTTTTTTTCGATTGGGTATTAAAGATTTTTAACGCCATCGCACCTCCGGATGATCAGCAGGCCGCCGAACGGGTCTGCGGAAGAGAATCGCCGCCAACAGGAAATCAGGGATAAAGGGCCACTACGGGAAGACCGGTTGTTTCGGGAAGATCCGACATCAGGTTCATGTTCTGAATAGCCTGGCCGGACGCCCCCTTGATCAGATTGTCAATTACGGAAACGACAATCAGCCGACCGGTGCGCTTGTCCACAGTTACGCCGATATCGCAAAGATTGGATCCGACGACGGAGGAGAGGTTCGGGAACTGACCTTTCCGGCAGATCCGGACAAACGGCTCCCCATCGTAGAAATCACGATAGAGGGCTATGAGGTCGTCAATGTTCGCATCTTTCTTCAATTTGGCGTAGATCGTGCTGAGAATGCCTCTTTTAACGGGCAGCAGATGCGGGGTAAAGGAGATCCTCATGACCCGCCCTGCGAGGAGACCCAGTTCCTGCTCGATTTCAGGAGTATGCCGGTGGTTGCCGACTTTGTAAGATTTGAAGCCTCCGTCCACCTCGCAGAACAGCGACCCGATCGCGGGTTCCCGGCCCGCCCCGCTGGCACCCGATTTCGAGTCAACGATTACCGAATCGGGATCGATCCAACCGGACCGCAGGGCCGGCGCCAGACCCAAGATGATGCTCGTCGGGTAACAGCCGGGATTGGCGGCAAGACGGGTTTTGAGGATCTCTTCCCGGTGCAGCTCCGGCAAAGCATAAACCGCCTTGTCCAGCATCTCAATGGCGGTATGCCGTCCATACCAGGTCTCGTAAGTCGCTCCGTCCCGGATGCGGAAATCGGCGCTCAGATCCACCACCGGCCGTCCCGCGCTGACAAAGAAGGGAGCGATCTCCATCGAAACGCCGTGCGGAAGGGCCAGAAAAACGAAATCCGTGATCCCGGCCACCGCTTCCGGCGGATCGTTCGTATACACGAGATCAGTGCGGCCCGCCAGGGCGGGGTAAACCTCACCGACCGGTTTTCCCGCAAAGCGCCGCGAGGTCGCCGCTACAACCTTCACCTCCGGGTGGGCAAGCAGCAGCCTGATCAGTTCCTGTCCCGTATAACCGCTCCCCCCGTAGATACCGACTCGGATCACTTCATTTTCCCTCTGAAATCTGGTTGAAATCGGGATTCAAAAGAAAAGGGAGGCCGCAAGCCTCCCCTCGGAACTTATCGTTTGGAGAACTGGAATCTCTTGCGGGCTCCGGGCTGGCCGTACTTCTTTCTCTCCTTCATACGGGAATCCCGCGTCAGGAAACCGGCCTTTTTCAGGACTGCCCTCAGATCTGCGTCATATTCCACCAACGCCTTGGAGATCCCATGCTTGACTGCGCCCGCCTGACCGGCTATGCCGCCCCCGTCCACGCTGATGTAAAAATCGAGAAGACCTTTTTTACCCGTCATCTCGAGCGGCTGTTGAATGATCATCTTCAGGCTTTCGCGAGTGAAGTAGTCGTCAAAATTCCGCTTGTTCACCTGCCAGACACCGGTGCCTTCCTTCATATAAACCCGGGCAATGGCACTTTTTCTTTTTCCCGTCGCATAAACCCGTCTTTCCGTCATATCCCTCTCCAGATCATCTTCACAAACCCGATAGACCCACCCCGGTAAATGTTACAGCGTCAGAATCCGTGGGCACTGTGCCGCATGGGGATGGTCGCCGCCAGTGTATATTTTGAGCTTTTTCAGCATGGCCCTGCCCAGCGTGTTCTTGGGAAGCATCCCTTTCACGGCTGTCCTCAATAACTCCTCCGGCTTTTCTTTCAGCATCCGACCCGCCGTCGTCGCGCTGAGGCCGCCCGGATAACCCGAATAACGGTAATAGATCTTGTCCGTCAGCTTTTTGCCGGTCAGACTGATCCTCTCGGCGTTCACCACGATCACGAAATCCCCCGTATCCGCGTGGGCGGTATAAACGGGTTTGTGCTTTCCCCGAAGACGGTGGGCAATTTCGCTCGCCAGCCTTCCCAGCACCTTGTCCTCGGCATCCACAAGATACCAGTCCCGAGGAACCTCCCCCTTCTTTGCCTGATATGTCTTCATGATCTCACCAGTACGCATGAATTCGAAGTTGTATGGATATGAAAATTCTGCACCCTTGTCAAGGAAAAACCTGCGTTCCACCCCGAAAAAAATCGAATATGCCTCCCTTCCCCTAATTCCCTCCTGTCGAAGTGGAAGAAAGGGCGCTGCTGAAATCCAGCGATCCTATCCCATACAATGTGAACAGAAACATCACCGTCTGATCGTCCGTCGTTTTCTGCAACTGGAGCTCAACGTTCCAACACTGCTTCCGGTACTGAATGCCATAGCGGGATTCGATTTCCTTATCATTCAGCCTGTCTTGTCTAAGAACGTAAGTGGCACTGAGGGAAGGAGTGATTGCCGCCCTTAATGCAAGGTTGACCTCCTCCAGCGCATTCAACGTGTATCGATAACCCACGGAGGCGTAATCGCCTCGGTTGTCCAACAGGGTCAGGTCGTAATTCGTCTGCCACCACTTGCCTGAATTCACGCTGTATGCGTTTCGCGCCTGAAAGGAGAGATATCGAAACGGATTCAAATCAAATTCCAGATAAACATCGCCGAAGGGCCGGTTGTCTCTCGCTCCTTCAATGACGTCCCGTCTCGCCTCGATGATATTATAGGCTTGGGCCAGCTTGAAGCGCATCAGCTCCCGATAACTGGCCTTCCCATCCGCCCCCCGTTCCTTGGCGAGCAATGTGTTGGTAATCCAGTAACTCAGGTAGTTCTGCTCGCCGATTTCCCCCAGAAAGTTTGGAAGGGTGTCCTGCGACGGTTTGGGGGTGTAGCCGTAGGTAACCCCGTATTCTATCCCGTGTTTGACCCTTTCGATTCCTGCCCGATTGAAGTTAAAAACGCGATACATTCCCGTTGAAACATTTGTCCCCAGATAGAATTGTTTGCGTTCGCCATACGTGTCGGCTTCATAATCCGGTGAATCCGTTCTCTGCCAGAGATCCCCACGGAATCCGGCCCAAGGCTCAATCTTCACATAGGGCCCGATTTTTGCCGGCAGGTACAGGGTGGGATTGATGTACCCCAAATGCCCCTTCTGCCCCTCGTCGCGGTGATAGTATGCGTAACCGGATGTAAAGGCCATCTGAACGGGACTGCCGAAGAGGGGCTGGCGGAAGCCCGTGAAGGTCACTTCCGGATAGGACTGCAAAGTCCAATCGTTGTCGGGGGATGAGAAATCATCCGTGTAACGCGCCAGGGCCGTCAGATTGTACAAAGTCCAGTCCTTCGTCAGACGAACCGTTGAATTGAGGGAGGCGAGGGATTCATCCCCGAGAAAGGAGATGCGCCTGAACTTGGTCTCCGTGCCGGCCGTATAGTGATCCAGATAGTAGTTCGATGTCGAAAAATCCTTGAAATACCAGCGGTCCGACACACGGTTGATATCGCTTCGAAGATTGAAACCGTTCGCGAAGGTCGTTTCGTGATTCAGGTAGAAGGACCATCGGTTCTGGCTTTCCTGCCAGTCGCGGGCCATGTTCCCGCTGCCGTCCTGAACATGCAGGCGGTCGTTGATGAAATCCCCGTAGAGGGTGCCGAAGCTGTTTGGCCCCAGAAAGTAGCGCAACTCTGCCCCTTCCTTAAATCCCCTTTTCTCCATGTAGCGCTGGTAAAACGTGGCGTCGGCATTTTCGGAGATGGCCCAGTAGAAGGGAATTTCCACATCAAGGCCGTTCTTATCGCGAGAGTAACTGAAGCGGGGAAAGAGAAGACCGGACTGGCGCTCCGTCTTCACCGGAAAGATGAAATAGGGCATGTAGAGTATCGGAAGGTCCCTGACCAGGAACCGGCCATCCCGAACGACTCCGTAGCCGCCCATGGTCACATCGAAAACCCTGCCTGCAATGCGCCAGTCGGGCGCGTCGCCGTCACAGCTGGTGCACGTGGCATTTTCCAGATGGTAGGTTACCTCGGCCTTCTTTTCGATCCTTTCCCCTTTGATATAGAAATGGTTTTCGGCGATAAACATCACGCCGTCGTTCACCGTTCCCGTTCGCGAAACGATATTGAACGAGACCTGTTCCCCCTCCAGGACATCCTGATCGCTATGGAGCAGAACATGGCCGACGGCCAGTGCCTGGTTCGTGGCATGATTCAAGGTAACGGTATCAGCCTTCAGATACCCTCCCGAAAAGGTGATCAGGACATTCCCTTCGGCGTGATAGACATCTTCTTCCCCGTTATAGGTAATGTTGTCGGCATCAATGTTCACCGGCCCGCCGCGGAAATCCGTCTGGAGCGCCTGCAGCGGCGAAGCCGTTGTCCAGCAAACGAACAGGAAGACTGAAAGAAAGAAGATCTTTTTCATACTGTTCACATCAGCACCTTTCAGAGAGAGTCGGTTATGGATCCTCAGAAACGGCAGTCAGACCGTTGCCCTTGCTGACCCGCTGAAGCTTTTCTTATTTTCCCGACAAGATACAGGGAACCTGTCGCACAGATGAGGTCGTCCTTCCCCGCAAATGAAAGGGAATGTCGTAGCGCCTCACCCGGGTCATCTATGACCTCCATCTTCTTTTGATACCTTTCCGTCAACGACCGAAGTACTTCAGGAGAAAGGGCCCTTTCGCTGTTTGGACGGGTCAGAATCACCCGGTCGGCCAGCGGGAAAAGCCTCCTCGCCATGCCCCTATAGTCTTTGTCCCGCAAGACCCCAAAGATGAGGATCAACTGCCTATGCGGGAAATCGTTTTGGAGCGCTTGCCGAAGCACGCTCGCACCTGCCGGGTTATGGGCACCATCTACGACCAACCACGGCGAACGGCGGAGGATCTCCAACCGCCCTTCCCAGTGCGTCCGCCGCAGTCCCTCGGAAATGGATGTTTCATCCACCCGGAACCCGGTATTTTCGATCATCTCGACGGCCGCAAGCGCCAGTGCGGCGTTGGCAATCTGGTGTTTTCCCGCGAGGGGACAGTGAAGCCGCATATAACTCTTTCCGACGCCGTGGTAAGAAAATGTCCCGTCCCGATGGATCGTTGTTCGGATCTCCTTCCCCAAGCGATAGAGCTTCGCTTTTCTTCCCCCACAGATCGCCTCCAGGGTCTCGATGACGCGCCGCTGACGAACCGCGGAGAGGCAAATCCCCCCTTCTTTGATGATCCCGCCCTTTTCCCGTGCGATTTCTTCCAGCGTATCGCCGAGGTACTCCCGGTGCTCCAAGGAAATGTTGGTGATCACCGAGACAAGTGGGGTAACCACATTGGTTGCATCCAGCCGTCCTCCCATGCCCGTCTCCAGCACGGCAATATCTGTCTTTCGCTGCTGGTAGTATAGAAAGGCCACGGCCGTCAAAAACTCGAAATAACTCACCTCCTCGCGGATCCGTTTTCGCACCTCCACTGCACAGGCCGTCATATCCTCGCGGCTGATCAACCGGCCGTCGATCCGGATCCTTTGCCGGACATCGGTCAAGTCCGGAGAGGTGTATAGTCCTGTCCTGAAGCCGGCCGCCGAAAGGATCGACGCCGTCATTGCCGCCGTCGAGCCTTTACCGTTGGTTCCTGCGATCAGTAGGGCGGGAACACGATCCTGAGGATTGTTCAGCCTGGTCAGAAGGGAGCGAATCGCGTACAACCCGAAACGGATGCCCAGGGGATGGAGATCTCGAAGGTAATCAATCGTATCGCGATAGGTTACCATTGGGTTGCCTTATGAGCCTGTCCGAGCATCATATTTTGACCACCTGTCCATCCCGAAGGAAATGGAGACGGGCGTTCTTCAACGACTCAACCTCGTGCCGGATCTCATTCCCGTATTGGACCTTCAGATGATACAGATAGATTTGAGGCGTCAACGGAGATATCTTCTCCAGTTCCCGTGCAAGGGCAGTAGGGGTCAGGTGACCGGTCAGATCGGCCATTTCCGCCATTTTGTCCGGAAACGACGTCTCAACGAAGATCGCTCGGACATTTTTCCCTCTCCTTGCTACAGACCATATCTCCTCGGTAGGCCCGGTATCTCCTACAAAAACCGCCGTTTTTGTCTCGGTCCCCTGCCCGGCCTCAATCAGATAGGCTAAGCTTCCCACGGCATGATGGACCGGAATGGCTGTTACGTGCAAATGGCTGATGCTCATGGTCTCGCCCGGAGAGATCGGTTCAAACCTTAGAACCGGGTTTACCGAATCGGGCAGCATAGAAAAATCGGGCCAGACAACCCCGTTAAAAATGTGTTGTTTCAACGCATCGATCACTGGGGACATGCTGATCACCCTCAACGGATTGCCTTTACGGGTATAGCAAAGGTTGTCCGCGAGGGAGGGTAGTTCCCGGATATGATCCAGGTGGGCATGACTGATCAGAACATGATCGATCCGCGCCTGTTCCTCCAGCGTCAGCACCGATGTAGTGGCGCCGGCGTCCAGCAGGGTGACCCCATCGATCAGAAACCCCGTAAAACCGCAACCGGGAAGCTGAGAACCGTGACAACCCAATACCCTGATTTCCATGTCGGCCATTCCTTGCGTTCACGGATCACCATGGAAACCCATCAGGGATCCATTCACGGCGCTACGGCATTCATCGGCACGTCTACTCCGCCGTCACCTTAAACACTTCATCCCCGGGACGAACCCGGTCCGCCACCTTGATCCCGATAAAGTCGCCGACGACCGCCTCGGGCACCTTCTGGTTGTTGACCTCCATGGAGTCAACCGGCATAGTGAACTCCGTCGTATGCCCCGTGAATTTCAAAGTATCTCCGACCCTGATCCCGCCACTGGTGATCTTGACAGCGGCAACACACGGTTTCGAAAAAAATTTAACGACTTCACCGATCTTCTGTTCGCCCATTGGCCGTCCCCCTTTCAATGATGAGCTCAGGTCAAATTCCTTGAAAAAACGTTTGTCGAGAAATAACGCGTTTTTGATAAAAAGACAAGAGGGGAAAGAGAGGAAAAAGGGCGGGTCGATGACCCGCCCTCTGCGGTTTTCTATTTTTTTGACGCCGGCGCCTTTTTCTTGGGTTTTTCCGCCTCGGCATTTTGAACAAATTCGATGACGGACATGGGGGCATTGTCCCCAATGCGATACCCGGACTTGACAATCCGTGTATAACCGCCCGTTCGTTCCTTATAGCGCTCTGACAGCTCGCCGAACAGCTTGCCGACCATATCCCGTTCCCGGACATAAGCGGCGGCCTGTCTCCGGGCATGGAGGTCCCCCCGCTTTCCCAGGGTGACCATTTTATCCGCCACCTTTTGGAGCTCCTTGGCCTTCATGTCGGTCGTCTGGATTTTCTCGTGTTTCAAAAGGGAGGTGACCATGGTCCTCAACATCGCCTTGCGATGGCTTGTCGTCCTCCCTAATTTGCTTCCCATTTTTCCCTGGCCCATCGAAACTCATCCTTTCAACACAGACAATGCTATTTTGATTCCCCGGTGGATTTTTTTTCCGTTTTTACCGTCTTGTTCCACGGAGGAAAATCCAGTTTCATGCCGAACCCCAAACCGGACTCCTGAAGAATCTCTTTAATTTCATTCAACGATTTTCGGCCAAAGTTCTTGGTTTTCAGCATTTCGGCCTCGGTTTTCATCACCAGTTCCCCGATCAAATTGATCCCGGCATTCTTCAGGCAGTTGGCCGAACGGACGGAGAGTTCCAGATCATCCACATGTCGCACGAGAATGTCGTTGATGTCTTCTTTTTTCCCATCGGTTTCGGCTTCCTCCGTCTCCTCGTCCGCCTCTGAAAAATTGATAAAAGGATCGAGCTGTTCCTGGAGAATCTTGGCCGCATAGGCCACGGCATCTTCCGGCAACACACTGCCGTCCGTCCACACTTCAAGGATCAGGCGGTCGTAATCCGCAACCTGGCCGACCCTGGCGTAGGTCACGGTATAATTCACCTTCTTGATCGGCGAGAAGACGGCATCCATATTGATGGTCGCCTCCGGCTGTTCCGGATCCTTTTCGCTCGGAGCGGGAACATATCCCTTTCCCATCTTGACCACCATTTCCGCCCTGCATGAAGCCTTCTTGCCCACCAGGGTTGCAATGTAATGGTCGGGGTTCAATATTTCGACCGTCTCATCGGTCACAATGTCTGCCGCGGTGATCACGCCGGCCTTGGTTGCCTCGAGCCGGATGGTCCGCGGTCCATCCTGATGAAGTTTCAAACGCACTCCCTTCAGGTTTAGTATGATATCGGTCACATCCTCCTTGACCCCGGGGAGCGTGGAAAATTCATGCAGGACGCCGTCGAATTTTACGGAAACGATCGCCGCACCCTGAATGGAAGAGAGCAGTATCCGCCGGAGCGCGTTTCCCAAAGTGGTCCCGAAGCCGCGTTCCAGCGGCTGACAAGTGAACTCGCCATAAAAAGGCGTGTGCGTCGCTTCATCGATATCGACTCTTTTCGGTTTAATCAAGCTTCGCCAGTTTCTCTGCATAATTCCCTTCCCTGCCCTTCGGATACCTGGTGATTGTCCTACTTGGAATACAGTTCAACAACCAGTTGTTCCTTAACCGGCATCGTCAATTCTTCACGGGCGGGAAGCGTCTTCACAACCCCCCTGAAGTTGGTTTTATCGATCTCCAACCATTGGGGGATCCCCCGCCTGGCAACCGTTTCCATGGCCTCGATGATCCGTTCCACCTTCCGGCTTCCCTCTCTGACCTGAATCTCGTCCCCGGCCTTGATCAAATAAGAAGGGATGTTGACCGGCTTTTCCCCCACCAGAAAATGATTGTGCCGGATGAGCTGTCTTGCCTCCGTCCGTGAATTGGCAAACCCCATCCGAAAGACCATGTTGTCCAGCCTTCTCTCCAGTAAAAGCAGCAAATTTGTCCCGGTAATCCCCTTCTGCCGATCCGCTTTCACGAAGTAACCATGAAACTGCTTTTCCAGAAGGCCGTACATCCTCTTGAGTTTCTGTTTTTCCCTCAACTGGACACCGTAGTCGGAAAATTTCTTCCGGATCTGACCATGATCGCCGGGCGCAAAGCCGCGCCTTTCAAAGGCGCATTTCTCACTGTAGCATCTGTCCCCTTTGAGAAACAACTTCAGCCCCTCTCTGCGGCACAACCTGCATGTGGATTCTCGATATCTTGCCAAATATGCCTCCCTGATCAAATATTTTTATGAAAGTCCCATGACCAACGGCATGCGGTCGCTGAAACGCGTTTATACCCTTCTGCGCTTAGGCGGTCGGCACCCATTGTGCGGAATGGGGGTCACATCACGGATCAGGCTGATTTTCAAACCCGCCGTCTGCAGAGATCTCAATGCCGATTCTCGACCGGATCCCGGTCCCTTGACATACACCTGTACAGCCCGGACACCATGCTCCCTTGCCTTTTTCACCGCATCTTCCGCCGCCATCTGTGCCGCAAAGGGGGTGCTTTTCCGGGACCCCTTGAAACCCTGCATTCCGGCCGAGGCCCAGGAGATGACATTCCCGCTCAGATCGGTAATGGTTACAATGGTGTTGTTAAAAGTGGACTGGATATGAGCGATC
Source organism: Syntrophales bacterium (assembly GCA_040765725.1). GTDB lineage: Bacteria > Desulfobacterota > Syntrophia > Syntrophales > UBA5619 > UBA5619. The sequence continues at coordinate 47,204 of JAXGRQ010000011.1, forward strand.
CCCTCGGAGATATTCTTTTTTTCCTTCTTCTTCCCTGTTTTCCTGACTGGCTTTGCCATGGACCCTCCGGATACCGTAACTATTTCTTCTTGCCTGCAATCGACCTTCTCGGTCCTTTCCGCGTTCGGGCATTGGTACTCGTTCTTTGACCCCTGACCGGCAGCCCTTTACGATGTCGCAATCCGCGGTAGCTCCCCACATCCATCAATCTTTTGATGGACATAGAGGTTTCCCGGCGCAAATCCCCTTCGACCTTGAGTTCCCGGTCGATGACGTTCCTTATGGCGGTGATTTCCGAATCCGCGAGCTGATCCGTCTTCGTGTCGGGACTCACACCGGCATCCCGAAGGATCTCTATCGACTTTGTCCGCCCAATCCCGTAGATATAGGTAAGCGCGATCTCCATTCTTTTATTCTTGGGTAAATCCACCCCTGCAATTCTGGCCACCGGTCAACCTCCTGCGTATCGAATCCCTATCCCTGACGCTGTTTATGCTTCGGGTTTTCGCAAATCACCCGCAACACACCGCGTCTCTTGACAATTTTGCATTTCTCGCATATTTTTTTGACCGAAGAACGTACCTTCACGAACCATCCCCCTTGATCGCTGACGGGAGGTTTGTCCGCCGCCTCACCGTCTTTTCTATTTTGTCCTGTAAACAATCCTTCCCCGCGTCAGATCATACGGGGACAGCTCCACCGTCACCTTGTCGCCCGGCAGTATCTTGATAAAATGCATCCTCATCTTGCCGGAAATATGCGCCAGAACGCGATGACCATTCTCCAGTTCCACCCGGAACATGGCATTGGGCAGCGGTTCCACCACACGTCCCTCAACCTCGATTGCTTCCTCTTTCGCCATAACGTCCGTATCCCGGCTTCAACGGATTCGAAACCTATGAATCTGCATTTCAGGTGCGCAAAGGCCCTCCTTTCACGCCACCTGCAAGACCGCTGCTACTGCTGCCGGCTCAGGATCTCCGGTCCATTTTCCGTGATCGCCACGGAATGCTCGAAATGCGCGGAAAGGCTCCCGTCCTCGGTGACTACCGTCCATCCGTCGGAGAGAACCTTCACCCGGTATCCCCCCTCATTGACCATCGGTTCGATCGCCAGGACCATTCCCGGTCGGAGCTCAATCCCTCTCCCCGCAACGCCATAATTGGGAATCTGCGGATCTTCATGCATGCTCTTGCCGATCCCATGCCCCACAAAATCCCTTACAACCGAAAAGCCGGCTTTCTCGACACAACCTTGAACCGCGGCGGAGATGTCTCCGAGACGGTTGCCCGCAAGCGCTTTTTCAATTCCTTCGTAGAGGCTCTGCTCGGTCACCCTCATCAGCCGCATGGCCGCTTCCGATACGTTTCCAATGGGAACCGTGATCGCGGCATCCCCATAATACCCTTGTAGATTACCCCAAAATCCAGACTCAGGATATTTCCAGCCGACAGCGGCCGATCGGACGGCATGCCGTGCACCACTTCCCCGTTCACCGACGTACAAAGAGCGAAAGGATATCCACGGTATCCCTTGAAGGCCGGGGTCACCCGGCTTTTCCGAGAAGCTCTTCCGCGAGCCGGTTCAGTTCCCGTGTTGTGACGCCCGGCTTTACCCTTGCCTTCAGTTCCGACAGAATCTCCGCAACGATCCGGTTGCCGGTCCTGAGTCGGGAGATCTCTTCCGGCAGCTTCAGGACTACCATGATGTTGATTCCGCTTTTCCCACGGCCATCCCTGTCTCAGCGCCTTCTGGCGATGCGCCCCTTCTTCATGAAACCCTCATACTGCCTGGTCAGAAGATGGGTCTCGATCTGGCCCGCCGTGTCCAGCGCAACGCCGACAACGATCAGGAGGGCCGTGCCGCCGAAATAGAACGGAACGTTGAAAGAGCTGATCAGGATGCTTGGAAGCACGCATACGGCGGAAACGTAAATGGCTCCCCCAAAGGTGAGCTTCGTCAACACGTCGTCGATATACTCGGCTGTCTTCTTGCCGGGCCGGATCCCGGGGACATACCCTCCGTATTTCTTCATGTTGTCCGCCACATCCACCGGGTTGAATGTGACGGCCGTATAGAAAAAGCAGAAAAAGACGATGAACGCCACATAGAGCAACTCATACCCGACCCTGCCTGGGATCATCGCCGATGCGACCGTCTTCATCCAGGGGTGCGGGATGAAATTGGCAATCGTTGCCGGAAACATGATGATCGACGAGGCGAAGATCGGCGGGATCACCCCGGCAGAATTGACCTTCAGCGGCAGATGGGTTGACTGTCCGCCGTACATCTTCCTCCCGACCACCCGTTTCGCGTATTGTACGGGAATCCGTCTCTGGCCGCTTTCGACATAGACGATGACAGCGACCACCAGGACCATCATCAGGATCAGAATAATGATGAAGAAAATACCCATCTCGCCTGCGAAGAGCAGACGGAAGGTGCTGATGATCGCTTCCGGTCCGCGGCAGACGATGCCTGCAAAGATGATCAGAGAGATGCCGTTGCCGATCCCCTTTTCCGTAATCTGTTCTCCGAGCCACATGATGAAGGCTGTGCCGGCCGTCAGGGTGATCACGGTCATCAGCCGGAAGCTCCAGCCGGTGTTGATCACGATCGACGCCCCCGTGGGTCCCGCCATATTCTCCAGACCGATGGCGATTCCGAACCCCTGAATCAGGCTGAGGATCACCGTACCGTAACGCGTATACTGTGTGATCTTTCTACGGCCCGCCTCCCCCTCTTTGGAGAGTTTTTCCAGATGGGGTATGGCCACGGTCAAGAGTTGAAGGATGATCGATGCGCTGATATACGGCATGATCCCAAGCGCAAAGACCGAAAGGTTGCTCAACGCGCCGCCCGCAAACATGTCAAAGAGCCCCAGCAGGGATCCTTTGGCCTGCTCGAAGAACGCTGCCAGCGCCGCCGTATCGATCCCGGGCGTCGGCACATGGGCGCCGATCCGGTACACGGCAAGAAGCAGAAAGGAAAACAGGATCCTCTTCTGTAGTTCCGGTATCTTCGAGATATTTTTTAAGCCTTCCAGCAAATCAGTTGACCTCTATTATTTTGCCGCCGGCGGCTTCAATTTTGTTTCTGGCCCCCCGACTGACCTGATCGACACTGAAAGAGAGCGGGAAATTGATCTCCCCGGTTCCCAGGATCTTGACCCCGTCCACCTTTCCCGAAACCAGGCCCAATGCCGTCAGCGACTTCCGGTCCACCAACGTCCCGGGGGTCAATCCCTTCAGTTGCTCAATATTGACAATGGCCACGATCTTTCTCATGGGGTTTTTAAATCCACGCTTGGGTATCCTTCGCGTGATCGGCATCTGTCCGCCTTCGAAACTGGGTCGGACACTGTGTCCCGAACGGGCATTCTGCCCCTTCGCACCCTTCCCGGATGTTCCGCCGTGACCCGAACCATCGCCGCGACCGACCCTCTTTCTCTTTTTCCGCGAACCCTCCGGCGGTTTCAACGTTGACAGATTCATTGACCGTTCCCCTTAACTTCCACCGCAGAAACGAGGTGACTGACCTTGCGAACCATCCCGCGGATTTCCGGCGTATCCTGCAACAGCACGCTCTGGTTGATCTTCCCCAGCCCCATTCCGCGAAGAACCTTGCGCTGAGCCTCCGGTCTGCCGATATAACTGTGGACTAGCGTTATCTTGAGCATTTTACCTGCTTCCTGTCCCTTCCACCCTTAATTTTCCGTAACGCCTTTTCCCCTGGCGCCCAGAATGTCGGATGGCACCCGCAACTGTTCCAGTCCTGCAATGGTCGCCTTGACCAGGTTATGCGGATTGTGGGATCCAAGGCATTTGGTCAGAATATTTTGTACACCCGCCACTTCCAACACGGCGCGCACCGCTCCGCCGGCGATCAGCCCGGTCCCCTCCGACGCTGGCTTCAACAGGACTCTCCCGGCACCGTAATGCCCCACGACACTGTAGGGGATCGTCCGATTGACCACCGCCACCTGGGTCATCGACTTTTTGGCTTGCTCCATCCCCTTGCGGATCGCCTCGGGAACTTCATGGGCTTTCCCCAGGCCGGCACCGACAGAGCCCTTTCCATCACCGACCACCACTACGGCACTGAACCGAAACCGCCGCCCGCCCTTTACGACCTTGGCTGTTCTGTTGATCGTAATCACCCTGTCCAGAAGTTCCAATTCTTCCATAATCTTCGTTTCCTACAATCACCCTTCTCTTTGGTTTGTCCGACCGCAGGTCAAAACTTCAGTCCTGCTTCCCTTGCGCCATCGGCCAGGGCCTTCACCCTTCCGTGATAGAGAAACCTCCCCCGATCGAAGACAACATTTTCAATTCCGGCATCCCTGAGGCGCTTGGCGAGGAGTTTTCCCACCGCCCTGGCCTCATCGATCTTTTTCAATCCGGCCAAAGAATTCGCTAAATCCTTGCTGAGCGTTGAGGCCTCTGCCAGGGTCCGGCCCAAATCATCCGCAATGGCCTGGACATAGATATGGACCGCAGACCGAAATATGGAAAGGCGGGGGCGCTTCTCGGTGCCCTTGACCTTACCCCTCACCCTCATCTTCCGCTTGCTTCTGACTTTTTCGATTCTTTTCGTTGCCAATGTCTTACCTCTTCACGGGGTGCACCGGGACAGCGCCGGCAGCACACAAAACTTAGGCGCCAACGGATTTGCCGACTTTACGTCTGATCTGTTCGCCGACATATTTGATCCCCTTGCCCTTGTAGGGTTCCGGTTTTTTCAGGCTTCGGATCTCCGCCGCGACCCGTCCGACCAGTTGTTTGTCGATCCCGCTAATGGCGATATTGATTAATTTATCGACCTTGATCTCAATCCCTTTGGGGATCGTGTATTCAACCGGCGTGGAAAAACCGATGACCAGCTTCAACGTATGGCCTGCCACCTCCGCACGGTAACCGACCCCGGAAATCTCCAGCTTCTTCTCAAAGCCGACACTGACCCCCTTGACCATATTGGCCACCAGGGTTCTGACCAGACCATGAAAGGATCTCTCCATCCTTCCGTCGGACGGCCTGGTCACCTCGATCGCCCCGTCTCCCAGAACAACATCGATTCCCTGAGGTACTTTCAAGGAAAGCTTTCCCTTGGGGCCCTCAACCATGATCATGGATTGTTCGCGTCTGATCTTTACACCAGCCGGAACGGTCACGGGTAATTTCCCTATTCTTGACATGAGATCCTCTTTCGTTACTTCCCCGATCGTCTCTCGGGCACGGATGTCCATCCGTCCCCGCCATTCTTTCGCTCTACCATACGTTGCAGAGCAGTTCCCCACCCAGACTCAATTCTCTCGCTTCCTTGTCCGTCATGATGCCCTTGGAGGTGGAAAGGATGGATATTCCATAGCCGTTGAGTACCTGGGGGATTTTCACGCTTTTCACATAAACCCGCCTTCCCGGTTTGCTGACCCGCTGGATATCGGTGATTACGGCCTTCTTCGCATCCTGGTACTTTAGATAGATTCGCAGCACGTCATGCGCGTGCGAATCCTTTTTGACGTCATAACCGCTGATATATCCGGATTTCTTCAAAACCTTCGCCATGCTGAGATTCATCCGCGAGTTCAGCACATCGACGCTCTTGAAGTGAACACGGTTCGCGTTTCTGATCCTGGTGAGCATATCCGCGGTCGGATCGGTCATCCCCATATCATCGCTCCCTTTCTACCAGCTCGACTTGATCACGCCCGGAATTTCCCCCTTGAGGGATAAATTTCTAAGGCATATCCTGCACATGTCAAATTTCCGGTAATATGATCTCGGTCTCCCGCAAATCGGACAGCGGTTGTAGCTTCTAACCGCAAACTTCATTTTTCTCTTCGCCTTTACAATCAAAGATGTCTTTGCCACTCTTCCCTCCAGAGATCGCTTCTGCTTTGTTAGTTCCTAAACGGCATACCCATCAACTTCAGCAGATGCCTAGCCTCATCATCCGTCTTGGCCGTGGTGACGATCGCAATGTTCATGCCCCGGATTTTTTCGATCTTGTCATATTCAATCTCCGGAAAGATGATCTGCTCCTTTAGGCCCAAGGCAAAATTACCCCTCCCGTCGAACGATTTTGTCGGGATTCCCCGAAAGTCGCGGACACGCGGAAGGGCGACACTGACCAACCGGTCGAAAAATTCATACATCTTCTCTCTTCGCAGCGTGACACAACAGCCGATGGACATCCCCTGCCGGAGTTTAAATGTCGCGATGGACTTCTTGGCCTTGGTAATGACCGGCTTCTGCCCGGCGATCGCGGTTAACTCCGCAACGGCACTGTCCAAAATCTTGACGTTCTGAATGGCCTCCCCGAGACCCATATTGATGACGATCTTCACCATCCGAGGAACTTCCATCGGGTTCTTATAATGGAACTCCTTGATGAGGGCCGGAACGATTTCTTGCGTATAATACTTTTTCAGTCTTGCCATCTTTCCCAACCTATACATCGAGAATTTCTTGACATTTTGAGCAGATACGTACTTTTTTCCCATCATCGAGGATCTTATATCCGATCCGAACGCCCGTGCTGCACTTGTTGCACAGATACATCACATTGGAAATGTGAATGGGCCCTTCCTTCTCGACGATACCGCCCTTGCCCTTCGCATCCGGTTTCTTGTGCCTTTTGATCAGGTTCACCTTCTCGATGGTCACCCGTTCTTTGTCGGCAATCACACTCTGGATTTTCCCTGTTTTCCCCTTTTCCCTGCCGGCAATCACCTTGACGTTGTCGCCTTTTTTCAGTCTCTTTCCGAGCATCACTCTTTCCTTCTTCGTTCAGGGTACAGATTCGAAATCCGACCCTGACCCTGTAACTTATAAGACTTCAGGGGCCAGGGAAACAATCTTCATAAACTGTTTGGCCCGGAGTTCGCGCGCAACCGGCCCAAAGATTCTCGTTCCGACCGGCTCCATCTGGTTCGTGATCAAAACAGCCGAGTTGTCGTCAAACTTCAGGTACGAACCATCCGCTCTTCGGACCTCTTTCACCGTGCGAACAACGACCGCCTTCATCACATCGCCCTTCTTCACCTTGGAATTCGGCAAGGCCTCCTTCACGGAAATCACGATGACATCCCCCAGGCTGGCATACCGTCTTCGCGATCCCCCCAGAACCTTGATGCAGGCCACCTTCTTGGCACCCGAATTGTCCGCTACATTCAAAACCGTCTGCATCTGAATCATAACCACACTCCATCGCTGAACGGGCACAGGGCAGGGAGCGAAGAAAAATATTCGACCCCTCGCGCCTTGGAACAGTCTACTTTGCCTTCTCCAAGATCTCCAGCATCCGCCAGCGCTTTTCTCTGCTCAACGGACGAGATTCAACAATGAGAACCTTGTCCCCCACCTGGCAGGCATTCTGCTCGTCATGAGCCTTGTATTTGACATACCGCTTTATGAATTTGTGGAATACCGAGTGCTTCACGAGTCTTTCCGCACGGACAACGACCGTTTTATCCATCTTGCTGCTGACCACTACACCCTTCACCGTGAGCTTATTGCTGCGTTGCTCCACTACTTTACCTCCTTTTCAGCCAAGACGGTTCTGATACGGGCGATATCCTTGCGAAGACGGCCGAGCGTGGCCGGGGAGTCCAGTTGCCCGGACGCATGACGCATGCGGAGTTTGAAAAACTCATCGACAAGCTCACGATTCTTCTGCTGCAGCTCATCCTGACTCAGATCTCTGATCTCTTTAATTTTCATCAGACATTTCCCTCGACACAAATTGTGTCCCAATGGGCAATTTATGAGCCGCCAGCGTGAACGCCTCCTTGGCGATTTCTTTCGAAACGCCTTCGATCTCATAAAGGACGATCCCCGGTTTGATCACCGCCACCCATTCTTCAGGGGCACCTTTCCCCTTCCCCATGCGGGTTTCAGCAGGTTTCTTCGTCACCGATTTATGAGGGAAAATACGGATCCAGATTTTACCGCCGCGCTTCACATGCCGTGTCATGGCCACACGCGCCGCCTCGATCTGCCGGGCCGTCACCCAACCGCACTCGGTCGCCTGGAGGGCAAACTCGCCAAAGGCTACGGTGTTCCCTCGCGTGCCTTTTCCACTCATCCGGCCCCGTTGCAATTTTCTGAATTTAACCCTTTTCGGCATCAACATTTTCAAAACCCCAGATCGGATTGCTTATCTCATGATCTCCCGGAACTGAGAGGTCACGACCATTCCTATTTTGCAGCCTCTTTCTTGCCGGGCAACACTTCTCCGTGAAAGATCAGAACCTTGACACCGATCAGACCATAGGCGGTCCGCGCCTCCGTAAAACCGCAATCGATATCGGCCCTCAGGGTGTGCAGGGGCACACGGCCCTCCCGATACCATTCCGATCTCGCCATCTCGGCACCGCCCAGGCGACCGCCACAATTGACTCGAATTCCCTTCGCTCCGAATTTCATCGCGGAAAGTACGCACTTTTTCATCGCCCGGCGAAATGCGATTCGCCTTTCCAACTGCTGAGCCACATTTTCCGCCACCAACTGTGCATCGATTTCCGGCTTTCGGACTTCGATGATGTTGACGATCACTTCGCTTTTGGTGATGGCCTCGAGATCCTTTTTCAACTTTTCGATCTCGGACCCTTTTTTCCCGATGATGATCCCGGGGCGGGCCGCGTGGATATTGACCTTGGCCTTGTTGGCAGCCCTCTCAATCTCGATCCTGGATATTCCTGCGTGGTAAAGTTTCTCCTTCAGAAATTTCCTGACCTTCAGATCCTCATGGAGCAGTTCCGAATAGTTCTTTTCCGAAAACCACTGAGATCGCCACGTCTTGATGCCGCCCAACCTCAACCCGATCGGGTTAACCTTCTGCCCCAACCTCTCACCTCCTCAAGTCTTACTGTTCGTCCAGGATCACGGTAATGTGGCTCGTTCGCTTCTTGATCGAAGCCGCCCTTCCCTGCGCCCTTGCCCTCCATCGCTTCAGGCTGGGCCCCTGATCAACGAAAATCTCCTTCACGTACAGGATGTTCTCGTCGATGTTCGGATTCTGCTTTGCATTGGCCAGTGCCGACAGAAGAACCTTCCTGACGGGATCGGCCGCATACTTTCTGGTAAAAAGAAGGATCTTCTTCGCCTCCTCGACCTCTTTCCCTCTCACCAGATCGATGACCAGTCGCACCTTCTGCGGCGACATGCGAATGTATTTGGCAACCGCTTTTGCTTCCATGACTGACTCCAAAACACCGGCGGAAACAGCTTCCCCGAATTTCTATTTGCGCAGCTTCGTTTTGCGGTCTCCGGCGTGGCTGTAAAAAGTTCTGGTCGGCGCAAATTCACCCAGCTTGTGTCCGACCATGTTTTCGGTCACAAAAACCGGAATGAATTTTTTTCCGTTGTGCACCGCAAAGGTCTGCCCAATCAATTCCGGAGTCACGGTGGAACGACGCGACCAGGTCTTGATAACCGTTTTACTCCCACCGGCTTCCTGCTTTCGGACCTTTTCCAGAAGACTCTCTTCAATGAATGCGCCCTTCTTGATTGAACGTGCCACCTTGTCAACCTCTTCGTTTTACGATGTATTTATCCGTACGCTTGTTGGTCCTCGTCTTATGGCCTTTCGTGGGTACGCCCCAGGGGGTGCAGGGGTGACGGCCACCGGAAGATTTCCCCTCTCCCCCTCCCATCGGATGATCAACCGGGTTCATGACAACCCCCCTGACCTTAGGCCGCCGCCCGAGCCAGCGCGTCCTCCCCGCCTTGCCGAGGCTCAGGTTTTCCGAGTCGATATTGCCGACCTGGCCGACCGTCGCCCGGCATTCGAGAAAAACCTTCCTGACCTCTCCGGAGGGCAACCGGATCTGGGCATATCCCGCTTCTTTGGCCATCAGCTGTCCGTATGCGCCGGCCGAACGGATCAATTGCCCCCCGCGTCCCACCTTGAGCTCCACATTGTGAATCAGCGTCCCCAGCGGGATGTTCTTCAAGGGAACGGCATTGCCGGACTTGATGTCCGCCCTTTCCCCGCTGACCACGGGATCCCCCACGGCCATCTTGGAAGGGGCGATGATGTATCTCTTCTCGCCGTCGATATAATGCAGCAACGCGATTCTGGACGAGCGGTTCGGATCGTATTCGATCGACGCAACACGGGCCTGAATGTCGTCCTTGTCGCGGCGAAAATCGATCACTCGGTAGCGCCGTTTGTGGCCTCCGCCGATGTGTCGGCTGGTCAATCTGCCGTAGTTGTTGCGTCCTCCCGTTTTCCTCAGAGGCCGTAAAAGACTTTTCTCGGGCGTCGACCTTGTCAGCTCTTCGAAATCGGAGCAGGTCTGAAACCTTCTTCCCGGCGACGTCGGTTTGTATTTTCTGATTCCCATCCCTCTATTTCCTCATCCAAGCTGACTTCAGTCCCTGCCGGCTGACAGGTTATGCGCCCTCCCCGATCTCGATGCGGCTTCCCGGAGCCAGGGTCACAACCGCCTTCTTCCAGGAACTTCGCTCGCCCATGACCCTGCCCGATCTCTTCTTTTTGCCGCGGACATTCATCACCCGTACATTCAGCACTTTGACCTTGAAGAGCTTTTCAACCGCACGACCCACCTCGATACGGTTGGCTTTCACGTGGACTTCAAAATTGTACTGATTCGCGGCGTCCCTCGCAATGGTACTCTTTTCCGTAATCAACGTTTTTTTGATGACCCGATACAGTTCCATTATGATATCAGCGCCCCTTCAATTTTATGCACGGAGGGTTCGAGAAGGACGACATGATCGTATTTCAGCAGGTCGTACACATTGACACCCTCCGAACGAATCATTTTAACGTCCGGGATGTTGCGCGATGATTTTTCCAGCACCGGCCGTGGCGTATCGATCACGAAAAGCGCCTTCTTAAATCCAAAGCGGCCAATCAGCTCCTGGAACTTCCGGGTCTTGATCTCTTCCATCGGGAAGTCGCGAAGGATGGTCATTCGTTCTTCCTTGAATTTCATGCTGAGAGCGGAAATCAGCGCCAGCCGCCTGACCTTCTTCGAAACCTTTAGGGAATAATTGTGCGGTGTGGGTCCAAAGACGACCCCTCCCCCTCTCCAGATCGGTGAACGGGAGTGGCCTGCCCTGGCCCTTCCGGTGCCCTTCTGACGCCAAGGCTTTTTTCCGCCGCCGCTGACTTCGCTCCGACCCTTGGTGGAAGCAGTCCCACTGCGGCGGGAGGCCATCTGCATCCGGACCGCCTCATAAATCGCATCCTCGTTCACCGGCGCCCCAAAGACGGCATCACTGAGTTCAATCTCGGCGACTTTCTTGTTATCAATGTCGTATACACCCGCTAATGGCATTTTCTCCACCTTCGAAAACGATGCTTACTGACCCTTTTTAACCGCTTGCTTGATCAGAACAAATCCGTTCCTGCTGCCGGGAACAGCTCCCCGGACCATGATCACATTGATTTCCGGACGAACGGCCCATACCAGCAGGTTCTGCACCGTTTTTCTTTCGCACCCCATGTGACCGGGAAGTTTCGACCCCTTGAACACCCTGGAAGGATCGGCGCTTGCACCGATGGAACCGGGGGCCCTGTGGAACATGGAGCCGTGCGTCGCCCGACCGCCGCGGAAGCCATGACGTTTTACAACGCCGGCAAACCCCTTCCCTTTGGTCGTTCCGACAACATCCACATAATCCCCCGGGGAAAACATTTCGGCATTCAGCTCCTGTCCGAGTTCGCAGCTTTGCGGATCCACCCTAAATTCCCTGAGAACACGGAATGCACCCTTGTCTGCTTTCTTGAAGTGCCCCTGAACCGGCTTGGTTACATTACCCTGCTTGATCCGACCGTACCCCAGTTGAAGGGCATTGTAGCCGTTTTTCTCCATGTTTTTTTTCTGAATGACGACGGATGGTTCTACCTCAATCACCGTTACGGGAACGGAAATCCCCTCATCCGAAAAGATCTGTGTCATCCCCAATTTTTTACCAATCAATCCTTTTGTCATGATCCGCATCTTTCCCGTTCGAAAAGCACCCCATGCATGATGAAGAGCGGAAAGGCGAAACGGCCTTTACGCCCGCTCCGAGGTTACCATTCCGCCACAACCTACAACTTGATCTCCACGTCCACACCCGCTGAAAGGTCGAGTTTCATCAGCGCGTCCACCGTGGCCTGCGTCGGCTCGACGATATCAATCAGCCGCTTGTGCGTCCGGATCTCAAACTGTTCCCGCGATTTCTTGTCGACATGCGGCGATCGGTTGACGCAGTACTTGTTGATCTCGGTCGGCAGCGGAATGGGCCCCGCCACACGGGCGCCCGTCCGCTTCGCCGTCTCCACAATGTCGTCCACCGAGCGGTCGAGCAGCTTGTAGTCGTAAGCCTTCAGACGAATTCTTATCTTTTGATCTTTCATGGCCTCGTTCAATCCCGTTGGCTGTCTGTCCTATTCGATGATCTTGCTCACCACACCGGAGCCGACCGTACGACCCCCTTCGCGAATGGCGAACCGGAGCTTTTCCTCCATGGCAATCGGCGTGATCAGGGTCACTTCCATCTCCACATTGTCCCCGGGCATGACCATCTCAACCCCTTCGGGCAGGTTGGCGACACCCGTCACATCCGTTGTCCGGAAATAGAACTGGGGGCGATAACCGTTGAAGAAGGGGGTATGACGCCCGCCCTCCTCTTTGGTGAGGACATAAACCTGGGCCTTGAATTTGGTATGTGGGGTAATCGAACCCGGCTTGGCGACAACCTGTCCTCTCTCTACCTC
>JAXGRQ010000012.1:0-57702 GCA_040765725.1 Syntrophales bacterium
TGTTTCAGATCCAGTTTCGGAATATCCCTGCCGCCTCTCCGATGACAAAGAAATTCTACTTCGAAGCCTCCCTTGGAAAATTTCCGCAGGCCTGTGTCGTAGTCGGTCAGAATCACATAGCCCACATCCACCAATATCTTTTCCAGATCGATTATTCCTCCGGACCGGCCGGCGACTGCAGCTTCCACGGCGAAATCGATATCGAAAGTTTTGAGCGCATATTGAAGACCGAAGAGCTTGCGGTAAAGCGGCATAACCCAACTGCCGATCAAAACACCTGATTGAAAAAAACCCGCTCCGAAGAGGGTTTTCAAAAGCACCTCAACATCTTCAGGATAGGGGGCTTTTGACAAGGTCAATTTCGTCATCATCCCTGGTGTCGCAGGATTTTTTCCAGATATCGGATCCGCGCCCGATAGGTTTTCAATTCCTGTTCATAGTTTTTCCGGGTCTGCAACTGCTTCCGCAATTCTTCCACCTGTCCCAACGGGATATGGCGGCTGACATTTTTCCCCCGTTCCCTGAATTTCAGATAATGATACGAATAACTCTTCCCTTGATAGTCCTTGCTGCGGAGATGAAGAGAACCCTTCGAGAGGCTGGAGAGAGCCTGTTCGATAGAAACGGACATTTTTCGACACCGCACCAGTTCCTCCCGGAGCATATCGGAGATCAATCTGTCATTTTCCACCACTTTCATGCTAATATTATCTATAATGTGGTGGAAAATTGCAAGCAGAAAAATGACTCATTCGGGGTCAAATCGGATCAATTAAGTCATTGAACGTGCCAACCGGCCGGTATTCCACATCGGCGAATTCCCGGAAATGGGCCGTCCCGCACTTGAGCTTCATATCTTCCTTTCTTCGCAGATCATCGCTCTCCAGAGAAGCCTTTGTCTCGGCCACGAAATAGATTTTTCGATCCCTTTTCAAGACCAGCGCCCAGTCGGGGTTGTAATCGCCTATCGGCGTCGGGATCGTGAATTTCGGCGGCAGCTTGAAGTAAAACTCGACGCGGTCGTCGTTATCGCAATCCTTCGCGAACTGCCTCTCCACACCGGAATCCGTCTGGATGTAGTTGTATAAGGTCTTGTCCGGTTTGGCCACCTCGACCAGTCCCGACAGGTACGTCTCGATTTCCGCCTCTTCAAAGATCCGCATCTCATAGGTCTGGCCGTTGATCGTCTCATACTTGATGCCGTCGATCATCAGCGCATTCAGGACGCCTTTGATGATCGAGACGACCCGATCGAGAAAAGCCTGGGGATTGATCAGCAGTTCGTCGAGTTTCCCCGACTTCAACAGAATCTGCAGGATTGTCTGCTTGGTCAGGGCGACTTTTCCCTGGATATAACCAAAAACATCCGGAATCTCAAAATGGATGTCCTTCAGGGCGATCTTTTCGAGGCCGTACTGACGGGGTGCTACCCCCTTTTCGCTGATGGCCAGATCCGCCTTGGAAATCTCCAGAACGGGATAAGAGACGCGGGGCAATTCCCGGATCGCCCGGCTTGTCTTCTCGATCAACTCCTCCGGGCGGTACTCCACCCGGTAAACCGTCTTGGTCCTGATCCGGTTCCAGAGATCGAGAAAACGTTGGTCCAGCTCGTAGCCTTTTCGCAGGCGCACTTGCCGTTTTTCCCGGTTGTCCCTGATGCGCCCGGTGAACTGAACGCCGCATTCGTCTTCAATCTCGTTCTGCAACTGCCTTGCGAAATCCTCGTAACTCTCATTGGCGACGACGGTCAGGACATTGATATTTTTATCGACAATCCGGACGCCGTCGTGATTCACGGGGAGGCGCAGCCCCCGACCGATCTCCTGCCTCTTTTTCATGTCCGACCGGGTTTCGTTCAAGGTGCAGATCTGAAAGACGTTCGGGTTGTCCCAGCCCTCCCGGAGGGCGGAATGGCTGAAGATGAACCGCAGGGGCTCGTCCGGATCGAGGAGGCGCTCCTTATCCTTCATGATCAGTTGGAAGACGTCGTCGTCCTCCTTGGACTCTCCCGAGGAATCCCGGAATGCCCCCTTCTTGTCCTGAGCGAAATACCCATTGTGGACCTGTTCGACGCTGAAGGGATAGGCCCCGTTTTCAGGATGGCCGGCCGTCAGGGCGCGAAAGGCTTCCTCGAACCAAAGGGCGAACTTTCCCTTGGCCGCTGCGCCGTTCTCGTCCAGGGCGCGGTAATTTGCCACCCTGTCGATAAAAAACAGTGACAACACTTTGATCCCCTGCCCCTTCAACTGCCGCTCCTTGTGCAGATGGGTTTCCACGGTCTCCCTGATCTGCCGTTTCATGACCTCATCCGTGAGCCCCCCTTGCGCGCTTCCCTCATAGACCCGGATGCCGTTGGAAAACTCGACATACCCCTCGCGGGCATCCATTGCGTTGAGAATGAAACGATCCCGGTAGATTTCGCGCCGGTTGGAGCGTTCGTAGAGATCATCCCCGACACGCAACTTGAACGTCTTTTTTACGACGCCGTTCCGTTCGTTGACGAAAAGACTTACCTTTGCAGAAATACTCTTTTTCCCCAGGGAAAATCCCTCAAGGCCGACATAGGCGGCGTTGTTGTCGTCCCGGGAGATGACGGACGTCACGCCAATCTGCTTGACCAGGCCCAGATCGTAGGCCGTGACGGGATTGAGGCTATAGAGCAGATTATAGAGGTTCCTATGGGTGGCCGAATAGCGTAAGGTGCAGCAGGGGTTCAGGTTGGCGATCGCCTCGCGGCGCCGATCCGTCTCCATGTTCTGGGGCTCGTCCATGATCACGACGGGATGGACGGCCTGGATGTATTCGATGGGTCGCACACCGGTTTCCCGGATCTGGTTGATGACGTTCTGATCCTTGGCAAAGCTGTCGATATTGATCACCAGGATCTGGATGGCGTTGCTGACGGCAAAATTCCGTAAGCCGGACAGTTTCGCCGATGAATAGACCTGATAATGAAGCGGGGGATGGTTGAAGTCGCTCTGAAAGTGTTCGCGCGTGATTTCCAGGTTTTTCAGGACGCCTTCCCGGATGGCGATGCTGGGCACGACAATGACGAATTTCCGAAAACTGTATTTTTGATGAAGTTCATAAATGGTGCGCAGATAGACATAGGTTTTCCCCGTTCCAGTCTCCATCTCCACCGTAAAATTCATGATCGTCGGGGCTTCGGGGTGATCCGGGCAGACGACCGCCTGCCGGCCGTCGTCCTGGAAAGATCGGCCGCAACGGGGACAGATGACCTTCAGGGCGTCCGCCGCCGCAATGCCGTTGCCCTGCTGGATGTTCCGGAGATTCACCAGAATCTGCGACCGAGGGATCGACAGGATGTTGCCGACGCCCCTATCCATCGTCGTTTGAGCGCCGTAGGGGTTGGGACGGCCGGATGACGCCGTAAAAGAAATCTCGAAATCGCCTTGCGAGAGCGGCTGGCCCTCGAACAGGCCCACCGCCGACCGGATGGCCTGAAGCTGTTGCTCCTGATTGCGGTCGAATTGCAGTTTCATCGTTTAGAGGCTCTTGAAATCGATGCCGGCATCCCGTAGTTGCAGGGCCGCGTTGGTTTTCAAAGGATCGTTCCCGCCGAACAGGCTGTCCGGACAGATGAACGCCAGGGGTTTCATCCGCACAATGGCGGCGATGGTTTCGGCGCTGACGCCGTTCAGGGCGATGGCCAGTTTGCCTTCCTCCACGACATGCACGGGGTGACCGCCCAGATCTTTTTCTTCGACCTTTGCGGAGAGAGGATAGCCCGCCTTGAGGAGGATCTCCCAAAGTTGATTTTCCCTTTCCGCATGCGGCTTGACGTTATCCAGAGACATCTCCAGTTGCGTCGCTAATTGTTCCGGCGTCCGGATGTCGCTGCGCCAGATGCGGAAGTTGGACGGGCGAAGTTTGAAGACCTTGAAGCCGAGATCGGGCTTTTCTGCTAGCGCAAGTTTCTCCTCCCGGTCTTTCTTCATTTTTGCGATTACCCGGCGAATGCGTTCCTTGCCGATGTCGGCGATGGTCCTGTAGCCCGCCTTGAAGGCCTCGCTGTTTTCATCTGTTTTTTCGGGAAGCTGGATCATGATGAAACGGCGGTTGCCGCCGTCCTCCCGGTTCAGGTCGAGGACAGCATGGGCGGTGGGACAGGATCCGGCGAAGAAATCAAGAACAATATCTTGATCTTCAGAATTCGTCCCTTGGATGACTAAGGCTTTTATTAATATCGACGGTTTTGGAAATTCAAATGCCCGAAATCGAAATATATTTTCTATTTCCTGCGTACCGTCTCTTGTGAAGATCTTTTCTCCTATAATGGATGAAAAACCAGTGTGCTCATTTTTTAGTTCAGAGAGAAAGACTTTTCTTCGTGGCCTTCCATCGGGCGATGATGGCCAAATAATTTTTTCTTCAGCAATGAGCTGATTCATTCGTTTCTTGTCATATCGCCATCCGAATTTCGGCCTACCATAATTAATACCCGTCTTGGGATTGATCAAATCATAGTGGCAGTTCGGTCTCTGATCTGCTGGTAACAAGCCAACCATATTACTGCTAGTCCAAGGGCCCTTTGGATCATTATCAGGATTTGAATAAAGACCTGGCTTTCTTTCACTCCCTTTTATTTGCCTACCGTAGCAAAGTACATATTCATGGTCTATTGAAGTGCCTGTTATATTTCGATTATCCTTGTTTTGCCTGCTCTTCCAAATGAATTGCGAAATGAAATTTTCTTCACCGAAAATCTCGTCCATGAGGTGTCGCAGGTTATGGACCTCGTGATCATCGATATGGACGAAGATCACACCGTCTTCCCGCAAGAGATTCCGGGCGAGGTAGAGGCGGGGGTACATCATGCCGAGCCAGTTCGAGTGAAAGTGGCCGCTCTCCCTGGCGTTCTTTCGGAACAGGTCGTCCTTGTTGAGATAACCTTGATCGTCCACCTCGTTGATCCTTTTGAGATAGGCCTCTTTCCTTTCGGCGAAGTTGTCCGGATAGACGAAGCTATCGTTGCCGGTATTGTAAGGCACATCAATGACGATGACCTTGACCTTCCCAAAATATGCCTTCTGGAGAACCTTCAGGACCTCAAGATTTTCCCCTTCAATGAAGATATGCTCCGTCTCATCGAAGTCGACGCTTTCCTCGCGCGACGGGACCAGCGTCGCCGTGGTGGGCTCCTGGATCGTGCGGAAGACCTCAGACTTGCCCGGCCAGCTCAGACCGTATCGCTCCTGGCCGACGACGAGGCTTTCGCCAAGCGCCTGTCGCAGCCGATCCCAGTCCAGCTTCCCGTCTGTGACGGCTTCGGGAAAAATATCCCTGAGACGACCGATCTTTTCCTGTGCGACATCCAGAGATTTTCCGTCCATATTATCCATCCTTCTTATTCGACTTTTCTATCATGGGGACTGGTAAGTTCAGACGAGCATTCCCGCAGCGGAGGTTACGCGTAATCCGTAGAGGCCAACCTTTAGTTCACATACACCGAGCAGGAACATTTTGCCACAAATGCGTTCGCCGTTGATAAAGGTCCCGACGGTGCTGTCCAGGTCGTAGATCCAAACATCATCGGGATAATTGACGATAACGCAATGTCTCCTGCTGACGGAATGATCGGGAGTGGAAATCATATTGGCGGAATTCCGTCCGATGGTGATGATCGTCTGCGAATAATCCCGCTGCTCTTTTCCTGAAATCCCTATGGAAACGGCATTGATTCGGGTCCGGCTTTTCTTCTTGCCGAACCGAAAGTCCTGAAACAGCAGTTTTGACCTCAGAGATACATTGCCCTTCTCGTCCCATGATTTGGGATCTTCATCGATGACTGCAAGATTATATTGGAGGAATGCATTGTCGCTCTTGCGCAGATCTTTTTCTTCAAAAATATCTTCCGGTTTTTCACCTGACAGGACACGACAGAGAAGGTAATTGTTGAAAAAGCAATCCGCATCCGAGAGGTTTTGACTGGCCAAATCCGCGCCCAATTCATATCGACCCGTTTCGTAGTAACATTGCAAGAGCAGATTTTGCGCCTCTTTATCCAATGGATTCCTGTGGAGGTGATCGTTCAGCAACGAAAGGGCGATGGAAAATTTCCCCATCTCCAGATTGACCCATCCCAACTCTTTTTGGATATTGGCGCGGGGGTTCAACCGGAGGGCTTGGTCCAAATGAGCTTTTGCCTTATCAAGACGTTTCTGCTTTATGAACAGCCTTCCCGCCGTAATGTTGGCGGGGACGGAACCTGGACATTTTTCCAGCGCATATCGTATAATCTTTTCCGCCCTGATCCACTTCTTGGCTCCAATTAGCTTTTCGACAGCAATGGCCTGTTTATGGGCATCCATCCGCTGACGATCAATAACCAACGGAGCGGTCTTTGACATCAATGCTTCTCTAAATTCCGTCATCGTCTGGAAACGTAGTTCCGGCGTGGCATGCGTCGCCTTCAAGAGGATCTCCTGAACCCAGCTCGGTAGGTCGGACGGAATGAAATCGCCCCGCAATTTTACCAAAAGGAGTTCATTGGGGGCCAGACCGAATAGTGGGTTGCGACCGAGTATCAATTCAAGCAGCGTGATTCCCAAGGCATAAATATCGATCCGTCGATCTCGGATAGAGACATCGCTTTCTGTAAACAGTTCCGGTGCCATATAGGGCAAGGTCCCAATGTTCCGGTTGGCGACGCCGAAATCGCCGACCTTCAAATGACCATCTTGGGAAAACAGCAGATTATCCGGTTTGATATCGTGGTGCACGATGTCTCTGTTATGGACAAAATCGAAGACAGCCGCCAAACGGACACCCCACTGGAAAACAAGATTGGGTTCCAATCCATTCCCGCGGCGGATTCTGTTCCTCAGACTGCCTCCCGCGCAATACTCCATCACCAAATGAAGCCTGCCGTTGCTCTGAAAATGGTGATGGAAGGTAACAATCGATGGATTCTGGAGGTTTGCCAAGAACGTCATTTCGTCCAAGAGAATATTCTGTCGTTCCTGATCTTGATCTTTGAGGACCTTGATCGCTACAAAACGGTCTGGGATGGCAATGTCTTCGGCAAGCAGGACGCGACCAAAGCCGCCCTCGCCAAGTTCGCGAACCACTTTATATTTCCCATCCAAGAGCTGATCGAAATCCGACATGCGATTTGTCCTCATGAATTTTCGTCATGGGGAAATCCGGTGATAGAAACAACCTCCGTGATCAGGATACGACCGTCTCCACCGACAGAAGGGGACCGGATATTACTTTCCGACTACCCCGATCCGGGAGAGGGCCTCGGCGAGATACGCCTCCAGTTCCGCCTCGGTCAGCAGTTCCGGCGCCGTGTCCGGCACGCCGTGATAGAAGATCGTCAGCGCCGGCCGTCCCTGCTCCATGGATTCCCGGTCCGTGTAAAAATGGAGCCACCGCTCCGTCTTGTCCCGGAAAGCGGTCCGGACGATCTTCAGCGTCTGGACCGTTCCGAGGGTCTCGCCTTTCGTGACCCATTCCCTCTCCTTCGAGAACGGATCGACCGCTTCGACGCGGAAGAAGCGGATTTCCGGGGCCGCGGCCCGGTCATGCAGGATCCGGATGTGGACAAGGGAGGTCTCCTCGGATCCGCCTTTCAGGATCGCCCACAGGATCGTGATCCCCTGCGCCCGGAAGGAGGAGTCGGCCCCGTGGAGTTCCATCGTGGCCAGGGCAGGTCTTGCCAACGCCAGAACGATCAAAAGAACAAGCCCCGCCACCCTTCCTGCCGTTTTTCCGAAAGATATTCCCAATCGCACATTCATGATCTTCCTTACTCCCCTTTCCAATCACTTTCCCCTCTCCTTCAGGATGTGCACCACGCCGGGTTCGATGCCGACCCCGATCTTCTCCCCGACGGCGAAGGTCCCGTGGCGGAGCGGGTCGTAAGCGGTTGCCGAAAGCCGGCTGTTCCCGATATCGATCAGATAGTCCGCCTTCTCTCCGAGGAAGGTCCGCTCGGCCACCACCCCCGGCAGCAGGTCCTCGCCGGATTTGCGCGTTAACGTCACCGCCTCCGGGCGGATGAACACCTGGATCGTGTCGCCTGCGGAGAGACCGTTCGGGGGGGCCGCCACCTCGAAGGTGCGGCCGAGCAGCGAGAGGGTTGCCGTGCCGCCCCGGAGAGCAAGGACCTCGGCCGGAAGCGTATTGATCCGGCCGATGAACTGGGCCACGAAGGCCTCGCCGGGTTTCAGGTAGAGTTCTTCCGCCGTCCCGATCTGGACGATCCTGCCTTCGTTCATCACGGCGATGTGATCCGAGATCGCCATGGCCTCCTCCTGGTCGTGCGTCACGTAAACCGCCGTGATCTCCAACGCCTTCTGGAGGCGGCGGATTTCGTCCCGCATGTAGACGCGGAGTTTTGCGTCCAGGTTGGAAAGCGGCTCGTCGAAGAGCAGCACCCGGGGCTCGATGACGACCGCCCGGGCGAGGGCGACCCGCTGCTGCTCCCCGCCGGAGAGCTGGTGCGGGAATTGACGCTCGTAACCGGCCAAACCGACCAGTTCCAGCACGCGGGACACCTCCCGGCCGATGTCCGCGGGGTTTTTCCCCTGGACCTTCAACCCGTAAGCCACATTCTCAAACACCGACAGGTGCGGGAAAAGGGCGTAGTTCTGGAAGACGAAACCGATGTTCCGCCGGTTCGCCATCAGGTCGGTGACATCCTCCTCCCCGATGAAGACGCGCCCCCGGTCCGGCCTCTCGAAACCCGCGATCATCCGGAGCGTCGTCGTTTTCCCGCAGCCCGAAGGGCCCAGCAGCGTGAGAAACTCCCCCGGCGCGACCTCCAGGCTGACGTTGTCGACCGCCGTGACCTCCCCCTTGATCCGGTGAAGGAACGTTTTTTGAATCTGCTCGAGACGGATGCGGACCGCTTCCATGAATGGCTACCCTCCAAGGATGTTGGCCATCTCCGGCGCCCCCGGCTGCCGGAAGAGACGCAGGAACAGGCTGATTGCCCCGATCACGACAAAAACGATGACCACCACGAGGATCGAGAAAGCGGCCGCCACGCCGAGTTCGAGTTCGGTCATCTTTTCGAGGATCCGGACGGTGATCAGCGTCCAGTTGATCGAGATGAGGAAGATCGTGGCGCTGATCGCCGTCATCGACCGGATGAAGACGACGCCGAGCCCCGCGAAGAAGGCCGGCAGGATCAGCGGCATGGTGATCCGCCGGAAGGTTGTTCCGGAATTTGCCCCGAGGCTGAAGGAGGCCTCCTCGATCGACGGGTCGATCTGCTGCAGGATCGCCACGGTCGTCCGGATGCCGGTCGGGCCGTAGCGGAAGACGTAGCATGCGATGATGATGATCGCCGTCCCGGTCAGCATGATCGGCGGGTCGTTGAAGACCAGCAGGTACGCGATGCCGACGATGGTCCCCGGCAGAGAGTAGTTGATCATCGAGACGATCTCCATCGTCCGGCGGGAGATGAAATCCTTCTTGCAGACCAGGTACCCGACGACGACGCTGTAGATCCCTCCGAGCGGCATCCCGATCCCCGCGATGATCAGCGTATCGCGGATCGCCTGCAGCCCCTCGGTGAAGACGACGTGGTAATGCTTCCAGGTGACCGTGAAGTCGGCGCCGAAGGCCTTGACGATCGACGCATAGAAGAGAAGAACGTAGAAATAGAGGATCGAGGCCGAAATCAGAAGGCAGACGACGAGCAGCACGCGGCGCATCCAGGGCGGGACGCTTTTGATCTCCGTTTTCGCGCCGACCTTCCCGGTGATCGTCACGTAATACTTGCGGCTGACCCAGAACCGCTGGAGCAGAAAAACCGCGAAGGCCGGAACCAGCAGGACAAAGGAGAGGACCGCGCCGCCCTTGAGGTCGAACATCCCCGTGATCTGGAGGTAGGCCTGGGTCGGCAGGATCGGAAAGCTGTTTCCCGCCAGGATCAGCGGCGTGGCGAAATCGGCCAGCGACGCCGCGAACAGCAGCAGAAAGGCATTCGCAATCCCCGGCACGGTCAGCGGCAGCGTCACCGTCCGGAAGACCCGCCAGCGCGAGCTTCCCAGGCTGAAGGCCATGTCCTCCACGGTCGGGTCGATCCCCGCGAGGATCGCCTTGAGCGTCAGGTAGGCGATCGGGAAGAAGGTGATCGTCTCGGAGAAGAGCGTGCTGTGCAGGCCGTAGATTGAGAATCCCGAGATCCCGAGGAGATCGTAGGTAATCAGTCCACGGGGGCCGAAGGAGAAGATCATCGCGATCGCCGTCGTAAAGGGGGGGGAAATCAGCGGCAGGATAATGGCCGCGTCGAGAAAGAGGACCCATCCCCGGGAGAGGTTCGTCCGAACGGCCGTATAGGCAAAGAGAAATCCCAGAACCGTCCCGCACAGGCCGACAAGCCCCCCGAGAAGGAGGCTGTTCCAGAGAGCCTGACGCTGCATCGGATCGGCAAGGATTCCGATGACCCCGGAGAGCGAGAACCTTCCCTCGTCCGTGAACGTCCGGATGAGAAGGCTCGCGAGCGGGAAAAGGATGAAGAGAAGCAGCAGCGCCCAGAGGATGATCAGGATGGACAGCAGAAGCGGATCCCTGAGCATCCGCCGGAAACGGTCCGACGGGTTCAGCGAGGCAACGGCGATGGCGTCAGGCATAATCCGTCTCTTTCTTTACGGGAGAGCAGTACTTCCGTCAGGGCTCAGGATCTTTTTCCGCTTCCGTCTCCTCCCCTTAGGGCAGGACATCCTTGATCCAGCGCTCCACGATCCGCTTGCGGTTCTGGCCCGCCCACGCCTCGTCGATCGGAAAGATCTTGGCGCCCTTGATGATCTCGGCCAGGCCCGCCTCGGTCTTCACCGCCGGATGGGCCGGAATGAAGTTGATCTTGTACTGGGCATAGAAGTTCTGCATCGCCGGACTGGCGGCCCAGTCGATCAGTTTTTTCCCGACCGCGGGGTTCTTTGCCCCCTTGAGCAGGGCGATTGCTTCGACGGAGGTTCCGATCCCCTCTTTCGGGAAAGAGATTGCCACGTCGTACCCTTCCTGCCGGGTCTTCAGCGCGTCCACGATGAAGAAGATTCCCGCCCCCGCCTGGGCGAGGCCGACCGGGATTGTCCCGCCGCCGCCGCTTTTCGTGTAGACCTGGACGTTCTGGCGGAGTTTCCTCATGTATTCGAAGGCCTTGTCTTCATTGCGGCCGTTCACCTCGAGGATCGAGAAAATGCGCGTGACGGCTGTTCCCGACGTCCGGGCGTCGGCCATTTGGATCATCCCCTTGTAGGCGGGATGGAGCAGGTCGTCCCAGGAGGCCGGCGGCTTCAGGCCCTTTTCCTTGAGGAACTTGTTGTTGCTCATGAAGACCAGCGGATCGTCGGCGATCCCCACCCAGTAGGCATTGGGATCCTTGAAACGGGGGGCCAGCTCAGCGTAAACCGGCGGCTTGTAGGGTTCAAAGACGTTTTCCTTGATCCCGGCGATGTGGGTTTCCACCGGGCCCCCGAACAGAACGTCCACACGGGGGTTGTTCTTCTCGGCGATGACCCGGGCCAGGGCCTCGCCGGAGGAGAAGCGGATGAAATTCACCTTGATGCCCGTCGCCTTTTCGAATTCCTGGAACATCGGCCGGGCCCAGTTTTCCGGCCAGATGGAATAGGCGTTCAGCGTCTCTTGCGCCGGCGCGGCGCTGACGGTGAAAAACACGGATAAGACCAGAATCAGGCTGACCATTCCCCATCGTTTCATCGCAAAACCCTCCTTCTTGAAAGTGGCATCCGACAATTTTGCCGGACCGTTTTTAAACCTCTACGAACCGTTCAACCCTGACTTTTGTCTCGGCTTATATCGAACAAGCCGGAAGCCGTCAATGACGGAATCGAAGCCCTCCATTACGGAAGTGACCGGGATAGTGATGGGTAAAACCATTTCAACGAGGCTAATCGTGGTGCTTGCCCGTCACATTCTCGATGTCGATCCGGAGGATCGTCGTTTTGTCGAAAATTTGCGCGGCATAGGAAAAGGGGCCTTCGGCTCCGTAGTGTTCCATGAGCCGATCGAGGGCGGCGCGCTTTTCGGCGAGATCCTCCACGAGGATCGCCCGACCGAAGCCGATGACGCTGTCGAAGCGGGCGCTGCAGCCGCAGCCCGGCCCATGCCGGTACAATTCCCGCAGGATGTCCATCTCGAAGCAGACCCGGTTGTTCCGCCGGAGGATGTCGAGCTTCCGCCCCTCCGCTGCGCAGTGGAGATAGAGGCAGTTTTCCCCCAGGCCGAAATTCATCGGCACCACATAGGGCATCCCGTCGTCGGACAGCCCGATCCGGCAGACCTGCGCCTCCTGCATGATGGACCGAATGACGGCCCTGTCCGTGATTTCCCTTTCCGCTTTTCGCATATCCGTTCCTCCTTGTTGCACTTCAGTACCGCCAGGCGTTTTCCAGACGCCGGACGCCGAGGGAAACGCCAAACGTCAGCACAAAATAGAGAATGGTAATCGTGATCCAGACCTCAAAGGTCAGATAGGTGGCGGACATGATCTCCAGCCCCTGGAAGGTGAGTTCCGGGATGGAGATGACCGAGACGATGGCGGAGTCCTTGATCGTCGAGATGATCTGGCCGGCCAGGGCCGGCAGGATCCGCCGAAGGGCCTGCGGCAGGATCACGTCCAGCAGTTGCTGCCGTCGGGACAGCCCGAGGGCGTGGGCGGCCTCCCACTGGCCTTTTTCGATCGATTCGATGCCGGCCCGGACGATCTCGGTGATGTAGGCCGCCTCGTACAGGACCAGTGTTGCCAGTCCCGCGAAAAAGCCGGGAAGGCGCGCCGGCGGGACGAAGATCGCCGCCAGGACCGATTGCGTTTCCGGCGAGGCCGAACGGATCAGCTCCTCCACCCCGAAGGCGGTCATGATCCTCTCGCCGATGAAAAAATAGACGATAAAGACAAGAACGAGCGGCGGCAGGTTTCGGACCAGCTCTACATAACTCCCGGCGATCAGGCGGCGGAAGAGATGCCGACTCACCCGCATGATCCCCATGACGACGCCCAGAATCGAGGCCAGCAGCGTGGCCCAGAGGCTCAGCTTGATTGTCGTCAGAAATCCCTGTGCGAGGGATCCCGCAACCCATGATCCGCCGTCCGGTCGAACGAGGTAGCCGAAAATCACGGGCCACTGCCAGCGGTAGTCCATTTCCCCGCCGATCCGCCGGACGAGATACGCCCCGGCGGCCAGAATCAGGGCGATGAGAGCCGCGTCCAGCAATGTGAAACGGACCCTGGCCTTACCCACTGCATTCCTCCCGATCACTTGATCCGTTTTTCCCAGTCCTTCGTTTCAAACCAGTAGTGTTTGCGTTCCTTCAGCCAGCCTTCGGCCTCTGACACGCGGATCCAGTTGTCGAGGAAGTTCAGGCTGTCGGGGTCTCCCTTCCGGATCGCGAACCCGATCGGCTCGCGCGTGAAGTCCCCGGCGAGCGGCATGAACAACTTTTCCGAATTGGCAATGGCCTGGAAGGCGGGAAGCGGCGCCGATGCCACGACGGCGTGGACCCGCCCCAGCAGCAGCTCCTGAATCGCCTGGGACTCGTCGTCGAACAGGCGCAGTTTCGCCTTCGGCATCCATTGCTTGGCCGCCGCGGCGGCGGTGGTTCCCGTCCGGGCGGCGATGGAGACATTGGCCTGGTTGAAGTCGCCGAGTTTTTTGAAGCCGGCGGCCAGCTTCCTGTGGGCGACCAGAGACATGCCCGTGTAGTCGTAAGGGATCGAAAAATTGACCTTCAGATTTCGCTCCGGCCGGATTCCCATCCCGCCGATGATGATGTCGAACTTTCCCGTCAGCAATGCAGGGATGATCCCCGACCATTTTGTCGGGATGAATTCCGCCTGAACCCCCATCTCCCGCGCGAGCCGGTTGGCGACATCGATTTCGAAACCGATGAAATTTCCCGCTTTGTCCTGCATCGCCCACGGGACGAAGGTGGACATCCCCACCCGGAGCACGCCGCGCTTCATGACCTGCTCCAGCATGCTCTCCGTGGCTGCCGGGGCGCTCTGGGCGATCCCCTCCGGCGCGGCGAACAGGGCGAAACCCGCCATCAGCAGGATTCCGATCCATAGAAGCCTTTTTCTCATGATTTGTCTCCTTTCATAAAATCTGGCTGAGGAATGCCCGTGTCCTCTCCTCGCGCGGAGAGGCGAAAAAACGCTCCGTGTCATCCTCCTCGATGATCCGTCCGTTTTCCATGAAGACCACCCGGTCGCCGGCTTCCCGCGCGAACCCCATCTCGTGGGTCACGACGATCATCGTCATCCCTTCCGCCGCCAGTGTCCGCATGACGTCGAGGACCTCACCGATCATCTCCGGGTCGAGCGCGCTGGTCGCCTCGTCGAAGAGCATCACCTTCGGATTCACGGCCAGCGCCCGGGCGATCGCCACCCGCTGCTGTTGTCCGCCCGAAAGCTCGTGGGGCAAGCGGTCCGCCTTCTCCGAGATCCCCACCTTTGCAAGAAGACCCATCGTGACCCCCGCGGCTTCCTCGCGGCTCCTCTTCCGGACGCGGATCTGCGCAAGGTCGATGTTCTCCCGGACCGTGATGTGCGGGAAGAGGTTGAACGACTGGAAAACCATTCCGACCTCCCGGCGGATCTGCAGACGGTTTTTCCGGTGATGATCCAGCGGTATCCCGTCGATCACGATGGAACCGCTGTCGATCTCCTCCAGGCCGTTGAGGCAGCGGAGGAAGGTGGACTTCCCCGAACCCGACGGACCGATGATGACGACGACCTCTCCCCTCCGGACCGAAAGCGTGAAACGATCCAGCGCGACCACGCCGCCGGGGAACGTCTTGCAGATCTCGGTGGTCTCGACGATCCGATCGTCCGCGTTCATGCGACCCCTCCCGCCCCCCGAAGGGGGAAGCCGGCCATCCGGCGTTCCAACATGTGCACGACGAGCGAAAGGCCGAAGGTCAGGATCAGATAGATGGCCGCCACGGTAAACCAGATCTCGAACGCGAGAAAGGTTTCCGCTACGATCCTCTGCCCCTGCATGGTGAGCTCGTAGATGGCGATCGTGCTGACCAGCGAGGAGTCCTTGATCAGCGAGATCCCCTGTCCGGCCAGAGGGGGCAGTACGCGGCGGATTGCCTGCGGCAGGATCACGTCGCGGTAGGTGTCGAAGGCGCCAAGCCCCAGGCTGTGTGCGGCCTCCCACTGACCCCGGTGGAGCGAGACGATTCCCGCCCGGAGGATCTCGGCGGCGTAGGCGCCCTCGAACAGGCTGAGCGCCAGAATCGCGGAGGCGAAGGCGCCGATGTTCAGGACCGGCGCCACGACAAAATAGACGAAAAAGATCTGGATCAGAAGCGGCGTATTGCGGATCAGCTCCAGGTAGCCCCGGGCGATCGCCCGGGCACTGAAGGAATCGGAAAGCCGGAAGAGGGCGGTCGTCAGGCCGAGGATCAGTGTGCAGAGGAGGGAGAGGGCGGAGATTTCCAGCGTGACCCCGAGACCCTGGAGGAGCGGTCCGGCCGTCCATGCGCCGCCATCCGTCGTGAAGAGAAAACGGGGGATGCGGTACCATTGCCAGTGGTAGCCCATCTCCCGGGTTCCCAGGGCCAGAATCCAAACGGCGAGACCTGCCAGCAGGAAAAACTTCCCGCAGTCGATCAGGGATGCCCGTGAAAACGCGGCCGATCGAAGAGGAAAGCGGGGTGCGCCACGCTTTGCCATAGGAACCCTTGCCCCCTGTGAACGGCGCCCGTGAACCGGGGCCGGATGCGTCCATATCCGCCGCGGCCGACCGCGGAATGATACGGCTGCCTCAACCGTATTTCGGTTGCCGATCCTGTCCGGCTTGTTGACCGGCTGAAGGATGTCGAATCATACCACATACGCATCGAGAATGAATCGAGAAATGTTCCGACGCCGGGCCGCAAAACAGTGTCGGGCCGCAATTGACATGCCGGCGGATCTGTTTTAGGATCCTGCCATAAACAGGTTTTGGTCTCCGGCGCACCGGATCCGGATGAACCGCGTCCGTGCCGGATATCGAAAGGAGACTCCATGTTGCCTGCCAAAGACCGCCGCATCATCGATCTCAGTCTTCCGTTGAGGGACGGGGGGGATTTTGCGATGCCCGCGTCGATCCGCTACACGGATCACCGGACCCGGGGGCAACGGCTCTCCGAAACGCACGGCATCGCCATCGAAGACCTCGGGGGACGGGCAAACGCAATGGAGGAGGTGAATTCTCTCAGCACGCACTGCGGGACCCATTTTGACGCACCTTGGCATTACACCGCGACGGTCGACGGGAAGAAGGCCATGACGGTGGACGAGGTCCCGCTGGAGTGGTGTTGCGGCCCCGGGGTGAAGCTGGACCTCCGGGGAAAGCGGCCGGCCGAGGAAATCAGCGCCGCCGATGTGCGGCAGGCCGTGCAGAAAATCGCCTATGTCATCCGGCCGATGGACATCGTGCTGATTCAGACCGGCGCGTCCGTCCATTACGGCCGGCCCGATTGCGAGTTGATGAATCCGGGGGTCACACGGGAGGCAACGCTGTGGCTGGCGGATCAAGGGGTGCGACTGGTCGGCATCGATTCGTTCTGCTGGGACCGCCCGCCCCGGGTGATGCTTGCCGAATTGAAGCAGGGGGTCAAGGGGAAGTACCTGCAGGGGCACAGGGCCGCCGGTGAACGGGGGATGTGCATCCTGGAGTGGCTCACCAACCTGGAACAGCTTCCGCCCTTCGGTTTTCAGGTCTGTGCGTTTCCGGTGAAGGTCGAGAGGGCAGGCGCGGGTTGGGTGCGGGCCGTCGCGTTTGTCGATTAGCCGCAAAGCGTAAACATGACCTTGCCGGTATCCGGTTTGACGTCGGCGCCGGGATATTCGCGAATCGCCGCGTTTCCATTCTGGCTTTTTCATGATGCGAGACCTTTGAATTTCTCTCGAACCTTGGCCATTTGTCATTCCCGTGAAAACGGGGATCCATGCTTTTCAAGAGCTTCCGGATTCCGCCTGCGCGGGAATGAGCGCAGAAACGGTGTTATTCAAAGGTCTCGATGCATGAGGCGATTTTCCTATCTCTTTGTATGTGTTCGATGCCCAGGCGGGGGTTGAGCGCGAATGAAAAAAGGAATCCTCCTCATCCACCCGCCGACGGCGAAGGCCTGCGAGGCTCCGGGAGGGCCGGCGCGGCTGGCCGGGACGCTTCGGCGTCACGGTGTGGCCTTCCGAATCTGGGACGCCAATCTGGAGGGCCAGAAGCGGCTGATGAAGATGGCCGCTCAGTCGTCGGCGGATCCCCAAAATCCCGGAACCGACGCCTGGACGCGAAGATCGGCCAAACATCTTTCCGCGAATCTGTCCGCACTCCGTTCCGGGGAGCTCTACCGAAATCCCGATCGCTACCGGCGCGCGGTGAAGGATCTGAGCCGCCTCCTCGCAACGGCGGCGCGGCCCTTCGGCGTTCGTCTGAGCCTTGCCGATTATGAGGATGAAAGGCTCTCGCCCGTCCGGAGCGCCGATCTGCTGCAAAGCGCCGCGGCCCCTGAGGGCAACCCTTTTTATCCATGGTTCCGCGCGCGACTTCCGATGCTTCTGTCCGAATTCCCTGTATCGCACGCCGGCTTCTCCCTGAATTACCTGAGCCAGGCCCTGACGACCTTCGCGATGGCCGGCTTTCTCCGGCGGACGTTTCCCGGGATCCGGATCATCCTGGGCGGGGGACTGGTCACCTCCTGGATGAGGCGGCCGGGCTGGAAGGCCCCTTTCGAGGGTCTCGTGGACGATCTGATTGCCGGTCCGGGAGAGGCCCCGCTGCTGAATCTCCTCGGTCTTGATGGCGACGGTCGGCCGGATCCGCCGGACATTCGAGCCATTTCACCGGCCGACTACCTGTCGCCGGGGACGGTCCTCCCGTACAGCGCCTCCAGCGGCTGCTGGTGGCGGCGCTGCGCCTTTTGCCCGGAGCGGGCCGAGCGGAATCCATACCTCCCGCTTCCGCCCGAGCAGGTCACGAAGGAACTCCGCATCCTGGTCCGCGAAACGGAACCGGCGCTGATCCATCTGCTGGACAATGCGCTCAGCCCCTCGCTGCTCGCCGCGCTGGCCGCGGACCCGCCCGGAGCGCCGTGGTACGGGTTCACCCGGATTTTGCCCTGCCTCGCGGATCCCGGGTTCTGCGGAAAACTGCGGAACTCGGGGTGCGTCATGCTGAAGCTGGGCATCGAATCGGGCGATCCCGGGGTTTTGGCCTCCCTCAACAAGGGGATCGACGTGCGGACAGCGGCGGCGGCCCTGAAGAGCCTCAAGGCGGCGGGAATCTCGACCTATGTCTATCTGCTCTTCGGAACGCCCGCGGAGACGCCCGCGGCGGCCGCCCGGACACTAGCCTTCACCGTGGAGCATGCCGAAGAGATCGGCTTTTTGAACCTTGCGATTTTCAACCTTCCGGCATACGGCCCCGAAACGCGGGAATTCGCTTCGGGAGAATTTTACCCGGGCGATCTTTCCCTGTACCGGCCCTTTGCGCATCCGCAGGGATGGAACCGGGGTGAGGTCCGACGCTTCCTGGAACGGGAATTCAAGAGGCACCCGGCGGTCGCGGCGATCCTCCGGCGGGATCCCCCTTTCTTCACGTCGAACCACGCGCCGTTCTTTGTTCCGGCGTCCTGAGCCGCTGGCCGCAAAGCGCCGTTCCGGAACTCCTTACCGGGCGAAAAGCCGGAAGATCGTTGCGTGATCATCCTGATTGATTTTCGCGGTGTTGAACGGCAAAAGACGTCGTGGTATAAAAAGTCTCCCAAAATAAAAACCAAGGAGGTCAATGCGCGATGGCGGAAGAAACCACCAAGAAGGAACCGGGTGAAAAGCAGCTCGACAAGTTGACCGTCAAGGAATTGCGGGAGATCGCCAAGGAGATTCCCCACGAAAAGGCGATCCATGACATGAAGAAGGAGGAACTCGTTGCGCTGATCAAGGAGGCCCGGGGAATCAAGGATGAAAAACCCGTTGCCAAAAAGAAACAGGCGGTCAAGATCAAAATGACCAAACCGGAGCTGAAAACCAGAATCCGGGAATTGAAACTCCTGAAGTCGCAGGCGATGGAATCGAAGGAACGCAAGAAGGCCGCCCTGCTGCGGCGTCAGATCAGCCGGCTGAAGAAAAAATCCAGACGAGTCATCGCAGCCTGAGTCTGAGGATCGGTCCGATAAAAAGCCCCTTTCGCCCGAAGCGTGAGGGGCTTTTTCCTTCATTCCGGAAGATCCCGTCAAGGCTGAGATCCCTATCCTTCCCTCTGACCCGGGCGGGGGGTCTTGGCAAAGGGCACGATGAGCCTGCCGAAATCCCCGGAAAACACCAGCATCGCCTGGTTGCGGTTTTCCAAGTCCACCGCGGCTGCCAGGGACGGCGCGTCGATATTGCGTTCGAGGACCCGCTTGGTCAGCTTCAATCCTCCGACGCTTTTTCCGGTCATTTTGCAGGCCAGCGCCACGGCCTCGTCGAGCAGGGTCTCCCGGGGGACGACCCGGTTTACGAGGCCCATCCCTTCGGCCTCGGCCGCGGAAACCTTCCGGCCCGTCAAAAGGATCTCGGAGGCACGCGACAGACCCACCAGCCGGGGGAGGAAATAGGAGGTCCCCAGCTCACCGCCGGACAGACCGATGTTGATGAAGGATGCCACGAAGTAGGCCTCGGGGGAAGCGATCCGGACGTCGCTCGCCAGCGCCAGCGCAAACCCGGCCCCGGCGGCGGGGCCGTTCACCGCGGCGATGACGGGCTGCGGAAGGTTCCGCAGGCCGAGGATCAGGGACGCGTAACGCTCCTGCGCCAGGCGGAGAAAACTTTCGGGATCGGCGAAGGCCGCCTGGTTCGCCGGGGAGACCACCTCCCGGAGGTCCGCCCCGGAACAGAAGCCTCGGCCTTCCCCCGTGAGGATCACGACGTGGATGGCTTCGTTTTGGGAGAGGGAGGCGAAAAGATCGGTGAGTTCGTCCACCATGGGAACATCGATCGCGTTGAGCTGTTCCGGCCGGTTCAGCCGAACCAGGCCTACCCCGGGGGCGTTCTCGGAAAACATCAATGTCCGGTAAGTTTTTGCTTCGCTCATGCCGGCTTCTCCTTTCTATCGGGTACCGTTTGGTCTCGGGGATCCCGAGCCCTGGGGCAGACTTGTTCGCTTTCGGCGGGAGCCTTCATTTTTCCGGAATCTTCGGCCCGGTCGCATAAGGCGGCCATATCCGTTTGCCGGCCCGCCGTTGCGCGGCGTTACGTCTGCGCCATCTGGCCCTGTTGCGTCATTTCTCTTGCCCGGAGCTCCCTCCGGAGGATCTTGCCCACGGCGCTTTTGGGAAGGCTGTCTAAAAAAGCGATGGCTTTGGGCACCTTGTAGGCCGCCAGTCTTTCCCTGCAGTGCCGGGTGATCTCCTCTTCGGTCAGGGTTTCCCCGGGCTTCACGACGATAAACGCCTTGACCGTTTCTCCCCGGTAGGGATCGGGGATGCCGATGGCGCAGGCCTCCAGGATCTTGGGATGGTCAAACAGGACCTCGTCAATCTCCTTGGGATAAACGTTGTACCCGCCGGCCACGATCAGGTCCTTCTTCCGGTCCACGATCGTCAGGTGGCCGTCCTCATCGAGGAATCCGATATCGCCGGTATAGAGCCACCCGTCCCTGAGAACCTTGTCCGTCTCCTCGGGCTTCTTGTAATACCCCGTCATGACCTGCGGCCCCTTGATGCAGATCTCCCCCGACTCGCCCGGCGGCAGTTCCTTTTCGCCCGTTTCCAGGTCGACGATCTTCAGGTCCGTGTTCGGCAGCGGGACGCCCACGGTCCCGGCCTTGGCCTTGCCCTTCCACGGGGTCGCCACGGCAAAGGCCACGTTTTCCGTCAGGCCATAAACGTCGTAGATTCCCTTCCCCGTCAGGTCCATGAGCTGCTTCACGGTGTCCGGCGCCAGCGGCGCGGCGCCGGCGAAAAATCCCTTGATGAACGACAGATCCATGGAGCGAAAATCCTCCCGGCCGAGGAGCCCCACGAAGATGGTGGGCACGCCGGGAAGAAAGGACGGCCTGCACGCCTTCAGCATCTCGACGATGAACCCAGGCTCGGGGCGGGGGACCACGATGCTCGTCCAGCCGTTCAGGATGGTGAGATTCTGGCTGACGGAATAGCCGGCGGAGTGAAAGATGGGGTAGACCCCCATCAGGGTCTCCGGGGCGTCCCGGAGGTCGGGGAACCAGGCGCTGAACTGCTGGATGACCGTGGAGATGTGGGCATGGGTCAGCATGGCCCCCTTGCTCACCCCCGTGGTGCCTCCGGTATAGAGGAGGGCCGCCAGGTCCTCCCAGCGGGCATGGCTGGCCACGGGTCCGTCCGGTTGACGCGCCATGAGATCCATAAACAGAAACACCCCGGGTTCAGGCGCGACCTTGCGGTACATCTTCTTTTTCACGAGTGGGTAGAGCTGCTTTTTGGGGAACGGGAGGCAGTCGTTGATGTGGCAGGCGACAATGGCCTCGATCTTCGTCTCCACCCTCAGCTTCAGGGCCCGGGGCAGCAGGAGATCCAGACAGATCAGCCAGCGGGAATCGGAATCGTTGAGCTGGTAGGCCAGCTCGCGTTCCTGGTAGAGGGGATTGTTCATCACCGTGACGGCGCCCAGATGGTAGGCGGCAAGGTTGGCGATGATGAGCTGCGGGAGGTTGGGCAGCAGCATGGCCACCTTGTCCCCGGGACGGACCCCCAGCTCCTCCAGCGCGCGGGTGAAGCGGTTGACCAGTTTTTCCAACTCCCGATAGGTGATCCTCCGGCCCATGAAATAAAAGGCCGTCCGGTCGGCGTAGCGCTCGGCGCTCCGGTGGAGGACCTCCGCCATGGTGATCTTTTCCGGTATGATTTCCGGGGGAACCCCGGGGGCGTAAGACCGGTGCCAGATCCTGTCGAATGCCATGATTCTCCTCCTTTTCACAATTTCTCTGAGACCCGGCGGGATTTTTCCCGTGCCCCGGGGCAGAAGTCAAAAAGAAGAAAACAGGTCAAAAATCTCTCTGCATTACACCGGACGGGCTGCCGACCAACGGCAGCGGGCGGTTGGTTTCTCGTGAAGGATCGTGGCACTGCGGGAAAACTCTAAATGATGTGGCGGGGGTGTGTCAATCGATTTCGTATAAAATCTCATTGACTCGCAGGTTCCTTTTCCGTATTCTCGCCCCATCAAAACCGGCCTTTTGAATCCATTTGGAACCGATGAAGCCGAGAAAACCGATCTTTTTCGAATGAACGTGTGAAAGGATGCGGGATGATGATCGATGAACGTTTTTTCAAAGCGGAGAGGGAAGGTCCCATCCTCTGGCTGATCCTCAACCGTCCGGAGGTGCGCAACCGGATGCCTCTGGCCTTCTTTGACGCCCTGGTGCCGGCCTTTGCCTCCATCGACGCGGACCCGGAAATCCGCGTCGTTATCATCCGGGCGGAAGGGCCCTGCTTTACCGTGGGGCTCGATCTGGCCGATGCCGGGCCGGAAATCCTCGGGGACGGTTCCGCTTTCAGCCGCGAGCGGCTCCGGCGGCGAATACTGGAGCTGCAGAGATCCAGCGGGGTCATCGACCGGTGCCGCGTGCCCGTCATCGCCGCCATCCACGGCTACTGCATCGGCGGCGGCATCGACGTGACCAGCGCCTGCGACATCCGCCTGGCCACCCGGGATGCCGTCTTTTCCGTCCGGGAGACGAAGATCGGCATCGTGGCGGACCTCGGCACCCTCCAGCGCCTCCCCAGCCTGATCGGCTACGGCCTCTGCCGGGAGTTGGCCCTGACGGGCCGCAATTTCACCGCCGAGGAGGCCTTGCGGATGGGCTTCATCACGCATCTGGCGGAGGACCGGGAGGCCCTCCTTGCCGAGGCGCGTCGGCTGGCCGGAGAGATCGCAGACAATCCGCCGCTGGCCGTCCAGGGCGTCAAGGATGTCCTCAACCACACGCGGGACCACGGCATTTCCCAAAGCCTGGCCTATGTGGCCCAGAAAAACGCCGCGGCGATCCCCAGCGAAGACTTGCTGGAGGCCGTTGCGGCCTTCATGGAAAAGCGGAAACCCCGGTTCAAGGGACGCTGAAGGCGGCGCGACCGGGAGACCGGCGGGGCGGGACGCCGCTGCGGGGGCGCGGACGGGCGGAATGCATGTGAAGGAGCGAGCCATGGCTGCAGAGTATGATGTTGTCGTGATCGGCGCCGGAAACGCTGGACTGACGGCCGCCGCCACCCTCGCCCGGAAGGGCGCCCGGGTCCTGCTGCTGGAGAGGCACAACATCCCCGGGGGGTGCGCCACCAGCTTCTGCCGCGGCCGCTTTGAATTCGAGGTCTCCCTCCATCAGCTCAGCGGGATCGGCACGCCCGAATTCCCCGGGCCCCTCCAGGCGGTCCTGCAGAGCCTCGGCGTGGTCGGGAAGATCGAGTTTGTCCGGATGGCGGATCTCTACCGGATCATGGTCCCCGGCAGGATGGACCTGGTCCTCCCGGCGGACAAGGCGGGCGTGATCGAGGCCCTGCAGAGCCGTTTCCCCGCCGAACGGGAGAACATCGGCCGGTTCTTCGATCTGGTCTACCGCTTCTTCAGCGAGGTGATCGCCGCCTTTTACATGAAGGACCCGGAGGTCACGCCCGAGAAGTATCCGCTCTATTTCAAATACGCCTTCCGGGATACCCAGAGCGTACTGGATGAACATTTTACAGACCCCCTGCTGAAGCTCGCGGTCAGCATCTACTGGTGCTACATGGGCCTGCCGCCCAGGCTGCTTTCCTTCAGCGACATGGCGGCCCTGCTGTTCGCGTACATCGAGCTGAAGCCCGGCCATATCCGGGGCGGATCCCAGGCCCTCTCGAACGCCATCGTGGATTCCTTCCTGGGAAACGGGGGGCATGTCCGGTTCAACTGCGGAGCCGAGAAGATCGTCGTCCGGGACGGGGCCGTCCGCGGGGTCGTCACGGAGCACGGGGAGGAGATCAGGGCCGATTATGTCCTTTCGAACGCCTCCCCCATCACGACGTTTCTGGAGCTGATCGGCCGGGAGAACTGTCCCCAAGCTGCGCTGGAGGAGCTGAAGGGGAGCGCCTACAGCACATCCTTCTTCACGGTTTTTGCCGGGCTCCGCTGCGAACCCCGGACCGTCGGCATTGCCGAGGCCACGAACTTCATCTGCGCCGGCACGGATTTCGACCGGGATTTCGCACGGAGCAAAATTCTCTCCTGCGATGAAAGCTCCCTCATCCTGTCGTGCTACGATGTAGCCGACCCCGGCTTTTCACCGCCGGGCGCGTGCCAGTGCGCCATCGTGGCCATGAAGTATGCCGAGCCCTGGCTGCAGGTCCCGCCCGAGCGGTATGCCGCCGAGAAGTACCGATGCGCCGACCAGATCCTCCGGCGCGTCGAGGCCCATTTCCCGGGTTTCCGGGAGCAGATCGAAGAGATCGAGATCGCCACCCCGCTGACCCATCTGCGCTATCTGGCCCAGCCGGGCGGGAGCCCTTACGGATTCGAGCAGCACGTGAAGGACTCCTCCTTCTTCCGTTCTCCCAAACCGCCCCTCAAAGGGCTTTATTGTGCCGGCGCCTGGTACGGCCAGCCCGGTTACCAGCCGACCCTGACGTCGGGGGTTCAGGCGGCCCGGGCGCTCCTCAGGGACATGAAGGCTCAGGAGGTCAGGCCATGAAGCGGGACATCTTGCAGAGCATCGAGGGGTATGACCGGGTTGTCCGGGAGCGGGAGATCTGCAGGAAATACGGTCTCGACTACACGGATGAGGGGGGCAAGATCCGGTCCTTCATCGACCGCCTGCATCCGAGCCGCCTGCTGCTTAGGGTCGGCGACATTCTGGATGAAACGCCCACCGCCAAGACGTTGCGGCTGGTTTCGCCAGAGGGGTATCTGCCCCCCTTCCAGGCCGGGCAGTACCTCTCCGTCGTTGCGGACATCGGTCCCGTCCGCACGTCCCGGCCCTACAGCCTCTCTTCCCCTCCCAACCAGAGGGGCTATTACGACATCACCGTCCGGAATGTGGAAAACGGATTCGTCGCGCCCCATCTTCTGAACCGCATCAAGCCGGACGACACGATCGAAACATCGGCGCCTTCGGGTTCCTTCTGCTTCAACCCCCTCATCCATGACCGGACATCGGTGTTCATTGCCGGGGGGAGCGGCATCACCCCTTTCATGAGCATGATCCGGGAGGTGGTGGAATGCGGCCTGGACCGCACAATCTGCCTCTTCTACGGCAATCGGAGCGACACGGACATCCTCTTCCACGAGGAGCTGCTCCGGATCTCCCGGCGCTTTCGCCGCGTGACCTACGTGCCGGTGATCGAAACCCCCTCCCCTCGATACGAAGGCGCAAAGGGCTTGATCACGGGAGCCCTCATGAAGGAGGTCATGGGCGAGACGGGGGGGCGAACCTATTACCTGTGCGGCCCTCCGGCCATGTATGACTTTTGCCTGGCCGAGCTGGACGGGCTGGGGATCCCCCGCCACAAAATCCGCCGGGAAATGTACGGACCCGCGCCCGACATCACGCGCAACCCGGGATGGCCGCCTGATGTCAACAAGGATACGGCCTTCACCGTCCGGATTCGGGGCGGCGGAGAGATCCATGCCCTTGCCGGGGAACCTCTGCTGAATTCGCTGGAACGAAACGGCACGATTCTTCCATCCCTCTGCCGGTCCGGCGAGTGCAGCCTGTGCCGCATCAAGCTCGTCTCCGGACGGGTCTTCCAGCCGGCGGGCGTACTGCTGCGCAAGTCCGACAGGCAGTTCGGCTATATCCACTCCTGCGCCGCGTATCCGCTGGAGGACCTTGAGATCCTGCTGTAGCGGACGGCCCCGAAAAATCCCTCTGAATCGTTTACGTTGGGCAATTTCCAATCCCGATGGATCATTGAATGCCGTCTCAAACGGGTGGGCGGCCAACACGGAGGATTTGAAGATGGCACATTATCTTTTTGTGCCTGGAGGCAAACGTAAAAAAGACGATTGGAATGATGTTCGTGCCGTGCTGGAATCGCATGGTCGGCGAACCGATGCCATTACATTGTCGGATCCCGAACACTCTACCCTGAGCGGTCACATATCCGAAGTGTGCGGTATGATAGACGCATGTAAAGTCCGAGATGTTTGCCTGGTCGGGCACAGTTATGCCAGTTTTGTGATTACCGGTGTCGCAAACACCCTCCCTGAAAAAATCGCAAGATTGATCTACATCGATTCTTCCATTCCGGAAAACGGTCAATCGCTTTTTGATATTTTTCATTTAGCCGGGATTGATCCAGGAAAATTCGGTGTTCCCAAATGGCCCCCCTTTACGGAGCGTCTTTTCTTCGATCAAGCCACCATTCATAAAATCCCCAAAACATACATTCATTGTGTCCATAGCCAGTTTTTGGAGATGACGAAGGGTATTGCCCGGAATTTTAGAAAACAAGCCGAAGGTGGAAATTGGATCTATACAAAGACAGGGGATTCCAACTGGTCTTATTGTGAACTCGATTCCGACCACTATTGTATGCTCAAAAATCCTAAGGAGTTGGCTGAGATTTTTTCTCAGTCCTGAACAAACGGCTCCATCTGAAATCGGCTGCCGGCCATGGCCTAAAAGGCGTCACCCCGAACGGGTCGGAATGGCCGAACATATTCGAGACCGTCGGCCCAGGCGTCCATTTTATATCGGTCACGTTTTATGTTTGGGCCAGGGACTTTACGGATACACGGGAGGGCGCTTGCCGAAAGGGGTTCCGTCGGGCATGACCTCGACATCCCTGCCGTCGATGCGCCGGATCCTGGTCAAGGTGGCTGAAACATCGCGCTGCTTCGCGAAGGCAAGAACCTCCCCGACCGTCTTGAATCGGGAGATTTCCGCGAGGGTCATGAGCTGGGGCAGGACCATCCCCATTTGGCCTCTCTCGTAGTCCTCAAGCGCCAGGGACGGTCTCAGCCAGATATGCCCCGTCAGTTCGATCCCGTCGTGTGCGACCGACTGCCCCTTCGGGGCGGCCGCCGCGAAGAACCGCACGTCATAGCGCCGGGGCAGTGGTTCGGGCGTGATCCAGTGCGAGAAATAGTGGAGAGGGTCGACGGAAAGAACGATATTTTCGGCTTCCAGCATCTGCGTAAATGTGCATCCCCTTCGGATCAGCGCGCTTCGGTATCGGCCGAAGCGCTCCCGTTCCTTCGTCGTTTCGATAGAAACCGGCGAACCGTCTTTCCTCTCGGCGATGAGAACCCCGGTCTCCTCGAAAGTCTCCCGGATGGCCGCAACCCAAGCCCCGATGGCCTTCCGGGGGTCCGACATATCGTGAAGGACGCGCGCGGCCTGTTCCCGGTTGATGCCTCGAATAAAACGTTCAATGCCGGGCTCATAATCTTCAGGATCGAGAACACCGCCGGGGAACACGAAATAGCCAGGAACAAAATGACTCTTTCGGTTCCTCAGGACCATCAGGACCTCGATCTCTCCGACCGTCGCGTCCGGACAGGGGCGTAACAATATGATAGTGGCGGCATCGGAAGGAATGGCGTTCATGCGGCTGTTTTCAATTGCGTATTACCGTTCGGGTCAGCCTCGTTTTGGATCCGTTTGCGTTCCGTTGATCTGAGCAGAGGGAGGCAGGTCCGGCGATTTTGGGAGCTTTCCCTGAAAACCCCGGAGCATGGTTTGTTCCACCGCAGCGCGCTGCGCCTCAAATTCCGCCTCATCCTCGGTGGCCTCCAGCCGAATCATCTCGCCGAAATACAGACGAACCCGCGAGAAGGGTTTGGGCAGCATGAAGCGGTCCCAGCTTTTGAAATACCAGGCCCGGTCCGCGGAAACGTAAAACGGAACGATCACCGCATCGGCGGCGTGCGCAATCCGGATCAGCCCGTTTTTGACGACACCTGCGGGTCCCCGAGGGCCGTCGACGATATGACCGGCCAGCCGGGTCCGCCGGAGGATCTCAATCAGCTCTCTCATGGCCTCTATGCCTCCGCGCGAGGAGGAGCCCCGCACCGGTTCCCAGCCGGTGCGTTTGGCGACGGAGGCGATGATCTCGCCGTCCTTGCTGCGCGAGATCATCAGTCCCGGCCGATGGGCGCGGTAGTTTTGAAAATGGCGGATGGCGGCGAAAAACTGCTGGTGCCAGGTGCAAAGAATCACCCGGCCGCCGTTTTGAAGATGCGCCATCCAGGGGGCTTCGTTCTCCACTTCCAGTCGGAATGTCCATGCGTAGGCCCGGATGAACCGGTAGAGGAAGGCGAGAAACGGTTTCGACAGGATCACAATATCGGTGTTTCTGGACATGGGTGCACTTTCCCAGGTTTCACGGCAGTAAGAGGCCGTTTCTATTTCTATATTTATAGAGGGAATGTCTTGCGATGTACCGGCGAACCTCATCCGGCACCAGGTAACGGATGTCTCTTCCGTTCCTTACCCGTTTGCGGATGTTGCTCGAGGAGATGTCCAGAAAGGTGACTTCGCAAAAGGAGATCCTCCGGCCCGTCGGTCCGCAAAAACTGCCGGTTTCCGCGTCATGGGTGAAACGGGAAGCGAATTCCGCGCCGAGGATCTCGTCGAGTTTCCGGCAGCCGTAGCCGGGGCGGGTCATGACGGCGAAGTGGCACATCAGCAGGAGCCTTTCCCAATCCTTCCAGGTCCGAATCTCGTGGAAGGCGTCCTGGCCGCAGATGAAGTGCAACTCGAATCCTTTCGAACGTCGCCTGTGCAGGATGTGCTCCACGGTGTCGATGGAGTAGGAACTGTTTTCCCTGCGGTTTTCGAGGTCCGAGAAGGAGAAGGCGGGATTCCCCTCGATGGCCAGACGGATCATCCGTTCACGGTGGCGGAAAGGGGTGATTTCGGCGTTTGGCTTGTGCGGCGGACGCGCCGCCGGGACAAAAAGGATCCGGCTCAGGCCGCAGATCTCCAGCATCTCTGAGGCGCATCGCAAATGGCCGATGTGGATCGGATCGAACGTGCCTCCGAACAAGCCCCATTTCATGTTCTGATCTGCCCGTTTCCGTAGATGATGAACTTGGTTGTGGTCAGCTCTTCGAGTCCCATCGGCCCGAAGGCGTGGAGTTTGGTCGTGCTGATGCCGATCTCCGCCCCCAGCCCCAGTTCGAATCCGTCGCTGAAGCGTGTGGAGGCGTTGACGAGAACCGTGGACGAGTTGACCTCCTGCAGGAAGCGCTGCGCCCTGCCGTAGTTCTCCGTCACGATCGCCTCGGTGTGGAGGGAGCCGTACTTCCCGATGTGGGCGATCGCCTCGTCGAGATCGCGGACCACGCGGATAGCGAGGACGAGGTCGAGGTATTCCCGGTACCAGTCCTCTTCAACCGCGGGTTCCGCCTCCGGCAGGATTGCCCGTGTCTTCTCGCAGCCGCGGATCGAGACCCCGGCCTCGCGGAGTTTTCCCGCCGCGGACGGCAGAAAGGCGCCGGCGACCGCTTCGTGGACGAGGAGCGTCTCCAGGGCGTTGCACACGCCGGGCCGCTGCGTCTTGGCATTTATGCAGATCCGGACGGCCATCTCGAGGTCGGCGCTCTCGTCGACAAAAAGGTGGCAGACCCCCTTGTAATGCTTGATCACCGGAATCTTGGAGTCCCGGACCACGGCGCGGATCAGCTCCTCCCCGCCGCGCGGGATGATGACGTCGATGAACTCCTCCAACTGGAGCAGTTCGTGGACGGCTTTCCGGTCGGTGAACGGAACGATCTGGATCGCCGTCTCCGGCAGGGCGAGATTCCGGAGTTGCTGCTGAAGGATCCGGGCGATGGCGAGGTTGGAGTGGATCGCCTCCGAGCCGCCGCGGAGGATCACCGCATTCCCCGACTTCAGGCAAAGGGCGGCCGCGTCGGCCGTGACGTTCGGCCGCGATTCGTAAATGATGCCGATCACCCCGAGCGGGATGCGCATCCGGCCGACCAGCAGCCCGTTCGGCCGCCGCCACATCGAAAGGACCTTGCCCACGGGATCGGGCAGGGCGGCCACCTCGGCAAGGCCGCTCGCGATCCCCGCGATGGACGCCTCGGTGAGCGTCAGCCGGTCGATCATCGCCGGGGAGAGGCCAAGGTCCCGCGCGCGGGTCAGATCTTTTTCGTTTTCCCGGATCAGCGGCCCTCCATCCCGGATCAGCGCGTCCGCCATAGCGGTGAGCGTCCGGTTCTTGAGGCTGGTCGGGGTGCGGGCGAGAACGGCGGCGGCCTGCCGGGCGTTCCGGCCCAGCTCCGTCATCTGCATGGCGATATCGGTCATGATGCAGGCTCCCCCATACAGACGGAATTTCGAGCGTCGGCAGGCCTCGGCATGAAGCCGACATTATGCGTTGACAATTCCGTCTCGATTCGTATAAAACCGCCCAACTGAAGCGGGCGGCGTCAATCTACAGGACGCCTCCGGCCGTGTCAAGGTCATTCGCCGAAGCTCCATCGGAACGGTTGAAGGGTCGTCCGACCCGGGGCGGCGTTGACGGACCGGACGGATACGCGACGGGAGATCAGGCCCGGAGGGAAAATGAGCGGCGGAAATATCCGTGTCAGGGCGGGCAAAGCGGCCTATGAGCTCATCCGTGCGGGCAGGTTCAGCCTCGACCGGATTGCGACCTACTTCGGTCCGGCGGGCGGTCCCCGCTGGCTGGTTGCGAGCGGTTTTGACCTGACGCTGATCCGGGAGGGCTCCCTGGGCAAACGTCAGCCGGTCTGGCTCGTAGGCGCGTCCGCAGGGGCCTGGCGCTTCGCTGCCTGGCTGCAGCCGGAGGCGGAGAAGAGCTACCGAACGCTGATGGAGGCGTACATTGCCGCGACGTACGGGCGGAACGACACGCCGGAAACCATCCGCCGATCCCTGACGGAGATCATCGACAGCTATATCGACGACGACGCCCTTCCCTTTGCCCTCGCCTGCAAACCCTATCGCCTGGCGGTCCTGACCTGCCGGGCGAAACATTTGACTGCCTCCGAAACGCCGTGGGTGCAGAAAACGGGTTTCCTTCTCGGTCTGCTGGCCAATTTCCTGCACCCGGCCCTGATCCATCTCTTTTCCGAACGGATCGTTTTCTATTGCGGACCGCAGCCGCCGGATTTCTGTTTGCGGAAGGGTTTTCGTGGCCGCTTTTTCCCGCTGGGCGAGGTCAATTTCAAGCCTGCCGTGACCTCCTCGGGCGCAATTCCCCTTGTCGTCGCGGGCATCAGGGACATTTTCGATGCCCCGAACGGCGTCTATCGCGACGGCGGTCTGATCGACTACCACATCAACCAGGATTATCGGACGCGAAACGGCGGGTTGACGCTTTTTTTCCACCATCAGGAACGGATCATTCCCGGCTGGATGGACAAGAGGATCGGGAGCCGCCGCCCGCAGGACGGTTTTCTCGACTCCGTCATCATGGTCTATCCGTCCGAGGATTTTGTAGCGGGCCTTCCGGGCGGCCGGATTCCGGACCGCGGCGATTTCGAAACCTTCGTCGACGATCCGGCGTTGCGGATCGCAAACTGGCGGAAGGTGGTCGAATTGTCCGCCCCGCTGGGCGAGGAGTTTCTGGAGCTGATCGCCGGCGGTCGGCTGCAGCAGGTCGTTGAACCGTTTTCCAATGGAGATCCTTGAGAAAATCCTCAAGCGGTGCGTTCTCTGCCCGCGGATGTGCCGGGTGGACCGGTCGATCGGGGAGCGGGGTTTCTGCCGCCTCGATGCCGGGATGGTGATCCATTCCGCGCTTCCCCACCATGGCGAGGAACCGCCGCTTTCCGGAAGCTGCGGCGCGGGAACGATCTTCTTTTCCTCCTGCAACCTGGGGTGCGTCTACTGCCAGAATGATCAGATCAGCCGCTCCACGGCGGGCAGGCCGGTCACCGTCGAGGCGCTGGCCGGAATCATGCTGGATCTCGAGGCGCAGGGGTGCCATAACGTCGAGCCGGTGACGCCGACGCCTCACCTGGCGGGGATCATGGCGGCGCTTTTGGCCGCCCGGGAGAGGGGGCTTCGTGTTCCGCTCGTCTTCAACTGCGGAGGGTATGAGCGCGAAAAGATCGTCCGTCTGCTGGCGGGGATGGTCGATATCTACCTGCCCGATTTCAAATATGGCTTACCGGAGACGGGGGCTCGATTTTCCGGTGTTCCCGACTACCCGCGTCATGCGCTGTCCTCCTTGCGGGAGATGGTCCGCCAGGTCGGCGACGACCTCGAGACCGAAAACGGCATCGCCCGCCGCGGCGTGCT
Source organism: Syntrophales bacterium (assembly GCA_040765725.1). Lineage (GTDB taxonomy): Bacteria > Desulfobacterota > Syntrophia > Syntrophales > UBA5619 > UBA5619. The sequence continues at coordinate 32,187 of JAXGRQ010000012.1, forward strand.
GGTCCGCCATCTCGTGTTGCCGGGGAATGTGGACAACAGCCTGGCGGTCCTCCGCGCCATTCGGGAGCACATCTCCCCGATGGTTCCGCTGAGCCTGATGGCCCAATACACGCCGGTTCCGGCGGTTGCCGGCGACCCGCTTCTCGGCCGGCGGGTGACGAAGGCGGAGTATGAACAGGTCGTGAACGAGGCGCTCGATCTGGGGTTCGAACAGATCCATGTGCAGGAGGTCGACGACCGGGCGCTCAAACCGGATTTCGATCTGGAAAAACCTTTTGCCTGGGAATCCATGGGAGGCGGGGACAATGCTTGACTTGTCCGGGATCGGCCGCATTCTGCTGGTGATCGGCCTCGTGATCGCGGGAATCGGTCTGGTCCTGGTTTTCGCCGGAAAGATCCCCTGGTTCGGGAGGCTTCCCGGGGATTTCTTCTGGCGGGGGAAAAACGCCTCCTTCTACTTTCCGCTCACGACGAGCATCCTGGTCAGCCTCATTTTGACGCTGATCCTCTGGTTCATCCACCGGCGGTAGCGGCACGCCGTCACGCGAACGTCCGTCTCTTCGGGAACCGGGCGGCCTCGGGTGACGTTCGGATCCAATCCTGCCGCTGCACGCCTGGGGGGGGGAAACGGGGTCGGCTTACCCCCAGTAGATCAGCCCCGTTTCCTGCTTGGTTGCCAGATGCGAATGGAACGGAAGAACCCGTATGCCGTATGCGTATGCGCCGCTGTGTCGGATCGTGTGGGAGACGGAGAAGGTCAGGACGCCGTCCGCATCCCGTCCGGCCGGCACGAGCGGAATATACTCCGGCGGTTCGACGAAGCCGCTGCCGTCCTTCCGGCCGATCACGAGCTCGGCGAGGATTTCCTCCGGCTCCAGCTTTCCCGGATCGATCCGGACACTGACGTCGAAAGGCTGCTCCACGAGGATCGTGTCCCCGTGGATTCCCTCGATGATCACCTCGATCAGCCGCAGGGAGGAGAATCTCATCGGGATCTTCCTTTTCCAGTCGGCCAGCTCCCGCGCCATGCGATAGGAGTTCTCGTGGAGCTGATGCTCCCGCCGCGACGTGGGGAGATAGAGATCGCGGAAATATTCGATGAGCATCCGATCCGTGTTGAAGCGGGGGACGAGCGTCTGCATCGACCGTTTGATCGTGGCGATCCACTTATCGGGGATGCCCGACATTTCCCGGTCATAGAAAAGCGGGATTACGCTGTTTTCCAGAAGCGCGTAAAGGGATTGGGCATCCTCCTCGTCGGCGTTCCCCGTCTCTTCGCGGAGCCCCTTCACGACGGGTCCGATGGTCCAGCCGTTTGTTCCGTCGTATCCTTCGACCCACCAGCCGTCGGAGACGCTGAGGTTGAGGACGCCGTTGGCCACCACCTTTTCGCCGCTCGTGCCGCTCGCTTCCAGCGGCCGCCGCGGATTGTTCAGCCAGACATCCACCCCCTGGACGAGATGGCGGGCGATGCGGATGTCGTATCCCTCGACGAAGAAGATCTTTCCCCGGAACCGGTCGTCCCGGCAGGCATCGGTCACCTTTTTGAGCAGGTCTTTCCCCATCTCGTCGTTCGGATGGGCCTTGCCGGCAAAGACAATGTGGACGGGCCGGGTCGGGTGATTCAGGATGCGGTCCAGCCGGTCCAGGTCGGACAGAATCATGTTCGCCCGCTTGTAGGGGGCGAAGCGCCGGGCAAAGCCGATGATCAGCCCCGCCGGGTTGAACCTCGCGAAGAGCTCCTCCTGCCAGGTTTTCGAATAGCCGTACTTGCCCCAGTTCCGGGAGAGGTCCTCCCGCAGGAAGTCGATCAGCTTCTGCTTGAGTTCATACCGGGTCCGCCAGAGGGCGGTGTCGGGGATGTCCTGGATGCGCGCCCAGCGTTCGGGATCGGTGATGTGCCGGTCCCAGTCCAGCCCGAGGTAGATGTCCAGCAGCGTTTTCATCCGGGGGGCGATGTAGGAGAGCACATGGGCGCCGTTGGTGATGTGGCCGATCGGGATGTCCGATTCGTCGAATCCCTTCCAGACCTCGCGCCACATCCGGCGGGAAACCTGCCCGTGAACGCGGCTGACGGCGTTGCTTTTGTGGGACATCTTCAGTGCGAGGATCGTCATGAAAAAGGATTTCCCCTCGTCGCTCTCCTTCCTTCCCAGCTCCCAGAACTGGGACCAGGAGATTCCCGTCCACTTCACGAAATTCGAGAAATAGTATTCCATCAGCTCCCGGCTGAACCGCTCGTTTCCGGCCTCCACCGGGGTGTGGGTCGTAAAGACCGTGCTCCCGCGGACGACTTCCGCGGCCTCGTCGAGGGAGAGCCCCTCCTCCTTCATCAGCGAACCGATCCGCTCGAAGAGCATGAAGGCGGAGTGCCCCTCGTTGATGTGATAGACATGGGGGCGGATTCCCAGCTTTTTGAGAAGCCGGACGCCTCCCATCCCGAGCAGAATCTCCTGCTCGATCCTCGTCCTCGGTTCGGCGCAGTAGAGGCGTTCCGTGATCCTCCGGTCCTGAGGCGTGTTTCGCGAGGTGTCGGTGTCCAGCAGGTAGAGGGAGACGCGCCCCACGTGGATCTCCCAGATGTTCGCAAAGAGCGTCCTCCCGGGAAGGTCCAGGGAGATCTGCACCGCGTTTCCGCGGTCATCCCGCACGATTTCCAGCGGCATGCTGGAGAAATCGTTTTCCGCATACTCCGCGATTTGCCGCCCGTTCCGGTCGATCGTCTGTTTGAAAAAACCGCTCTTGTAGAGAAGCCCGATGCCGACGAGGGGGATGTTCAGGTCGCTCGCCGTTTTCAGGTGGTCGCCCGAGAGGGTGCCGAGACCGCCGGAGTATATGGGGAGACAATCGTGAAGGCCGTATTCGGTGGAGAAGTAGGCGACCGGCTGCGGCCATTTCAGGCCATTGATGGGTCCGATCAGCGGCGACGGATTCCGGTCCCCCATGTAGCGGTCGAACTGATCCAGGATCTGCCGGTAGAGGTTCAGGTAGCTGGCATTCTCCGAGGCCTCCAGGAGGCGCTTGCGGGAGACGGTTTCCAGCATCCGGACGGGATTGTTGCCGATCCCCGCCCACAGCTTGGGGTCCAATGCGGAAAAGAGTTCGCGCGCAAGCGGATTCCACGCCCACCAGAGGTTGTGGGCCAGCTCGCGGAGACGTTCGATTTGCGGCGGGAGGTTGGCGACCGCCGTAAAGGTCCGGAAATGGGGGGAGACGGAAACCGCCCCGGCAAAGGTGTACTTGAGCTCGGCCTTCAGTTCCTCCCCGGCGAACTTCTCCGTGCGCTCTTTGGAGGCCGACAGCGCGTGGCTGTATGCTTTCCGGTAGCTCTGAAAGAAATCCTTCCAGTTGGCCCGGCCGGCGACGGTGCGGGCGTTGACGCGCATGCATTGCAGTTCATCCGGGTTCCGGCCGAGGAAATCCTGAAAGATGCCGCGCATGTTTTCCGTGATCACCTCCGGGGGCTGTCCCCTGCGCCTGAGCAGGATGATCCCGTTGCAGTCGCCCGCCACCTTCTGCGCCCAGAGACCGAAACCGGCCTGATCCGTCGTGAGTGTCGGAACGGCGTAGGCCGCGCTCTCCAGGGGGGTATACCCCCAGGGTTCGTAATAGGAGGGGAAAACCCCCAGATCGCAGCCGGCAAGGGCCTCATAGTAGGGGATATTCAGCAGACCGTCGTATCCGTTCAGGTAGGCCGGAATGAAGACGACCTGGACCCGGTTCTGGGGAAGATTTCGAAGGCCCAGACGCTCGCAGGTTTGCAGGATGGGATCGAACGCCTCGTTCTGCAACCGGTGCGTGGAGATGGGCGGATTCGTCGGGTCGGGCGGGACCTTGTCGCTCTTGAGGGAGGGGATCAGGTCCGTGTATCCGCTCAGGACAAACAGATAGACGAGGACGCTCTGATCCGTCTGCATTTCCCCGTTCAGGCGGCCGAGGGCTTCCAGGAAAAGATCGACCCCCTTGTTGTGGAATTCGCCCCGCCCGGAGATCATCATGATCGTGGCGTCGGCGGGAACCTCCCTGCCCAGGAAACGGGCCGCCGCGGCAAGCAGTTTTTCCCGCGACTTCAGGGCCTCGGTGCGGTCGGCCGCAAGATCGGGGATGTATTCCATGTCGAGGCCGTTCGGGGTGATCAGGTCCGGCGCGCGCCCGAGGAAGCTTTTGGCCTCGGTGGCGGTGATCTCGCTGACCGTGGTGAAACAGTCCGCTTCGCGGGCCGCGGCCGTTTCCATCGAACATTTTGCCGTGATGTTGTGGGCGCTGGCCTCCCGCTGCGGCGAGATGTTCTCCATCGCCGTGTAGATGTCCATTCCCGATGATGCGAGCGTTCTGCCGAGCATCGTGGCGTGTGTGGTGAAGACGGTGCCGATCTCCGGGACCCGCTTTTTGAGGCCCAGCAGACCCGCCCCCGACATCCACTCGTGGAACTGGGCGACGGCGTGCCGCCCCTGGGGACGGACGACGATATTGTAGATCGTCTCGATCACCTCGCCGGCCGCATAGCTGAACATGACCGGCTCCACGTAATCCCATCCCCCGGCGACGGAGTCGACGCCGTAGTCCTCCCAGATCTGGAAAAGGAGCTGGTCCTGGTTGTACTTTTTGCCGAAGCCGACGAGAATCGCCTTGGGCCTGCCGGGGACCTTCCAGCGGCCGAACCGGCAGGGGATCTCCTTGATGGCCACCCCTTCCCGCACATCGTTCCAGCACGCCTCGTCCGTCTCCTCGAAATCGGGGTTGGTCTTGAGGTCCGGGCCGAGGGCGAAGTACCGCTCGCCGAAGGCCTTTGTCGCTTCAGGCAGTTTGCTGGTAATGACGGTGTAGATCCCGCCGACCTTGTTGCAGATCTCCCAACTCACCTCAAACAGGTAGTGTCCCTTTGCTTCCTTCATGTTTGCGCTCCTTCTCATATTTTACGGATCGGGAAAAATCATCGAGGATGTTCATGTAATTGATGTACGCCTCATAAGGGGATTCGTATGGGCTGAAATAACGGTGTACATCGCCGTCGGAAAACCACTTTGTGCAGATGTAGTAAAAATGGTCGGATGTCTGCAGCATCCGCCAGTTCCGGAGGGTTCTTGGGTCCTTCCGCCTGCGGACCGCCGGCTCCAGATCGTAGAGCTTGCGGGCGGCGTCCTGCTGCATGGCGTTGCCGAGCCAGGCCGTCGTGTCCCGCTCGTCATCCGCCCAGGATATGAAGGACGGGGAACGGATTTCGCCCGCGGCGTCATGGGAGGCCGCCGCCTCCGCGGGGGTCCGGAAGCGAAAATCCTCATGGCGCAGGATTTCGCCGGGCAGCGCCCGGAAAAAGTCGAAGATCCCGGTCTCACGCCACTGGTGCTCGCCGATCGTTTCGTAGTCCATGAAGAGGTTGACGACCGCATCTTCCCGGCGGATCCGGTGGATCCAATGGGCGTATTTGGCCGCTGTCAGCGGATACTCGGCCCAATTCCGGTCGTTGAAACGAAAGGCCACATCGTCCGACAGACGATAGTTCCTCAGCAGAAGCTTCAGTTTCTTGCAGCAGGCCGGACGGTAGACTGCGTTGGGGCTGCGCCGGCCGAGGATTTTTTCGGTTCCCTCGGCGAGCATCGCCCGATAGCCCATCCCTTCCACTGCCGCCGCCAGCGCGTCGCTGTAGATCAGTTCCGTGTGGCGGAAGGTTGTCCCTGCCTGCCCGAAGAGGGAGCGGATCCGCTCCCGGTGTCGGAGGACCTGGGCCTCAAACTCGCGCGGCGAAAAAAGAAAGGCGAGGGAGTGGCTGTCGGTTTCGTTGAGGAACTCGACACAACCCGTCTCGGCAAGGCGCTGGAAACCCTCCAGAACATCCGGCCGGCGCCGCTCGATCTGGTCGAGGAAAAGTCCCGAAATGGAAAAGGCAAACCGGAAGGCCCCGCCGTATTCCCCGATCAGCTCGAGCAGCAGCTTTCCGGCGGGGAGATAGCATTTTTCGGCGACGCGATTCAGGATCCGCCGGTTTTCCGCTTCATCGTCGTAGTCGTGGATACGGCCGATGTCGAAGAAGGAGTATCTCCTCAGACGAAGGGGCTGGTGAACCTGAAAATAAAGGCAGACTTCCGGCATGGATCGCTTTCACTCTCTTCCGGTATCATATCATGAAATCGGAACGGATGGGTCATCCGTCCCGGCATTTATTCGGGGACCAGCCCCCGGTACACGGACTCGATCCTCTCCGCGACGTTTTCCCAGCGAATCCTCCGGATCTCGTCGAGGGCCTTTGTCGTCATCACGCGGGCAAGGGCGGGGTGTCTCAGAACGGCGATGATTTTGTCCGCCGTCTCCCGGACGTCCCAGAAATCGACCTTCAACGCATGCCTGAGGATCTCGGAAACGCCGGATTGCCGGGAGATGATCACCGGAACGTCATACAGCATCGCCTCGAGCGGAGAAATGCCGAACGGCTCGGATACGCTCGGCATGACGTAAAGATCGCTCAAGGAGAAGATCCGTTCGATCTCCTCGCCCTGAAGGAAGCCGGTGAAATGGAAGCGGTCCCCGATCCCCAGCTCCGCCACCCGTTCGACCATCTGCTTCATCATGTCCCCCTCGCCGGCCATGACAAACGTCACGTCGGGCAGGGTCTTGAGGACCAGGGAGGCCGCCTCGACAAAATAGTCGGGTCCCTTCTGAAACGTCACCCGGCCGAGAAAGAGGACCGTTTTCCGTTCCCGGTCCCCTTTGCCGCGGCGGGCCCCTTTGGCCTCCGCCTGCGAAACGGCATTGTGGATGACGGAGATTTTCCGCGGGTCGGCGCCATAGCGTTCGGCGATCATCCGCTTTGTCCGGTGGCTTACGGCGATGATCCGGTCGGCCCTCTGCAGCCCTGCCCGTTCGATCGCGCAGATCTCTTCGTTGACGGCCTCGCCGCTTCGGTCGTATTCGAGGGAGTGGATGTGGAGCACCAGCGGCCGCCCGCTGATCCGGCGGGCCAGCAGAGCGGCGGGGATGGTCATCCAGTCATGGGCGTGGATGATGTCGAAGGACAGAATGCGGGCGAGGACGCCGCCGGCCCGGCTGTATCGGAGCACCTCCGCGATCAGGTCCGGGCCATAAATGCCGGCCGCCTCGGAAGACCGCTTCCGATACAGGGCGTGATATTGGCTCGGGCGCAGGTACGGGCGAAGCAGGGAGGGAAGGGGACGAAACGTCAGACGACGCAGAAGCGTCTCTATGGCCGGGTCCCGGTCCGCTTCGGACACGGGAATGTCGGAGGTAGAGCGGAGGTCCAGAAACGGGGCCGCGCTCCTCTCCCCGTCCCGGGGCAGAACGAACGTGATTCGATGACCGAAGCCGGTCAACGCTTTTGTCAGACCGTAACAGGCCGTTCCCAGACCACCGCTCATCCGGGGCGGAAATTCCCAGCCGAACATCAGGATGTGCAGGGTCATGGCGTCTCTCCTATGTCCTGAGAAGCGAATAAAGGCGGATCAGTTCGGCAACGCTCCAGGCCTGGGCAATGCATCCGCCCGGACTGTGAGGCGCGTCCCCGTCGAACACCTCGGAAACACTGCCGATCCCCGCCTCGGTCAGATGTCGGCGGAGAAATGTCCGGAGGTATTGCCGGAGGTTCTCCTTCTCGCGTTCCCGGTCATCGGCAACGCGGAGCGCCGCTTCGCCGAAGGCGCCCAGGAGCCACGGCCAGACGGTTCCCTGGTGGTAGGCGCCGTCCCGCTCCGCCGGTCCCCCCCGGTATCGGCCGCGATAGGCCGGGTCCTTGGGCGAAAGCGTCCGAAGCCCAAACGGGGTGAGGAGCTTCTCCCGAACCTTCCCGACGACGGCGGCCTGTTCCGCCGGGCCGAGCGGAGAGAAGGGAAGAGAGACGGCAAAAATCTGGTTCGGCCGCACCGCCGTATCCAGAAGCCCCTCCTGCAAAAGATCGCCGAGACAGGCTTTTCGAGGGTTCCAGAAGGTTTCCCGGAACGAACGGCGCAGGCGGGGCAACAGGTCGCAGTCGAAAAACAGGGGTTCGCCGAATTCCGCCGACCGGTCGCGGGCAAAGCAAAGGGCGTTGTACCAGAGCGCATTGATTTCAACCGGGGAGCCGTTCCGCGGCGTGACGGGGACGCCTGCCACCCGGGCGTCCATCCAGGTCAGCGCGGTCCGGTCGTATCCGGCGCGGAGGAGCCCCTGGGCGTCCACACCGATTCCGAAATCCGTTCCCTCCAGGAACGACCGGATGATCCGCCGCATGACAGGCCAGAAACGCTTATGGATCAGGGACTTGTCCGCCGTGGTCCGCAGAAGTTCCTGAACGGCCCAGAAATACCAGAGCGAGGCGTCCACGCTGTTGTATGCCTGGGGTGTGCCGTCCGCGGAGAAGAAATTGGGCAGCAGACCGTCCTTTTCATGCCGGCCGATCTCCGTCAGGATCTCGATCCCCTCTTCGATGCGGCCGGTGCAGAAGCAGAGGCCGGGCAGCGCAATCAGCGTGTCCCGTCCCCAGCTACCGAACCAGGGATATCCGGCGATGATGGCCGGTTTTCCCGACGGAGTGGTGATGAGAAATGAACGGGCGGCGCAAAGCAGCGTGAGAACATGACCCTGATCCTCGTCCCCGAATCCTTTGGCCTGTCTTTTGTCGGCTGTCCGATCGCGGCCCCGCCGGACAACCTCGGTCTTCCAGACCGCGGGCGGATTCTTGCGGGGGATATCGCAGCCGACCGAGAGGATCACCGTGCATTTCCTCTCGAGCGGGACCTCCAGAATCCCGGGGAGAAAAAGGTCCTCCTCGCAGTCGAAGCCCCGCTTGGCCTCTTCAGTGTATTGGAAACGGTTGTACCACGCGGGCGAGGGCGTGAAATGCGAAAACCGGGAGGTCTGAAGGAAGAGCGGCGGCATACCGTCGTAAGGTTCGATTCGGAAACCGTTTTCAATGTCTTCCGCACGGTCCCGCAGGAACGGATTTTCGCGGGCCAGATCGTGGTAGCCCCGGAAGGCGAGGAACGGTTTCAGCCGGAGCACACCGCCCTGACACCTCTCGACGTCGTAACGGACCAGCACAACCCCCTTCCCGCGGGGCATCAAGATCGATTTTTTAACAATCGCCCTGCCTGCCCGATAGGCAAAGCCGGGATACAGGTCCAGCGAGAATTCCTGCAGAACCGGCGGACCGGGGGGAAAGAGAACGCCGGGATAGCGGTGGGAACTGAAGAAAAACTCCTTCCCGTCCGCGGCGAGGGAGTCTTCCAGTTTGGATAACAGGACATGCCTGCCTTCCGGCTGTTTGAGATTGGGGACGAACAGCCCGTGGTAACGTCGCGTGTGGCGGTTCTCCAGCGTGCTGGAGGCGTACCCACCCTCTCCGTCCGTTTCCAGCCATTCCCGGCCGTCATCCGGGGACTCGTTTTTTTCGAAGTCGATTCGGATCATGAGAGGGTCTCCATTTTGCGGTTCGATCCCGGTTACTGGGACATGCGGACCACTTCGACGCCGGCGGGCGGCTTGAACGTGAAAAACTGATCGGAAACGCCTGTGTTGATTTGGATATCGCTGAACCGAAGGCGCGTGGTATTGCCATACTCGTCGCTGAAACGGCATTCCAGGATCTGAAAGGATTTTCCGTCCACGGTGAGGCGCAACCGGTCGATCCCGTTCCCTTTTTCCTTCGCCGTCAGGTCGAGGAGGTAGTTTCCCTCCTCATCCTGAGGGCTTTCCTTTGCGAAACGGAGCTGAAAATCATCGGAAAGCTTGCCGATGCCGGAGAGGAACTTGACGGCCGTCCGCGACTGGTAGATGTCGTCCGCTTTCTGGACATAGACGATCCGGTCTTCGGCGACATACAGCCAGGCCGTCCTGGCGTTCATGACCAGCTTCTTTTCCTTTGGTTTTGCATAATCCCAGAACATCATCTTCGGATTCTTGATCCAGACCGTTCCCTCCTCCCGGTCGGTTTTCTTCATCGACCGGATCGTAATCTCCTGGATGAAGCGGGCCTTCAGATCTTTTGTCTTGTCGTAGCTCTGCTGGATTTTGGCGGATAGCTGCTCCGGGGAGAGCGGTTCGGCGAGGATCTCCGCCGGAGCGGCCCAAAATGCGCTCCAGAAGAGGATCGCAAGGCCCACCGTTCGGAGGCCGGAAAGGCCTTTTTTCAGGCCGAAAAAAAAGGTTCGTCTAACATACGAGAAAGGCACATTTTTTTCCGACGGTGTACAAGCCCGAAAAAAAACACCGTAAATGGCTGAGATCCCGTTGTGATTTTGTAACTTATTGATATTTATTGACATATCGACTGCCTGTCTCTTGTGCAATTCGGTAGAAAATCGAAACATTTGAAGAGTTACGGAAGTTATCCACAGCTTTATGCACAGCTCTTTCCACACATCTGTGGATTCCCTTTCCAAACCCCCGGATTAAGGGAAAGATCGGATATTGGATCCGCTCAATCCGAGACCTTCATCCTCCATCCGAACGGGTCGTCCTTCATCCCGTATTGGATCTGGAGGATCTCGTTGTACAGCCTTTCCGTCAGAGGTCCCGCCTTTCCGTTGCCGATGGCGTGTTCCGTGCCGCGGTAGTAGATCTGACCCACCGGCGAAACGATGGCGGCCGTTCCCGAGGCGAACGCCTCCCGGAGGGTCCCGGCGGACTTCGCTGCGAGGATCTCATCCATGGAAAGCCTTCGTTCCGAGACCGTCATCCCCCAGCTCTTGGCGAGACGGATGACCGAGTCGCGGGTGATGCCGGGAAGGATCGTCCCCGCCAGCGGGGCGGTGATCAGCTCGTCGCCGATCAGGAAGAACATGTTGCTCGTCCCCACCTCTTCGATGTATTTCTTCTCGACGGCATCGAGCCAGAGGACCTGGGTGTAACCCATTTTCTTCGCGATTTCACTGGCATAAAGGCTTGCTGCGTAGTTTCCGCCGGCCTTGCAGTAGCCGATTCCGCCGGGAACGGACCGGCAGTATTCCTCCGTGACAAAGATCTTGGTCGGGCCGAACCCCTCGGGATAATAGTCTCCGACCGGTCCCGCGATGATGAAAAAGAGGTACTGGTTCGACGGATGGACGCCGAGGGCCGGTTCCGTCGCGATCATCGTCGGACGGATGTAGAGAGAAGTCCCGCGGCCGCGGGGGATCCAGTCCTTATCGATCAGGATCAGTTTCTTCAAGGCCTCCAGAAACAGGTTTTCGTCGATCTGAGGCATGCAGAGCCTCTCCGCCGAAACGTTCATCCGCCGGATATTGTCCATCGGCCGAAACAGGAACAGCGATCCGTCCTTTCCCCGGTAAGCCTTCAACCCTTCGAAGATTTCCTGCGCGTAGTGGAAGCACATCGCCGTCGGATCGAGTTGAAGCGGCCGGTAGGGTTCGATCAGCGGATCGTGCCATCCCCTGTCCATGTGCCAGGGCATGGTGAACATGTGATCGGTGACGAGCTTCCCGAAGCCCAGCTTGGATTCATCGGTGGGTTTCGATCTCCTTTTTTCAGGCGGAGCCTGAATCGTTTTGATTTCCATATATTGTCTCCTTCAACGCAAACAGTGTGAAATATTGAGCCCTGTTTGACTCTTTATCACCAAACGGTCCTCCTATCAAGACTTCTGTGCCGTGCGGCCCCTATGACAGGGGATCGGAAGGGAAAATCGCTTCTGCAAATCGACAGGATGCGCGCGATGGGATTGTGAGAAGGGCTTCAAGTCCGCATTACAAAAGGACCGCAATGCCCTGATTCCGCAGGTGTTCCTTGACCTGCCGGATGCTCAGCAGCCGGTAATGGAACACCGATGCGGCCAGCAAAATGGAGGCGCCGCCCTTCAGGACCGCATCGGCAAAATCCTGCAGCTTCCCGGCCCCGCCGGAGGCCACCACCGGCGCCTTGACCGCATCCGAGATCGCTTTGGTAAACTCCAGGTCATATCCCGCCCGGGTGCCGTCGCCGTCCATGCTGGTCGGCAGGATCACTCCCGCGCCGGATTCTTCGCACTGTTTTGCCCATTCCACCGCGTCTTTTCCCACAGGTTTCGTGCCTCCCGAAACCACCAGCTCGAACCCGGACGGCATTGCGCCGTTCCGGCGCGCATCAACGGCCACGGTGATCCTTTCCGAACCAAACCGCTTCGCGGCCTCCCGGATCAGCGCCGGACGCTTGACCGCCGCACTGTTCATGGAGATCCTGTCCGCCCCGGCGGCAAACAGCAGCTCCATATCCGCCGGCCCGGATATGCCGCCGCCGACGGTCAGGGGCATTTTGATGACCCCGGAGACGTTTTTGACCCATTCGAGCCTCGTCTTGCGGTTTTCGAGGGTGGCGGCAATATCGAGCATCGCCAGCTCATCGGCGCCTTCCCGCTGATAGAACGCAGCATTTTCCACCGGATCGCCGGCATCCTTCAGCCCGGTAAAGTGAATTCCCTTGACCACACGGCCATCCTTCATGTCGAGGCACGGCATAATCTTGACCACTGTCATCATTTTCTCCTTGTCCTTTTCACTGATCGTGTCCATACAGATCGCTTCTTGTGATGATTCGGCCGCATAAAACTCCAGACTCCTGTCTGGCGATGCAGCGGCTGCCCCAAAGAAACTCCCGGCTCCTGCCAGGGGAACATCATTCGTTGTCACCTTTCGGGTTGTCAGTTCAAAATGACCAGCAGCAGCCTTTTCCCGGAAAGGGTGATCCGGGTGAACTTCAAGTCCAATTCCTTCTCTCCGACTTCCGGAACGGTGATCCTGCATCTCGTATGATGAGAGATCCCTTTCCATGCCTCCCTCAACTCACGCCTGAAGTCGTCGCGGGCATTTTCGGGCGCCAGTCGCACCAGATCGGCGCCCGCGACGGCGTCCCGCTTCTTTTGGATCATCAGCAGGGCCCGCTCCGTCACCCCTTGAATCTGACCATCCTGATCCACCAGAAATCCGATATCCTCCTCATACATCTGCTGCTTCAGTTCGTCCCGGTTGTCCCGCATCCAGGCGTAGGCCAGCTCCAGTTTTGTGTTGACGTGCACCAGTTGTTCGTTTGCCAGCGCCAGTTCGTTGCGCGCCTGCTGAAGGGAATCGGTGACCGCTTTCTGCCGGTTGAGCAGAAACTGGGTCAATGTCCCGTAAACCAGAATAAAAATCGTGATCAGGATTCGGTTGGCCAGTGAACCTCCCGAGATCGTGTCGATCGTCCAGTAGATCAGCAGGCTGGCGACGGCGATGACCATCAGGCCGTTTTTTTCAATCTTTTTATGGATTTCAGCCCGGGTTGTCATTCCGTTTTCTCCCGGATCCTCATGATGAAATATCCCGCCGACGCCTTCCTTTGGCGAATGACTTTGAAGCGAGCCGCCGACCCGCCCGGTCAGCTCCTCGATGGATTTGCCGGCGCCGCCCGCACACGCTCCAGCACGGCCGCCATGGTCGGACCGGCCTGCGCTCGCACAACGCAGTCCGCGATCGTATCGCAGGTTGTCTCCTCGCGATTGATGATCACGAGCTTGGCCCCGTTTTGTTTCGCGACCACCGGCATTTGGGCGGCGGGCTGGACCACCAGCGACGATCCGATGACGATAAAAAGGTCGCAGGCGGCCGAGCGGTCGTAAGCCTCCTTCGTTTCTGCCGCCGGCATGGCCTGTCCGAAGGATATGGTGGCCGGTTTGAGGAGGCCTCCACACGCGTCACAGAGAGGGGCCTTGTCTCCGGCAGCAATCCGGGCCTGAACAGCATCCCGGTCGTACCGTTTGTGACAGTCCAGACAGGACACATGCATGGCGGTGCCGTGAAGCTCCAGCACTTTGTCCGCCGAGTTGCCGGCCTTGAAGTGGAGGCCGTCGATGTTCTGTGTAATCAGGCAGTCGAGTTTCCCGAGCCGCTCGAGCTCCGCGATGGCCAGATGCGCCGGGTTGGGCCGGGCCTCTTTCATCGATTCGTACATCTCGGTCGCCATCTGCCAGTATTTCTCCCGGGCGGTTTCGCTTTCCAGAAACCGCTGATAATAGAATTCCTGCGGATCGTACCTGTCCCATACGCCCCCGGGACTCCGAAAATCGGGAATGCCGGACTCCGTGCTCATGCCCGCGCCGACGAATACCACGATTCTGTGCGACTCGACGATCCACTCCGCGATCTTTTCGATCGGACAACTCATGGGGAACTCCTCTAAATGATTCGCCTGTCCAGGCTCCTGTACTGGATGGCCTCTGCAACATGAGAGGAACGGATCGGGCCGCCGCCGTCCAGGTCCGCGATGGTGCGGGCGACCTTCAGGATCCGGGTGTAGGCGCGGGCGCTCAGGCCAAGTCGGTCGACGGCCATCTCGATGAGCTGTCGCGACTCCTCGTCGAGCGGGCAGGCGGTCCGGATCTGCCGGTCATTCATGCGCGCGTTGAACAGGGTTTTATCCTCGTCAAAACGGTTTTTCTGTATGGTTCTGGCCTGTTCGATCCGGGCCTTGATGGCGGCGGACGATTCCCCCGTCTCCCGCCCCGTCAGATCCCGGTATCGGACGGAAGGGACTTCGATGTGGATGTCGATCCGATCCATCAGCGGGCCGGATATCCTCCCCTGGTACTGGCGGATCTGTTGGGGGGTGCAGCGGCAGGGGCGGCTCCGGTCACCCAGGTATCCGCAGGGACAGGGATTCATCGCCGCGACCAACATGAAACGGGCGGGGTATGTGGCTGTAACGGAGGAGCGGGTAATCGTCACCCGGCCATCCTCCAGCGGCTGCCGCAGCGCCTCGAGCGCGTTTTTCCCGAACTCAGGCAGTTCGTCCAAAAAAAGGACCCCGTGATGGGCGAGGCTGATCTCTCCCGGTTTCGGGGTGCGCCCGCCGCCGACCAGGCCGGCGCCGGAGATCGTGTGGTGCGGTGCACGGAAGGGCCGGGTTCCCAACAGGGCCTCCTTCCGGTCCAGAAGCCCCGCGACCGAAAAGATCTTCGTTGTTTCAATCGCTTCCGGAAGAGAGAGGTCGGGGATGATCGTCACGAGCCGCTGGGCGAGCATGGTTTTTCCGGATCCCGGTGGACCGATCATGATCAGGTTATGCCCCCCCGCGGCGGCAACCTCGAGCGCGCGTTTTACCTGCTCCTGCCCGCGGATATCACGGAAATCAAAAGGATAATTTCGGCTCCGGGAGAAGAGATTTTCAAGGTTTACGCGGACGGGCGCGATCTCCTTCCGGCCGCCGAGAAACTCCACCACCTCGGAGAGTCGATCCGCCGGGATCACGTCGATCCCCTCGACCAGCGCCGCCTCTGCGGCGTTTTCGCGGGGAACAATGATTCCCCGGATGCCGAGGGCTTTCGTTTCGAACGCGGCGGGCAGCGCGCCGCGGATCCCCTTCACGCTGCCGTCCAGCGAAAGTTCGCCGAGCAGGAGATAATCGGTCAGCGAGGAGGCGGGAAGGAGGTCCTGGGCGGCCAGCAGCGCTACCGCAATCGGCAGATCGAAGGCCGTTCCCTCTTTTTTGATGTCGGCGGGGGCCAGGTTCACGGTGACATGGTGGCCGGGGAAGGCATACCCGGAGTTCTTGATGGCGGCCTTGATCCTGTCCTTGCTCTCGCGGACGGCGACGTCAGGGAGGCCTACCGTGGAAAACAGCGGGAGGCCGGGCGCAAGATCAACCTCGACACGGACGGAATGGGACTCGATGCCGATGATGGTGCTGCTGAGGGCCTTGACGATCATGCGGATCTCCCCTTCGGCGTTTTGCCTGTCTTGAATGCCCCCTGACATTTGATCCCGTTGGCTGTACGATCCTAAACGAGATGGAACTTTCCAACAAGTGGTTTTTATTGCCCGTCTATTTTCTGTTGACATCGAAGTTCGTTTTAAATATGGTCGTCACTGGCTAAATAGCGGTTGTCAATCAGGGAATTCCAGACAGTTCATGCACCTATGGGAGCATATCGTCACGATCCATGCTGATTCGGGGACTCTCGGAAGAAAACAGGTATAGCGTCAGCGGCAACGCCAGGGACTATCAGGGGAAAGGGGTGTTCACCTGGGCGGATGGCAGACGTTACGAGGGAGAGTTTTACCACGGGCTCCTTCATGGCCGGGGTTCGTTTACGTGGCCGGATGGAAGCAGCTATACGGGAGAATGGCAAAACAACCTGCCGCACGGAAAGGGCGTTTATGTCTGGCCGGATGGAAACCGTTTGGAAGGGGAATGGGAAGAAGGGAAGGCCAAGGACGACGAAGCTCGGCTGAAAGCCGAGGAGGAAGCAAGGCTTAGAGCTGAGGAAGAAGCACGGCTCAAAGCGGAGGAAGAGGCCAGGCTGCGGGCCGAGGAAGAGGCGAGAAGAAAGGCCGAAGAGGAGGCTCGACTTAAGGCCGAGGAAGAAGCTCTTAGGAAAGCTGAAGAAGAAGCTCATCGTAAAGCGGAAGAAAAAGCTCGGTTGAAAGCCGTCGAGGAGGCCAAAAAAAGACTCGAAGAAGAGGTGAAGAAGAAACCTGCCGGTGGCGCCCCCAAGGGTGCGGCGGGGAAAAAGGCCGCGGAGGAAGCCCGCTTCAGAACCGAGCAGATGCTGATGCAAATGGCTGCCGACGCCAAAGCGCAGCGCGAATCGTTGGCGAACGCAAAAGCCGCGCCAAAGCCGAAGCAGGCGGCTCAGGATGCGGATCACGGTCAGCAGACCGCGGATTTCCCCGATGGAAGGCGATACGCCGGGGAGTTGAAAGAAGGGCTGCCGCACGGTCAGGGGATCATGAACTATCCCGATGGAGACAGATACGTCGGCGGATGGAAAAAGGGTCTTTACGAGGGTCATGGCATCCTGACCCGAAAGGATGGTTCGGCATACGCGGGCCAGTGGAAGGCGGGCAAGAAGGACGGCGCCGGAATCATGACGACGGCAGACGGTGAGCGGACCATGGGCGATTGGAAAAACGATCAGTACGAGGGTCCGGGAACGCTGGTCATGCGCGGCGGCAAAGGGGTGATGACGCTGGCCAACGGGAAGAGATACGCCGTGATCTTGAGCAGCGGCGATCAGAAACTGGTTTCGATCAGTTACATCGACGGCTGATCCCCGGGGAGCAATCGGATGAACAGGACATTCCGCGATTCATACGGCAAAAAGCTGGTTGACTTTCACTGGGAGGAGATCCCTCTGGAAGGCGAAGGGACTCTGAGCTATCAGGACGGATCGGAATACAGCGGTTCGTTCAAGAAGGGATCCTACAGCGGCAGCGGTAAGTTTATCTGGCCGGATGGAACGCATTACGACGGCCAGTGGGCCGATGACCTTCCCCATGAACTGGGTTCGATGCACCTGCCATCGGATGAATATAAATATTCGGGAGAATGGCGGAACGGCATGCCTGATGGAGAGGGCGTCGAATTGTTGTCGGACGGCAGTCGCTATACGGGCCAGTGGGAAAATGGCATGAAGGACGGCCGCGGAGAAATGATCTTTGCGGGCGGGAAAAAATATATCGGGGAATGGCAAAACGGGATGCAGCACGGCAAAGGAGTTCTTTTCTTTCCCGATGCTTCAAGGTATGAGGGGACGTGGGAAGAAAACAAGATTTGCGGCGAGGGCACCCTGATATTCTGGGACGGCAAAAAGTACAGGGGGGATTGGGACGGCGACAAATTCAACGGTCATTTCGTGACTGAAGACTGACCCGAAGAATTTCCCGGTCGCATCAACGTCAAGCCTGATCGAGTCATGGTGTCGCCTGCGGAGCCTCATGCAAAACGGATCTTCGTTGCGCCGGAAGTTTGAAGCCAACGGTCTCATCATCATAGCCATCGTCATGGTCCTGATCTACTGGGCGGTCGATTCCGTCGCATCGGATCAGGTCATGACTCGGGTGCTCATTGTGAGCCTCGTGATCATCTACGGCGTGATGACGCAGACGCTCATCAACGGCCGCAAGAAAGCGCTGCTGGAAAAGGAAAGGACCCAGGAACAGTTGATACAGTCGGAAAGCCTTGCCGCCATCGGCCAGCTCGCGGCCGGAATCGCGCATGAATTGAACAATCCGCTGGCCAGCGCCTCGAGCCTCATTCAGACGGATCTGGAGCTGATTCAGGAGCAGGCGGAGATCCGTGAGATCGACAAGTCGCTGCTGGAGGATCTGACTTACGCGCGCAAGGAGCTCAACAAGACCAAGAGCATCGTGAAAAGCATTCTCGACCTTTCCCGGCAGACCCAGACCTACCAGGAAGAGATCAACATGAATGCCGTGATCGACGACGCCCTTCAGGTTCTCTACAACCAGTACAAGTCGCTGGATGTCGAAATCGAGAAAAAATATGACCCAAGCCTGCCACCGATCATGGGCAATTTCTCAAACCTCGGCCAGGTGCTCGTCAACATCATCAAGAATGCCTTTCAGGCCCTGCCGGACGGACGGGGGAAAATCACGCTTTCCACATCGCACCTGCAGAAGCCGAAAACCGTCGTTGTGGAGTGCCGGGATACCGGCATCGGAATTCCTCCGGAGATGATGAAGGACATCTACAAGCCCTTTTTCACCAGCAAAGAGGTCGGGAAAGGCACGGGGTTGGGGCTTTACGTATCCCATGAGATCATCAAAAAGCACAAGGGCGAAATCCGGATCGACAGCAGGGAGGGAGCCGGGACCACGGTGACCATCCTCCTTCCCTATGAAAGGTGACGTGATTCGTGAAGATCTTGATTGTCGACGATGAGGAGGGTGTCCGCTTCTCGCTGAAAAAGGTTCTCGACCGGGAAGGTTACGAGGTTCTGCTCGCCGAGAGAGGGCTGGAGGGCATCGATCTCGTCCGGAAGTTTCCGGAAGACATCGAGACGGTGATCTCCGACTTCAAGATGCCGGGAATCGACGGCCTGGAGACGCTGACCGAGATCGGCCGGATCAACCCGGACATCATCCGGATCATCCTGACCGGTTACGCGACGCTGGACCGCGCGATCGAAACGGTGAACCGCGGCATAGACGGTTTTCTGACGAAACCCTTCGACAACAACGAAATCCGGGCGAAGATCCGGGAATTCATCATCAACAAGCGGTTGAAACAGTTTGTTTCGGAGCAGGTTCTCCACGAAATGCAGAGCAAGGGGGGCAGGCTGATCCCCCGGAAACAGACGGTCAGCGTGCTCTTCACCGACATCCGGGGCTTTGCGGAAATGACGGCCGTCATGTCGGCGCAGGAGATCACCGCCCTGCTCAATACCTATTATTTCCTGCCGCTGGACCGGATCGTGTTCGAATTCGGCGGCACGCTGGACAAGCATATCGGCGACAGCATCATGGCCATTTTCGGGGCGCCTCTCTCCGATAAGGACGACGCCGTTCGCGCCGTCTCCTGCGCAATCAAGATGCGCGACACGATGGCCGAGATCAACAAGACGCTGACCCTCGGGAAGGGCCCCCGAATCCCGATCGGGATCGGAATCGCAACCGGCGAAGTGATGGTGGGGATATTCGGTTCTCCCATCAAAAGGGAATACACGGTGCTGGGAACGCCGGTCAATCTGGCGTCGAGGCTGGAACGCATTGCCGGCGAGGATCAGATCCTGATCTGCAACGAAACTTTCCAGATGGTCCGTGACGCCTTTCGCGTCACGGCAATCGATCATGTGAGTTTCAAGGGAATCGAAGGCCAGAAATCGATCTTCAACGTGATCGGAGCGGCCTGAATTTACAGCTCCTGGAATCTCTCAAGACAGCTTGTTCCCGATTTCATGGATCAGCTCGTCGAGTTTGACGGGCTTGAAGATGAAGTAGTTTCCGCCGAACTGGTAATCCATTCCCCCCACCTCGCCGCGCTTGACGATCGCCGTTACAAAGATGATCGGGATGTCCTTGGTGATCTTGTCGTTCCGCAGGGACTCCGCCACCTGCGTTCCGGTCATATTCGGCATGATGATGTCCAGAAGGATCAGGTCCGGCTGATAACGCTGCGCCATGCTGATTCCGTCGGGGCCGTTGAAGGCGGTCAGGACGTCGAACTTTCCCGTCTGCTCCAGATTGAGTTTGACGAAGTGGCAGAAATCCTCTTCGTCATCAACGATCAGAATCGTTTTTTTCGACACGGGGGTTTTGCTCTTGAAAAAATCCATGATCGTGATCTCCTTTCATCCCTTCGAAAGTGTCCCTCATACGAGGCCGGCCGGCAATCCGATCGCGACGCGCGTGCCTCTCCCCGTTTCGCTTTCAATCTCAATCGTTCCGTGATGCTTGTCGATGATTCCCTTGGTGATGGACAAGCCCAGCCCCGTGTTTTTTTGCGCGTTCTTTGTCGTGTAGAAGGGATCGAATATCTTGCGGATCTTCTCCTCGGGGATTCCTTCCCCCGTATCCGAAACCACGATCTTCACGCTCTCCGCGTCCGCTTCGCCCTTGACCTGCTCCGTGCGGATGCCGAGGATGCCGCCGTCATTCATCGCCTCGATCGCATTCGTGAACACGTTGGTGAACACCTGCTTGATCTGGTCGCTGTCCATGATGATTTTCGGCAGATTGGGCGCATACTGCCTTTTCACATGGATATGCTTCCCGCGGAGCTGCTGGTCCACGAAGGATACGGCTTCTTCTATCACGGGGCCGATGTCCGTTTCCACCATTTTCAGCGGGGTCTCGCGTGAAAAGCTCAGCAGTCCCTTGACGATGTTGTCCGCCCTCAGGACCGACTTCTCGATGCGCGAGGTTACGTCGAAGAGGCGGGCGTCGTCCTTCAGCGCGGCTTTCAGGAATTCGATCCCCTGAACGATGATCGCCAGCGGATTCTTGATCTCGTGCGCGACGCCTGCGGCCACGGCGCCCACGGCCGCCAGCTTCTCGGACTGGACCAGCCGCTTCTGGACCCGCTCTTTTTCCTCCAAGGCCGCCTTGCGGGCATTGATGAGCTTCTGGGTGAAGACACCGTAGATGATCACCAGCACGGCAATAAGAACCCGGGTCAGGTACTGGCCGGAAGAAACAAAATCGAAGATCCAGTAGATCACGACCATCATCAGCGCAATCAGGATCAGGCCGTTGTTCTCGATCTGTTTCCGGATTGAAAAGTTCTGCATCGTCCGTGTCTCCAAAGAATGAGTCGTCTCGGTGAGTCCGTAAGAGGGTTCTTTTTTTACAGACAAGTTAAAGAAAAATCAACAGGAGTTTGGCTATTTCTCCCGATACGTTTTGTCATGAGGTCCAAATGCGATGAATTTGATCATTTCATCATCACATTTCGAACCTTCCATTTTAGCTTGCATAAATTGCAATTATTGTTTACATTGCCATACAATCAATCAAAGGAGATACACCATGGGCTCAACGGTATCGGTCAGGCTTCCCGACGATTTAACAAGAGATCTTGATGAAATTGCAAAGGAAACAGAAAGGCCGCGTTCTTTTCACATTCAAAAGGCCCTCGAGGCATACATTGAGGATTTTGCCGATCTGCGGATTGCACTCGATCGTCTCCGCGACCCCAAAGATCCTGTCTTGTCCGGCAACGAGTTGAGGAAATCCCTTGGCCCTTAATATCCGATACAAAAAATCCGTCGAACGTGACCTGAAACGTTTGGACAAATCGGAAGCAGTAAAAATCCTTAATAAGATCGAAGACGAACTTTCAAAGAGAGCGGACACCCATCCCGTTCTCAAAGGTGAATTTGCAGGGCTTAGAAAGTTGCGCGTTGGAGATTACCGGGTGATTTATGCCCTCATGGAAAACGACTGTCTGATCCTCCGCGTCGGCCACAGACGGCAAATCTATAAATCGTAATATTGGCCTGTTTACAAAAATCGATTTTACCTCCCTCAGGAATCACCGGGCTCTTCCTGTCGACATCCGGAAACGCATCGATAAACAGTTGCGCCTGCTTTTTGAGAATTTCCGCCATCCTTCACTCAGATTGAAGAAACTGAAAGGACCAGATAGGTTCGAAATCCGCCTCTGCAAAGGCCACCGTTTGACTTTGCGAATCGAACAAGGCATTCGAAGCGTGGGCGCCCACGATATTCTTCGTGACGAAGGGTGAGAATGCAGATCTCCCGTTATTTCCGAAATTTTTCCCTCAGCGGACCCTTCTTTTTTCACCCGCCCAATACTTCTCCCGGAGCTCTCTTTTGAGAACCTTTCCGTATGGGTTTTTCGGAATGGCATCGATGAAATCAACCGATTTGGGCTTTTTATAGCTGGCCAGGTACTGTTTGCAGAAATCGATGATCTCTTCGGCGGTGGCCTTTTGCCCCGGCCGGAGGGACACGACGGCTTTGATCGCTTCGCCCCACTTTTCATCGGGAACCCCGATGACGGCAACTTCATAGACCGCCGGGTGTTTCACAATGGTATCCTCGATCTCCCGGGAGTAAATGTTCTCGCCGCCGCTGATGATCATATCCTTGGCCCGATCCAGAATGTACACGTAGCCCCTATCATCCATGATCCCCAGGTCTCCGGTATGGAGCCATCCGCCGCGAAGCGTCTCGGCCGTTGCTTCGGGATTCCTCCAGTATCCCTTCATCACCACCTCTCCCCGCACCGCGATTTCTCCCATCTCGCCCGGGGGGAGCTCTCTGTCACTGGTATCCACTATTTTGACCTCCACATCGGTTCGCGGAATCCCCGCCGAGGCCAAACGCTTCATCTCCTCCGGGCTTCCCTCCAGAAGATGTTCCTCTTTGCGCAGATAAGAGATGGTCATTGGCGATTCGGCCTGTCCAAAGAGTTGAACAAACACCGGCCCCCATTTCCGGACGGCATCCTTGAGGTCTTCTTCGTAAATCGGAGCGCCGCCGTAGTTGATACACTTCATGGAGCTCAGATCGTAACGACCGAATTCCGGGGAAGCGACCAACCGCTTGATCATGGCCGGCGCCATAAACGCATTGGTCACCTTTCTTCTCTGGATCGTTTCAAAAACAACCTTCGGCTCAAAGGATTTGGACGCCAGGATGACATTGGCCGCGGCTTTCCCCACGTTGGGAATGCAATAGAGGCCGCTCCCGTGGCTCAGGGGGGCGGCGTGCAGCACAGCATCCTCGGGTCCGAGCGGAGCGATGTCGGCATAAAAATTCATGGTCATCGTCATGAGCACATGATGGGTGAGCATTGCCCCCTTGGGCCGTCCTGTCGTTCCGGAGGTGTAAAACAGCCAGGCCAGATCATCCCGTTCCACGGTTTCGTCCTGAAAAGAGAACGATTCGCCGTCCAGCAGCTTGGCGTAGGAAACCATTCCCGGCAGCACATCGGAGATGCAGATGAAGTGCTTGACTCTGGGCATTTCCGCCCTGAGGGCATAGAGGGAGTCCCGAAAATCCTCTCCCAGAAGCACGGCAACGGCCTCGGAGTTATCGATGATGAAGGCGCATTCCCTGGGATGGAGGCGGAAATTGATGGGGACCGTTCCGATGCCGGCCTTGAAGCAGGCAAAAAGCATTTCGATGAATTCCGGGCAGTTGTGCAGAACAATGGCAATATTGGAGCCTTTTTGGATTCCCAGCCTTCTCAGAGCATTGGCCAGTTGGTTGATCCGGGCATCAGCCTCCCGATAGGTGAGTTCGTAATCACCGTAGGCGATGGCCGGCCTTTCCGGAAAGGAGCGGGCCGATTTGGTGAAGAGAGTTCCCACGTTCATGGATCCTACCTCGCAAGGAGCAATTTAAATTTCTTTTCAGGCGCATTTGCAGGTGATGCCGCCGTCGACCACGAGTTCCGCCCCGGTGATGTACTTCGCCTCATCGGAATCCAGGAAGAGTGCGGCATGGGCCACGTCCCACCCTTCGCCCATTTTCCCCGTGGGGCATTGCCGGTTGCGGACCTCGATCATCTTCTGCACATCGCCCCCCGCGTAGGCATTCTTCAAGGGTTCGACGATCATGGGCGTGTTCATCAGGCCCGGGAGGATGCTGTTGGCCCGGATGTTCTTCCCGGCATACTGCAGGGCAATGCTCTGGGTGAACCCGAGGATTCCGGCTTTGGTTGTGGAGTAAGCCACGTAGGGAACGCCCAGGCCGCGAATCCCTGTAATGGAAGAGATGTTGCTGATCACCCCGCCGCCCTGTTTTTCCATGACGGGGAGCACGTATTTACAGGTTAAAAATATCGATTTGAGATTGACCGCCATGACGCGGTCCCAGGTCGCTTCATCGATCTCCACCGGACCCCCGACGGTCACAATCCCGACATTGTTGTGGAGGATATCGATCCGCCCGTAGGTCTTGAGGCATTGATCCACCATCGCTTTCACTTCTTCGGCACGGGTCACATCAACCTTCATGACGGAACAAACGCCCTTTTCCCGATCGATGATGGATTTTGTCTCCTCGACCGCGGCGAGGTTGATGTCCGAGGCAAACACTTTGGCCCCCTCGCGGGCAAACAGAACCGCCGTCGCTTTGCCGTTCCCCCATCCGGGCCCGACCGATCCCGCTCCGGTTACGATGGCTACCCGATTCTTCAACCGATCACCCATTGGGTCACCTCCCTGAAAGGATCTGTTCGATATGGAGCGCTAATGGAGCAATAGGGGCGCCAAAAAAATGGAATGGATATGAACCTGTTTTTGGATGGTCCGGAGTATAAAAGCACAGTTTTCCCGAGTCAAGGAGTTTAACCATCCATTTTGGATGTTTCGCTTGACAGGGATGGCGAGGTCAGATATCCTCTTGTAAAAAAGTAAAGAGGTAAAAAAATGCGCATCAGCAGCAAGGGGCAAATCGCCATACCCAAAAAAGTCATGACGGCATTAAACCTGAAACCGGGCGATGAAATTGACATCAGAATCGAAGACGGGACCGCCCGCCTATTTCCCGTTGAGACGATCAAGGTGCCCAGGGATCAAGCCTGGTTCTGGACGAAGGAATGGCAGGAGAAGGAGCGTGAGGCTGACGAAGACCTCGCCACGGGAAACTTCCGCGATTTTGAAAGCCTGGAAGCCTTTATGAAGGACCTGCACAGTGATCATTAGACGGACGGATGCCTTTCTCAGGGATTACCGGGCTCTTCCCGCCGACATCCGGGAACGCATCGATAAACAGTTTCGCCTGCTTTTTGAAGATTTCCGTCATCCTGCACTCCAGTTGAAGAAACTGAAAGGAACGGATCGGTTCGAAATCCGCATCAGTAAGTGCTATCATTTGCCTTTGCGAATTGATCAGGGCGTCATGGAGCTTCGACGCGTGGGCACCCACGATATTATTCATGACGAAGGATAAGAGCGCGAACCTCCAGTTACTTCTGAAAATTCATCCGGAATCTGGCGATTTTGACCTCTTCCGTCGCACCACCCGCGGCCATGGTCCAGCCGAAGAAAAAGGTCTCGAATTTATTGTGAAGAGCCTCGGTTAGGTTGAAAGTCCTTGTCAGATTGGCCGGGTCTGCTGTGTCGTCATACTTCACTTTTGTATTCGCAAAGTTGTTTGTATCATCATAGGTAGCACAGGTTAGGTCCGTACACGATTTTATCCACGACTTCATGGTGTATTTATAGTTGCCAGCAGTTTCTTCCTTCCTTGTCACCTCAACCCTAAAAGCATAATAACCGTTCGTCAGCCAATTGTGCAGAAGCGACGGGGCGTTGTAATAGCTCAAATCAGCCCCATCAGACGGTCTTCTTGAATTTCTGGGGTCGGTT
>JAXGRQ010000013.1:0-55699 GCA_040765725.1 Syntrophales bacterium
TTCATTGCCGCGTTTGCATCCGACCGTCCTCGTCACCGGAGGGTTCAGGGCAAGGAGACTATGGAATCGAAACCCGCAGAGGTCGGACATCCGCAGTCATTCCAATGATTACCGCCGTGATGGATCAGTGGTGTCCGCAGGTGCTGCAATGGGTTGCAGCGCAACTCCCGCAGCTGTTGCCGCCTGTCGAGGTGTTTCCGATTTTCCCCGAGAATGCGGACATCTGCCGCTGCACCTTTTTCGAGCCGCACTCCGGGCAGTCCACGGAAAGCTTCTCGTCGCGGCTCCGGAAAAGGACCTCGAAGCGGGCCTGGCATTTCCGGCATCTGAATTCAAAAATCGGCATGGACTCATCTCCGACCGATGGGATCGGGTCCGATTTGAACCCGCGGGCGCTGTGTCCCCGTATCATTGCGGGCGGAGATTAGAAGAAACCGCCGAAAATGTCAAGGACGATGACGGGGGATGATGACGGGGGAAAATCAATCCTTGACACCCGGAAGGCGGCGTGAGAGGTAAACGCCAATCATCGGGGAAGCTTGGCTGCATAGGCCCCTTCAGGATCGAAAGCAGCGGAAAGGAGTTTTATGGCGATCGCAAAAAAAATCCACGGATTCATGACGCAGGCCTCCTTCATTCGGAAGATGTTCGAGGAAGGACTCCGTCTGAAGCGGCAATACGGGGCGGAAAACGTCTTCGATTTCAGCCTCGGCAACCCCAATCTTGAGCCTCCCGAGGCGGTGAAAGCCCGTATCGTTGAATTGGCGACGGCCGACATCCCCGGCAAACACATGTACATGCCGAATGCCGGCTACCCGGAAACCCGCGCGGCTGTCGCAGAGCAGGTGGGCGAATCTCATGGGATCTCGTTGGCGGCCGATCAGATCGTGATGACCTCCGGCGCCGGCGGGGCGCTGAACGTCATTCTGAAAACGATCTTGGATCCGGGAGATGAGGTGATCCTGCCTGCGCCCTTTTTTGTCGAGTACCGCTTCTATGCGGACAACGCGGGAGGGGTCCCGCGGATCGTCCCGCCGGGGGAAGATTTTGCCCTCAATCTCGACGAAATCCGGAAGGCGGTGACCGAGAAGACAAAGGCGGTTTTGATCAACTCTCCGAACAACCCGACGGGAAAGGTTTTCGACGAGGCGTCGATCCGGGGTCTTTCGGCGATTCTGTCCGAGAAGGGGAGGGAATTCCGCCGTGAGATCTTCCTGATTTCCGACGAACCGTACCGAGAAATCGTTTATGATGATCTTAAACTTCCGAGCGTCATGCAGGCTTATCCTCACAGCTTTGTCGCCTCGTCCTACTCCAAGAGCCTTTCCCTCCCGGGGGAGCGGATTGGTTATATTGCCGTGAATCCGGACATGGCCGACCTCGATGAGGTCATGAACGGGCTAACCCTTTGCAACCGAATCCTCGGTTTCGTGAATGCCCCCTCGCTGATGCAGCGCGCCATTGCAGGCCTTAAAGGCGTGAAGGTTGACGTGGAGACGTACCGGAAAAAGCGGGATCTTCTTTGCGACGGTCTCTTATCGGTCGGCTATCGGGTGACCCGGCCCGACGGCGCTTTTTATCTCTTTCCCCGCACGCCCATTGAAGATGATGTTCGTTTTGCCGAAGCGCTCCGGCGGCGGCGCATCCTTACCGTCCCCGGGAGCGGTTTCTATGGGCCCGGTCATATCCGGATCGCATACTGCGTGGATGACGCGACAATCCTGGGCTCTATAGAAGGATTTGGGGAAGCCCTGAAAGAGTTCAGGTAGGGCAGAACGTCAATACAGGATGTCGAAACCTGTAAAACCGCCGGCGATCTTTTCTTCGGTCGCATCGACGCGATCGACTCTGGCGGGTGGGGTCCCGGTGTTGCACCAGGCCAGCATCTCTTCGGCTTGTTTCTCATTGCCTTCAAATACCGATTCGACCCTTCCATCCGGAAGATTCCGGACCCAGCCGGTTAAGCCGAGCGCACGCGCCTGCCGGCAGGTGTTCGCCCGGAAGAAGACCCCCTGCACATGGCCGGAGATGAGGACATGGTATCGTTTCTTCATCTTGCGGTTTTCCCCGTCAACGTAAAAAAAGCCTCCTCGTCGAGAATGGCAATGCCCCGTTCGAGCGCCTTCTCCATTTTGGAGCCGGTCGCTTCTCCTGCGACGACATAGTCTGTCGTGCTCGTGATGGAACTCCCGACCTCCCCCCCGAGCGACTCCACCAAGGCCTTGGCCTCGTTCCGGCTCATGCGGGCAAGGGTTCCCGTGAATACGATCTTCTTGCCCTTCAAAGGGGAATCCTGACGAAGGGAGCATTCCCGGGGTACGACGCCCGCACGGGACAGCTTTTCGACAACCTGCCGGTTGGCGGGTTCCCGGAAGAATCCGGCGATCGACGCGGCGACCTCAGGACCGATATCCCGGATTGTCTGTAGATCCTCAGGTATGGCCGCCATCAGGGAATCGAGGTTGCAGTACGTCTGTGCGAGTCGTTTCGCCGTCTGCTCGCCGACATGACGGATGCCAAAAGCGAAGATCAGACGGTCCAGTGGCGGGTTTTTCGCCCGATGGATCGATTCCAGAAGGTTGGCGGTCGATTTCTCGGCCATTCGTTCCAGCCCCAAAAGTTGTTGGCGTGTCAGAAAGAAGAGGTCTGCCGGGTCACGGATCAGGCCCTTCGTGACCAGTTGGGCGACCAGTTTCTCTCCCAGCCCTTCGATATCGAGGGCTCCGCGGGACGCGAAGTGAGCGATATGCTCGCGGATCTGCGCCGGACAGGCCAGCCCGATGCAACGGTGTGCGGTTTCCCCCTCCATTCGGATGACATGGGATCCGCATTCCGGACAGGTGGCCGGCATGGTAAAAGGTTTTTCAACCCCGATCCTGTCGGTCGTGATGACCTCGACCACTTCGGGAATCACATCGCCTGCACGGCGGATCACCACCTTGTCTCCGATGCGGATATCTTTTTTCCGGATCTCCTCCTCGTTGTGGAGGGTTGCTCGGCTGACCATGACGCCGCCGACGCGGACGGGCTTCATGACGGCAACGGGCGTCAGGACGCCCGTGCGTCCGACTTGAACGACGATGTCCTCGATCACCGTCCTCTCCAGGACAGCCGCAAACTTGCACGCTACCGCCCAGCGTGGACTGCGCGCGACGGATCCAAGGCGCTCCTGCAGGTCCAGGTCGTTTACCTTGATCACAATTCCGTCAATTTCGTAAGGGAGTTCATCGCGTATCCCATTCATGTAACGATAGTAACGGATGCATTCCTCGATGTCCTTTCCTTGACGGATCAACGGATTGACCTGAAATCCCCAGGCGGACAGCTTTCGGAGAATCTCTTCCTGGGTTCGGAAGGAGGCGCCTTCCACCGCTCCAATGGCGTAGCTGAAAAAGGTCAACGGTCTGCGTGCCGTGATTCGTGAATCGAGCTGGCGCAAGGATCCTGCAGCCGCATTGCGCGGATTGGCGAAAGGCGATTCCCCCTGTTCCATACGGCGTCGATTCAGGTTCGCAAATGCCTTCCTCTCCATGCAGACCTCTCCGCGGACCTCTATCATTGCCGGCAGATCGGAGGAGCCGAAACCGGGCTGGTCGCTTGTTGCCGTCGAAGGTCCGATGATCAGGGGAATCGTCGGAATCGTCCGGATGTTGAGCGTGACATCTTCGCCTACGGTCCCGTCCCCGCGTGTGGAAGCCGTCACCAAGCGGCCCGATTCGAAGAGAAGGTTCACGGCCAATCCGTCGAGCTTCGGTTCCACAACATAGCGGATAGGTTTTTCACTTTCAAGAAAGCGGCGGCAACGGCGGTCGAATTCCCTGATTTCTTCATCGGAGAAGGCATTGGCCAGGCTGAGCATCGGTGTTCGGTGGGTGACGGTACTGAATTTTTCCAGCGGCGGCGCTCCCACCCGCTGTGTCGGAGAATCCGGCGTGACAAGATCTGGGAAACGCGTTTCCAGATCGATCAGTTCTCTGAGCAGGAGATCATAGTCGGCATCGCTGATTTCCGGGTCGTCCAACTGGTAATAACGCATGTTGTGATGGAGGATGTTTTCCCGAAGCGATCTGATCCTGATCCGTGCCTCTTCAAGATCCATTGTGCTTTACCCTCTTGATCATCCGGAATTGATGAGAGAGCCGATCATCGGAGAATCTTCGTACAAATTTCATTACGGTCATCACGATTTGACGAGCTTCAATGTCGGCTTGCCCCTTGGCGGTTTTTCGGGTCCGGCCTGCCGCTTCTGTTTCAGGATCTGTTCGTTGAAGATATGGTTTTTGGCCCGGACCGCGTTGATGATAAAAAAGATAATGACCGCTTTCTCCCATTCTGGCGTGGGTTCAAAATGCTCCATCCGCTTCTTGTAATGCCCCCAGAGAGAGGAGAGGGAGGCCTCATCGAAGCCGAGGATCTGTTGCGCCAGCTGTTCAAGGGAGGATTTCATCATTTTGTATGGTCCTGCATCCGCTTTGGTTGCGAATCCTAACGTCCCCCGTCCGGAATGTCAAACTGAAACGGATCTTCTAAATATGCCTTGTCTTTTTGAGACATATCGTTATAATCTTCTTCGTCTTTCGAACACCGCTTGAAAATGATGACGCCCATTGCCGGGAGGGACAGGATGGAGACAATATTCGCGCCGTGGCGCATGGCCTATATCCGGGAAAAAAAGACCGCGGCGGGCTGCGTCCTGTGCCGAGATTCCACGCGGAGAGATGAACTGGTCGTCTGGGAAGGGGAGAAAAGCTATATCATCGTGAACCGTTACCCATACACAGGCGGTCATCTCATGGTCGTCCCATATCGGCATCTGTGCTGCCTGAGCGATCTTCTCCCCGAAGAGCGGGTCGAGCTGTTCACGTTCATGGATCTGTCCGTCCGGGTATTGACCGAGGCGATGAAGCCGGAGGGGTTCAACATTGGCATGAACATCGGAAAGGCGGCGGGGGCCGGGATCGATGATCATCTTCACTTCCATGTTGTGCCGCGATGGGGCGGAGACACGAATTTCGCAAGCGTCATCGGCGAGGTTCGGGTGATTCCGGAGGATGTCCTGAAAACGGCCCGCGAGCTGAGGCCTTTTTTCACAAAAATTCAGCGGGAGGTTTGCGGATGAAAGTGATCTATACCATCATCTTGGCGGTTGTTATCATGCTCCTCATCACCTTTTCCCTCGAAAACAGCAGCGATGTGAAGCTGCATTATTTTGGTTATGAACCCATCAGGCCAATCCGGATTTATGAATTGATTTTTATCGCGTTCCTCGGGGGGGTTATCTTTACGGGACTGATGGGCATTGTGGAACGTTTCCGCCTGACGCGAACGATCAAGCGTCTCAACAAGACCATCCGGGATCTCCGCCGGGAGGTGCAGGAAATTCAGGGGAATTCGAATTCCACCTATAACAGAGACGGGCAAAAAAGCACTCTTCCGCCCCCTTCCAGGGCGGGAGATCTGTAAAAGGGTCGCTTCAATGAGTGGTTTCGCGCAGGAAGCGCCTCTCGATGGAATGGAGCCTGGCCATGAATTTCGGCGGTATCGAACAGATATTCACAGAGTATAAAAAGTCGCAATTTGCCGTTCTGCCTGTTCCTTATGACCTGACATCGACTTACCAGTCAGGGGCTCGCCGCGGTCCTGCGGCGATCCTGGAAGCCTCCGGCAACATGGAGCTCTTTGATGAGGAGCTGCTGAAAGAAACGTACCGTTGCGGTATTCACACGCTGCCGTTTGTCGAGGTGGACGCGCGGGGTCCGGCCGAGATGGTGAACTCCGTTCGTGAACCCATTGCCCTCGTTGCGGCTGATGGGAAGATTCCGGTCATGATCGGCGGGGAGCACAGCATCTCCTTTGGGGCCGTTCAGGCAATGAAAGAAATTTATCCGAACATATCCGTTCTTCAATTGGATGCCCATGCGGATCTGCGGAATGAATACCAGGGAACACCCTACAGCCATGCCTGCGTGGCTCGCCGCATTTCCGAAATCTGCCCCCTTGTCCAAGCGGGAATCCGCAGCATGAGCATTGAAGAGGCTAAATTCATTGCCAAAAGCAATGTGCGGAGCCATACCGCCGATTTCATTCTGGGAGAAGCGAAGAGTCGGTGGAAGACCATTTGCGACAATCTTCGCGGGGATCTTTACATCACGATCGATCTCGACGTCCTTGATCCTGCCATTATGCCGTCGACCGGAACGCCGGAACCCGGAGGGCTTGCCTGGCGGGATGTGCTGCGCCTGGTTCAAGAGGCGGCAAAACACTGCCGCATCCGCGGCTTCGATGTAGTGGAACTCGCACCCATTCCCGGAATGGTCGCCCCGGATTTTTTGGCAGCCAAGTTGATTTATCGGATCATGGGCTACCTCACCCGAAAGCGCTGATGTTTCTACTGATCTGAACAGAAAGAATATCACGAGGAATCGCTCAAAAGATTTACCCGGCAGAAAAGATTTTTGTAGGAGAGAGGCAACATGGTTCCGAATGACCTGCAGGCGGTGTCTGCTTATGTCATTCCGCCGCTTCTTGGATTCCTCATCATGCTGGGTGTCGCGCTGATTTCCATTCTGCGGGGCGGGAAAAAACGGACCAACGTCCTCTTTGCCGGCATCTGTTTCTTGGGAGCCATCCTCAATGCCGACGTAGCCCTTGTTTCCATCCTTCCGGAAGAAAGGCTCGCCCTTCTCGTTGACAGAACCGTTCATTTCTTCTTCGTGTTCAGTGTTCCGATTTACATCGGCTTCGTGCATTCGTTTGTGGGTATCCGGGGCCGAAGATGGCTGGAGATTGTCGCATGGTTGTGCAGCATCCTCTTTTTGGCCGTCGTACCCAGCGATCTCTATTTCAACGGATTCTATGACTATTACTTTGGGCGCATCGCCCGCGGGGGCGTTCTTTTTCATGTTTTTTCGGCGATAGCGTTCTTCACCGTGATCTACTGCCTTACGGTTCTGTATCACGCCATGGCACGGAGTACCGACAACAACCGAAAAAACAGGATCAAGTATATTTTTTGGGGGTTGGGATTTTCTTCCCTGATGATGTCCTTTACGATGCTTCCGGTCAGCGGCGTTCCCGTCTATCCTTTGGGAAATTTCAGTTTTATTCCCGCGATATTCCTTGCGTTCGGCGTTCTCAAGTATGACCTTCTGGATATCGGCGCTCTGGTCCGCCGAGGAACGGTCTACTTTCTTCTCACCGGCATTCTCACCGCCTTATATATTCTCATTATCTTTCTCTTTCACACCTTTTTCATGACCGCAGGGAGAGGCCATTCTTTCATGCTTTCTCTGGTTCTGGCACTCATCATCGTTCTGTTGTTCAATCCTCTGAGGCAATGGGTGCAAGGTTTCATCGATCACCTCTTCTTCAGGGGGCGTTATGACTATCGGGAACTTCTCCAGAAGATCAGCGGTCGCCTCGCGTCGCTTCTCAAACTCCCGCAGATTCGCGACCTGCTGATCGGCTCGATCACGGAGACCCTGCAGGTGGAAAAGATGATTCTCGTGATGGCCGAGGCCGGCGTTTATCGTCTCTACGAAGGTCAAGAAACGAATGAGAGCAAAGAAGCGCCCCCCGAAGAAATCACCCCGCTCGTCCGAATATTGGAAAAAGAGAAACAGCCTCTCACCCGGTCGACTGCGGAAAGGTATCCTGTGGACGACGGGGAGCGGGACAGCGTGGTCCGTCTTTTTGACCGTCTGGGCGTAGCAATGGTCGTTCCGATACCGGCAAGGGAAGGTTTGGCCGGAATCATTGCCATCGGCCAGAAAAAATCCGGGGAGCTCTTTGTGGATGAAGATTTGAACCTGCTTTCGACGATGGCAAATCAGGCAACGATGGCCATCGAGAACGCAAAAAGCTACGAGGAACTGGAGTTGCTGAACCTCGAGCTCGAAAAGAAGGTCGAACAAAGGACCACCGCCCTCCGAGAGGCGCTTGCAGAAAAGGAGAAAACCCAGCAACATCTGATTCGATCGGAAAGCCTTGCAGCTATCGGACAGCTTGTGGCCGGAACGGCGCATGAATTGAACAACCCTATTTCCGGAGCGATGAGCCTCGTCGAAACCAGTATCGGAACAGTTACCGGATGGAATATTCAAGCCGATCAGAAGGAAGAGGTTCTGGATGATCTTCGTTTTTCAATCGGAGAACTCCGGAGATCGGCGACAATCATAAAAAGTCTGCTCGACCTGTCACGACAGACTCAGACGTATGTTGAGCCGGTGGATATGAATCGTGCCGTGGACGATGCTCTTCGGGTGCTTTATAACCAGTACAAGAATTTGCCGGTGGAAATTGTAAAATTGTATGACGACTCACTACCCGCTGTTGAGGGCAACTATGCGAACTTGGGGCAGGTTTTAATTAATGTGATTCGCAATGCCCTCCAGGCGCTTCCGGAAGGGAAAGGCCGAATCACCCTGACAACTTGTCGCCAATCGAACGACAGGATTGCTGTCGAATGCCGGGATACGGGGATCGGCATTCCCGACGCTTTCCTGAAGGACATTTTCAAGCCTTTCTTCACGACCAAAACGGTTGGTCGGGGAACGGGTTTGGGTCTCTACCTGTCTCATGAAATCGTCCGACGTCACGGAGGACAGATCCGTGTGACAAGTGAAGAAGGTCAAGGAACGGTGATCACCGTTGAACTTCCCTGTCGAAGGAGTGAATCATGAACGGACTGATGGTGGTGGACGATGAAGAGGGGGTTCGTCGCTCTTTGAAAAAAGTCCTTGAGAAGGACGGCTACCGGATCATTCTTGCGCAGAATGGGGAAGAGGCCATTTCCATGGTCCGAAGCGATAACCGGGGGATCGAAACCGTCATTTCCGACTATCGGATGCCCGGAATCGACGGACTGGAGACGCTGATTGAAATCGGTCGATTGAACGCGGAAATCACGCGGATTATGCTGACCGGTTATGCGACGATGGCCAGCGCAATCGACGCAGTCAACGAGGGGATTGATGGGTTCCTGACAAAACCTTTTCAAAACGATGAGCTACGGGCAAAAGTCCGGGAGTTCAACATCAAGAAAAAACTCAAACAGTTCATTCCGGAACAGGTTCTGAAGGAACTTCAACGGAGCGGCACCATGCTCCTTCCGAAGAGTCTACAGGTCACGATTCTTTTTACCGATATCAGGGGATTTACGAGCCTTTCTCAAAGACTGAACCCCGCCCAACTTTCAGAGCTCCTCAACAGGCACTACTTCAATCCCGTTGACAATATCATTTTCAGTCATAATGGGACACTGGACAAACATATAGGCGACAGCATCATGGGGATTTTCGGCGCGCCGGTCGGCAGCGAGGATGCTGCCTACCGGGCGCTGGAGGCCGCATTGGCCATCCGTGATGAAATGTTGGTCATCAACAAGGGAATCTCGGAAGAGGGAAAAAAGATCGCCATCGGCATCGGCATCGCGACTGGTGATGTAATGGCCGGGATATTCGGGTCAACCCGCAAGAAAGAGTATACCGTTTTAGGATCCCCTGTAAATCTGGCTTCGCGGTTGGAAAACCTCGCACGGGCGAATGAGATCCTGATCTGTAGCGAAACGGCACGTCTCGTGGAAGACAGGATGAATCTCGAAAAGGTTCCGTCACCGATCATTCGCGGCCTGGATAAGCCGCCTGATCTGTTCCGCGTCCTCGGGAAAAAATAATCGGAAGATTTAGAGGCATCGGTGGCGTCTTCTTCCAGGGTATTTCTTTAAATAGGTCTTGACAATTGCAGTGGTGTGGTTTAGAAGGCCACATCAAGCAGGATCATAAAATGCAACGCGGGGTGGAGCAGTCCGGTAGCTCGTTGGGCTCATAACCCAAAGGTCAGAGGTTCGAATCCTCTCCCCGCTACCAAACAAATCAGGGGCTTAGGGAATTTTTCTAAGCCTCTCTTTTTTTGTCTGCTACCCGATAGTCACCCTCGCAGATCCTTTTTCAACCTTATGAAAGGAAGGCGTTATTTACGGCTGTCCCTGTTAATGTAGGGGGTCGCCTCTAATCGGGCAATGTCTTCCCGTCTCCGTGAAATGAAAGGGTCAGGAGGGTTATATCGTCGTACTGTGGTTCGTTTCCGGAAAAGGATCGAACCGAAAGGAGGATTTCATTTACAATATCCTTTGGAGATGCTTTTCCCAAAAGCAACATCAGTTTCTCGAGACGATCTTCGGTGTAGAAAATCTTTGCCTCATTCATCGCCTCCGTCACGCCATCCGTGTAAAGAATCAGTCTGTCCCCGGGCTCCAGGATCCAGGTTCGAGTTTCATAGATTGCCTCTTCCATCGTGCCTAGGAAGAAGCCTTCGGGGAGCGGAAGCCATGTCGGAGCCGCTCCGGGACGCATCAACAACGGAGGCAGATGTCCTGCGTTGGAGTAACGCAATTCCCCTGTTCGAACGTTCAAGAGACCGCAAAAGACGGTGACAAACATCATGGAGTCGTTTTCGAGGCACAGTTCCTGATTCACATGGGAGAGGATTTCCGACGGGTTGAGGTCCGGTCCGGCCGTACCTTTCATCAGAGTTTTGGCGGCGGCCATGAAAAGGGCTGCAGGAATTCCCTTGCCCGAAACGTCCCCGATCGAAAAAAACAGTTGATCGTTGTTCAGCATGAAGAAGTCATAAAGATCTCCGCCCACTTCCTTGGCCGGGATCAAAGAGGCGAAAATATCGAATTCGCTCCTTTCCGGAAAGGGCGGGAATCGCTTCGGCAAAAAACTCATCTGGATTGTGCGGGCGATCTTCAATTCGCTCTCGTATCGTTCCTTGGCGGCGGTTGTTTCGGCAAGGTTTGCGATATATTCCTTCAAGGCTAATTTCATGTGGTTGAAGGAGCGTGACAGTTCGCCGACTTCGTCGCTCCCGTGCGACTCGGTCATCTCGACGTCGAGATTGCCACGGGCGATTTCGGAAGCCTTTCCGGCCAGGCTGCGCAGCGGACGGGTGATTGTGCCGGAGATCAAAACAATCAGAAAGAAGAGGATCGCAAATCCGGATGTCCCGATGAGGATCATGATACGGTTAAGCTTCTCGATGTCCGCGAACAGGGCTTTTTCCGGGAAGACCACGCCGATCGACCAGCCGCTGGCCGGCAATGGCGCGTAATACATCCAGGCTTTCTCACCGGCGAAATGGCTTTTGAGGGCCGCGAATCCCTCTCCACCACGGACCATCGCCCGACCGATCCGCCTCAAATCATCGTCTCCGGCCGCCTCTGCCAGGCTGAAGATACTTTCCCGCAAGATCAGCTCCTGATCGGGGTGACTGACAAATATCCCATTATGGGTAATCAGAAAGGCATAGCCCGAACGGTAAGGGGCGATCCGGGAAATAAGCTGCACCAGCCATTCCAGCGAGATGTCGGCCGTAACGATTCCGTTCACGACGCGTCGGCCTTCCCGTTGTCTGTAAAATGGGACGGAATAGGTGGACATGATGATGTTGCCTGCCCCCTCGTCAAAATAGGGGTCGCTCCAGAGCGGCTTTTCAAGTTCTCTTGGGATCTGATACCAGTCCCAGAGGAAGTAATCGTAGTTTTCACCGCCGAGATAGGATTTTTTGAATGCCCTTCCTTCTCGGCACAGGTAAGGGGCGAAGAAGCGTCTGTTCGGATCGAAGGCGAAAGGTTCGAAGGCAATCGTGGAACCAAAGATCTCCGGATTGGTCCACAGGAGCGCTTCTATCCTTTTGACAAGGATCGGTTCGTCATAGTCCCTTTCGCCGATCAGGTGGGCGAGATAGGCGGGCGCCTTTTCCGCCCCACGTAATACGGTTTCGATCCGGTTGACCGTGGCCGTCGTCAGGTTATGGGCGTTGGCCTCGACTTCTTTGAGAAGTTGATTGCGGGAGTAGGTATAATTGTAACCGAAGGCGGCGGCAAAAATAATGGCCGTCGCAGTCAGGATGAACAACGCGAGTTTAAATGCGAGTCCGCGTCTATTCGGGATGAGCGATACACCGGCCATAAAAAGCTCCGTAGGAGGGGATGGATTGGGTGATCCCGTTGCTTTGGAGTTCGGACGCAACGCGGAGGTAATCCTCTGCGTGGAGATGGCCTTGCAGGGTACGGCTTCCCATCGGCAGAATCAAATCGTGCATCCTGGCGAGCATCCATTTCTGATGGACGCGGTTGCCGCCGACGTTTGCTTCCCGGATATATTTCATCACGATATCCAAGGTTTCTTCCGGATTTTCGAAGGCGTAACGCCAACCTTCCAGTGATGCGCGAAGAAAGCGACAGGCCCGATCCGGGTCTCTTCGCAATGTCTTTTCCAGACAGTAGATGCCGTCTTCAGGAAAATTGAGACCATGTCGGTCGAAAAAAAAGGGTTTCAGTTCGTTTTCATCCAGCCCGGAGTTGAGCAAGGTGTGATATTCGTTGTACCACATCGCAGAGGCGGCCGTTACTCCTCCCCGTAAAAAAAGGTTCAGTGTCGTCCCTTGAGGAACGGTACGGACCTTCACACGGTATTTGCGAAAGAACGCCATCGGCTGGAGGCTAAACTCACTCCAGAGGCTGACCGTTTTCCCCTCCAGGTCTGTGGGGGAGTCTATCCTGCTGTCTTTTCGAGTTATCAGTATGAATCCGGAGCGTTGAACGATTTGACCGATATTGACCAGAGGGATCCCACGGCTGCGCAACTCAATTGCGCTGGACAGGAACAGTGTTGCGAAATGGACATTGCCGTTGGTCAGCAGAGTTGATGGAGGGTGTTCCGGACCGCCACGCAGGATGGTCACCTCGAGCCCCTGCCTTTTGTATAGACCCTTTTCGTAAGCCATGTAGTATCCGGCAAACTGGGCTTGCGGAATCCACTGAGGAAGAAAGACGATGGGATCTTTGGCCTCCCCAAAACCGGGTGACAACGGCAGAACAAGCAAGGCGAACAGGAACACTCGAAAAAAAGCGGTCATACTCGGACTCCGTCATGGTCACAGAAAGAATCGGACATAGGGAAGCATCCAACGTTCGCCGGCAAGATCCAATTAATGGAGATCCGTCTCTGTGTTCTTCGAGTTCTCACCGACTTTTTTCAGTAGCGTAAAAAGAGAATCTTTCATGTCACGGGCGATACCGGTAAGGCCTGAAAAAGCGCCTCCCACTTTCCCCATCGAAGCATGCCACAACGATTTCGAGATCCGGGCCGTACCGCTCTTGACAATGGATCCGAGCATTTTCGCCGATTCTGCAGTGGCTGAAAGTCGCACCTTTTTCCGGTCGGCAAGGAAAAGGGCGCCACAGTAGCTCCTCGAAATGACCCCCACCCGAAGTGTCAGGAAGGCGTTTGCAGTCCCGGTGAGAATCGAGCTGATGACGATGGCGGAAGCGGCCTGCACCCCCGGAACGGAAAGGCTGATCGCACCGAGGGCGGATGAGAGGATGGGTTCGATCTGGCTGCTGATCTCCGCCTCGTCCAGCTCGCCCGCCATAAAGGCCGTAGCGGCCACATTGGCGTAAAGGTTGATCAAATCGCGCAGCGCCGGCCTCTGCGCATAGATGCCGACGATTCTCCATATCATCCGAAAATTGGCGGCGAGGACAAAAATGGTGTCCAGTCGTCCGCTCTGGGAGATGGCGGTACTGACAAAGACGGCTTCGGCGTGCTCACGTATGACGACGTCGCATTCACGGCCGAGATCCTCAAGCGCCTTCTTGATTCCGGCACGATTCGATAGATCGCATCCCCGAAGCCGGGGGTTCGCCGACAAACGTTTTCGCAAGATTTCGAGATATTCGGAGAACTGAGGTTCCGTCTCGCTTTGTGGGGGAATCAGCGGCTTGGGCAGACGTACAAAGAACATCACCGTCCAGAGGATCAGCGCGGTATAGAGGCAGATCAAAAACCAGAGAACGCCCTTGCCGAAACCCGGGCTCAGTCGCGAGGCCAGTTCCGTCACTTCTACGGTCTGGTTGATCACAAAAAGCACCAGAAAAAAAATCAACAGGATGCTCAATACAATCGCAGCATTTTTAATGGTTTTAAACATCTTGACGTCTCTCCGTCGTTTGATGGATCAGAACCCTGCCGAAGTTTCATATCCAACAAATTTATCGCACTTTGATCGGTCAGCCGTCTTAAAGGCGATTGTCGCGCGGGTCATATAAAAATAAGTCTAATCGTTGATTGAGAAAGAATCAAGGAAAACCAAATACTAAAACGATGAAACAACAAGATTGACATATCTGAGATTCCCACTTATGATTCGCCCCGCCGGTACGGACTTCCCGGAAAGAAGGATGCCGTACCGGTCATCACCCGGTTGAAAATCGTACGTTTCAAAACCAGATAGCAGTTACCGCGAACCGTATCATCGGAATGCAGTAGATCTGACCATGCAACCAAGGCTGTTGAGGTTTTTCTTCATGGCGAGGTGAGTCATGCCTGGCGGGGACGAAATGAACGGGATAGCGAATGAATGCGGGTCACGGCAAAAAGAAATTCGAAAACCACAGAATCAGATGCCGGAGGCCAAGTCGAAGTTCGAAACCCTCTCCGGGCTGCCGGTGAAACCGCTCTACACACCGTCCGATCTGTCCGAGTTCGATTATCTCAGGGATTTGGGATCCCCAGGCCAATATCCCTTTACACGAGGGATTCAGCCGGACATGTACCGCGGCCGATATTGGACGATGCGCCAATACGCCGGTTTCGGTTCGGCCGAGGATACGAACCGGCGGTTTCGCTATCTTCTGGAGCGGGGGCAAACCGGTTTGAGCGTAGCCTTCGACCTCCCCACCCAAATCGGTTATGACTCGGATCATCCGTTGGCCATGGGGGAGGTGGGCAAGGTCGGGGTGGCCATCGATTCCGTGCGGGATATGGCGGTCCTTTTTGATCTTATTCCATTGGATCAGGTGAGCACATCGATGACCATCAACTCACCGGCATCCATCCTTACGGCCATGTACATTGCGGTTGCCGGACAGAACGGCATCGGTCCTGAAAAGCTTCGAGGAACCGTCCAGAATGACGTGCTGAAAGAGTACGTTGCAAGAGGGACCTATATTTTCCCGATACGCCCCGCCATGCGGATGGTTTCCGATGTCATTGCGTTTTGCGCAAAGAATATGCCCCTCTGGAACAGCATCAGTATCAGCGGGTATCACATGCGTGAGGCGGGATGCACAGCGGTCCAGGAGGTGGCCTTCACGATTGCGGATGGCATCACGTATGTGGAAACCGCTCTGAGTGAAGGACTCGACGTGGACGACTTTGCCCCTCGGCTCTCTTTCTTTTTCAGCGCGCACCAGGATTTTCTCGAAGAAATTGCCAAATTCCGTGCGGCGCGGCGGATCTGGTCCCGAATCATGAGGGAACGTTTTCATGCCAAAAGCCCGCGCTCTTGGATGTTGCGGTACCACGTGCAGACGGCAGGCTGTTCCCTGACGGCTCAGCAGCCGTTTCTAAACATACTCCGCACGGGTTTCGAGGCCCTTTCCGCTGTGCTGGGGGGGTGCCAATCTCTCCACACCAACTCGTACGACGAGGCGTTGGCCCTCCCGACGGAAGAGGCTGTGCAGATCGCGCTCCGGACACAGCAGATCATCGCTTATGAGACAGGCGTGACCGAAACGGTGGACCCGCTGGCCGGTTCCTATTTCCTGGAACACCTGACGGGACAGATCGAGGGGGAGTGCAACGAATATCTAAAAAAAATCGATCAGATGGGTGGTGTAATTCCGGCCATCGAAACAGGGTTTCTGCAGGGAGAGATTTCGAACAGCGCTTATGAATACCAGAAAAAGATCGAGAGCAAAGACCGGATCGTTGTCGGTGTGAACCGTTTTCAAATCGAAGAACCTCCTCCGGAGGGGCTTCTCAAGATCCGGCAGACCGTCGGAGAACTTCAAGTTGAGAAACTCCGACAACTTAGGGCTCAGAGGAGAAACGGGGAAGTTCGAAATTCGCTTGAGGAGATTCGTCGTGCGGCGAGGTCGAAGGACAATCTGATGCCGGCTGTCATCAAAGCCGTGAAGGCGGAGGCTACCATTGGAGAGATCTGTGAGGCGTTGCGTGAGATCTTCGGGGAATATCGTGGAAGCACATCTTTTTAGCGCTAGGCGATTCGATACGGAGGATTGACCTTATGTCGACCGGAAAGACGATCCGGGTCCTGGTGGCCAAGCCC
Organism: Syntrophales bacterium; assembly: GCA_040765725.1. GTDB lineage: Bacteria > Desulfobacterota > Syntrophia > Syntrophales > UBA5619 > UBA5619. Next base: position 16,138 of record JAXGRQ010000013.1, read on the forward strand.
GGTTTGGACGGGCACGACCGTGGGGTGAAAGTGATTGCCCGCGCTCTCCGCGACGCCGGCATGGAGGTGATCTACACAGGACTTCGTCAAACACCGGAGCAGGTCGTCGGGGCTGCAGAGCAGGAGGATGTGGATGTTCTCATGCTGAGCAGTCTCTCCGGCGCCCACAATTACCTGTTCCTCCGGATTATGGAAGCGTTGCATCAACGCAACATGGGCGATTTGCTGGTTCTCGGCGGAGGAATTATCCCCCAGGAAGACGTTCCCTCCCTTAAAGCTGCGGGAATCCGTGAAGTTTTCGGACCGGGTACGGATACGCAAACGATCATCGAGTATGTGCGCGGGCAGCTATCTGAGAGAAAGAGATCTGCATGAAAACAAAGGAAGGCCGGAATCAGACCGTCAAGGTTCGAGGAGCTTCCGTTGAATCCCTGCGCACCCTGTTGCGGAAAATAGCGTTTCCATTCAAAGCTGGTCAGACGGTGGGAATCAAGCTGCACTGGGGGGAGAAGAAAAATAAAAATTTCCTGCATCCCCGGTATGCGCGTGAGATCGTTCAGTGGCTTCGGGGATCCGTTGTCGAACCATTCGTATTTGACACGACCGTCCTTTACTCAGGCGGAAGAAGAACCGGAACGGACAGCCTGAAGACTGCGCAGGAACACGGATACACCGAAGACTATCTCGGATGTCCGGTGGTCATCGGAGACGGGATGGATGGGCGCGATGTCATCGAATTGCCCGGGGGGCATCTTCATTTTCCCTCGGTCCAGGCGGCAGCCATCACCCGTAAAGCGGATGGTTTTGTGATTTTTTCCCATTTCAAAGGACACATGGAATCCTCTTTCGGAGGGGCCATTAAAAATATTTCGATGGGGATGGCTTCCCGGGCCCAGAAGCAGCGAATGCATGCGGATGCCCATCCCATTTTGAAGCATGATCGCTGCAATCGTTGCGGACTTTGCATGGAGGTATGTCCCACCGGCGCCGCCGTCCTTCCACCGGATGGAAATCCGGTCTATGATCTCAAGAAATGCATCGGGTGTTCCCAGTGTATCGCCCTTTGCCCCCAAACGGCTCTCAAAATCTTCTGGGATACGGATATCAACGTTTTTCAGGAAAAACTCGTCGAGACGGCCGCGGCCGTCTGGAAGGTTATCGGTCCGAAAACGTTTGTCGTAAACGCCCTGATCGGCATCGTTAAGGAGTGCGATTGCCTGCCGGGGAGCCATCCGCCCATTGCGGAGGATTTCGGGTTCATCGGGGGTTTTCACCCCGTGACCGTGGATGAAGCGTCCATTGTGCAAACGGGCGCCGCACCTTTTGACGGTGCGCATGCCAATATCCCTTGGCGGAGACAGTTCAGTTATGCCCGCGAAATCGGATTTGTTCCATAGCCCGACAAGATTGATCATACAGCAATAAGGGAGGGAATCATGAAACTCAGTGAATATTTCATGAATAAAAAGGGTGTCGGTGTGCTGGCCACATCCGACAACAGCGGAAGGGTCAATGCCGCCATTTATGGCAGGCCGCACTTTGTAGACGAAGAAACAATCGCTTTTATCGCCTCTGAACGGTTGACGCATGCCAATCTGCAGAGCAATCCGCACGCCGTTTACTTGTTTAAAGAAGATGAAGGCTATGTGGGTTATCGCTTGTATCTGAAGATGATTCGGGAAGAGAAAGACAGTCCGATGATTGAGGACATCCGTCGGAAGAAATACGATAGAAGAACGGAACCTCAAAAAACCGGATCCAAATATCTTCTTTTTTTCAACATCGAAAAAACACTGCCACTGATCGGTGCGGGGGAATAATCCCCCTGGCGTTCAACCTGCCGCCGTCAACCATTTCGGGGCTTGCATTTAAGAAGTACCATCCCTGAACAACGGACCGCAACTGGACAGGCTGTGCGCTCGTTCCGTTGCTTTCCGAGTTTGCCTCTTGCCGGTGAATACCTGTCGGCATATACCTTGACCGGTTCGGAATATTGGCCTATAGTCCCGCCGACATTGTACGAACCGTAAAATCCCCGGCCATAACGGCTAATTGTATTTCCAGAAGGATTCTGTCGTGTCGATGACAATGATTTTTTCGATGAATAAGGAAGAAGTCCATCAATCCATCTTCAGCGGATGGATAGGGTGAGGATCGGATGATCGATTACGAAAAAGAACTCAATCCGGAGCAACGTCGGGTTGTTTTTGAAGAGGAGGGGCCGCTTCTGATCATCGCAGGAGCCGGAAGCGGGAAAACAAGGACGCTGACCTATAGAGTAGCCCGTCTTGTCGAAAGCGGTGTTCCTTCGGAGCGCATTCTGTTGGCCACATTCACAAACAAAGCCGCACGATCCATGCTGTCGCGCGTGGAGACGCTGATCGGACACGGGATCGGCGGCCTCTGGGGGGGGACCTTCCATCACTGTGCGCACCTTACCCTCCGTTCCCATGCAAAACGTCTCGATTATGAAAACAATTTTTCGATTCTCGACAGTGAGGATTCCCGGCAACTGCTCAATACCTGTATCGCGGAGACCGGCATCGACGGGAAGGGTGACAAATTTCCCAGGGCCGATGTCATCGGCGACATGATCGGATTTTCAGTCAATACCGAAACCCCCTTGTCCGAAATTGTTGGCCTGCGATATCCTTTTTTTTCCCATCGTACGGAGGAGATCGATGCCGTTGCCGTTCGTTACCGAAAACGAAAAAAAGAACTCAATGTGATGGATTTCGATGATCTTCTCTTTCTTTGGCGGGAACTGCTCCTGCGCTTTGACGACATCCGGGACATGTATGCGGAACGCTTCCTGCACGTCCTGGTCGATGAGTATCAGGATACCAACAGAATTCAGGCAGACATCATGGATCTCGTTGCCTCTCGTCATAAAAATCTGATGGTCGTGGGTGACGATTCCCAGAGCATCTATTCTTTCCGAGGGGCAAATTACGAGAACATGATGCTTTTCCCTGACCGTTACCCCGATTGCAAAATTTTCAAATTGGAAACCAATTACCGGAGCACCCCGGAGATTTTACACTTGGCAAACTTGAGCATTGTCAACAATGAAAATCAGTTTCAGAAAACGCTGCGGGCGGCAAGAGAGAGAGGAGTTCGGCCTGTTCTTGTGCCGACCCGCAATGTTCTCCAGCAGGCCGATTTCATCGCCCAGCGCATTCTGGAACTTTACCGCGGCGGCGTCGCTCTTGAGGAGATCGCCGTTCTGTATCGTGCCCACTACCATTCGATGGAAGTGCAGATGGAGATGACGCGGCGCGGGATCCCGTTCGAGATCCGCTCCGGGATTCGTTTTTTTGAACAGGCTCATATCAAGGATGTGACTTCTTACCTGCGAATCCTCGTCAATCCTCTGGATGAGCTTGCATGGAAAAGGGCTCTCAGGCTTTACGCCAAGATCGGACGGGTGACCGTGGACAAGGTCTGGCGGTTTCTTTGCCGCACGTCGGACCCCCATGCCGCGGTTTTTACGGAAGAGTTTAAAGGATGCGCCGGCCGCTCGGCCGTGACGGGACTCCGGGGCTTCCAGGAAACCTTCCGCATCCTGCACGGATGTGAAAACCGAGGCCCGTCCCTATTGATCGATCTGATCCTGAAGTCGGGATACAGTGATTACCTCAGGGAGAGATATCCCGATGCCCTGTCTCGGGAAGAGGACCTGATCCAGTTTGCAAATTTTTCTTCAAGGTTCACATCGCTGGAGGGTTTTCTGAGCGAGCTTACCCTGCTGACCGGTTTCACGGAGGAAGGGGGAATGGAAGAGATCCGGGAAGACCGTGTCGTTCTTTCATCCATACACCAGGCCAAAGGGTTGGAATGGAAGGTCGTTTTCATGATCTGGTGTTGCGAAGGCATGATGCCGCTTGCCCGTGCGCTGAAGGAGCCAGGGGGAGAAGAGGAAGAAAGGCGGCTCTTTTATGTCGCGACGACCAGGGCGAAAGATCAGCTCTATCTTTGCTATCCCATGACCGATTACAGTCGCGGCATGGGACATCTTCCCCTCCAGCCTTCGCGTTTCATCCTTGAACTCTCCTCTTTCGTAAACCGAAAAAAGGAACGACCGTACGATCAATGGCAGATTGACGAAATAGAATGAGACAGGATCTCTCCGATCCGGAGGGACATGGAGAGCGGTTCATTCCGTGCCACAGATTCCTTTCCATATCAACATGGGTTTCAAACGGCTCATGGAGATATCGCGGTGCTACGTCGCGATCTTCAGCGACAACTCCATCAGTTGCTCTACACTGACCCGTGACGGAGCGTCCGTCAGCGGGCAGGCAGCCTTCTGTGTTTTTGGAAAGGCGATCACATCCCGTATTGAATCCGCACCGGTCATCATCATCACCAACCGGTCCAAGCCGAAAGCGATCCCTCCGTGGGGAGGCGTCCCATATTCCAAAGCGTCGAGCAGAAAACCGAATTTGTTTCGCGCTTCTTCTTCTCCGAGTCCCAGAGCCTTGAAGATCAATGCCTGCACCTCCTTTCGGTGAATGCGGATGCTCCCGCCGCCGATTTCTGAACCGTTCAGAACAAGGTCATAGGCCTGGGCATGGACACTGCCAGGGTCGGACTCGATGAAAGGCACATCATCCGGAACCGGCGCGGTGAACGGGTGATGCGTCGACACATAGCGCTTTTCCGTTTCACTGAACTCGAACAGTGGAAATCCGGTGACCCATGTGAAGGCAAATGCCTTGGGATCAATGAGGCCCAGTTTTTCCGCCAGGTGAATCCTCAGGTGTCCGAGGGCATCACGCACGACACCGGGTGAATCAGCCACGAAGATGATCACGGCACCCGCACGGGCCCCCATTTTTTCAGTGATTGCCGTCACTTCACCCGGGGTCAAGAACTTGAAAATGGGTGAGGTCCAGCCTTCGGGATTGACCCTGGCCCAGGCGAGGCCTGCAGCCGAGAAGCGAGAAACGAAATCTTTTAAATCGTCGAGGTCTTTCCGGGAGAGGCTTTTCCCATCATCGACTTTAATGGCCTGAATCGACCCGCCGCCGGAAGCGATTTCGGAGAAGAGTTTGAATCCCGATCCTTTGAGGATGTCCGTAAGATCTCGAAGCTCCAACCCGAAGCGGGTGTCGGGACTGTCTTTTCCAAAGCGGCTCATGGCATCCCGATATGAAATACGGGGGAAGGGAAGGACAAGATCCCGGCCGAGACAGGTCCGGAAGAGATGGGCTATCATTTCCTCCATGATTCGGACCACGTCTTCCTCGGATACGAATGACATCTCCACGTCAATCTGCGTAAATTCAGGCTGGCGATCCGCCCTAAGATCCTCGTCCCGGAAGCATTTTACGATCTGAAAATAGCGGTCGAACCCGGAGACCATGAGCAATTGTTTGAAAATCTGCGGAGACTGGGGCAGGGCAAAAAAAGTCCCCGGATTCACACGGCTCGGAACGAGATAGTCTCGGGCACCCTCGGGGGTGCTTTTCGTCAGAAAAGGGGTTTCGATCTCAATAAATCCGTTGCGGTAAAAGAAGTCGCGTGCTGCCGCGGCGATGCCGCTCCTCAGAATCAGGTTTCGCTGAATTTCGGGCCGTCGCAGATCGAGATAGCGGAACTTCAGGCGGACATTTTCGGAAACATCCGTCATCTGGTCGAGGACAAAAGGAGGGGTTTTCGACTCGTTCATGATCTCCAGTTCATCGGCCATTACCTCCACATCTCCGGTCCCAAGATCAGGATTCTCCATTCCCTCGGGGCGGCGGCGGACACGACCGTGGACGGCCAGGACGAACTCATTGCGGATTCTTCCGGCTTCAGCATGGCAGTCCGGGTTGACATCCGGATTGAAAACGACCTGTACCAGTCCCTCCCGATCACGAAGGTCGATGAAGATCACCCCGCCGTGATCCCTCCTACGATTGACCCAGCCCATTAAAACAACATCTTCTCCGGCGTGGGAAGCCTTCAGATGACCACAGTAATGGGTCCGCTTGCGTCTTGTCAAAAATCCGGTCAAGATCTGTTACCTCTCCAATTCAATGATGGTCTCTTCTATTTGGTCCAGGTGAATCTCCGTCTGGGTACTGGCGCGCATGTTTCTGAGGAGGGCTTTTTTCTCTGCGATTTCCCGCTCTCCAAGAATAAGGGCATAAACACTCTGAAGCTTATCGGCCCGCTTCATCTGACTTTTGAGGCTCCGCCCCCCATGGTCCATTTCAACCCGCACACCCTTCATCCGGAGTGTGTTGCACAGTCGAAAGGCTTCATCGAAAGCCGAGTCGCCCAGGATGGCTATGAATAGAAGAGGGCCATCGGATGCATCCGTCTTCGGTTTCGGAGTCATCGCAGCCAGACGTTCAAAACCGATCGCAAAACCAATTCCGGAAATGTCCGGACCTCCAAGGTCACGAACCAAATGATCGTAACGACCGCCGCCTACAACGGCGTTCTGGGCGCCGTGAGATTCCTGCGTCACTTCAAAGGTGGTCCGGGTGTAGTAATCGAGACCCCTGACCATTTTCGGATTCAGACGGTAGGAGAGATCGAACAGATCAAGCGACGACTGGACTTTCACAAAGTGTTCCCGACACGGAGGGCAGAGAAAATCCTGAAGGAGCGGTGCTCCGGAGAGGATTGCGGCACAGGACTCAACCTTGCAGTCAAAGACGCGCAAAGGATTCGTGACAAGCCTGCGGCGACAATCGCTGCAGAGCTTCTCTTCCTGTCCTCGAAGAAACGAGTGAATGGACGCCCGGAAAGGAGGTCGGCATTGATCGCAGCCGAGCGAATTGATTTCGAGGTTCAGATGAGGCAGTTCGAGCTTTTTTAGAAAATGCATCAGCATCAGGATCAGTTCTGCATCGGTATGCGGATCATCCGGACCGAGAATCTCGGCGTCAATCTGGTGAAATTGCCGGTAACGGCCCTTCTGAGGCCTTTCTCGCCTGAACATCGGCCCTGAGGTGAATAGTTTCGTGACCGTTTCCGTGTTGTAGAGTGCATGCTCCAGATAGGCGCGGATGACGGAGGCCGTCGCCTCCGGCCGGAGCGTAAGGGATTCGTCTCCCCGATCAACGAAAGTGTACATTTCCTTTTCCACGATGTCCGTGGATTCCCCGATTCCACGCTGAAAGAGGGTCGTTTTTTCGAGCAGTGGAACGCGGATCTCCCGGAAACCGAACGTTTGAAAAATGTCACGAGCCGTCTCTTCGATATATCGCCACTTTTCCGTCTCAGGGGGAAGGACGTCTTTGAATCCCCTGACTGCCGTGATGATTTCCATGAACAGCAACCTCTTCACATTTTCCGATTTTTAGGCCGGTTTGGATAACATAACAAACCGGCAAACGCAATACAAATGACGTTCAATGTCGTCGGGTGTTTATTCAGAAACCCTTCTATTTTTGTTCGAATGAAAGGCCTCCGCAGTCAGATTTTGACCGTCTGTTTTGATGGTAACGGCGCCGTTATGATCCGTTCGAAAGACCTCTGAGTGGATCGATTCGTATCTGCGGAGCACATCGGGGTTTGGAAAACCGAAGAGGTTTCCCGATCCGCAACTGACCACTGCGATTTGCGGTTTCACCTTCTCGACAAAAGCAATATGGCTGGACCGGTGGCTCCCGTGATGGGGAACGAAGATCACATCGCTCTGCAGATCGATATTTTCGAAAACCAGACGGCGTTCCGTCCTCTCCGAGATATCCGCCGGAAACAGAAATCTCCTTTTGCCAAAGGTGAATTTGAGTACGAGCGAGCGGTCATTCGTCTCATCGTAAAGGATTGAAGGAGGCTTTACAAATGAAGACCTTTGGGGAAGGTGATTGGCCAAATCCGTCACTGCTGAGTTTACAGCCCCTCCTGCCGGATGCAAAACCTTGATCTGAACCCCGGAAATGTTGACCGGTGGCGTCCTGTCCGTCATGATCTTGAGTGGGATCTCTTTCTGAAGAATGATTCGACGGAAGGTCTGATAATTTTCTTCGGGGGATGTATCTCCATTGGTCCATACCTCACGAACATTGAAATTTTCGATTACAAAAAGGAGACCATTGAGGTGGTCCGGATGGGGATGTGTCAAAACGACCGTGTCGATCCTGGTGATTCGTTCGTGCCAAAGATAGGGCGCCAGGACATATTTCCCGACATCGAAACGGTTGTCGAAAAATCCTCCTCCATCAATCAGCATTTTTTTACCGCCCGGAAACCGGACCAAAATGCTGTTGCCCTGACCGACATCCAATGCCGTCACGGAAAAGCGTTCCTGTTGAAGGTCTCGCATCTGGAGATATAGAAGGTTCAGGCCGAAAAACAGCACGATCACTGACGGGATCACTTTGAGTGAAAAAGGCATTTTCACATAAGTCTTGAGGTTTCGTCGCATCACGAACCACCTGACCAGCAAACCACTCCAAATCAGCAGAAGATAAAAGCCGGATATTTCGACAAAACTGGGTGTAGAGAGGTAGAAGGAGGCCCAACTCAGCGAAGCCAGCTTGTCGATGAAAATCAGTGAAATGCGGACCAAAAATTCGGACGCCTGGATAACCCAGCCGGTCAATGTGGCCGAGAAGGGAACCGCCAAAATAATCAACAGCGAAACCGGGATGGCCAGGATGCCAAGAATCGGAACACAGAGAAGGTTTGCCAAAAGTGTAATCGGTGAGACACGATTGAAATAGAGCATGATCAATGGCAGCGTACCCAACGTTGCGGAAAGGGAAGCCAAAAAAAAGAGTACGATGGTCCTCATGCCTTTGCTGAAAAGATGACGAAAAAGGACATTTGGATGTGCCTCTGTTTTCATGGGCGTGGCGGGGAAGAGGCTGATCCACTTTGGCGTGAAAAATATCAACGATGCAACGGCTGCAAAGGAAAGTTGAAAAGAAATATCGAAGAGGGAGTGCGGAGCGAAAATCAGAATCACAAAAGCGGCGAGAGAAAAGGTGTTCCAGAGATCCTGTTCACGATTCATCAGGATGGAGCAGAGGAAGACGATCGCCATGATCGATGCTCGGACGACCGAAATGCCGGCACCCGCAATCAACGTATAAAAGATCACAATGACAATCGCAAAAGTAGTGGAAGCTCTTTTAATGTTCCATCGCAGGAGAAAATATTCGGCATTAAGACAAAGTCTTGCCATAAAAAGGGCAAAGATCGCGACCATTGCGATATTGAATCCGGATATGGCGATGATATGGGTGGTTCCGGTACGATTGAATTTCTCCATGACTTCCTTTGGTATTTCCTTTTGATCTCCGAGTATCATCGCCTGAATGATCCTTCCCTCTATTCCCGGGGAACGACCCAGAATGGCCTGCCGGACACGGTCACGAAACCGTTCCAGGTTTCTCTTCAGAGGATTTCCTTGATCACTGCGCAGGACGACAAATTGGGAGGCGTCTCGAACGGATCCTCTCAACAGTATTTTCTGAAACCGCAGATGGGTCTCGTAGTCAAAGCCGCCGGGATTATGGAAGTTACGAGGGGTATGGAGCCGTGTCTGGAAGCGGATGACGTCTCCATAATGAAACGGATAATATTCGTGGACGGTCAGTAAAACACGTCCATTTACGGGATGGTATTGCCCCTTGCTCAAAATTCTTGTCATAGTAATAACCAGGTCCGTTTTATCCGGCGATACTTGTGGATTTTCACAGATCATTCCTTCCCCGAGAATCTTTTCACTTCCGAAGAAGTTCACGATGTGATTTTGCCCGACCCTGGGGTGAAGATACAGGTGAATCTGCAGTATCCCAAGAAGAAAAAAAGAAATCATCAGAAGGGGATAGAATGGCTTTGGCCGCTTCAGAACAAGAATGAACGCGATCAATAAAAGGACGGCAAGCAAAACCAGATGTAAATGAGCATTGGGAGTTTGGAATAACTTCCCCCATACAATTCCCGCCGCCAATGCCGCTGATATGGGTATAAAGGGTCTTTTGAACACGAGAGCGCCTTCGTCTGATGAAGTCCCAGGCATTCGTTCGGGTCAAGGAGCCGACGGAAAAGAAGCCAATAGCATCATAAAAAAGTATCGGATCACCTGTCAACAAAATCAGATGTCAAATCGGAGAGGAATCCGCAGTAAAAAATTCGGAGGAACGATTCGGAGGAACGATGGTTGACTTTTTTCAAGACAGAAAGTAGCTTGTTTGCGCAATGACATGTTTATACAGGTATCATGGATGGAGAGTTTAGATGACGAAAAGGCTTTTCCCTGAAAATGTGACATCCCCCCTACGATGGCTGATGCTGTTCAGGATAGGAATTGTCACATTTTTGCTCGGAATCGCCAGCTTTGTCGAAATCGAAGGGATGGAGGCCCTTTCGTCGATATCGGCATCCGCACTTTTCAAGGCAATTGTTCTTACCTACATCCTTTCCATCAGCTATTTTTTTCTTCTGAAATATTTGCGGAACTTTACATGGAACATCTACATTCAGAGCTTCTGCGATATTTTACTGATCACGGGCATTGTTTATGCGACCGGCGGCATCCATAGTATCTATTCCGTTTTTTACCCCCTCGTCATCATTTATTCGGTGCTCTTTCTGGGTAGACGGGGCGGTCTGATCATCGCTTCCCTCGCCGGCATTTTTTACGGCCTTTTTGTCAACCTGGAATACTACGGAGTGATTTATCCGGTCTTTTCCGCTCCCGTCTTCAACGACATTCAGAACGCCGCGTACGTTTTCACCAGGGTCGTCACCCATATCTGCTCATTTTATTTTATCGCGCTGCTGACCAGCTTTGTTGTTGAACGTGAGAAGAAGGTGAGGACGTTGCTGGCTGAAAAACAGAGCGCCTTCGACCAGCTCGATCTGTTGTACAGGAGTATTATCGAATCGGTCGATACCGGGATCATGACGGTGAATGCAGGCGGCCAGATCAAATCCTTTAATGAAGCTGCCGAGAAGATCACCGGGTTATCTTTCTCGGAGATTGAAAATCATGCGATCTCTGAAATTTTCCCCCATTTTCAACCTTTGTTGCAGGCGCATAACCCGGGGGGATTCCAACAGCAAACCGGGAGCAGATTTGAAATGATCTTCCGGAGGGGTGATGAACGAACCCTGACCATCGGCGGTTCACAGTCCCCCCTTCGCGATCCGAAAGGACAAATGATCGGGAACATCGTCCTTTTCCAGGATTTGACGGATATCATTCAAATGAGAGAATCATTGGAAAAGAGCCAAAAGTTGGCATTCATCGGTGAGTTGGCTGCCGGCATGGCCCATGAGATCCGGAATCCGCTCGCAGCAATGAGCGGTTCGATCCAAATGCTAAGCCGGGATCATTCAAACAGTGAAACCCAACAAAAATTGATGAACATCATACTCCGGAGCAAGGATCAGCTGGAAGGATTCTTGAAGGACTTTTTATTGATGGCCAGACCAAGCCCGGGAGTCGTTGAGCAGATCGACCCTGGGAGCATGATCCGAGAGGTGATTGATTCCCTTCAATTTGTTCCTCACTGGCCGGAAGCGTTACAAATCGATATGAACCTGCCGGATGATACACTCCGCCTTCAAATGAACCGGTCCGAATGCAGGCAGGTCCTCTGGAATCTGCTGCTCAACGCGGTCCAGTCAATGCCGGAGGGGGGTACGTTGACGGTTGCGACATATCGTCGCCGGATCAACGAAAAGGACGGTGTGGAAATCCTGGTTCAAGATACGGGTTGCGGCATCGAGAGAACGAAGCTTGCAAAGGTTTTTGAACCTTTTTATACGACGCGTGAGATGGGGACAGGGCTCGGACTTGCCGTGGTGAAACGGATTCTCGATGCATACGGCGGCACCATCGATCTGCAAAGTGATGCCGGCCAGGGAACGGTCTGTAGGGTATGGATTCCCGGCCGGGCTTTTCCCAAGGACGGAAACGACGGTTGAAATGATCGACATTATGGAGAGAAGCAATGGCCAAGATCCTTGTCGTGGATGATGACCAAGGGATACGCGAGTTTCTGGAGATTATGCTGAAGGGGGAAGGATACCGGGTCACTACCGCTTCCGATGCCGGAAAAGCTCTCAATCGGTGCAAAAAGGAAGCGTTTGATCTCATCATTACCGACCTGAAGATGCCGAAAATGGACGGGATCGGATTTCTTCGGGAAATCAAGGCAATCTCACCGGAAACCTTGGTGATTCTCATCACGGCCTATGCCTCGGGTGAAACGGCCGTTAACGCCATGAAAGAAGGTGCCTACGATTACATCGAGAAGGATTTTGAGATCGAAGACATGAAGCGCATTGTTCGGAATGCACTATCCGCAAAAGGGGTCAAAAAGGAAGATGCCCTGTTTCTGAAGGAGGTGGCAGAAACCACAGGCTTCGGGGGGATGGTCGGCAACAGCCGAGACATGGTCAAGGTCTATGCAACCATCAGAAAAATCGCGAACACACCCGCTAATGTTCTGATTCTGGGTGAAAGCGGAACAGGCAAGGAACTCGTGGCCAGGGCCGTCCATGAAAACAGTGCACGCCGGAACATGCCGTTCTTGGTGATCAATTGCGGAGGCATCCCTGAAAATCTGCTGGAAAGCGAACTCTTCGGATACATTAAAGGTTCTTTTACCGGCGCCTATTCAGACAAGGCAGGACTTTTCGAATTCGCCCAAGGAGGAACCGTTTTTCTGGACGAGATTGCAGAGTTGCCGCCCCTGCTGCAAGTCAAGCTTCTGCGAGTGGTCCAGGAAAAAACCTTTCGCAGAATCGGCGGTTCGGAAGACATTCTTGTAGATGTGCGCATCATCTCTGCCACCCATCGAAATCTCGAGGACGCAGTCAAAACCGGATCGTTCCGTGAAGATCTATACTATCGGCTCAATGTCATCCCGATTCAATTACCACCCCTCCGGGAGCGTAAAGAGGATATTCCGATCCTGACGAATCATTTCATCGAAAAATATTCTCTTGCGTTCGGAAAGGAGATTAGAAACATATCGGCCTATGCATTGGAGCTGTTGATGCGATACCCGTTTCCGGGAAACATCCGGGAATTGGAGAACATAATTGAACGAAGTATCGCGATGGAAACCACCAATATCATTCTTCCGGAAAATTTGATCCTTTCGCGAAACGAAGGGGGAAATCGGGCGGGAACCATCACTGAATTTCCGGATGGTGGTATCAATCTCAACGAGGAATTGACGAACTTGGAAAAAGATTGTCTTGAAAAAGCGTTGGAAAAAGCAGGAGGATCAAAATCGAAAGCGGCAGAACTTTTGCGAATCAGTTACGATTCATTCCATTACCGTTGTGAAAAACTGGGTATCGATTCCTGATCATACGTCATCACGGTGTTCCATTCATTTTCTGCTTGACAAGTGTGGGATGCATGTTTTATAGGTCTAACACAATGGACAAGAAAAAGATGATCGAAATCGTGGGAATGGAAGTGGTTCGGAGAGGCGGCTTTTTTTGCTTCTTTATCGGGGTCTGCCCTCTGCGCCTGTAACCCTATGGGTTATATGCTCCGTGGGCAGGCCGAAAACGTCGCCCACGGTTACTTGTTTCGAGACGAGCCGTGGATTCATTCACGGCTTTTTTGCATTATGGAAAAGGAGGGAAATATGAAAAGCATTCAAAAAATGATGATTTTATCCGTCCTGATCATTTTCATGATATTGCCCGGAACAGCGATTTCCGCCAATATCAAAGTCGGAGCCGCCATCAATTTGACCGGTCCTGCATCCACATGGGGGCAGTTCCATGCCAAAGGGCATCAGGATTATTTCCGCTATGTCAACGAGGTAAAGGGCGGCGTAACCGGAAACAAAATCGACATGATTCTGGTCGATACCGCGTACAAGGTGCCGGAAGCAGTGGCCGCTGTCCGCAAGTTTGCTGTGCAGGACAACGTGGACATGATCGCCACATGGGGGGCGGGAGAGGGACTTGCCGCCAAACCGATTGTCCAAAGATACAAGATTCCGACCATCAACTATTCGACCAGTTGGGAAATCCTCGAGCCGCCGATCGGCTACATGTATCTCCCGTTTGGCAGCTATCGCCTTGATTGCGAGGCCGTGCTAGACTATATCGCGGCTATACACAAGGGCAAGGAGGCACCCAAGGTGGGGCTCCTGACCTACAATAACGCCTATGGCCGTTCTATTCACAAGCCGAGCCGGGAATATGCGGCAAAACAGAATATCCGGATCGTTGCGACCGAGGAATTCCCCCCGCAGACGGTCGATTTGACAACTGAACTTCTCCGTCTGCAAAAGGCGGGGGCGGAATATCTTTTCATTCAAATGTTGCCGGCCACCATTATCACGGCCTTTCGCAGCGCAGACCGGATTGGCTATGATCCGCCTTTTTTCGGAACCTGGACCTCCACCGATCCCGATTTCTTCAGAATGGGAAAGGGCTTGATCGGAAATCGTCTCAGAATTCAGTTTCCTGGAGGGCTGCCAGTGGACAATATTCCGGGTATGAAGGTGATGCAGGAGCTTTGGAAACGCTACAAGAACGTTGAAAAATTTGATGCTTCGTACTGGGAAGGGGTTGCTGTCGCGATGATCATGGAACGGGCGATGACCCGGGCCTCTGAAAAGTCAAAGGCGATTAATCGGGAATCGATTAACCTGGCCATGGAATCCTTCCGACAGGAGGATTTCGGCGGCCTGATCCCGCCGGTGACCTATACACCGACGGACCACGGCGCCTCCTTCACGGCAAGAATCGTTCAGGTCAAGGAAGACGGGACCTATATCCCTTTGACCAATTTTTATGTTCCGGGAAAAGAAAAGATCAAACTGCAGAAATAGATGAGGATCGAAAATTCCTGTGATAGACCGTACAGGAATGGTAGGAGACGGATGATGAAAGCGTTTCGCGGAAAGCCGTCCATCTATGAGGGAACAGATTCCAATATAAAGCGGGCCGAGCTCGAGATTTGTTCGGTCTCGCTGCGTTTTGGCGGTGTCACGGCGCTGGACCGGATTGATCTTGCCGTTCACACAGGAGAGTTGTTCGCGCTGATCGGCCCCAACGGCGCGGGCAAGACCAGTCTGCTGAATTGCGTTACGGGATTCTACCGTCCGCAGCAGGGAAAGATTCTGTTCAACGGTCAGGATATCACGCATCTGCCTCCCCATAAACTGGTCCGTGTGGGAATCGGCCGAACCTTTCAGAACATCGAGCTTTTTCCGGGAATGACGGTACTGTCCAATCTGCTGCTCGCACGGCATATCCATTGTCGATATGGTCTGGGCTCCGCCGGTTTTTTTCTGCATCCGGTGCGGCGCGAAGAAATCCACCACCGTCGGATTCTGGAAGAGATCATCGACTTCCTGGAGATTCAATCGGTCCGAAACAAAATCGTTGGGGCCCTTCCATACGGAATGATGAAGAGAGTGGAATTGGGACGTGCGCTGGCCCTCGAACCGGCCTTGCTGATTCTGGATGAACCTTTTGCGGGAATGAATCTTGAGGAAAAAGAAGACATGGTCCGTTTCCTGCTTCAGGTCAACCGGGCCTGGAGGCAGACGATGATTCTTGTCGAGCACGACATGTCGATCGTCATGAGCATCGCCGGGCGGATCGCCGTTCTGAATTTCGGCGAGATGTTGACGGAAGGAACGCCGGAGGAGATCGTCCGTCATCCGGAGGTGATCAAAGCGTATCTCGGCGATGAGGAGAAGGTGTGAACGGAACGGGAATCCTCTCAAAGAAAGAAGAGTTCACGCCGTTGATGGGAACGCTGCCGCAGATCCTCGCGATGCAGGCCTCCCGCTACGGCCGGTCCGGCGCCGCAATCCGGGAAAAGGCTTACGGGATATGGCAAACATTCAGTTGGGAGGATTATCTTAGGTACGTAAAACACACGGCGCTGGGACTGCTGGCGATCGGCCTGCGCCGGGGGGACCGTTCCGGTCTAATCACCGGTAACCATCCCGAGTGGCTTTTCGCTGAACTTGGGACGCAAGCCGTTGGCGGGATCACACTGAACCTCTTCACATCGGCTGTAGCCGACGAGATTTCCACTTCACTGAAGCGGGTCCGGACAGCCGTTGTCTTCGCTCAGGACCAGGAACAGGTCGACAAACTGATCGCAGTCCGCGACAGAATTGATCATGTCCGTCGTGTCATCTACATCGATCCGACTGGAATGGATGCCCAGCGCGAAGATCCCTGGCTGCTGTCATTTGCGGAACTTCTGTCCAAAGGCGAAGAGCTCGACCGGACGCGTCCCGATCTTTTTGCGACGGAAATGCAGCTTGGCAGGGCCGATGAGACCGCGCTGATGATCCAGACCTCCGGCACAACTGGCTTGCCGAAAATGGCCTGCCTATCGCACAGCAATCTGACGGCAATCGGAGAGGGTTGGATCAATGCGGTCTCCATCCGTGCAGGAGAAAACTGGATTTCGATCTCGCCTCCAGCCTGGATTGTCGACCAGATGTGGGGTTTGGGGGTTGCCCTCCTCGCCGGAATGACGATGAACTTTCCGGAGACGCCGGAAACGGTTGAAGAGGATTTCCGAGAGATCGGTCCCACACGGATCATCACTGCGTCACGATTTTGGGAGGATCTTGCATCCAGGATCCGTGTGAAAATGGCGGATGCAGGATGGATCAAGCGGCGGCTCTTCGAACAAGCGGAACGGATCGGCCGTTCTGTGATTTCTAAAAAAATGCGAAAGATATCTCCACCGCTTTATCTGAAACTGATGCACCGGCTGGCGGCACGGATTGTTTACCGGCCCCTACTTGACCGCATCGGCTGTTCAAATTTCCTCGGTGCTTACACGGGTGGGCATCCGATCAGTCCTGACGTGATCCATTTTTTTCGCGCAATCGGATTGAACCTAAAGCAGTGTTACGGACTGACCGAAGCCGGGGGCATTTTCCAGATCCAGCCAGATGATGAAGTCAAACCGGAAACGGTCGGGAAACCTCTACCCGGAGTTCAGGTCCGAATCGCGGAGGACCAGGAAGTTCTTGTCTTGAGCCGCGCTGTTTTTCAAGGCTATAATGAGGACTATCAGTCGACAGAGGCGGCATTTGACGACGGATGGCTCCGTACCGGAGATGCCGGATATCTGGACGGCAGCGGCCAACTGGTCATCATCGGTCGCAAGGAGGATATTATTCGAAATAAGAGCGGAGAGGCTTTTTCTCCGGATTTTATTGAAACCCGGCTGAAATTCAGCCCGTTCATCAAGGAAGCGGTCATCTTTGGCGAAGGGCGCCCCTTTCTGACGGCGATGATCAATATCGATTTCGGGAATACCGGAAACTGGGCGGAACAAAAAATGATTCCCTATACAACCTACCTTGATCTTTCCCAGCAGCCGGCTGTCGAGAAACTGATCCTTTCCGAAATACGCCTGGTCAACGAACAGCTCCCGGAAGCCATGAAGGTACGTAAATTCATCCTGTTATATAAGATGCTCGATGCTGATGAAGATGAGCTGACCAGAACTGGAAAGGTCCGCCGCCGTTTTGTCTACGGACTGTATCTGAAGCTGATTGAGGCGATGTACAGTGGAGAAGAAAAAATGCAGGTACGCGGAAAGGTCCGCTATCGGGACGGACAAGTCGGAGAAATCGACACTTGCGTCCGTATCATTCATGTTTTTTAACGGGGGGACTGTTCGATGGATTTTTTCATACAACTGCTGATCGGTGGTCTATCGATCGGATTTTTATATGGGATTTCAGCAATGGGCTTCGTGATGATTTTCAAGTCGTCCAGTGTGCTGAATTTTGCTCACGGCGAATTGCTTGCGATCGGCGCGTACTTCTTTCTGGCGCTGACTACATGGGCGGATCTGCCTATCCCCGTGGCCTTTTTGTTTGCGCTGGGAGGGAGTTTTGTTTTCGGACTTCTGGTTGAAAGGATTTTTCTTCGCCCGTTAATCGGTGAGCCGCTGATCTTTGTGATCATGCTGACCGTTGGCCTGGCCGCGATGTTCAAGGGATTGATCCTGCTGCTGTGGGGAGGAAATTTATACACCTATCCGGATTTTCTGCCGAAGCTGCTTGGGATCGACTGGGGATCCATTCGGTTTCCGCCCGTTTACAGTGCGGTTCTGATCATCGGTACGCTTTTTCTGATCCTGTTCGGACTTTTTTTCAAGTTTTCCTCCCAGGGGATCTATATGCGCTCTGTGGCGGACAACCAACGAGCCGCTCTCTCTTTGGGTGTCAATGTCAAGCGCGTTTTTGCGCTCTCCTGGGCAATCGCCGCGCTGGTGGCCGGGATGAGCGGCATGGTGCTGGGAATCATCAATGGGGTCAATGTGCACAGCCTTTCCGCCATCGGAATGAAGGTCTTTCCGGTCGTTATCCTGGGAGGGCTTGACAGCATCGGCGGAGCAATCATCGGCGGCATCATCATCGGCCTCTTGGAAACGTTTACCGGCGGATATCTCTCACCGTCGCTCCGGGATGTCGTCCCCTATGTCGTGCTGGTACTGATTCTGCTGATCAAGCCATACGGTCTTTTTGGTTTGAAGGAGATCGAGCGGGTATGACATCATGAGAAAATTGCGCTTCCACCCCTGCGGGAATTTCCGAGAACGATACGATCTGGAGTTGACGGTTTTCATGACCGACTTCGGACGCCTGTGGGCCGGAATCGGTCTCCTTCTTCTGTTTATCGTTCTGCCGATGATGGCCAGCCCGTATATGATGTATGTATTCAATATGGTCGGCATTGCGGCCATCGCCGCAATCGGTCTCAATATTCTGATCGGCTTCACGGGACAGATTTCTCTCGGTCATGGCGCTTTTTTCGGTGTCGGCGCGTATGCGGGGGCCATTTTCGCTACCGATCTCCATATGCCGCTGTTTTTCGCCGTTCCTGCGGCGGGATTCTTTACGGCAGGTGTCGGTATGATCTTCGGGATTCCCTCCGGTCGCTTGAAGGGTCTCTATCTGACGATTGCAACCCTGGCCGGCCAGTTCATCATCGAATATCTGTTGATCCACTGGGAAAGCATGACCAAAGGCACGATGGGAATTATGCTTCCCCAGACGGTGTTTTGGGGGCTTCCGGTTTCGGGTGACACGGGTTTTTACTACATTATCTTTGCAGCACTGTGCGGCGCCGTCTGGATCGCGGTCAACCTAATGCGCACCCGCTTCGGACGGGCTTTCGTCGCCATCCGCGACAACGACCGCGCCGCCGAAGGAATGGGAATCCCAATTTTCCCTTACAAACTGCTGTCGTTCGGCATCAGCTCCTTCTATGCCGGGTTCGCCGGTGCGTTGTGGGCCTTTTATATGGGGAGCATCACGGCCGAGCCATTCAATCTCGGGCTTTCGGTGGAATATATCGCGATGGTGATCATCGGCGGAATGGGAAGCATTTCCGGCTCCATTTTCGGCGCTGTCTTTATTACACTGCTGAACGAATCCCTCCGGTTCATGACGGAACTGCTGATGAACACCGGCTTCGTGAGTCAGTCCGGCCTCAATGTGGCGCCGTTGCGCGAATTCGTATTCGGATTGGCCATTGTCCTATTTATTCTTATGGAGCCGCGCGGCCTTGCGGAGGTGTGGCGGATTCTCCGTTCCAGTTTTCGCCTTTGGCCGTTTTCGTATTAGAGGAACTGTTTCGTGGACGACATTCTGCTGCAATTGAACAATATCTCCGTAGTCTATTCGGATGTGATTCAGGTTTTGAAGGGTGTTTCACTTGCCGTGGAGAAAAATCACATCGTCTCGCTGCTTGGAAGCAACGGAGCCGGAAAGACCACGACACTCAAGGCCATCTCCGGTCTCCTGAAACCGGAAAACGGTCGTGTGACGGACGGAACAATCCTGTACCGTAATGGTGAAATCCAGAACCGTGCGCCGGAAACGATCACCCGCCACGGAATCATCCAGGTCCTGGAAGGGAGGCAGCCGTTCAAGTATCTGACAATCGAAGAAAATCTTCGCGTCGGGACCGCCACACGATGGGGAAAGCCCTACCGAGAAGATTTGGAGAAGGTGTATCATTACTTCCCCGCTCTCGAAAAACGGAAGAGGGGATTGGCCGGGTACTGCAGCGGGGGAGAATTGCAAATGCTCGTCATGGGTCGTGCCCTCATGGCGCACCCCGAACTGCTCCTGCTCGACGAACCGTCACTGGGGCTCGCACCGCTTGTCGTGCGGGAGATTTTTCGGATCATCCGACGCATCAACGAAGAGGAAGGAACGACCATCATTCTGGTCGAGCAGAATGCGCGCATGGCTCTGCAGATTGCCCATTACGGGTATGTAATGGAAAACGGCAAGATCGTGATGGAAGGAAAAGCGGAAGCGCTTCGGGAAAATCCGGATATCCGCGAATTTTATCTCGGGATGTCCGCTGCGGGTGCGGCCAAATCGTACACGGACGTCAAATCATACAAACGTCGGAAGCGATGGCTTTAGGAAGACGATCGCATCGACCATTCATAACTTGACATGGAACCCATTAGGACATATTCATTCGCCGTAAAAGTTTTCTGTTTATTCATCCTCGGAGTGGTCTGGGATCCAGTGAAAAAATGACAACAACGGATGACAATGACAAGATTGATACCGTAATCCTGCAAGTCCCCACGGATAAACAGATTCGCCAGATCGAAGGTCTGTATCGATCGCAGGGTTGGTGGCATACGGCCGACGGCGAAGGCTATCGTTTGATCCCAAGATTGGTTGCGGGAAGTCACTGCTTTGTCGTTGTGATGCAGAAAGGGGATGTTGTTGGAATGGGACGGGCGATCAGCGACGGTGTCAGTGACGCCTATATTCAGGATTTGACCGTCCGCAGTGATTGTCGGAATCGGGGTATCGGACAAAGAATTCTTCAGGCGTTGCTGGACCGCCTTCATGCGGACGGACTCCGCTGGATCGGGCTCATAGCAGAGCCCGGTTCGGACAATTTATACCGGCGCTCCGGCTTTCGGGAGATGCCATCTTGGATTCCCATGTTGATGAACAAAAAGCCATGAATTTTAGACCCGTTTCTATCGATGATTACGAAATCCTGAAGCCGTTCTTTTCCGAAAACCCTTACAATCTCAGCGTTTATTCCCCGGCATCCATTATTGCCTGGAGCTACCGGATCTTCAAGGCAGATTATGCAATTCACGACGGTAATCTGTACATTTGCGGTTACGAAGAAGATCGCCCGCTGGAACGGCATTTGATTCTTCCCATATCCTCACAGCGAATCTCGTTCACCTCGTCCATGCTTTACGAGGCTGCCCGGAGATCGGGATTCGACCTGTACTGGTATGTTCCCGGGGATTACCTGAAGACACTCGACCCCGATGAACTGAAATCGCTTTTCCTCATCGAGGGGCAGCCCGAATTTAAAGACTACGTCTATCTGACGGAGGACCTCATACATCTCCGCGGGAACCGGTTTTCCAAAAAACGTAACCTCATCAACCAGTTTACACGCGAATACTTACGAAGAAACCGGGTGGAGGTTGAAGAGATCCGCCCGGCGGATGTGGAGGAATGTCTGCAATTTCTGGAGTTTTGGTGTGATCAACACGATTGCGATGCCGAACAGGAAAGCAATCTTGCCTGTGAGAAACACGCCGTCATCACCACATTAAAAAACATGGCCCGCTTGGAGTCGAAGGGAATCCAGGTTCGTGTGGATGAAAGAATATCCGCCTTCGGTATCGGATCGCGCCTGAATCAAACGACCGCCACATTAAATTTTGAAAAGGCCGACTCCAGGATCAAGGGTCTCTATCAGTTCTTGGATAACGAATGCGCACGAAGGCTCTTCAGCGGGTTCCGCTATATCAACAAAGAGAGTGATATGAACATCCCGAATCTGGCAGAATCCAAACAGTCCTATAACCCCATTCTGCGCATCCCTTCCTTCAAGCTAACCCTCCGTCGTAGATTGGTCTGAAATATCAGAGAGCCCCGAGCTTCATCTCTGAAGTCAGACGATCAAAAAAGGGTACAGAAAAAGCGATCAGGGGTCCAACGGGACCGCGATATCCTTCATTTTGAGTTGGATTTCAGAAGATCCGTTCCAGGTGTTCATCTGTGGCGTGAATACAATGTCCATCAGCGTGGAGGATAGATCCCGCAGAAACTCCCCCTTGCTGTACCAGATGGAATTCCGCGAAATGCCTTCCGCGCTGATCCGCATTTTAAGATGGTTGCGCCCGACAATGGAAGTGGATGCCACGCTGACATTCCGTACGCAGAGAATCGGTTCGGGGTTTCGGCTTCCGAATGGCGCCAATTGCTCGAGCTGTTCGAGCAGTTTATGGTTTATGTCTGTCAAACTGCACTGGGCATCGATCGTTGTGGAAGCCCTGAAATCAGGATCTGGTACCTTCTCGTTCAGGATTTCCTGTAACTGCACGGAAAAGGCAGGGATATCTTCTTCCCGTATCGAAATGCCCGCGGCATAACGATGTCCACCATAGGATAGGAGCAGCGATCCGCAGCGTTTTAATCCTTCGTAGATATTGAAGTCAGGGATGCTCCGTCCCGACCCTTTCCCGATCCCATCCTTCAGGCTGATCAAGATGGCCGGCCGGCCGAAGCGATCGACAAGCCGTGAGGCCACAATACCGATCACTCCCGGATGCCAGTCTGGGGAGGCGAACACCAGCGGAGCGGCTTTTACTGGATCGAATGAATCTCCAAGCTTTTCAATGAGTTCCTGCAAGATAACCCTTTCAATGACCTGCCGTTTTCGGTTAAAGCCATCAAGCCTTAGTGCAAGTTCTTCGGCCTGATCCTGATTTTCAGAAAGAAGAAGTTCGACGGCATCATTTGCCGAGGCAATCCGTCCCGCTGCATTGATTCTCGGGATCAGAGAAAAGGAAGCCTTTCCAGAATCGATCACCTGATATTCAACTCCTGAAACCTTTTTCATGGCCAGTAGGCCGATTCTTTTTCCCTCGTTTATCAAGTCGAGACCCACTTTGACAAATATCCGGTTTTCGTCCACGAGGGGCACAATGTCTCCGAGGGTTCCCAATGCAACCATGTCCAGATATTTTCTCAAGTTCGGATAAGAACCATCCTTCCAGAAACTCCCCCTGCGCAGCGCCCCACGCAACGCGATTAAAAATTAGCAGCAATACCGACAGCCGCCAAATGCTTAAACGGAAAAACGGTACCGGTGCGGTTCGGATTGACAGTGGCAACCGCTTCGGGAAGAAACTCCGGTATTTCATGGTGATCCAAAATAATCGTGTCGATGCCTTTTTGCCGTGCGTAGGCCACCGCTTCATGGTCTGATATGCCGCAATCCACGGTAACGATCAAACTGACCCCTTCAGCGTGAAACCGCTTCACCGCCTCCTGTTTCAGACCGTACCCCTCAGTCAGCCGTTCTGGGATATGATAGCTCACATCCGGATGAATCTTTCGGAGAAATTGCAGCAATATAACAACCGCAGTAATTCCGTCGGCATCATAATCACCGTAGACAACCATCTTCTCTTTGCGATATACGGAACGGATAAGCCTGTCGACCGCTTTACTCATATCCTGCATCAGGAAAGGATTGTGAAGATCTTTGAGCGAAGGGGAGAGATAGCGGCGGGCGGTGTCCGGATCACATATGTCACGGTTTTCCAGGATGCGCGAGATCAAAGGACTCAAACCCAATTCCCGAACCAGCAGCCTCTGAACTTCATCGTTTTCATTCCGAAGATGCCAGCGGGTCGTGGGAAGCCTTCTTGCGTCGATCATTTCTTGTGGTCACCTTTTTCGATTACAGACATGGACAGACTCTCCATAGGAAAAACATATCAGTGGAAATCTGATTGTCAAGAAGAGATTTCTTCTGGATCGGGCAGGGATTGGTTTAAACGCAGTTAAGGGGGATACCTAACCGAAGGGGAAGAGTATAACGCAGGGCAGCGCTTGAATTTTTCATCGTTGATAACGTCGGGACGGATGAAAATGGATCCATCCGGATAGGTGCTTCAGCGCATTAAAATCATTCAGCCTGAAACAGCTTTTTTAATGAACCCCGAACGAATACAGCGGGTACATGCCTTGACACGTTTGACCTCACCAGACTTGCCGTCGATACAACGGATTTTCTGAAGATTGGGATACCAGATTTTTACGCTTTTGTTGTTTGCATGACTGATTTTATGACCCTTCACCGGCTTCTTGCCGCACACCTCGCAGATTCTCGACATAACCGAACTCCTCTCTAAAATTCGCAGAGTCCCTAAACCAAATCCAAATATAATGCAAGCCTTTTTTGTGCCACCGACCGGAAATAAAATCACTTGGTGCCGGCTTTACGTTTGTTTTACACTGTCGCTGTTTTGGGTAAGAAGTTTATGGATTTTTCATCGCAACAGGCTGTCCTGTGGCTTCAAGGACCCTCATCCAGATGTTTCCGGTCGGATCGACCCGGTTCCCTGATCGGATGATCCTCAGCGGAATATGCACATATTCGTCCTTCATCAAACCGACAAGCATTCCCGTTTTCCCCGCCATGCCGGCATGAACCGCGTATTGACCCAGCGCGCCGCAGTACATGCTGTCGCTGGCATTTGCGGGAACACTGCGGATCATATAACTCGGATCGATATATTTGAGATTGACCTCCATTTCGATTTTTTTGAAGTATTCCTGGATGGTGGATTTCAAGAAAACACCAATATCCAACAGACGAGGGTTGCCGGAAGCATCCGTTTCCATTGGCTGCCCATCTTGCCGTAGGTGTTCCTGTCCCGCGCCTTCGGCAACAAGAATCACACAATGGGAACGCTGTCGCAACCTGGTTTCCACAGCCTTTAGAAAACCCGAATCTCCTTCGAGATCAAAAGGGACCTCCGGAATCAGGACAAAATTGACATCGTTTTGTGCCAGTGCGGCACCGGCTGCAATATGTCCGGATTGACGCCCCATAATCTTGACCAAGCCGATTCCGTTCGGGGCTCCCCTCGCTTCCACATGGGCACATTGGATAGCTTTGACCGACTCGGATATTGCGGTATCAAAGCCGAAGGTCTTTTGAATTAGATTCAAGTCATTATCGATGGTCTTCGGGATACCGATCACTCCAATATTGAATCCCCGGCGGGTGATTTCTGAAGTGATGCATTCGGTGGCCCGCATCGTTCCGTCCCCACCAATGCAGAACAATAGATTGATATTCATCCGCTCGAGTGCGTTGACCATTTCACCGATGTCCTGACGTCCGCGGGATGAGGAAAGGACAGATCCCCCCATGGTATTAATCTCTTTGACGTAATCCGGAGTTAATTCGACAATCGGGTGACGATACTTCGGAATCAAGCCCTGAAAACCATAACGTATCCCGATGATATTTGCTACGCCGTACCGATGATGGAGTTCCATCACAATCGTCCGGATCACATCATTGATTCCCGGGCAAAGGCCTCCGCAAGTCACTATGGCTGCTTTGGTCTTGGACGGATCGAAAAAAATCTTTTCACGCGGGCCGGCGACTTCCACCGAAAGTGGCAATCCCTGAGGATCCCGCTGCTTATCGTACTGGTCGAGATAAATGTTGAAGAGGAGCCGTTTACTTTCGGGAGTGAAACGACTGAAATTGATGGGGGAGGGGATTGAACATTCGCCAAGGCTGGGGATGATAAAGTCATCGAAAATTCTTTCATTCATGGGATCAACTCCTCTGTCGTGATTGAAATGCGGCATTCATGCCCGCAAGGATTTCCCCCTCAAAACCAAGACCAGCCCTCAGAATACTTCCTGTCAACAGCACGTTCCGAAGGCGGGTATGGGGTGAAAAGGTTCTCAGTCCGAAAAAAAGACGTTTTGGGGTATAGTATTTGCGACTAAGGATTTCCTGATCCTTCCTCGAATGAAGAATCGATTGATCGACACGCAAATAATCGATACTCTCCCGTAAGAACGGCAAAAAGGTTTCCAATAGGTCAATAATCCCCATGGCCTCATTTTTCAACTCCTGATCACTGAGGCGCAACGGTGAATCCGCAAGATATATCGTGGCCGAAAGCGCTCGACATCCTTGCGGCGCATAATCGGTATCTCCCACAGGGCTCAAATGTAGAAAAACAAGATCCCGGCTGGTCACGGGACCGTTCCCATCCCGCAACACCACGCAGTCAGCGGCCATCATTTCCGGAAGTCCTCCCTCATGGACTCCCATATGAAGGCAGAACGGATAGCCAACGGATCGGATGGAGGTTTTACGCCACCTCGGCCCAGATAGGACTTTCCGGGCGGGAAGCAGAAGCTCAAGTTTTTCCCATTGTGCGCTAACGATCAGCTTCCTTCCGGACAGGGTCTGGGCAGACCCTTCGCACTTCAGGTCTACGGCTATCTTTGGTTCCGTTTCGATACGGATGATCGAGCATCCCTGCCTCAAAATGCCGCCATGATCCGTAAAGGACCGTCGTAGACGTTCTTTCCAGGCATTCATTCCTCCTGGCGGATAAAAAAAACCATTCATCGGCAGGGAGAGGAGATATGCCGAGAAGAGAGGAAGAGGAAGGCCATCCATTTCCAGATGAGACAGTAAGTTTAACTGGGCTTGCAAAATCCTGTGGAACCCACCCCACCTTTCCTCTTTAGGGAGAGTCAAGGAAATATGACTCGACAGCGCTGTGGGAAAACATGCGATCCGCGAGAGAAGCCTCTTTGTTCCTCCAAGATGGCCGGCTTCCTCTTTGGTTATCAAATCTTTGAACAGATTTCCTGCTTTTTCAACGGCTCGATAAAAACGTTTGATCTCCTTTTCCTGTTCCGGAAATTCCCGGACCAAATCCCCGATCAAATTTCCCCGATCCGAAAAAAGGTCCACCCGATGACCTGGCAGGATGATCTGGAATGCCTGTTTCAGGATGCCATCTTGGACGACATCATAATCGGAAGGGAGGAAACCCTGGATCAAGGTGGAAAAGACATGCCGGTCCGCCAAAACCCAAAGAGGTCTCGCATCAGTCGGAAAAGAGTAACCTGCCTCCCGATACACACAGTCCGGATTTTCCTCCATAATCAAAATGGTTTTCCGGCCTTCACGAACGCAAGTTAAAGCGGCAATCAAAGAACTGAGATCCCGCCCTATGATCAGCGTATCATACATACCCTGTTCCCTTGCTGAACAGATGACCCGTGCAAGCCCGTCAATGGGAAGAGATCAAAAGCGGGTGAGTGGCGGATTCTGCATCGCTTTTTCAGTCACCTTATCAATGTTTCTAATCCGAACCTTTCGTCCGACAAGCTCGATCCTGCCCTCTGCATAATACTGAACCGCCTGCGGATAAATCCGATGTTCCTGGTTTAAAATCCTTGCGGCAAGGGTTTCGGCATCATCTTCGTCATATACCGGAACAGCAGCTTGAATGATGATCGGTCCCGAATCCACCCCTTCATCGGCAAAGTGGACCGTGCATCCTGAAAACTTGACCCCATAATCCACGGCTTTCTGCTGAACGTGCATACCGGGGAATGCCGGAAGCAACGCAGGATGAATGTTCATGACCCGCATTGGAAACGACTGGAAAAACGTGCGGGAAAGGATTCTCATAAACCCGGCCATGACCACCAGCTCAACCCCGGCTGTTTTCAGAACATCAACCAGCCGATCTTCGAATGTTTCCCGGGACGGAAATTCGCGGTGATCAACAATCACCGAAAGTATTCCATGCTTGCGACATCGTTCAAGCGCAAAAGCGCAAGGATTGTTGCTGACAACCATTCTAATTTCGGCATCCAGCGCCCCTCGCTCGACATGATCAATGAGGGATTGAAGGTTTGAGCCGCTTCCCGACACGAGAACGCCAAGAAAAACTTTTTTCACCATGCTTGTCAACCGCCCATAAAAAAAGATCTATTTGATGTGATCCTGATCAGGGGTTTTATCTTTCTCAGAAAGGAAAATACGCAGTCCGTATCGACCCCTGACCCAACATAAGTTGCTTTTCGCCATAGAGGAACTCTTTGAGTGATTTGTTCCCGGCGTAATTCAGTCAGGATCCTTACGCTGCCATAGACGCCTCATGAAGGATGAGTGAACACGAACTATTACGGGATCTTTTTAGCTAACGTCCCAGGAAAAGTCAATTATTTCCTTGCTGAAAGGAGGATGATCTGATAACAAAATAGTTGCTTTCTATAGGATATTATTGGATGAATAGTCAAGATATGCTGATGAGATCCTTCATGGAATCCCTGAAAAAGCTTGTCGAAAAAATAGAGGCACCACTTGCCTTTGCATCGGAGAATTCCTATCAACGCCTCCCTCAGATCAAGAATCTTGAGAAATTGATGACGTCCCTTCTGTGCCGGTTGAAAAAAGAAATTCTCAGAGAAGAACAGGGGTTACCGATAGGTCGGCTCAACATCCTTTGCGACACATTGCTCGACCTCTTCGACGGTTATGAAGCGCTGACCCAAAAACAGAAGATAGACCGTCTATCTAAAGCAAAACCCCTTCTGTATGAGCTGAAGAACGGTCTGATAAGCTCCATGAAAAAGGTTCCGGATATCACGCCCTCAGCCGGACCAGATCAGTGTCCTGAGCCTCTGCATATGCTTTCACGACCCGTCCAGTTCATAACAGGGGTCGGTCCGCGGATCTCTGCACTCCTCGCCAGAAAAAACCTTATAACGATTCAGGATCTCCTATATTTTATTCCGCGACGGTATGAGGATCGTCGAAAGATTCTCGAGATTGCTGAAACCGTTCCCGGTGTCCGTCAGATGGTCGTAGGACGCATCATAAAAGCCGAAACCCGCTTTTATGGACGGCATCGGATCTTTGAGGTGAGCGTCGATGACGGTTCAGGGATGATTAAAGCCAAGTGGTTTAACGGACACGTGGGGTTCCTGAAAAGTGCTTTCCGATTGGGGTCACGTCTCATTCTTGCCGCTGAAGTCGGGGGATTCCCATTTGAACGGGAGATGATCCATCCCGATTTCGAGATCCTCAACGACCAGGATGATCAACTTCTCCATTTCAAAAGAATCATTCCCGTGTATTCGGAGACGGAAGGTCTGCATCAGAAAACCTTGCGTCGAATCCAGTGGAAAGTCGTCCGCGATTATGCCCATCTGGTCCAGAGTCCCATTCCTCCGCAAATCTGCCGAAAGCGAGAACTGATGGGAATCAACGATGCAGTACGTCAAGTGCATTTCCCCGGGAACGATCAGGAAATTCAAATGTTTCAGGAGGCCCGATCTCATGCCCACCGGCGGTTGATCTACGATGAGTTTTTCTTTTTTCAAGTCGGTATGGCCTTGAAAAAAAGAGGAGAGGTCATCGAACGGGGAATTCGTTTTAACACGAACGGGACAATGGTACGGAAATTTTACAGTTTGCTCTCCTATACGTTGACGCCTTCTCAGCGGCGGGTCATCTCGGAAATTGAAAAGGATATGGCATCCGTCCGATGCATGAGCCGTCTGTTGCAAGGTGACGTGGGTTCAGGGAAGACGGTTGTGGCCATGACGGCCATGATCACGGCCTGTGAGAACGGACATCAGGCTGCGATCATGGCCCCTACGGAGATCCTTGCAGAACAGCACTACAGGAACCTCAAAAACTGGTCAGAGCAGCTTGGTATCAGAATTGATCTTCTGACCGGGGGAATGAAGCCTTCGCAGAAAGCTATGATTCTGGATAAAATCCAAAACGGCGGGACCGATCTTGTCGTGGGCACCCATGCCCTGATCCAGGAAAGGGTCAGCTTTCGCAGCCTGGGCCTTGTGGTCATAGATGAACAGCATCGCTTCGGTGTCGTCCAGCGGGCGGAACTGCGGGAAAAAGGACCAGCCCCGGATGTTCTCGTTATGACGGCAACGCCGATTCCAAGAACGCTGGCCATGACGGTGTATGGTGATCTTGATGTCTCCGTGATCGATGAGATGCCTCCAGGAAAGAAGCCGGTCCTGACCAAGATTTTTTCAGAGTCTCAGAGGTTGCGAGTCTATGAGATCATCCGACGCGAAATGAATCGTGGTCATCAGATTTTTATCGTCTATCCCCTTGTGGAGGCCTCTGAAAACCTTGACCTCAAAGACGCAACCCGCATGGCTGAACATTTGCGCAAAGAAATCTTTCCTGGTTATCTTGTAGACCTTGTCCATGGTCGAATGAAGGATAAAGAAAAAGATCAAGTCATGGCGGATTTTACCGCAAAGAAAATCCAAATTCTCGTTTCCACCACGGTCGTTGAGGTCGGAATCGACATTCCCGAAACCTCGCTGATGGTCATTGAACATGCCGAGCGGTTTGGACTGTCACAGCTCCACCAGTTGCGGGGAAGGGTGGGTCGGGGCACCGTTGATTCTTTCTGCATCCTGCTGATGCAAAAAACCGGTTCAGGGCAAGCACGTAAACGTCTCCGGATTATGGAACAATGTCATGACGGCTTCCGGATTGCGGAAGAGGATTTAGCCATCCGTGGTCCTGGAGAATTCATGGGAACACGCCAATCGGGATTGCCCGACTTTAAGATCGCCAGTCTCGTTCGCGACGGTCGAATTCTGAGTGAGGCCCGGGAAGATGCCTTCGCCCTGGTCGAGGATGATCCCCACCTTACCAAAACGGAACATCAGGAGCTCCGAGAGGTCCTGCTTTGTCGCTGGGGAAATCGATTGGAACTGGCCAAGACCGGATGAACGATGAATTATTTTGACAAAACAGGACTCAGTGAATATAAATCCATTCTGCATTTTTGACGCAGCGTACTGGTCAAAAAGTATCGCCGTCGTTGAAACCATGAAAAACTATCGCTGCCGCCGGACATGGTGATCGAAGATCGGTTTCGGTACTATCGGTACAGGCGTTGTCAGGCTGCTTCAAGAAAATGAAAGCCTCATCGCAGGACGTCTTGGCGCTGGAATTCGTCTGAGAAAAATCGCGGACATCGATATCGATCGACCCCGAGGCGTTACCGTCGAGCGGAAACTCTTGACAAACGATACGGCACAAATTCTGAATGATCCGGACATTGATATTGTGGTTGAATTGATGGGTGGATACGAACCCGCGCGTGCCTTTATCCTGGCCGCTATGGCTCGAGGGAAGCATGTCGTTACAGCAAACAAGGCTCTTTTGGCAACCCACGGAGACGAAATATTCCGGAGTGCCATGCAACACCAGGTGAATATAGGTTTTGAAGGCAGTGTCGGCGGGACAATCCCCGTGATCAAAACCATCAAGGAAAGTCTTGTTGCAAACCGGATTGAATCCATCTCCGCAATTGTAAATGGAACATCCAACTTCATCCTCAGCAAGATGACAGATGATGGCGGTTCCTTTGAAACGGTGCTTAAGGAGGCGCAGGCGCTCGGATTCGCCGAATCCAATCCCGTCTATGATGTCGAAGGAATTGACGCGGCTCACAAGCTCGCGATTCTCCTTTCTCTCTGTTATGGGAAAAAGGTTCGTCTTGATGATCTTTACCGGGAGGGTATCACCCACATCGCTGAACAGGATATCCTGTTTGCGCGAGAGCTGGGTTATCGCATCAAGTTGTTGGCCATTGCAATCCG
This sequence comes from Syntrophales bacterium, assembly GCA_040765725.1. Classification (GTDB taxonomy): domain Bacteria; phylum Desulfobacterota; class Syntrophia; order Syntrophales; family UBA5619; genus UBA5619. The sequence continues at coordinate 47,580 of JAXGRQ010000013.1, forward strand.
AAGGGATGAAAAGATAGAAGCGAGACTGCATCCGACCATGATTCCCTTCAATCACCTCCTGGCCAATGTAAATGGAAATTTCAATGCTTTTCACATCATCGGCGACGCCTCCGATTCGATTTTTCTTTATGGTCAGGGTGCAGGAATGATGCCGACGGCCAGCGCCGTGATCAGTGACATTGTCGACATCGCCCGAGATATGCGCAAAGGGATCTCGGTTCGTGTACCCCCACGGGTTATGGACGAGGAAAGCATCGATGAGATTCGGCTGATGCCATTCGATCAAATCCGGACAAACTACTATTTTCGTTTCTCTGCCGCCGATCGTCCCGGTGTTCTTTCGAGGATCTCCGGAATTTTAGGTGCCAACGATATCAGCATCGCCGCCGTGATTCAGAAGGGGAGGACGCAGGGGGGTGCTGTTCCGATCGTAATGACCACCTATAAAGCCAGAGAGAGAGATGTTCGAAAGGCTCTGGAAGATATCGATCGTCTCGATGTCGTGATGGGGAAAACCATGTTGATCCGGATTGAGGACGATAGCTTTTGATGAAATACGCCATCCTGCTGGGCGATGGCATGGCGGATCACCCGCTTGCCGCGCTGGGAGACAAGACACCGCTCGAATACGCCTGTACCCCCAACATGGACCGGATTTCCGCCGAGGGCACCCTGGGGTTGATTGATACGATCCCATCGGGTTTTGCGCCCGGAAGCGATGTGGCCAACCTGGCTGTTCTCGGCTGCGATCCACACGTCTGCTACACCGGTCGGGGTCCCCTTGAGGCGGCCAGTATGGGGGTTACCCTCGCGCCCGCTGAGACAGCTTTCCGCTGCAACCTGGTTACGCTTGGCGACGATCGGAATCCGATCATGGAAGATTTTACGGCCGGTCACATCTCTTCCGAGGAGGCAAGGCAGCTCATTGTCGATCTGGACCGCACCGTCGGATCGAATCAGTTCCGCTTCCATGCCGGTGTCGGATATCGGCACCTGTTGGTCTGGACGGCGGGTGGGGCGGATCTTGTGGCAACGCCGCCTCATGACATCATTGGAAAATTGTATGAACCCCATTTGCCTTCCGGTCAGGATGCCGATCAAATCATACGCCTCATTCGAAGATCCCGTGAATTTCTGGCGAGTCATCCCATCAACAGGCAGAGGCTTTCTGAAGGGAAAAAACCGGCGACGACGATTTGGCCTTGGGGGCAGGGCAGGGCGCCTCGGATAAGGAAGATCACGGAACGGTTCAACATCCGCGGCGGAATGATCTCCGCTGTGGATCTTCTCAACGGAATCGGCATCTATGCCGGATTTGAGGTTATTTCCGTTCCGGGAGCGACCGGCTACGCCGACACGAACTACCTTGGCAAAGCATCGAAAGCCTTGGATGCCCTTAAAAGGGTCGATTTGATCTTCATACATGTCGAGGCCCCGGACGAGATGGGTCATGAGGGGAATCTTGAAGGAAAGATCAAGGCCATTGAAGACTTCGACGAAAAGGTTGTCGGGACGATTCTACAAAAGATTCCCTGTTTTGGCGCATACAGAATCGCCGTGTTAAGTGACCATCCGACACCGATTCGTCTCAGAACGCATACCGCTGAACCCAGCCCTATTGCCGTCCTCTCTTCTGATGAGGATGAAAATCAAGCGGGAGGATTCGGTTTCACGGAAAAAAATGCCGTAAAATCGGGGAATCTTATTTCGCCCGGACATCTGTTTTTAGAGCATTTTGTCGGCGACGGGAGGTTTTTTCGTTGAGCAAAGCGCCCGTAAGGATCCGCGCCATTTATGCGGATACAGATGCCATGGGCATCGTGTATCATACCAATTATATCCGCTGGTTTGAAATCGGCCGCATCGAGCTTCTCCGAAAAATGGGGATTACGTACTCCGAGGTGGAGAAGACCGGATTCTATCTTCCGGTGACCCGGGTCTATTGCCACTATCATCTGCCGGCCCATTACGATGAGATCGTTCTTGTTGAAACACGGATTGCATATCTCAAACGTGCCAGCATAAAATTCACGTACCTCATCTGGGATGAAAGCCGCGAAAATCTATTGACGGAAGGATATACCATTCATGCCTGTACGGACCGGGACGGAAAAATCATCCGCATCCCGTCCGTCATTACGGACAAAATCGGATCAGAATGTTTCATAGAAAAGGAAAAAAGGTGAGCACATGGCATCCAACATCGAGAAAAAGGAACTCTTGGAACCGGATAAACTGCAACTTTTTCTTCTCAACGTCCGGACCTTTGCAGAAAACCACAAAAAGCAAATCTATGCGGGAGCGGGTATTTTTCTGCTGCTGATCCTTGTGGCAGGCGGTGTTTATATTTACCATCTGCGGTATGAGACGGCTGCCGCCAAGATGTACAACCATATTGTTGAAACCGCGTTGAAAGCAGGCGCTGCAGGAGACGCAGACGCACTGAAGGGATACAAGGACCTGATCCACGAATATCCTCGGAGCGATGCAGCCGTAACGGCCCATTACCGTCTCGGGAGCATTTATTATAACAAGAGCGAGGTTGATGCCGCCATTGTCGCCTATCAGGAATTTCTCAAAAAATCCCCTTCAAAAAGCGACCTGATCCCGCTGGCATACAATGGTCTCGGCGACTGCCACCAGGCCAAGAAGGATTTCACAAAGGCATTGGAATCCTATGAAAACGCTATGAAATCATACGCAGCTTCTTCGTTTGAGGCGCTGAACTTCAGTAACATGGCACGGATTCATGAAGTGATGAACCATCCGGATAAAGCTGCAGAATTTTATCGAAAGGCCATGGACAAAACGACGGATCCGCTTTTGAAACTGTATCTGAAACGGAAAATTTCCATTTTAGGATAAACCCGGGATTCATTTTTGCTTCACGATGCGGCGACCAAACGGGAAGAGGTGATCTGTGAAAGAGTTGATGTCGGGAAATGAGGCTATCGCCCGCGGTGCATATGAGTGTGGGGTACGGTTTGCTGTCGGATACCCTGGAACACCGAGCACGGAGATCATGGAGGCCTTTGCAAAATATCCGGGGGTATATGCAGAATGGTCGCCCAACGAAAAAGTCGCTATGGAGGTCGGAATTGGAGCGGCCTTGGCGGGCGCCAAGGCAATGGTGGTGATGAAACATGTCGGTGTCAATGTAGCCGCCGATCCGCTGTTTACTGTAAGCTATACCGGAACGAACGGGGCTTTGGTCGTGATCACCGCCGACGATCCCTCGATGCACAGCTCCCAGAATGAGCAAGACAACAGGAATTACGCTCGATTTGCCAAAATTCCGATGCTTGAGCCTGCCGACAGCGAAGAGGCAAAGAGATTCATCAAGCTGGCATTTGAACAGAGCGAGAAGTTCGACACCCCGGTCTTTCTCCGTTCGACCACGCGAGTATCGCATTCCAAGTCTCTCGTGACCCTGGAGAAACCGTCTGTTTCCGATGACCGTACAGCGGTCCGTTTCGATGCGGAAAAATTCGTAATGGTTCCGATGAACGCACGCAAGAGGCGTTTGGTTGTCGAGAAACGACTTCAGGACCTGAAGTTTTTTGCAGAAAGCTTTCCGGATAATCGAATGGAGATCAACCGTTCCGATGTCGGGATCATCACGGCCGGCCTATCCTATCATTATGCCAAGGAGGTATTTCCCGATTACTCTTATCTGAAACTCGGCATGGTGTATCCGCTGCCCGTCAAATTGATCCGAAAGTTTGCACGACAGGTCCGTAAAATATATGTGATCGAAGAGTTGGACCCGTTTCTGGAAGAGCAGATCCGAGCGATGGGGATCAAGGTGACCGGGAAGGAGATCTTTCCCTATACCGGTGAATTCGATCCAGGGGTCATCGAAGAGGCCATCTCCGGCGGAAAGTCCTTGAAGGCACTTCCGGACATCCCGATCCCTCCGCGACCCCCGAATCTCTGTCCCGGCTGCCCACATCGCGGGCTTTTTTACGTACTCGGCAAGCTGAAGATTTTCGTGAACGGAGACATCGGCTGTTACACACTTTCTTTCATGAAGCCCCTGGAAGGTCTTCACTCCTGCATCTGTATGGGCGCCAGCATCGGCATGGCACACGGGATGAGCAAAGCCCTCGGAGAGAAAGGGAAGGGAAAGGTGGTGGGTGTGATCGGGGACTCGACCTTTCTGCATTCCGGGATCACACCAATGCTGAATATGGCCTACAACCGCAGTGATGCCGTCATTGTCATTTGCGACAACCGGACCACAGCGATGACAGGAATGCAGGAACATCCCGCCACAGGTTTCACCCTCCAAGGCGAGAAAACGGTGGAGGTTGACATCGCCGCTCTCGTAAAGTCCTTGGGCATTCAAAGCGTACGCGTGATCGACCCCTACGATCTGAAATCTGTTCGGGCCGTCCTGAAGGAGGAGCTCGCCCGTTCGGGCCCGTCCGTCGTTATTTCAAGGCGCGCCTGTATTCTTTTCAAGCGCGAAAAGCTGCCCCGGCGAAAGCCCTTCACAATCGATCCCGAAAAATGCATCGGATGCCGTCTGTGTCTGGGGATTGGTTGCCCTCCTATCGCATGGAGAACGGCATCCAATGGACCGGATGGAAGGGTGACTCGATCCGAGAAAAAAAACAGAAAAGGGGTTGCATTTATCCATCGCGATCTCTGCGCCGGTTGTGGTCTCTGCGCTCAACTCTGCAAATCCGGAGCGATTACGGAGGAGAAGGAATGAGGCACGTTAAGGGAATTTTGTTGGCAGGTGTCGGCGGGCAGGGGATTATCCTTGCCAGCGACATCCTGTGCCGAGTATTCATCTCCGCGGGACTGGATGTGAAAAAGAGCGAGGTGCACGGAATGGCTCAGCGGGGCGGTTGTGTGACAAGCCATGTCCGATTCGGCAAAACGGTTCATTCGCCACTGGCAAAAAAAAATGATGTCGATATCCTTGTGTCGTTTGAAAAAATGGAAACGATGCGTTACCTGGACTACGTCATGGAAGGTGGTGCGGTCATCATCAATATGGAAGAGATTTACCCCCCGGTCGTCAATCTGGGTGAGTTTTCTTATCCGGATAATGTAACCGAAACGGTGCAACGATCCTTTCCCGACGTCCAGTTGGTGGATGCCGCAAAACAGGCTATCCGCGCGGGAAACATTCGCACGGTCAATACGGTTCTTCTTGGGGCACTTTCTTGTTTCTTGAATCTCTCATTGGAACTTTGGGACAAGGCTCTGGCGGATTCTTTCCCGGCCAAATTGATCGGCGTCAACCGGGAGGCTTTCCGTTTAGGAAGGAAAACTGTAAAGTTGTAAAGATGTTGACAGATCATTTTCCATGCATAGCATAAAACCACTATTGAAAGACCGGTAGACACGGCATGGCAGACGATTATTACAAGACACTGGGTGTTGAAAAAGGCGCCGATCCTGAGGCGATCAAGAAAGCTTACCGAAAACTGGCGCTGAAGTATCACCCGGACCGGAATCCGGGCAACAGAGAGGCCGAGGAAAAATTCAAGAAGATCAGCGAGGCCTATGCGGTTCTCAGCGATAACGAAAAAAGAAAACAATACGATAATTTCGGATCTGATCAGTTCAGCCGCCGGTACAGTCAGGAAGACATCTTCCGGAATTTTGATCTCAATGAAATCTTACGTGATTTCGGCTTTGGCGGTGCAACGGGACGTGAAGGCGGATTTCGCGGAACGAATCGGCGGGGTTATACCTTCCGGACCGGAGGCGATCCGTTTCAGGACCTCTTCGGACAGGCGCAACCTCGTTACGACCAGCCTCGAAAAGGCGAGGATCTTCATTACAACCTTTCCATTACCCTGGAGGAGTCCGTGTCCGGGGCGGAGAAGAAATTGGCGCTTCAGCAGGAAGGCGAGGTACACGAGATCAGCGTTCGGATACCGGCCGGAATCAGTCCCGGGAAAAAGCTGCGACTCGCCGGCAAGGGATATCCCGGTATTCATGGCGGACCCGCGGGAGATCTTTATCTGAACATCTCGATTCTTCCCCATCCGATCTTTGCCAGGGATGGGAGCGACATCTATATTGAAAAAGCGGTCTCATTCACGCAGGCCGTACTGGGCACCACCATCGAAGTTCCAACGATCGATGGAACCATCAAAAGGCTCAAAGTGCCGGCGGGGACACAAAACGGGACAAAGATCCGCATGAAAGGATACGGGGTACCGGGTCTCAAGGGTTCGGGGTCTTCCAAGGGGGACCAGTTTGTGAAGATCGCCATTGACGTTCCCCGAAAAATCAACGACCGTCAGCTCCAATTGATCAAGAAACTTGCTGAGGAAGGGATATGAACACCTTTTGGAGATTCGTCAACAGGGGGCATGGATCACAAAGTCCTATAAGATATGTTATGTAAACTTATTCAAGCTCCATATCTCCAATAGCCCCTAAATAATCCCCGACCACAATGACGATTCCCAAGGCGCCCTCGATTTCCATGCCTGATTTTAACGCTTGCTGTATATCCTGTTTGGATTGGACAAGATTGCCTACAGCCGTTGCAGCCGCATCGGCAAGCGCCGACGATTTAGATTTGACGCAACAGGCATCGGCGCGTCCGAGACTGATGGAATGCCCGATTGTTCCTGATGATGTGCAGACTCCGAGAGGCATTTCCTCTTTTCGGATCTTGATGGACACACGATTATTCAACGGCGAATTGCCCGAAAAAAGACCTATAAGGCTATCTCTGGATAAATTGATGTAGATATCACCGCCATTCTCTATGATAAGATTCCTTGTGTACGGAAGCAGATCCCGAGCGACTTCATCGACTATCGCACCCGCCACTGCCGCCATCGGACCTACACCTGCTTTAGCGGAAGCACTCATCATGTTTCTAACCATTTCAGGCGCCCATTCGTCATAACAGACGGGATCCATGGCGGCAAAGAATTCCGGATGATTGGCAATGTAGGTTTCAAGGCCGAAACGAAGCCGCTGAACCGATGGAAGGGCGATAGAGCTGAGATTAGAATCTGCACTGACAAAAAGATCTGTTTCTTTTATAGTTACATTGAATACGCTCAGGTTATGCTTTAATATACGACTGCGATAGAATCTCTCTTGGTAGTCTTTACGAATTTCTGTCATCTTGGCACGCGGGTCGGCCTTATACAAACTGAATGGATCCGACTCCAAGAATCTGTTCAGCCTCTTTTTTGAGCGCTGGAGCGAGATCCAACTTCAAGTCATCCCCCAGATAGACAAGAGTCTCACTATTGTCTTCGATAAGTTTAATGTATCCCATCTGTTTTCCGGCATGTTTTCTAAGACAAAAAGATAGATTTTCGATATCCTCCGTATCGAATCGGTTGACATTGATCGTGAAATAGGCGGCCTGATATGGTTTTTCCATAGCGTCCGAAAGAAGTGTCGCCTCAGCTGCAATCACCTTCGTGCTTTCCTCACCAATATCGACCGTTCCTTTGAAAAGAAGCGGCTCCTCACCATGCAGCAGGTCAAAAAAGGTTTTGTATAATTCAGGAAAAAAAATAATTGTCACGGATCCTTTTAGATCTTCGATAGTTACGTAAGCCATGGTTTCTTTCCGTCTGGTTTGTACCTCGCGGATGCTGCTGACAACCCCGGCCAGCGAAACAGGTTCACGATCAGACCTGACACCAAGATTCGAGGAATCGGCCGTGACAATCATTCCGAGTCGATCGGCATAACGCGACAGCGGATGTCCCGTAAGGTAAAAACCAATGGTCTCCTTTTCGTTGGCCAGCAGCTCCTTGTGATCCCATTCGGGCATGTTGGAAATGGTGTCGGCATAACCTTCATCATGCTGTGCGCTATCGAGACACTCAAACTGTTCAAGGAGGTTCGCTTGACCGCAGGCCTTTTCCCGCTGGCGTTTTTGAGCCCTGTCCATAATTCCCTCGTAGAGGTTGATCAGCGGACGCCTCCTGTGCCCCATCGAATCAAACGCCCCGCACTTGATCAGGCTTTCGACCACCCTTTTATTCACCCTACGCGAATCGACCCGTTCGCAAAAATCAACGATGGACTTGAAAGGACCATCCGCACGACGAACATGGATGATCGAATCAATGGCACCGACGCCGACATTCTTGACCGCTGCCAAACCGAAACGGATG
>JAXGRQ010000014.1:0-55288 GCA_040765725.1 Syntrophales bacterium
TTCCCAGAGGATCCCGTGGACGAACTCCGTCGCAGTCATCCGGGCATATTCGGCAGAAAACGGGATCAAGATGAAAGCATCCAAACCCAGTTCCGCCAGCAGGCGGATCTTCTCCTCCGTCGTGGTGATCAGATAAAAGGGCCGGAGTTCGGGGTGAAGGATCATTTTCGGGTGCGGATCGAAGCTGATCGCCGCCGCCGGCCGACCTTCCCGGCGCGCCGCATCGACCAGTCTTCGGAAGATAGACCGATGGCCCAGATGGACGCCGTCGAAATTGCCGATGGTTACAAAAGCGCCCCTGAGGTTTTCAGGGATCTTCCTGTTTTCTCGAATCACATCCATGATCAGTCCTGCCTTCCCTTACGGGGGCGATACCATAGCATCTATTCCGTCAATTTCAAGAACAATCGTTTCCGATGTCAACCGTCTGCGGTGGCGAGACAACACACTCCCGGCAGACCCGCCTGACACTCCCGATTCCGCCATCCGGAAAGCCCATAAGGTCCGTTTCGGTCATGGTCATTTTCACTTGACAATGGCGGCGCCGCCGGTGTAATGATTCATCACATTTCCGTGATGCGGAGATTGCCGAAGTGGCGGAATTGGTAGACGCGCTAGGTTCAGGGTCTAGTGGGGGTTCCCTCGTCCCGGTTCAAGTCCGGGCTTCGGCACCATAGGAAAAACGGAGGGTTGGCTGAGACATCGGTTAGCCCTCTTTTACTTTTAGGGGCACTTGGTCAACGGTTTGGTCAACACTTTTCAAAAAACCTTCCATGGGGTCAACGGCTTTCCGGATATCAAATACATCGACGGTATCCTACCAAAGAAGCGTTTCCCCTGTGGAATGATCTGTGACTTTCATGGTTAAAAAAATAGGCTTGAGTTTTACTTTTCTTCTTGCGTTGCTTCTCGTTGCCGTCCTACAGGGCTGCGGCCTTTTTAGAACAAAAATCCCCAATGGTGTCATTTTGGGACAGGTGCCTGAAGATAAATATATCATGATAGAAGATGTAAATTATCATTACAGGGAATACCCCGGAACAGGGCGTGATGTCTTTCTGCTGCACGGGTTTGCCTCTTCGACATATACATGGGAGGAAATGATTCCTTACCTCACCAAACAGGGGTATCATGTCTGGGCGCTTGACATGAAGGGAGCCGGTTGGTCCGACAAGCCTGTGAATGCAAAATACGACATTTTCACCCTCACACAGGAAGTGAATCGGTGGATGGAGGTTATCGGCCTAAAAGATGTGGTTTTTGTCGGCAACTCCCTGGGCGGCGCGATCGCTGTTCTGATGGCTCAGGAACATCCTGACAAAACCGGAAAGCTTGTTTTGATTGATTCAGCGGGATACCCGATCAAAAAACCCTTTGTGATCCGAATGGCAAAAATGCCTCTTGCCGCAGAAATCACAAAACTTTTCTTCGGTCGGTGGATGGTAAGGTGGAATTTGAAGGAAGTTTTTTTCAATGATGACCTGATCACGGAGGAAAAAACAGACGCATATTATTTTAGGATGTGCACAGATCATAGCCTGGATGCCAAGGTATCGCTTGCCCGGTCACTCAACTTCGAACCTGACGATTCATCCATAAAACGGATAGCGGATATTAAAAATCAGACACTGATCATATGGGGCGAAAACGACGAATGGATCCCTTTGGAATCAGGATATCAATTTAAAAATGACCTGTCGAATTCAGAGCTTGTGATCCTTCCGGAATGCGGACACATTCCGCAGGAGGAAAAGCCTGAACAGACGGCTAAAATCATCATCAATTTTATAGAACGAGACCGTTGAGAAATGTCCAATTTTAGCCAAGTACAAGGAAGGTGATAATTTTAACCAAACGAATGCCTTGCAGTATTTTGAAGGTTACAATTTGAGTATGACTGACCCGCATCCGGATAGTGGTCCGGTTTTGGCCCCTCCGAGTGATGTGCACTTCTGATTTACCGAAATGGATCCGCGCTGATCATACGCTTTCACCTTCTGAGTACTCCTTTATAAACCGTCCATTTCGATGTGGAACGCTACAAAGTCTTAGGACCATGCAGTCATCAAAATTATCGATTGTTATTTGGAATGTGCAATGTTTGAGCCCAGCCGTGGGAGCTAACCAGTCCGCTGGGGTGTCAGAGTCGAGTACATTGATGTCTTCGGGTGGATCACTTGATTTTATTAATGACGATAAGTGCCAGAGATCTGGACATATCGAGACTTTTTGACGGATCTGCGGGCTTTGCCAAAATGGTAAAATAAGTATCCCGAAAAAGCACATGGAGACCCGCTCCCATTTTAAGCCCCGCTCCGCCCCAGAGGGCTTTTTCCCCGATGCCCTTAATGGTCTCAAGACCATCGAGAAAGGACATGTTGTTGTTAAACAAAGAAGCAGCCGTCCACTTTTTACCGGCCTGCTTTGCCCAAGCCGTACGGATCATCTGAAGCTGAACAAAGCCCGTGTCTCCGGAACCGGCAAGGTGGTAAAAGCAGATATTCTGACCCATGGGATTGGCAGGATGAGTCTCGATCTCTCTTACAGACACTCCCACCACCCTTTCGATCTCCTGTTTCTCAAGATAACGGCATGCGTGAAGAGCATCGGAAAGGGCAACCGGGACCCTCATCCAGAACACTGCCGTCACGCAAATCGCCATCACCACTTGTTTTATTTGAGCACTTTTCAAAAAAAATGTGAACATGGGACCGCCTTTGATAACAGTTGTTCTAATCCTCGAATACAGGAAAAATCTCCCTCCCCGATACCGAACCTTGTAGCCGTTTATCCGCAAAACAGCGAAAAAGTCCACAGAACTATTTTGACCCTATGTTCCCGCATAGTGTCAACAACAGAGCCTCTTGGCTTCAAAGACACTGAGTTTCCTCCCTCATGACCATAGATACTTACAATATTCATATGATTCTGGTCTGAAATAATTCTGGTCTGAAATAATTGTCGCATTGAATTGACTGCAACCTGTCGGGAAACAGTAGTTTCCCCAAGTAATAATGCGAGTCTCTTCCGCTAAAACAATACCTGTCATGGTTGCCATGTAAATAAGCAGGGACATAAAAACAGTGAATGCGATCTTTTTATTCACAATTTGCCTCCTAAGGGATTGAATTGAGTTCCTTTTTGTGGGGCGAAGTATATTATTAACGGTCTCACAATTGTCTTTACGTTGTCATTCCGGTGAAAGCCTGAATCCAGTGGCCTTCAGGATGCCGGATCGAGTCCGGCATGGCGATGTTATTTTGAGACTGTTAATAAATTGCATGAAGTTGCTTTTGCGTGCGGAAAAGTACCGAGGGGCGTATTGTGTGTCAAGAAAAAAGTATCACAGGTTCAGGCATATTTCTCCGTTCGGTAGCGGGCCATCCGGACCTGCGCATCGAGATCCCGCTTTCGGAGCCGGATGCTCCCCGGGGTCACCTCAACGAGTTCATCCTCGGCGATAAACTCGATGCACTGGTCGAGCGACATCGGCCGCGCGGGCCGCAGGATCACGGTCTGGTCCGAGGTGGAGCTCCGCATGTTCGTCAGTTTCTTCTCCTTGACGATATTCACGTTCATATCGACGGAGCGGTTCCGCTCCCCGACGATCATCCCGGCGTACACCTCCGTCCCCGGCGAAACGAAGAGTTCGCCTCGGTCGGCCATTGCATGGCAGGCATAGGCGGTGGTCCTGCCCGGCCGGTCGGCCACGAGCGCCCCCGTCATCCGCTGTGGGATTGCGCCGGTCCATGGCTCATACCCCTCAAAAAGCGTATTCATCACACCGGACCCCTTCGTATCCGTCAGGAAGTGGGTCCTGAAGCCGATCAGGCCGCGGGCCGGAATGACAAACTCCAGGTTCACCCGGCCGCTTCCCTTGTTGACCAGGTTGACCAGCCGGCCTTTGCGCGCCGCAAGCTTCTCGGTCAGAATCCCGATGAATTCCTCAGGGGTATCGATGAAGAGCCGCTCGACCGGTTCGAAAACCTTCTCGCCCTCCTGGCGCGTGATCACATGAGGTTTGGAAACCATGAACTCATACCCCTCGCGGCGCATGGTCTCGATCAGGATGGCCATCTGCAGCTCGCCCCGCCCGCACACCTCGAAGGCGTCGGCCCGCTCCGTCGGCTTCACCCGGAGCGACACATTCTTGAGGATCTCCCTCTCCAGCCTCTCCTTGAGGTGCCTGGAGGTGAGGTATTTGCCCTCCCGACCGGCCAGCGGGCCGTTGTTCACGAAAAAGAGCATCGAAACGGTCGGCTCGTCGACACGGATCCGGGGCAGGGGTTGCGGGTTCTCCAGAGAGGAGACCGTGTCGCCGATCTGGACCCCCTCCACACCGGAAAAGGCAACGATGTCTCCCGCCTCGACACGCTCCGCCGGAACCTTTTTCAGTCCCACAAAGGTGTATAGCGCGGAGAACCGGACCCCGGCGGAAATGGTCCTGTCGCCGCAGAGGCTGTATGCCTGGCGCATCTCCAGGATGCCGTTCATCAGGCGGCCGATCGCGAGCTGACCCACGTAGGGATCGTAGTCGAGATTCGTCACCAGAAACTGCGGCACGGCATCATCGTTCCCCTCCGGTCCCGGGATCGCCGTGAGAATCGTCTCGAAGAGCGGCTGAAGATCCGTCGAGGAGTCTCCCGGCTGCCGTTGCGCAATGCCCCGTTTCGCATTCGTATAGAGGATCGGAAACCCGATCTGTTCCTCCGTCGCATCCAGGTCAATGAAGAGGTCGTATACCTCGTTGATCACCGTCTCGATCCGCGCGTCAGGCCGGTCGATCTTGTTGATGACCAGCACAACAGGAATCCGCCTGGCAAGGGCTTTTTTCAGAACAAAGCGGGTCTGCGGCAGCGGACCTTCGCTGGCATCGACCAGCAGCATTACCCCGTCCACCATGTTCAGGCTTCTCTCGACCTCCCCGCCGAAATCGGCATGGCCCGGCGTGTCCACGATGTTGATTTTCACCCCCCCATAACGGACCGCGGTGTTCTTGGCCATGATCGTGATGCCCCGCTCCCTCTCGAGATCGAGCGAATCCATCACGCGATCCTCAACCACCTGATGGTCGTTGAAGGTTCCCGTCTGGCGGAGCATCCCATCCACCAGCGTTGTTTTGCCGTGGTCCACGTGGGAGATAATCGCTATGTTGCGGATGTTCGTTTTTCGCATGTGGATCCCTTACGCAGGATTCTCCTTCCGATCGCGTCCGCGTCCCCTTCCGCTCCGGCGCCGGGGGCGTTTCTTCCCGCCTCCGGGAGCGGACCCGCCGGAGCGCGAAAATGCGCCTGGCGACGTCCCGTCTTCTTCCGGCGCTTCGGCCGAGGGAGACAGGGGTGCAGCCTGGAGGGTCCGCTGGTAGTATTCATCCAGCAGCATCGCGATCAGCGGCGACTCTTCCTCGGCGTCGGCCAGACTCCGGCCCAACGCTATGAAGCGCCGCATCCGTTCCTTTTCGAGGCTGTCGCGGGACCGCAGTTCGGCCTCCAGTGCGGCAACCACCCGCTGAGCGACGATCCCTTCGACATCCTCGTCCGTGGGAACTTTTCTTTCCATCAGATCGGTGATGTTGAAGCTTCGGGCAATCGATTTCAGGGCAAACTGTTCCATGCCGGCCACCAGCGTGATGGCCGTGCCGGCCGCCCCGACGCGCCCGGTGCGCCCCGCGCGGTGGATATAGAGCTCGGGATCCTCCGGCGGCTCGTACTGGATCACGTGCGACAGGTCGGGGATGTCGATCCCCCGGGCCGCCACGTCCGTCGCCACGAGGAAGCGGAGCGTTCCCTTGCGCACCCGCGCCATGACCTTTTCGCGCGCCCCCTGGGCAAGATCCGAGCTGAGCTCATCCGCATCGTATCCGAACCGCTTGAGGACCACCGAGACGAAGTGAACCGTTGAACGCATATTGCAGAAGATGATCGCCGAAATGGGGTTTTCCATCTCGATGATCCGGACGAGGGATCTTTCCCGCTGCATCCCCGGGACGACATAGTAGACATGCTGCGTCGCGGTTACATGGATGTGGTCGCGGCTCAGACTCAGAAACTCCGGTTTGCGAAGGAACTCCGCGGCCAGACGGATCACGAACGGAGGCATCGTTGCGGAGAACATGTAGCCGTTGATCGGTTGCTGCGGCAGGAACTGCTGGACCCGCTTCATGTCGGGATAGAATCCCATCGAGAGCATCCGGTCCGCCTCGTCGAAAACGAAGATCTGCAGGTGATCGAGGAGCAGCGTCCCCTTGAGGAGGTGGTCTAAAATACGCCCCGGCGTCCCCACAACAAGCTGCGCCCCGGCGCGGAACGCGTCCAACTGCGGACCGTACTTCACACCGCCGTAGACGACGGCGGTCCGGAGCCCCAGTCCGCCGCCCAGAAGCTCCGCCTCTCGGGAGACCTGGGAGGCCAGTTCCCGTGTCGGCACAAGGACAAGGGCCTGACAGACCCGCTTCGCCAGGTCGATGCGCTGCAGGATCGGAAGCAGAAAAGCGCCCGTCTTGCCGCTTCCCGTATGCGACTGGACCATCAGGTTCCGGCCCGCCAGGATGTAAGGAATCGCCCTGGCCTGGACCGGCAGCAGCTTTGTCCAACCCGCCCTGGCGCATGCCGCCCGGGGCAGTTCAGGCAGTTTATCGAGCGTCACCTCCGGGAGTGCGTTCTCCGGTTCGACGATCTGTTCTCCCACCGCTTCTTTCAGGTGGTTCTCTGATTTTATCTGTTCCGATTCCCTATCGGCCACGGGGCCGTTTTCTGTAAATTCCTCTTGCATGGTTTCACTCCTTCGAAGGACAGGGGGCTGATCTTCCGTAATGGGTGGGACACCCGGGCCGGGAGGAATGCAACTCTTGCCTGTGCGATTCGAGAGACCCATACGCCTACCCATCGGATTTGTCAAGGCATTTGACACGTAAGTTATCGAATATCGGTTCATTTTCGAAATGATGGACCCGGAACCGGCAGCCATCGGCAAGTTTCCCTTGAAGTCGGCATCCCGATTTGTTAAGCGGGGGCGCGGCCGACGCGACCGCGAATCACCCGCAAGGGAGAATCTCATGGATCAGCAGCAATATCCGCCGGCGACGCTTGCTTGGCTGGTTTGGGGGCTTGGCGCGGCCTTTTACTTCACCGGTTTTTATCACCGGGTTGCCCCCGCCGTCATGACCGAACAGCTCATGACCGAATTTCGCATCGGCGCCGCAGGGCTCGGCAACTTCAGCGCCTTTTACTTTTACAGCTATTTCCTGATGCAGGTTCCCACGGGCGTCCTGGCCGATTACTGGGGTCCCCGGAAACTGCTGGTTTCGGGAACAATGGTCGCAGCGTTCGGGACCCTTCTGTTCGCCTCGGCCTCTTCGATCCTGCCGGCCAACCTGGGACGGTTTCTCATCGGCGGTGCGGTCGGCGTCGCCTACGTCGCCATCCTCCGCCTCGCGACAGGCTGGTTCAAGCCCCGGTTCTTTGCCACGCTCAGCGGCCTGACCCTCGCCTGCGGCGTCGCCGGCGCCGTGTCTGCCGGCATTCCTCTCCACTTCTTGGTCATCCGTTTCGGCTGGCGGCCAACCATGTTTGTGGCGGCCGTCATTCTGCTCCTGCTCGGGATTGCCATCCGGCTCATCGTCCGGGACGATCCGTCCGAGCGAGGATTCCGGAGTTTCGCCGTCTCCGACCCCGGTCCGGCTTTTTCGGCAAAGATGCTCCGCAAAGATCTGTCTGCCGCTTTGAAATCCCGGAATGTCCGGCTCCTCTTCTTCGTGGCCAGCGGCCTGACGGGGACGGTCGTTTCTTTCACCGGACTCTGGGGCGTCCCGTTCTTTACGACCCATTACAGGATGTCCGTCGCGGCGGCATCCGCCGTCACCTCGACACTGCTGATCAGCTATGCCGCGGGGGCCATTCTGCTGGGGATCCTGTCCGACCGGATCGGATTGCGCAAGCCCGTCATGTTCACCGGTTCGGTCGTGGCATTGCTCTGCTGGATTCCGCTGCTGATCTTTCCCGGGCTTCCAGTCCGCCTGCTCGTTCCCATCGTGATCCTCATCGGTCTGGCATGCGGTTCCGTCACCATCGGCTTCGCCTTCGCCAAGGAATCCGTCGCATCCCGATTCGCCGGCACGGTCAGTGGCCTCTACAACATGGGTTCGATCCTTGGGGCGATCATCCTCCAGCCTGCCATCGGCTGGGTTCTCGATCTCTGCTGGCGCGGTGCTGTTGTCGGCGGCGCACGGATCTACGATTTGGCCGCCTACCGGACGGGATTCGCGCTGATGATTGCCTTTTCGGTCCTCTCCATTCTAACGATCGCCTTCACCACGGAAACCCGCTGCCGTCCCATGGGGACAACAGATTCGGATGGCAACAAGCCACTCTAAATCACCGTTTCATCGACGGGTTTCAAATTTTGCTGTAATGGGGAACAACGGTCCTGTGCCTCACGGTGCGACACAACACTCACGACCCTGACCCGGAAACCTTTTGACACCCCTGGAGCATTCTCTATACTGGGAACGCCGAGATGGAGCCTCGAAGGGGGCGTGATCGAAAAATGGGCAAAACCGAACAGACACATATCCGAGTGGCCTGCGCGATCATCGAGCGGGATGGCCTTGTGCTGGCGGCCCGGCGGAGCCGGTCCATGCGCATGCCCCTCAAATGGGAATTTCCGGGCGGCAAGATCGAGCCGCCGGAGAGCCCGGAGTCATGCCTGCACCGGGAGGTGCTGGAGGAGATGGGGCTCCGCATTGCCGTGAAGCGGGCGATGCCGCCCTCGACACATGCATACCCGGATTTCACGGTCACGCTGTATCCGTTCGTCTGTCAGATGCTGTCCGGAGAGATGACCCTGAACGAGCACCATGCCGTCGTCTGGCTCAAACCGGAAGAATTACCCACCCTCGACTGGGTCGAGGCGGACCGAACGATTATCGAGATGTATCGGCGAAGCATCGGCGGGACGGACACGCCGGAATGATCTCTCCTGACCGGATTATCCCGCCGGTATGAATGAGGCCATCACGACCGCCCTATCCATTATTTCTGTGAAGCCTATCGTGCATTGTTCCAATGCATGCGATACCGTCTTGAAACATTGAAGAAAAATTCCCGAAAAGTACCGATCGCCTTTACTCCTCCTGCTCCTGCTTTCGGAGGCGGTATTTGATCATCTTGAGCTGGAGCCCCTTCCGGCTCAACCCCAGACGATGGGCCGCCCGGGTCACATTGCCGTCGCACTCCCCGAGGCAGCGGGCAATCATCTGTTTCTCGGATTCTTCCATGCGGCTCTTAAGGCCGTCCCGGCCAGGCGTTTCCATCAAACCGGCACCGGATCCCGCCGGGCAGATCTCCCGAGCGGCCTTCATGACGTCCGGCGGGACAAGCTCTCCGGTAAGGACGTTTTTCTCCGCCATCAGGACCATCCGTTCGATGAGGTGTTCCAGCTCTCTGATGTTCCCCGGCCAGGGATAGGCGATGAGATCATCCCGTACCGCCGGATCGATTCCCTCGATTGCACGCCCAAGTTTTCGATTGAATTTTCCGATGAAGTGGTCGATCAATGGAAGAATGTCTTCGGTCCGCTCCCGCAGCGGCGGGATGTGGATGGGGAACACATTCAGGCGGTAGAAGAGATCGTCTCTGAATTTTCCCTCTTTGACCCTCTGAAGCAGATCCTGGTTCGTGGCGGCAATCAGCCGAACGTCCACGGATAGGGTCTTCAGGCCTCCCACCCGTTCGAAGCTCTGGTCCTGAATGGCTTGAAGAACCTTCGCCTGCATCTTCCGGGGGATTTCTCCCACCTCATCCAGAAAGAGCGTCCCTTTGTGCGCCAGCTCGAATCGCCCCGGCTTGGCGGTGACGGCACCTGTAAACGCTCCCTTTTCATAGCCGAACAATTCGCTTTCGACCAGATTTTCCGCGATGGCCGCGCAGTTGATCTTGATGAAGGGCTGATGGTTCCTGTCGCTGTTCCGGTGGATGGCCCGGGCGATCAGTTCCTTTCCCGTTCCCGTCTCCCCGGTGATGAGAACGGCGGTCGTCGTGGGCGCAACCTTGCGGATGACCTCCTCGATCTCGGCCATGGGACGGCTGGCGCCGACAATCCGGTAGGGATCCGTCTCTCCGGCCGCCGCGGACAGGTCTTTTTCGTTGATCATTCGGGTCTTGACCGCTTTAAGAATCACGGCCTTGAGTTCATCCAGCTCAAAGGGCTTGGTGACGTAGTCAAAGGCTCCCTTCTTCAGGGCGTCGACAGCGTTGGCGACGGTGCCGTGGGCGGTGAGGATGATGACCGGCAAGGAGGGGTCGTCCCGGATGATCCGGTCCAAGAGCCCCATCCCATCCAACCGCGGCATTTTGAGGTCCGTGGCGACGACGGCGATCTTCTCCGCTCCGAGGATCTTCAGGGCCTCCATGCCGTCCGCTGCCATGCTCACCTCATAGCCTTCCTTCTTCAGCATGGCCTTGAGGACCAGCCTCATGTTCAACTCATCGTCCACGACAAGGATTTTTGCCGTCTTCATAGAATTTTAGGCCTTTCTTTTTTTTACCGCACCGTTTCCAGGCGAATATAGAAGATCGTCCCTTTGCCCGGGATCGATTTGACCCTGATCTTCCCACCGTGACCCCGAATGATCCTCTCGCAGACCGCCAGTCCCAGGCCGACCCCCCGCTCTTTGGTGGTAAAGAAAGGGGTAAAGAGCTGTCTCGCGGTCTCGCGGGTCATCCCCGTTCCCGTATCCTTGATGGAGATGCCTACGGCGTCCCCGGTGTCACTCTGAATCCTGGTCGTCCGAACCGTCAACGTGCCTCCCTCGGTCATCGCCTCGATTGCGTTGAGGGCGATGTTCAGGATGACTTGATGGATCTGCTCCTGGTCTATCGGGACGAGAGGAAGATGGGGATGAAGTTCCCATTGGATGTCGATTCCCGTCGAGAGGCTGTTCGCCTCGACAAGGGCCAGGGCCTTTTCGATGACGTCGTTGATCGGCCTCGGCCGCAGCTCCGACGAGTATGGATGGGCATAGTCCAGAAATTGCGAAACGACGCGGTTGAGGCGGTTAACTTCTTGGGCAATCACGCCCAGGAGGTTCTTCTGTTCTTCGTTTTTCGCTTCCGATTGAAGCAGCTGGGCGGCCCCTTTGATCGAACCGAGAGGGTTGCGGATTTCGTGGGCGAAGACCGGCGCCATCTTTTCCAGCAGGAGCGCCCTTTCCTTTTCCAGTTTTTCGTCCAGATCGAAGGGCGAGGTGAAGACGTCCTTGATCTGAGGGTTGATCCGGGTGAGGAGGCGCTTCAGGATTCCCTGAAAAGGTCCCAGAGAGATGATGACGATGAATGACATCATTAAGATCAGTGAAAATGGCGGCGGCGGTCCCGGCCCAAAAAAACCGATAATGAGGTAGAAAAGGACCGTTGTGAAAAGCGAGACGATCAGGATCACCAAGGCGCGGGTCATCAGGTCTTGAAGTTCCGTCAGGTGGGGGTGGATGATCATCATCAAGATGAAATAGAGGATGCCGGCAACGACCAGATTGAACAAGGGCGGGATGCTGTAGGTCGCGATCGCAGCGGTGCAGGCGACGATCAGGTAGACGAGCCGTTTCTTTTCCGCGCCCGCCGCTTTCTTCTTGGCACAAACAATCAGGGAGAGATAGCACAACAGGAGAATCGCATCGGCATACAGATAGATGCCTCTTCCGATATATGCCCAGCTTCCGAGAGGTGTAAAGAGGACGGCAGCCAATCCCGTCGAAAAAAGAGCAGTCGTGCGGATGTCTCTTTTTTTAATCAGGGTCTGCCCGGGGAAAAGGTCGCGGCTGAAGTGGATTGTCAGTGTCGGAATGGCCAGCAGAGCCAACTGTTCAACAAGCCGCCAGGCGGCGTGGGGATAGAACAGGTTGAAAAAACCTCCTCCCTTATGGAAGACAATGGCCACGCACAGGGCGGCAAAGGAGACGTGCGGCGGTTCCCTCTTGTTGTTGAGCATCAGCGCGACGGCCACCGCGATGCCCACCGCCATCAGCATAAAAGCTTCCATGAGTTTTCATAACGCAATCATCCGCGGGAAGTCAAGAAGGTGGAACGGCGCTGCGTAGCGCGCTACACACCCGCGATCATTGCTATGCACCCGGTACCCTTGCCACGGTTCTGTTCATGGCGTCCGGTTAGGGATCCCCCCGATGAAACTCACCGTGTTCACGAGTCATTTCTCCACATCGCCTCCAATGGGCGTTCTGGCATGAATGATGCTTTCCCTTGCGAACGGGTCTTCGTGTCGGAAAAAGGGGGAGGAAGGGATGGATGAAAAAAGCAGTGGAGTGGTTTTCCCCGGACAGGGGGCACAACGGCCGGGCATGGGACGGGACTTCTACAACGGGATTTCGGAAAGTCGTCGCACCTATGAGGAGGCCTCGGATGTCCTCGGCTGGAATGTTGCCGACGTCTGCTTTGACGCGGACGATCGCCTCAATCTGACGGAATATACCCAACCCTGCATCCTGACGACCGAGATCGCCATGTTGCGCGGCCTGGCCTCCCGTTGGGGTTTCCGTCCGTCTTTTTTTGGCGGACACAGCCTGGGCGAGTGGACGGCGTTGGTGGCCGCCGGAGCAATTCCTTTTGCGGAAACGCTTCGTATCGTTCAGGAGCGCGGTCGACTGATGCAGGGAGCGGCGGCCCCGGGCGTGGGGGCCATGACAGCCGTAATTGTCGAAGATTTGGATTTGAAAATGGTCGAAAATCTCATCAGCGACCTCGCGGTGGATGTCGCAAATGTCAATTCTTCCCAGCAGATTGTCCTAAGCGGCGAGACGGCCGCTGTGTCTGCGGCAGAATCCAGGCTCGCGGAAGTTCTCGTGGACCGTTCTTCTCTTCGTTTCACCCGGCTCAACGTCAGCGCGCCGTTTCACAGTCGCCTGATGGAACCGATCCTGACAACCTTCTCCGGCATCCTCAGGGATCTGGACGATCGGCTTGACCCGGTCGCGGCGGGTCGGGTGACCTCAAACTATCGGGGCGGTTTTCATAGGGGTTCCGTGGGAGAGGTCATGCGGGCGCTCGTCCTGCAGATCAGCCATACCGTTCGGTGGCGGCAGAACATGACTGCACTGGCCGAAAGGACCGGAACGATCTTGGAGATCGGTCCCGGACGGCCGTTGAAAAATTTCTTCCGGTCCATCAAAGCGGAGTGCTTTTCCATAACAACGCTCGTGTCGGCGGAAAGGATTTTTACCGGAGCAGCGGAACGGTGGATTCTGAGGAACGAAGTCACTCAACAGGCAGGGGCGATTTGATGGATTTCAATCTGAACGATGAACAAAAACAGTGCCTCGATACGGTTCGGCGTTTTGTCGGCCGGGAGATCATCCCCCGCAGCATGGCCATGGAGAAGACGCACAACTTCCCCCTTGACATCATCCGGAAGGCCTGGGATCTGGGCATTCTGAACCTTTCCATTCCGCAAGCCGTCAAGGGCTACTCGATCGACCTGGTCTCGACGGCCCTGATCATCCGCGAACTTTCTTACGGAGACAGCGGAATCGCAACCTCGGCGATGTGCAACGATCTGGCCAACGCCGTGATCGGGATGCACGGAACGGAAGCGCAGCATCAGACCTATCTCGCCCCGTTTGTGGAGTTTCCGCTGCTGGCATCCTTCTGCCTGACGGAGCCAAACGCCGGGTCCGACAACAGCGCTATGACGACACTCATCCGAAAGGGAAAAGACGGCAAATACCGGCTCGAAGGGACAAAATGTTTCATCACGAACGCTTCCTTTGCCTCCCAGTTCACCGTTTTTTGCAAGGTCGGCAAACCTTCTTCCCCTTTCATCGCCTGCGTAGTCGTTCCAGTCCAGAAACTCGAACCGGGAAAGGAGGGGAACGGAATGCGGACCTGTCGGGAGATTCCGCTTCCCTGCGGCGGACGTATCGTCACCGGAAAGCCCGAGAATAAGCTGGGACAGCGGCTCTCCAATACGGCGAGCGTTTCTTTCGAGGATGTCGTCATCGGGGATGATCAGATCATCGGGGATCGACGGCTGGGATTCCAATACCTGACCGATGTTCTCGATTACGCCAGGCCGATGGTGGCCGCGATCGGGATCGGGATTGCTCGCCGGGCTTTCGATTTGACGCTCACCTACACCCGGGAACGTCGGCAGTTCCGTGAAAGGATCTGTGACATGCCGGTGGCACGGGAAAGCTTGGTCGCCATGTGGAAGAAAATTGAAACGGCGGAAATGGCCCTGATGAAAGCGGCCTTTTTGGTTCAGCAGGGGGCTCCTGACCGAAGCGCCTTTGCATCCCTCGCCAAGAACCTCGCGGCCGAAGCCGCAATTTTTTGCGCGACCGAGGGACTGCATCTGCATGGCGGTTACGGATTCATCGAGGAATACGAGATTTCAAAACTGGTTCGAGACGCCCAGATTATCGATATCTATGAAGGCGTCCGGGAGGTTCAGCACATGATTATCGGTCGGGAGTTGATCTGAATGCTTTACCTGCACGGCATCGGCCATTTTCATCCGGAAAACGTCATCACCAACCGGTTCCTCGAGGAACTGGAAATCGGCACCGACGAAGCGTGGATCCTAGAGCGGGTGGGCATCCGGGAACGACGGACGGTTCTTCCCCTCGACTACATCCGAGAAACGAAGAACCAGGATCCTCGCGCGGCTCACGAGGCGAGCCTCTACAGCAATGCCCAGATGGCGGCGAAGGCGGCACGGATGGCCCTGGATCGTGCCGAACTCCAACCCGGCGATATCCATTTGGTCATTTCAGGAAGCAGCGCCCCCTCCAGAACAACGCCCGCGGAGGCATCGATGGTGGCTGCGGAGCTTGGAATCGATGCCCCCTGCTTCGACCTGAACTCGGCCTGTTCGACCTTCGGGATGCAGCTCGACGTGCTCCGGCGGATGGCGACGGATCAACTGCCGTCCTTCGTCCTGACCGTTCAACCGGAGGGACTCACCAGGACCGTCGATTTCCGAGATCGGTCGGTCGCCGTTCTGTTCGGCGACGCCTGCAGCGCCGCCGTCACTTCATCCTCCGAAAAGGCCAGGATCTCGGTGACGGCGTCGAACTGCGGAACGAACGCCGCCGGTTGCGAAAAGGTGACGATTCCGGTCGCCGGTCACTTCCGCCAGGACGGTCACGCCGTCCAGGGGTTCGCCATCCGCAGGATGACGGAATCCCTCCAAGACCTGAAAACGGGATTGCCGGAGGGATGTTCCCTCAGATTCATCGGTCACCAAGCGAATCTCGGCGCCCTTCAGACCGTCTGCGAACGCGCGGGGATTCGGGAAACGCAGCACTGGCACAATGTGAGCGATTTCGGCAACACGGGAGGCTCTGGCGCTCCCACCGTGCTGAGCGGTCATTGGGACGCGCTCGGACCCGGCGACCGCGTGGCGATCTGTCTGGCCGGGGCAGGCTTGACCTGGGCCAATTTGCTGCTGTCCGTGGAGGATCTGCCGTGACGTATGAAGAGTTCAGAGCCGCCTCCCTGTTCGGCCCGGAGGACCTGATCGCTTTTGCCTACGGGACCCTGGTGGACGATCCCCCGGCCGGATTCACCGCCCGCCTGCCGGCGCCCCCCTTTCTGATGTTGGACCGGATTCTGGAGATCCGCGGGAATGGAAGCCGGGGGACCATGATTGCTGAACAGGAGATCCGGTTGGATGCCTGGTATTTTCAGTGTCACATGCCCGCCGACCCGGTCCAGCCGGGGTGTCTGGGGGTGGACGCGATCTGGCAGTTGCTCGGCTTCTACTGCGTTTGGCGTGGGGCAATCGGCTCGGGACGAGCCCTCGGCTGCGACGAAGTCACCTTCAGCGGCCAGGTGCGTCCGTTCAATCGCCTTGTGCGATACGAGGTCGATGTGAGGCGCTTCGCGCAGCTCAAGGAATCGGGGACATGCATTGTCATCGGTGAGGGACGGGTCTTCGTGGACGGGGCAGAGATCGCCGAGATCCGTGGAGCCCGGACGGGGATTTTCCGGGGAATCGCCTATCCGGACTATCCCCGGCGGTCGGCCAACAGCGTCGGCGGGCGGATGGAAAAATAGAAAAAGGGAAGAAGATGGATAGGAAGAAAGTGGCGGTTGTGACGGGCGGCGCAACGGGGATTGGGGCGTCCTGCGTTCGGGAGCTGGCGGGCAAAGGGTTCCGCGTGGGGATCCATTACCGATCGAGCGCCCCTGCGGCCGCGGCCCTGCGCGACGAGATCGGCGACGGGTTTCTTCTTCAGGCGGATCTTGAGGAAACCGCGCAGGTGGATTCGCTGTTGGAGAGGCTCAAAGGGGAGACGAACCGTCTCGACGTGCTGGTGAACAATGCCGGGAACTCGATCGATCTCGACATGCAGCGGATGCGGATCGAACAATTCGACGCCCAGCGGGCGCTGCTTCGGGGCGTCTGGCTCCTGATCAAGCGCGTCTTGCGCCTGTTCATGCTGCGAGCCGGGAACGGCCGGATCATCAACATTTCGAGCGTCGTCGGTCATACCGGAAATGGCGGCCAGATTCCCTACACGATGGAAAAAGCATCCTTGGACGCTCTGACCAAGTCGCTTTGCTTCGAGCTGGCCGGGCGGAACATTCTGGTCAATTCAGTCGCTCCGGGCTTCATTGATACGGGAATGACAGCCCGACTGCCGGAAGAGATCCGGACGGGGATCCTCGATCGCGTGCCGTTGGGAAGGATGGGGAGGCCCGAAGAGGTGGCGGAAGTGGTCGGATTCCTGGCGACGGCCGGATCTTACATATCCGGCACGGTGATCCATGTGAATGGGGGGCTTTATGGGGGCTGACCGACCGACTTTAGAGCAGGTTTTGGCAAGGGTACCGCAGCAGCATCCTTTTCGGTTTATCGATGAGATCCTGGAGCTGGATAAGGAACGGATCGTCGGCACTTACCGGTTCCGTAATGATGAGTATTTCTATCGGGGTCATTTTCCGGGATTGCCCATCACGCCAGGGGTCATCCTCATCGAAACGATGGCGCAGACCGCCGTCGTCGCTCTCGGCCTCTACCTTTCCTCGTTCGTTAGCGGGGCGGGGCCGGAGGACCCCGTCACCCTGTTTACACTGGCGGAAAACGTGGAGTTCACGGGCGTTATCCGGCCCGGTGAGCGGGTCGTGGTCAGCGGGAAGAAAATCTATTTCCGCGCGAATCAGCTCAAGGTCGCCGCATCCATGGAGAGGTTAAACGGCGAAGTCGTCTGCTCCGGCACGCTGGCCGGGAAGGGAATCGCGAGAGCGCAATTTGCGGGCAATGAGCCGGTGCCACCTCTTCCCTTCGAAGGGGTGGCGACAGAGAGGAGTGCTGAAGGATGAGACGGAGGGTGGTGATCACGGGGATGGGGGTAGTCGCGCCGAACGGTCATGGCCTGGCGGCATTCGAAGAGTCCTTGCGGCAAGGGATTTCGGGGATCCGCCATATCCCGGAGCTGGAGGAATTGAAATTCGGCTGCCAGATCGGAGGGATCCCGCAGAATTTCGAGGCGGTCCGGAGGAGTTATTTCGACCGAGAAAAGCTCCTGTCTCTGAACGACAACATCGGCTTTGCCTCCGTGGCTGCGGTGGACGCCTGGAAAGACGCGGGATTTGCCGTGCCCGAGGCCGAAGACGATCGGGTGGACTGGGAAACGGGCGTCATCGCCGGCTCCGGAATCGGCGGGATGGACACCATCGCCAATACGGTCGTGCCGATGGTGAACCAGGGGAATGTTCGACGGATGGGAAGCCGGATTGTCGAACAGGTGATGAACAGCGGAACCAGCGCCCGCATCGCGGGCTTGCTGGCCCTGGGGAATCAGGTCAGTTCAAACTCTTCGGCCTGCAGCACGGGGAACGAGGCCCTCATCGAGGCGACGACCAGGATCAGGAGCGGTTTGGCCGCCAGGATGTTGGCCGGCGGCTCCGAGGGGGCTTCGCCATATATCTGGGCCGGTTTCGATGCCATGCGGGTCATCTGCCGGAAATTCAACGACCGGCCGACTGAGGGATCGCGTCCGATGAGCGCCGGCGCATCCGGCTTCGTTCCCGGGTCGGGGGGCGCTCTGCTGGTTCTTGAGGAACTGGAGACGGCCCTGCGGCGGGGAGCAAGGATCTACGCCGAGATCCTCGGCGGAGCGGTCAACTGCGGCGGTCACCGGATGGGGGGAACCATTACCGCGCCCAACCCCGAAGGGGTCAAACGCTGCATTCAGGCGGCACTGGCCGAAGCGGGGGTCGATCCGAGCGAGATCGACGCAATCAACGGCCACCTGACGGCGACATACGCCGATCCGGCGGAGATCAGGAACTGGGCGGCCGCCCTGGGAAGGGGTCCGGGGGATTTCCCCTGGATCAATTCGACCAAATCGATGGTGGGACATTGTTTAGGCGCGGCGGGGGCGATCGAATGTGTGGCCGCCGTTCTGCAATTGGCTAAGGGTTTTATCCATCCCTCGCTCAACTGTGAGGATCTCCATCCGGAGATCGAGCCTTTCGCGGCACATGTCCCACACGAGAGGATCAACTGTCCGGAACTCAGGACGATCGCCAAGGCCGGTTTCGGCTTCGGCGACGTGAACAGTTGCCTCATTTTTAGGAAATGGGAAACTCAAGTTTCGCCGGACGGATGACGAAAAATAGATTTTTTGCGGGGCCGTTTTTAAAACGGGCAATTTAACCTGGGCGCCGCCGTGGGCGTTTTTCAAGAAAGAGGAGGGCATCGGATGAGCGAAGAACAGATCACACAAAAATTTATGGATATTCTCCGGGGGTATGTCAAGGATCCGGCCCTGTTGGAGAAGGCAGGCAAGGAGACCCATATCCTAAAGGACCTCAAGGTCAACTCGGCCAGGCTCGTGGACATCATCATCAAGTGCGAGGATGTTTTCAGCACATCCATCGAGGATGACGAAGCCGACCGGATCGCCACGATCGGGGATGCGGTCAAAATTATCCAATTGAAGACGGCCTGAAAGGATCATGACTTTTCGGGATCGTTTCCTTGTCCGGTTGCAGTACCTGATGGGACGCATGGCCGCTTTTCTCACCGTCCCCGCCCTTTTTCTCGCGATTCGGCTGATGGGGTACCGGATCAGGAATCTGAAGCAAGTTCGCCACGAGGTAGCCGACCTGCAAAGGGAGTATCAAGGGCCTTGGCTGGTCTGTCCGAATCACCTGACCATGATCGATTCCGCGTTGATCGGCTATGGGATGATGTCGATTTCCGGCCACATCCTGGGGTTTCGGAAAGTTCCTTGGAACCTTCCGGAGCGGGACAACTTCCAGCGGAGCCCGTTTTTGGCCCTTTTGTGCTATCTGGTCAAGTGCCTCCCCGTCAACCGGGGCGGAAGCCGGGAGGAGCTTCAGAGAGTCATTGAAAAGTGCCGATTTATACTCGGGAAAGGACAAAACCTGATGATCTTTCCGGAAGGGGGACGTTCGCGGTCGGGGCGCGTGGATCGAAAGAATTATTCTTACGGGGTGGGTCGTTTCATCGACAATTGTCCCCGGATCCGAGTGATGCTGGTTTATTTTCGCGGCGACGGGCAGAGGGGATACGGGAAGATGCCGCGTTACGGAGAACGATTCACCATGACCGTCGAACCCTTCGACCCCGGAAGGGAAGCCGTCGGCGGCCTTCGGCTCCAGAGGGAATATGCTAAGCGCATCGTGGAGCGTCTGGCCGTTTTGGAGGAGGTCTGCCTTGCCTCCCGTGGGTAACGACGTCGTCGACTTCGCGGCGCCCGGCAACCCCGGTAAAAGCGGGGACTTCCGATTCTGCCAACGTGTCTTCACACCGGAGGAACGGCACTGGATCGCACAATCGAGCTGTCCCGACGAACATCTCTGGGCCGTCTGGGCAGCAAAGGAGGCGGCTTACAAGGCCGTCTGCCGCGTCAATCCGACGGTCTGTTCGATCCCGAAACGATACCCAGTCCATGGGGCCGTTTCCCGGGTTTTGGCATCCCGGGGGGAAACCCGGGGCGACCCCATTTCCTGGGAGAGAAACGGAGAGAGGTATCGGCGTTTCCAGGCCGCAGATCAGAGGGTCAAAAAACGGGAGCCGTCCCCATTTATTTTAACGCCGCAGGGCAGGCTGGCGCTTCGGATCGATGCAACAGAAGACTGGGTCCATGCCATGGCGGCCGGATCGGAAGCGGAACTCGATCGGCTCTGTTGCCGCGTGGATCGTCTCGAAGGCTCCGTCGACCCCTCGGCGTTCGTACGGGAGAATCTTCTCCGGGAAATCGCCCGTCGCACCGGATGTCCCGCCGCCGACCTTCGCATCGTCAAAGACCCGGCCGGTGCCGGCGCTCCCCGGGTGCTCTTGCAAGGCCGATTGCTCACCACGCGGATCAGTCTCAGCCACGACGGCCGATTCGCAGCCTTCGTCTTCGTACTTCCTTCCGAAGCAATAGAAAAGCGGGAACCGTTTTCGATGGTTCAACGTGCGTTTTTCCGTGATGGTTTCCCCTTTCTCAGGGCGTAAAGGAGCCGGATCTCCTCGGCCCACCGGTCGCTTTCAGGTGTTTCCAGGATCAGCGGGATACCGTCGAAACGACCATCGTTCATGATCAGGCGAAACGTTTCGAGGCCCAGATTTCCCTTCCCGAGAGGCGCATGCCGGTCCACGCGGCTCCCGAGCGCCGCCTTGGAATCGTTCAGATGCGCGCCCCGGAGATATTGAAAGCCGATGATCCGGTCGAATTCCTCCAGCGTGACTGCGAAGGATTCGGGCGTCCTGAGGTCATACCCGGCGGCAAAGGCGTGGGCGGTGTCCAGGCAAACCCCGACCCGGCTTTGATCGTCGATCCCCTCGATGATCCGGGCAATCTGTTCGAAACGGAACCCGAGGTTGCTTCCCTGTCCCGCCGTATTTTCGATGACGGCGGTTACCCCGTTCGTTTCGGAAAGGACCCTGTCGATTGATTCGGCAATCCGGGCAAGGCACTCCTCTTCGGAAGAACTCCGCAGATGGCTGCCGGGATGGAAGTTGAGCAGGGCGATGCCGAGCGCCTCGCAGCGGCGCATCTCCGCGAGGAAGGCCTCGCGGGACTTCCGCAGAGGCCCCGTCTCAGGATGGCCGAGGTTGATCAGGTAGCTGTCATGCGCAAGGATCTGCGCCGGGCCGTACCCCTCTTCCCGACAGTTCGTCCGAAAGGCCGTGATCTCCTCGAGAGAGAGGGTTTTTGCTTTCCATTGTCGCTGATTCCGGGTAAAAAGCGCGAAGGCCCGCGCGCCGATCGCCGCGGCATTCCGGGGCGCCTGGTCGACACCGCCCGCCGCGCTCACATGCGCACCCACATATTTCTTTCCATGCTTCGCGAATTGCGCATCCATTGCATTCTTTTGTCTTGTCATGACTTCACTCACAGGAAATCCGCGTCCTGAACATCATCTGATTGCGGGATCCCCGACAGGCACAGAGGCGTCTGTTCGATTCGGCTACCGGCTTCGTGCCGATATCTTGGCGGACGTCAGATTACACGATTCCATGAATTTTTCCAACGGAAGGTTCATCGGTGCGGATAAGAAAACTTGCAATCCTTTCCTCTTTTTCTGTATAAAGCGCCATATGCGTTTACCTGTTTGAAGCCGGTCGCGGAAATTGGCGGAAAGCAGACCGTTGTTATAACCAAAGGAAATGCAATCATTGATCGAGGAGGTGGACAGAACATGGCAAAGATATTCAAGGGATCACAAACGGAAAAGAATCTACTGGCAGCTTTCGCAGGAGTCTCAGGCAAGAAACCGCTACACCTATTTCGCCAGCGCCGCCAAGAAGGAAGGTTACGAACAGATTTCCCGCATCTTCGCCGAAACGGCGGAAAACGAGAAGGAACACGCCAAGGTATTCTTCAAACACCTCAGAGGGGGAGAGGTCGAGATCACGGCGGGTTATCCCGCGGGTGTGATCGGCAAGACCAAGGACAATCTCGAAGCGGCCGCCGCCGGCGAGAATATGGAGTGGACGACGCTATATGCGAACTTCGCAAAGGACGCCAAGGCGGAAGGTTTCCCCGAGATTGCCCGTTCCTTCGAACAGATCGCCAAAGTGGAGAAATTCCATGAGGCGCGTTACCGGAAACTGATCGCAAATGTTGCAAAGAAGCAGGTCTTCAACAAGAAAAAATCGGTGAAGTGGCACTGCATCAATTGCGGGTACATCTACGAGGGAACCAAAGCCCCGAAGGAATGCCCGGCCTGCAAGCATCCCCAGTCCTACTATGAGGTGCTTGCCGAAAATTATTGAATCTCCCCTTTGGAGGCCGGGTCTTGAAATACGAACACCCGGCCTCCAATCTTTTCCCACGACTCCACCCCTCCCTCGCAAATCCTGAAAAGCGGATGGGGATCCGGTTCATCGGTTTTGCACAGGGCAAGGTGCGCTTTGACATCCCGCAGAGCAAGCTTTGCGAGGAGATGCCGCCGCTCGTAAAGAAGCTGACCCCGCGTGACATGGATCGCCGGGACATTACGGCAGGGGCCGGCCTTTGCCGGATTGAAGCGGTAGCCGCGTCTTGACGCTTCATGAAAGATTTCTGTGAGATAGGCCGCGATTGCCGCCTGGGGCTTTTCGTGGTTTTGGAAGCGGATCAGTTGCGGGTGACGCCGGTATCCGCGGGTTGCCCCGCGGAGGACGGCCTGTGCCAGCAGCGCCTCGCGCCACAGGGCTACCAGGCCCGCCCGATCCAGATATTTCGGATGCAGCGTCCAGAGGCGCATGGCGTTTTGTCCGTTTTTGGATTCACTGAACTTCCCTCAGGTATACCTCCAAGCGGTTCATCCCTTCCCGAATATTTTCAAGGGAATTGGCATAGGAGAAGCGAAGGTACCCCTCGCAGTTCGCACCGAAATCGATGCCCGGCGCGACACCGACCCGGGCCCGTTTGAGGATGTCGAATGCAAATTGATAGGAATCCCGGGTGAACGTCTTCACATTGCCGAGGACATAAAAGGCACCCGTGGGTTCGACCCGGATGCCCATCCCCAGTTCCCGGAGACGACGGATCATGAATTTTCGCCTCTCATCGTAGAGTTCCTTCATCCTGAGCACGTCCGGTCCCGCTTCCCGGAGGGCTGCGACGCCGGCCCATTGGACGAACGCGTTGGCCGAGATGAAGAGATTTTGTTGGATCTTCTGCATCGGCCGAATCAGCGTTCGCGGCGCGATGAGGTAACCCAGGCGCCAACCCGTCATCGCATAGGCCTTCGAGAAGCCGTTCAGCACAAAGGCGTTGTCGGTGAATTCCAGGATGCTGTGTTCCCTTTCCCCGTAGACCAGCCCGTGATAAATTTCATCAGAAATGATCGGTACGCCGAACGAGGCTATCTCCTCCATCCTCTCCGGGCTCAACAGATTTCCCGTCGGATTGGAAGGGGAGTTGATCAGAATGGCCTTGGTGCGCGGTCGGATCCTTGCCCGGATCGCGGCCGGGGTGTACTGGAAACCCTCATCCTCAAAGACGGGGACGCAAACCGGGCTCCCTCCGAAGAAGCGAATGAAATTGGGATAACAGGCGTAGTGGGGATCGGAGACGATCACCTCGTCGTCCCGTTCGAGAATCGTCGAGAAAAGAATCATCATCGCTGGCGAGGTGCCGGAGGTGACGATGATCTGTTCCGGGCAAACGACGACACCGTAACGCTGCCGGTAGTGATCGCAGATCGCCTCTCTGAGCTCCGGCAATCCCAGGCTGTGGGTGTAGTGGGTTTTGCCTTCCCGCAGGGCTCGGAATCCGGCCGCCTTAATGCACTCCGGCGTATCAAAATCGGGCTCGCCGACTTCGAGATGAACCACATTTTGTCCATTGCGCTCCATTCCCTGGGCTGCTTCCAGAACTTCCATGACAAGGAAAGGACGAATATCCGACGCTCTTCGGGTGATCATCGCCGCAACCTCTTTCTCTTTTGTGCCCTTCATAAGTCCCGGCGGTATGAAACGCTATTCTGAAGGAGATCCCCTGTCAAGCGTGAAAGTCATGACGCCTCTTTTATTTGACAATGGGGAATGCGCCCGCTATTATGCAAACTGTTACTCACTTTCAGAAAACTTCCAAACGGAAGCGCTTTCATACCGAAGGTCCATGGCCCCGCGAATCCGGTTCGATGCAAAACGCGGAATTTTCCCCGGCCGGGGAGGCACGATCCGGCCAAGCTAAGCCGAATGATTTTCTTGAATCTTGGATAGGAAAGGAGGCACAGGAATGGCCGATTTCTGCCAAAACGGGGTCATCACAACCCTGCAGAAGCTGAAGGAAAGACCGATCGATGAGATCGAGAAGGAACTCAAGGCGATCTCGCGAAAACGAAAAATGGTTCTGCTGCTGCCCGCTCTCGTGACAGAATTCGATGGCCCGGCGATGCACAGAATCATCGACGAACTCAAGGGGGTGGATTATCTCGATCGGATCGTCCTTTCCCTGGATCGGGCAGATGCGGGCCGGTTCGGCCGGATTCGGAAGATCATGTCGATCCTGCCGTCGGACGTCCGTGTGGTCTGGCATGACGGGCCGCGGATGAAGGCGCTCCGGAAAGAGCTGGCGGCCGCCGAATTCGACATGCAAAACCCCGGGAAAGGGTTATCTGTCTGGATGTCTCTGGGATACATCCTGTCGGATCAGGATGTCTATGCGATCGCGCTGCACGACTGCGACATCGTAAACTATAAGCGGGACATCTTATCCCGGCTGATCTATCCGGTCGTTCACCCGGCGCTCAGCTTCGAATTCAGCAAGGGATACTACGCCAGGGTCACCGATAAGCTCTATGGCCGTGTGACCCGGCTCTATTACACCCCTCTGATCCGCAGCCTCAAAAGGATCCTCGGGTACAACGCCTTCATCGAATACCTCGACAATTTCCGGTATGCCCTTTCCGGTGAATTTTCTTTCGACTCCAGCCTGGCCAGGGGCATCCGCATATCGCCGACCTGGGGACTGGAGGTGTCCATGCTCAGCGAGGTCTATCAGAAGACCTCGGTGAACCGGATCTGCCAGGTTGAAATCATCGAAACCTACGAACACAAGCACCAGAATCTGCGGAAGGGAAAGCCTACGGAGGGTTTGATCCGCATGGCCACCGAAATCGGAAAGGCGCTGTTCAGGGTGCTGAGCCAGGATGGCCTGGTGATGAGCGACGCC
Source organism: Syntrophales bacterium (assembly GCA_040765725.1). Taxonomy (GTDB): domain Bacteria; phylum Desulfobacterota; class Syntrophia; order Syntrophales; family UBA5619; genus UBA5619. The sequence continues at coordinate 25,139 of JAXGRQ010000014.1, forward strand.
TTTTTCCGCACCCTGGTGACGACGTATACCCAGGAGTCCCGGATCGCGATCGAAAAATACCACGCCCTGGCCATGCTCAACGGCCTGACCTATGACCGTCATGAGGAGATCGATGCGGTGGACGCTTTCGCCGGTGCGATGAAGCTGGCCATCGACGAATTTGTCACGGATCCGATCGGCATTCCGATGATGCCGGCCTGGGTCCGGGTTGAGGCGGCCATTGGGGATTTTTCAGAAAAGCTGAAGGAAGCGGTGGAGAAGGATAACCGGTAACCCGGAACGGAAACGGGGCTGTGGAACATCATGAAATTCTTTGAATGGCGAAAACCTTCCTCCGTACCCGAAAAGCCAACGAGGGAAACCGGTCTCCTCGGCAAATGGCAGAGGGTCATGCTGGCGGGTTCGCTGGTGCTCCTTGCCTTGCTCTTCAGCATTCTGCTGACCCGCCAAAGCCGTTTCAGTGTTCCCGCATATCAGACCGGCGACATCGCCCGTGCGGACATCATCATCCCGACGGATATGCTGATCGAGGACGAAGCCGCGACCGAGGCGCGCCGTGCGGCGGCAAAGGCCAAAACCTTCCCCGTTTATCGGTTCAATCCTTCTTTGCCGGATGACCAGATATCCGGACTGAAAACGGCATTCGGAAAATCCCGAACCCTGCTGAGCACGGACTCAACGGACAAAAAAAAAGCATCCGCACGAACCCGCAAGCCTTCGTTTCGCAAGCTCCCGGCCTCTGCCAGGGCGGATCTCCTGTCGGCCGTGCAAGATATCGGCATAAAACCGCCCGCGGAGGATCTGCTCGATTATCTGGTGAGGGAAAATTTCAATTCAAGCCTCGAGGAGCGGATCGGCCTTCTGTTGAAGGATGCATACTCCTCCTCGTTCATTCCCGACGACATGAGCTTCGCGAAGGGAAAAGAGTATGTTCACAGGGCGAACATCGTCACGGGCAAGCTGGAAATCGTCCCGGTCAGTGTTTTGTCGACCCTGGTCCAGGTCAGGGAGAGGGTCTATCGGCAAATCGGCCAGAATTCCGGCCTTTCCGCCGATGCCCGCCGGCATGTGCGCCGCATCCTGGAGAGCCTGATGATTCCGAATCTGACGTTTGACGAATCACTGACGAAGATCCGGCAGGAAGAAGATGCACGAAATGTCGATCACGTCCTTCGAAAGCTCAAAAAAGGGAAGGTCGTTCTCCGCCAGGCGACGAGGTCAGCGGACCATCTGATTCAGATCGAAGCCATTCGTCAACTCGCCGACACCGGTTACTCGGGCAGACAAACCGCCGGAATGGCCATTTTGACCGGCATTCTGCTGGCGCTCCTCCTCTATTTCGCGCATTTCGTCACCTTGAACCAATGGAGCTATCCCAGACTTGTGTGGTTTTTGCTTCTGACCCTGACCGTGAATCTGCTGTTGCTGAAGATCTCATGGTTCGTCTGCGAATCCGTCAGCCAAAGTTTCTCGGCCTCGCCGTTCAACGATAAAAACTTTTTCTTTTACCTGCTGCCCTTCGCCTACGGTTCCATGCTGGTCAACCTTCTGGCGGGTAGAGAAGCGCCCAGATTTTTGTCATCTTCCTGTCCGTCCTGGCCGCACAGGCGTTGGGAACCGACCTATACGGTTTTTTTTACATCCTGCTCACCAATCTGGCGGGAATCGTTTTCCTGCAAAAAACGACTCAACGAATCGGGCTCATCGGGACCGGATGCAAACTCGGCCTTTCTGCGGCCGTCCTGTTTCTGATTCTGCAGACGATCGGACAGGCGTCTCTGAATTGGACAAGCGGCAGTTTCGGAGCTGCCCTGGCCTTTTTGTCGGGGCTTCTCAATGCCGTATTTTTGGTATTCACACTCCCGCTGTGTGAACGACTCTTCATGGTGGCGACGGATATTCGGCTTTCGGAACTCGGTAATCTGAATCTCAAGCTCATCCGGGAGCTGATCGTGAAGGCTCCGGGGACATACAATCACAGCGTCGCCGTCGGTACCCTCTGCGAAGGAGCCGCCAAGGCAGCCGGCATCGACCCGCTTTTTTTGAGAATTGCCGCCTTGTACCACGACATCGGAAAGGCTCTTCAGCCCGAATATTTCGTCGAAAACCAAAAAAAAGGGAACCCGCATGACGGGATCCGATCTCGGGAGAGCGTGCAAATCTTAAAGAACCATATCACGTATGGCATCGCAGCCGCTCGAAAGGAACATCTTCCTCATTCGATCGTCGATCTGATTCCCCAGCATCATGGAACCAAATTGATGCGATTCTTCTACGAGAAGGCCAAGGAGGAGGCTGCCGCGTCAGCAGGAGAAATTCGGGAAGAGCAATACCGTTATGGCGGCCCCAAGCCGCAAACAAAAGCCGCGGCAATACTGATGCTGGCCGACGGCATCGAAGCCGCCGCGCGGACACTCAACGACCATTCCGAGGAAAAACTGCGCGAACTGATTCGAAAGATCGTAACGGATACGACGCAAGAGGGACAATTCTTGGAATGCGACATCACGCTGTCCGAAATGAATCTGACGCCGAATTTCTGGAAACGCTTTCCAGTTACTACCATCGCATCCCCGGGTATGACTTCAACCAGGTTCTCGGCGACGTTGCAAATGCATCGCTTCCCGTAACTCCTGCGTCCAAATCTTCAACCGGCGCGTTTATGGGTTCTGATCTTATGATAAAGTCGCAGACAGATGCCATGAAGCTTTTTTCCCTCGGTTCGTAGGTTTTCCACCGTGTCCCCCATTGCCCAGTTCCACATGGACGGACGACGATTTGTGCAACCCAATAATCTGCGTCGGGAAGACACTGCGGTGGCCCGTCATTAAAAAGCTGACGACACAGGCAACCGCGGCATAAGGGGCTATTTCCAGACCGAAGAGCTCCATGGCCAGAATGCTGGCGGCAATCGGCGTGTTGGCAGCGCCCGCCAAAACGCTGACCATACCGATGGCAGCGAAAGTCCCTCGATTCAATTCCAGAAAGTCGCCGAAGACACTCCCGGCGACGGCGCCCACGAAGAGGATGGGGGTAACGATCCCTCCGCTGCCTCCGAAACCGAAGGTGATGCCCGTGAAGAGGGCCTTCATGAGAAATGCATGGGGGACGATTTTTGCACCGCTGATCGCAATCTTGATGGTTTCAAGCCCCAGGCCCAGATAGTTCGTCGATGTCAGGAATGTCAATCCCACAAGAATGGCGCCGCCTGCCAGCGCCTTCAGCGGCATCCACAGATGGATCCGGTCCGCCAATTTATGAATGCCTTTGAGGATCCCGATCAGAAGGGCGGCGCAAACTCCAAAAAATATGCCCGAGAGAACCACCTTCAAAAAAAACGCTTCCGAAAAAGCCGGGATGAAATCCTGATAATATTGAAAATAGTTGATTCCGAAATAGGAGGATATCCGATAACCGATCATGCCCGATATGAAAGAGGGTAGAAGCACTTCATAAAGAATGCTTCCAATGAAGAGAACCTCGACCCCGAAGATGGCGCCGGCAATCGGCGCTCCCAGAACGGAGGCAAAGCCGGCACTGATCCCGCAGATCACCAGTTTCTTTCGATCATTGGCATCGAATTTCAAGATATCCGCAAAGAGAGATGACAATGCCCCACCGATCTGTGCGCACGGGCCGACCTGTCCGACGGATCCCCCCGTTGCTGCGGTGACAACCGTGGCGAATAATTTTACCGGAGCGACGACGGCAGACATTTTCCCCGAGTGCTTATGAACGGCTTCGATCACTTTTTCCGTTCCATATCCCTTGGCGTCGATCGAAAAATATCTGACGGCAAGGACGCTGATCAACAGACCTGCGGGCAGCAACAGAAAAAAATACGGGAAAACCTGGATGCGGGAAATGCCGAAGTCCAAAATCTTCAGAAAGAACGTCGTGGACAGACCTACAGCCACTCCGACACCCGTTGCCAGAACGACCCATTTCAAGACGCTGATAAAAAGAACAGACTCTTCAACCAGACTTTTTTTCATCGACCTTCCGTCTTCTCCCCTTCTCTATCCGCTTACCGGCAACCGGCCATGATGAAATAGCACATTGGTTGGAATACCCCGGCCAAGACGGCTTCTTAATTGTATCCCTATCATGGGTGCCGCCATATCTGAAATATTTTATCGGCACCTTCCTCCCTTTTCTTTCCTCCATAGCTTGTGGGTGTCCATGTATGATCGGTTTTCGTAAATGGAGGCACTTGAAACATAGTTGCTAAATCATTCGTTACCAAATCATATGAACATAAATGGTTTGCCTCATAACATTACATATGTTAAGAAGCAAATATATTCGGCAGCCGAGGGGTTTCTATGGAAAGAAAAACAGCGGTGATTACACAAATTATTAATGATATCCGGAGAGTATTTCAGGTCATCCATGAACATTCAAAAAAGTCAAAACGCGAAACCGGTCTGACCGGGCCTCAATTATGGGCCATCAAGCTGATCGGGGAACTCTCTTCGGTCAGGGTATCCGATCTGGCCGCCAAAATGTACATTCAGCCCGCTACCGTGGTTGGAATACTGAACCGCCTTGAATTGCAGGGTCTCATCCAAAGGATACGCACCAACAAAGACAGGCGAGTTGTGAAAATAGAACTGACGGATGCCGGCAAAGAGATATTGGCCAAAGCACCGAATGTTGCGCAGCATTTATTGGTGACCAAATTGGAGGTTCTGTCGCTCACGAAGCTGAGGGGTATATCCGTAAGCTTGGACGAACTGGTTCATATCCTCGGGGTACAGGAAATTTCACCGCAACTTATTCTTTCACCGGAGTCGAGCCGGCCGACGGAACAGGGAAAGCGCAGCAAAAACAGAGAAACCATTTGCAGCACAAGACCATCAATGGTCATCCATGGGGGGTAACAGGATGGACACCAAACCGAGGGCACCCATCAAAAAGATTCTGGTCGTCGTGCTGATCATCGTTCTGGGACTGGCGGCATACCTCTATTGGGGCCGGGAAAGCGGCGGTCCGGGACCGGCGGAAAAAACAGCCGATATCCTCGGTCCCGTTTCCACGGTCGTACCCGGGGTACAACCACCGGCGGCGGATCGCATGCCGGCGGCGGAAGACGTTTGCAAGGAGAGTCGGGAAAAGCTCCAAGCGCTTTTCGCCTACCTGGACCGGCAGGATTATATCGCATCCCTCCGGCTCAAGGGAGGGAGTTTCGAACACTTCAAGAGCCTTCTGGTCCGTTTGATTGAAAAACCGCCGTCCGTGCAACAGGAAACGGACAATATCCTGCGGGTCCTCCAGAACAAGGCACACTTCTACCGGGTCCTGGGAAAAAAGGATGTCCTGCTGTTGCGGGACATCCTCCGAAAGGAAACGAACATCGCGGAGTCCTCCTTCGCGATTCTCTATCAGGCCATGGACTTGGAGGAGAGGTGCAGGCCGGACGGCCCTGCGCTGCAGGTATCCCTGAAGGATGTCTACCCCTATGCCGTATTCTTTCTCAATACGCTGGGCGGAAGTTCCTACCTCATACGGCGGGATTCCCGGGTGAGGATGCTGACCCAGTATTACTGCATCCTCATTCTGGATCAGGCCAACCGGCGCAGGCTCAACCATCTTGGGCTCGATATCCGGCCGCCGCTCGACGTTCTGATGAGGGATCTGAAAGACGCGGCAAACCTGTCCCGCAAAGGGGAATACCTCGATACCCTCAAGCGTATCAGAGCCAAGTACTGAGGGCTTGCGCCCGATCGGCTGCGACAAGGGCAGGATCCACAGAAAGAAATTGAGATGGAAACATTCCCTATTCCCGTAGGGATTCGTTGATGAGGTTTTGACGTTTGAAAAGAAGAAGAGCGCTGCTATTGGCCCTGGCGGTTTTGGTCGTAACGTGTCTGGGCCTTAAAATCATTCCGTCGTTTCAGGGCGATACCGAACAAAACGCTTCCCCGGTCATGCCGGAACTCCGGGCCATTCAGGACAGTGTCCTGAAAGGGGAGACTTTCCTGACCATTTTCGCCAAGCACGGCCTCGACATCCAGGAGCTTTTCGCAATGCGGGAAGTGGCGGCCAAGGTTCACCCGTTGCGCACAGTCCATCCCGGACGGTCTTACACGGTGACCGTTGACGGTCAGAACCGGGTCCATTCTTTCGTCTACCGGATCAACCAGGATTCTCTTCTGAAAATCCAGAAAATCGCAATGGGTTTTCATGCGGAAAAGGTCGATATCTCGTATCAAAAAAAGCTTTTGACCTTATCGGGAACCATCAAGGACAACCTGATCTCCTCCATCGGTCCGGACCGCGAACATCTGCTGCTGGCCTTGCAGCTTTCGGATGTCTTCGCCTGTCAAATCGATTTTACGGCGGATCTGCGAAAGAACGATTTCTATCGCATCATCGTCGAAGGTTTATTTCACGACGAGACATTCATAAGGTATGGAAATATTGTTGCCGCTGATTTTATTAACAACGGCGAGATCTTCAAGGCCTATCGCTTCGAGCATGAAGGAAAATTTGATTATTATAACGAGGAGGGAAAATCACTTCGAAAGGCCTTCCTGAAAACGCCTCTCAATTTCCGAAGGATCAGCTCCGGTTTCTCCAAAAATCGTTTTCATCCCATTCTCAAAATCCGAAGGCCCCATCATGGCGTCGATTACGCCGCAGCACACGGGACCCCTGTTTCCAGTGTCGGCGATGGAACGGTCCTGTTTGCCGGCAGAAAAGGCTCCTACGGAAACATGGTTATCATCAGGCATCCCAATGGCTGGAAAACCTGCTACGGCCATTTATCGAAAATTACCAAGGGGATCAAAAAAGGAAGACGTGTGGAGCAGGGGCAGGTGATCGGCAATGTCGGATCAACCGGTCTTGCCACGGGGCCCCATCTCCACTACGAACTCAGAGTCGGGGATCGATGCGTCAATCCTCTGAAGATAAAAATTCCCGAGGGCTGGCCCATCCCCCGCAAAGAGCTGGCGGCTTTCCGCGCGCTTCGGGACCGGATGGATTCCTACTTCTCAACTATGGAGGTTTGCGATGCGCAGCAAAAGCCGGTTCGGGAATCCACATAGATCAGGATTAGCCAACCCATCCTCAACCGATGGTCGTTTATTGAAGGGACGGAAACACGGACATGCTTTTCAGTATGGATCTGCTCCAACCGATGAACAGAGCGCGGAAAACCATGACTCCTATCGGATCCCTTGGTCCCGGAAGGGAAGACAGGCATGAATGTCCTCCATAAAAAAAGGATTTTGATCGTTTCCAACCGGCTCCCGGTGACGATCCGGTATCGTGAGGAAGTTCCTGAAGTGACGCCCAGCAGCGGGGGGTTGGTCAGCGGGCTTCTCTCGTTGCATGACGAGTACGAGACCCTGTGGATCGGTTGGCCGGGATTTGTCGCAAAGAACGACCGGCAGGCAATCAGCGAAATACTCACGGGGCCCTATAACTTTCACCCCGTTTTTATGTCCGAACAGGTATCGGATCGCTATTACGAGGGCTTTTCAAACCGGACCCTATGGCCCATATTTCACTCCCTCCCAAGCAACGCCAAGTATTCGTCGGTCGAATGGGAGGCTTACAAAAAAGCCAATGAGCTCTTCAGCCGGAAGGTCCTCGAGTTTTACAGGTCCGGCGACACGATCTGGATCCACGATTATCACCTCCTGCTGGTCTCACGGTATCTTCGGGAACATCTTCCCGACGCCGCAATGGGATTCTTCCTCCATATCCCCTTCCCGCAATACGACATCTTTCGCCTCATGCCTCAGCACCGGGAAATCCTGGAAAGCATGCTCAACTTGGACTTGATCGGCTTTCATACGCATGATTACGCACAGGCATTCCTCGGCTGCGTGCGTCGGACACTGGGAATAGACAACCATCTCGGTCAGATTATGGACGGCAAACGCGCTTTACAGGTCGATGTATTCCCCATGGGGATCGACTTTGCAAAGTATTCGACGGCCGTGAACAATCCTTCACTGCAAAAGGAAATCGAAAAGATCCGTCAAATGAACACAGGCAAGACCGTGTTCAACGTTTCCCGCCTGGATTACACGAAAGGCATTCCGCAAAGCCTCCGCGCAATCCGACTGTTCTTCCGGCGGTATGCGCAATGGCGCGAAAGGATCATATTCGTGCTCGTCGTTGTTCCATCCCGGGAGCGGGTCGAGCGCTACGCCGCACTCAAGCGGGAAATTGATGAATGCGTCGGCAACATCAATAGCGAATTCGGAACGCTCGACTGGACCCCGATCAGCTACATTTATCGATCGCTCACCTTCGGCGAGTTGATCGGTCTATACGATATTGCCGATGTCGCACTCATCACACCGCTCCGGGATGGGATGAATCTCATAGCAAAAGAATACCTGGCCGTCAAAAAGGACAATACCGGCGTGCTGATCCTCAGCGAGATGGCCGGATCTGCGAAAGAATTGGTGGAGTCCATCCAGGTCAATCCCAATAGCGAGGAGGAAATCTGCGAAGGGCTGTACCATGCCCTGACGATGCCGCCTGAAGAGCAGCAACGCCGCAATCGTTCCATGCGAGAACGGTTGCAATCCCATAATATCGAACGGTGGATCCATCGTTTCTTGACCAGATTGCGGGAGATCAGGAAAATCTCCGAAGAACTTGGAGTGAGGCATCTTGATGCCGCATCGCGCGCGAACATGGTCACCGAATTTTTGATTGCGGAATGCCGTCTGATTCTGATCGATTACGACGGTACTCTCGTCCCTTTTGCCGATGAACCTGATAGGGCCGTTCCGGACGAAGAGTTGTTGATCACACTGAATCAACTCACGGCCATTCCGCAAACCACGCTGGTGATCGTCAGCGGCCGGGACAGAGGAACCTTGGGAACGTGGTTCAAGGAAACAAACGCTATTTTGGTCGCCGAACATGGCGGCTGGGTGAAGCGATCTCCCTCCGAGGATTGGGAACCGACCATCATCCCTCCCAGCGATGCATGGAAGAAGGAGATCCGCCCCCTCCTGAACCTGTATGTGGACAGAATCCCTCTGTCGTTCATCGAGGAGAAGGACTTCTCTCTGGTTTGGCATTACCGCAAAGCGGAAAGCGAGTCGGCTTCCTACGCCGCACATGAACTGATCGATATGCTCTCCAACCTGACCACCAACCTCCGCACGCATGTCCTGCCCGGAAACAAGTGTGTGGAGATTCGATCGACCGGAATCAGCAAGGGGGCCTTCTATCAGCGATTCTTTCACTCGGCCTCCTTTTCCTTCCTCTTCGCGGCGGGAGACGATTGGACCGATGAGGATCTGTTCGCGGCCCTGCCGAAGGGGACCTTTTCCATCAAAGTGGGGACACAGATTTCCAAGGCCCGATACAATGTGAATGTCTATTCAGACATCCGATCCTTATTGAACGAATTTACGGAGGCTGTTCATGCGCGCAATCGATGAATACCGAGGCATCGTCGGAGACAAGGTGATTTCCGACATTGTGAAGATGGCCAAAAATCTGTATGGGTTGCGAGTCCTTCACATCAACTCCACTTATTATGGAGGCGGCGTGGCCGAGATGCTGTATTCTCTGATCCCGCTCATGAACGATGTCGGCGTATCGGTCGACTGGCGGATCCTGCGCGGCACCCCGGAGTTTTTTACCATTACCAAGAAATTCCATAACGCGATCCAGGGAGACCCGATCAATTTGAGCGATATCAAAAAGACCCTGTATATCCAGAACAATCAAGATTTCGCGTCATACTGCCAAATCGATGCCGATTGCGTCATCATCCACGATCCCCAGCCGCTCCCCCTCATTCGATTCTACAAGCGAAAACAGCCGTGGATCTGGCGCTGTCATGTCGATCTTTCACGGCCCAACCCACAGCTCTGGGATTACCTCAAGGGATTCATCCTTCGCTACGACCGCGTGATCGTATCCGATTGCCGATACATGAAGGAAGACCTTCCGATGGATTATTCGGTCATTCATCCGGTGATCGACCCGCTTTCGTCGAAAAATAAAGAGATCTCGAAGGATCTCATCATGAGAACACTCAAAAAATACGCTGTGCCGACCGACAAGCCGATCTTGACGCAGATCTCTCGCTTCGACAAATGGAAGGATCCGGCCAACGTCATCGAGATGTTCAAGCTCGTTAAGGCAAAGATCGATTGCAGGCTTGTCCTGTGCGGCAGCATGGCTGCGGATGATCCCGAAGGCATCCAGATCTACCAAAAGATATTGCAGAGGGCCAACAACCATGTCGCGAAGCGCGATGTAATCCTGCTGACCGTGGAAGACAACATTCTGGTGAATGCCCTGCAGCGAATCTCCTCGGTGGTCATTCAAAAATCCATCCGGGAAGGATTCGGGCTCACCGTTACCGAGGCACTCTGGAAGGAGAAGCCGGTCGTCGCCTCCAATGTCGGCGGGATTCCACTTCAGATGGTGGACGGAGAAACCGGATATCTGATCGATCCAACCGATATCAAGACCGGCGCCGCAAGAGTCATTTCAATCCTGGGAAATCCTGAGGAGGCCAAACGTCTGGGCACCAACGGCAGGGAAATGGTCCTGAAGAAATTCCTGATCACCCGGCATCTGTACGACGATCTGAAAATGCTGAACGATTTATTCGGGTAAGGCACGTTCGAGATTCTGGGCTTTTAAACATCGATCAAACGGACCTATGTCGACCGGATTTCCTGGCGCATGAAAATGGCGTAACAGATCCCGAAGCACAGGAAAGTGATCGCGATGATGGAGATCAAAAAGGGCGCCACGATCACGACACTCTGCGGCAGCGGAAGCGGGTTCTGGAATCGGGAGAGTGACAGCCGCTCCATCGGTCCCATCAGCACGAAGGAGCGGGGCGTCTTCCGGAGCGGGTCGAGGATCGTCGAGGTCGCATCCCCGTATAGCGTTGCCGGGGACAGCAGCGAAGCAACCCTCTGGACCTCCGCATTCTTCAGGAAAGAGTCCGCCGCCTGCTGCATGTCGGCCGTCTGCGTCATCGGCGCGACCGCATCCGCAAGCAGGCTCCCGCCGAGTCCGACGAAGAAAGAGAGGCCGATCCAGACGGCGAGGGACGCCAAGGCCGAGGTCGCCGTGCTGCGGAAAACGACCGAAAAGAGGATCGCCACCCCCAGCCAGAACGAGATATAGAGGATGCTCAGAACGAGGTAGATCAGAAGCCTTCCAACCTCATCCACCCCCGGGACCACGCCGATCAGTCGGATGCCCAGCCCGGCGATGATCAACACCAGAGAAACCATGACGATCGTGATCATCGTCACGCCGGCCAGAAACTTCCCGTTGATGATCGCATCCCTGTAAATCGGCTGGGCAACCAACTTGCTCAGCGTCCGGCCGGTCCGCTCCCGGTTGATCGCATCAAATCCGAGGATGATTCCGATCAGAGGACCGAAAAAACCGATGAACTGGACGAACGAGAAGAGCTTTCCCGTGGAGGTGAACAGCAGCAGGAAGATGAAGTCGGGTTTGGCCATCCCCTTGAGCTCCTCCTGAATGGACATGCCGACCATCGAGGCGATAATCACCCCGACCATGACAATCAGCGCCGTGATCAGCAGGAACCGCATGCTGCTGAAGTGGTCCTCCATTTCCTTCCGGTATATCGCGAAGATCCCGTCCAACGTCACGCCTCCTTGAAATATTTCATGTAGATCTCTTCGAGGGTGTAGGACTCCCCGGCCTCCAGGCCGAGGCTTCTCTGCGCCAGTTCCGCGAGCGGACCGGCGGCGACAAGTTTCCCTCGGATCATGATCCCGATCCGGTCCGAGATCCGCTGGACCTGTTCGAGCAGGTGGGACGAGAAAAAGATCGTCATCCGCCGATCGCGGCTGAGACCGCGGATCAGATCGAGCATCCGGTTCGTCCCATCGGGGTCGAGGCCGATGGTCGGCTCGTCGAGAAAGAGCACTTTCGGTTCCTTGACCAGAACCTCGGCGATCCCCAGACGCTGCCTCATCCCCTTCGAATAGGAGCCCACTTTCTTGTCCGACTCCTTCGCCAGATCGACCTGATCGAGGAGCCGGTCGATTCGCCCGGTCGAAACCGCATCCGGAACCCGGTTCAGGCGGGCGATGTAACGGAGGTTCTGCCGCGCATCCATGTCTTCGTAAAAGCCGACGTTCTCCGGCAGATAGCCGATCAACTCCTTCACCTTCAGCGGATCCCGGGCCGGGTCATATCCGCAGACCCGGACCGTTCCGGAGGTCGGTTCGGTCAGGCCCAGAAGCATCAGCATGGTCGTGGTCTTTCCGGCGCCGTTCGGCCCCAGAAACCCGAAGACCTCCCCCTCCGTCACTTCGAGGCTCAGGCGATCCACGGCCGTCTGCTTTCCGTAGCGTTTGGTCAGCTCTTCCGTCCGGATCACGATCTCTTTTTCCACTTCAGCGTCTCCCCATCTTGATGAACAGGAAACTCAGCCCCGCGATCACGAGGAGAATCAGACCGATTCCAATCCAACCCCACGCGGAGGAGGCCTTCACCGTGACCCTCATTTCCACCGTCTTATCCGCCTTTTCGCCGTTCGTCATCACGCCCACGGAATAGTCGCCGACCAGGGACTGCGGCCCCGGCTTGATCGTGACTTCGACCTGCTTCATCTCGCCGGGCGCGAGGACGTCGATCTTCTCCGGCTTGAAGGTGGTCTCCCAGTTCTCCGGCTTGAAGGAGGAGAAGTTGACATTTCGGTTCGGGGCGGACCCTGTATTTTTCACGAACAGCGAAAAGGTGACCGGCTTTCCGGCATAGGCCTCAAGTGACAAGATCCCGTTGGGCGTTCCGGCATCCAGCCGGTAGGTGCCCGTGAGAACGACCGTGAGTTTGACCTCGGCCCTGCTTTCGCCGGAGCTGATCCCGACGAGGACCGGATACTCTTTGGCGGCGGCGTTCTGCGCCGGCGTGACCTCGACGGCCACGGTCTGGCTCTGGCCCTCTTTTACGCGGATGCTGGAGATCTGCTTCTGCTCATAGGCCGGTTTGAAATTGATTTCCCATTTCTCCGGACCGACGGCGGAGAGGTTGAAGGTCCGCTCCATCTCGCTTTTGTTCAGCACTTCAAGCGAGAATTCGAACTTGGAATCGGTCTGTCCCCGGAGAACCGGGTAGGCGGCGTTGACCTGGATATTGTCCGCACCGACCTTCCGCTCCTGAACGTTCACGTTCAGCGTGTGCGCGGAGGCGAACCGGCTGTCCGCCGTTTTCGCTTCGAACTGGAATACGTACTGCCCTGGACCGACCCCCTTTTCCGGTTCCAGATTCAATGTCAGGGTCTTGGTCTTTCCTCCCGGAACATACATTCCGGTCACCTGGTAGCGTGCGCCTTTCAGCGTTGCCTTCCATCCCTTGGCCACCGAAGTGATCCGGACGGCGATGTTCTCATCGGTCCGCCCCTTGTTTTCCAGGGTCAATTCCATCTGGACGTTCTCTCCCCTGGCCACCGCAACGCCGGAATAATCCGTGTACACGGCAATCCCGCGCTCCGGCCGGTTGTCCTGCTTTTCCTCCTGCGCGGCCGAAAGCAGCGCCGGGGCAAAAACCAGCAGGATCATCAAAAGGTATGCGACGGCAAATGATTTCCTCACACGTGCTCCGTGACCCATAACGACCTCCTCGATATTTTTCAGACTTGCTGTCTTCAACGACACAACGGGATAGGTTTTTTAGCGTGCATACCATAATGACGGATCGCCCTCCTGTCAAGGGGGGGAGAATAAAAGTTTGTGATATAATTGCCTTGACACACAACACCTCTCTTCGTATCGTCGAACCTCACCAAAAGCAAGCTCTTATCAGAAGACAGACAGGCGGGCCGGTGTCAGGGAAATCTTTGCCATGCATAAAAACCACTTCATAGCAGAGATCGAGAGCAACCTCTTCGAATCCTGGAAATATCTGGGGCGCGCTCCGGGCATCGAACTCCTGGATGAACCGGAGATGCTCAAATTCGTCAGCGGGATAGCTTTTCCGCTGATCAACAGTGTATTGAGGTCAAATATTCCAGGACGGAACATGCCCGATAAGGTCCCTGAAACCCTGGATTTCTTCAGAAATAGAAACCTTCCGATGCTCTGGTGGAAAACCCCGTCCACAAAACCTGCGCACCTCGGTACCGAACTCGAGAAGGAAGGCCTTGCTCTTGCTGAAACGGTCTCCGGAATGGGAATGGACTTCGGTGGATTCAGTGGCGATACCGCCGGCTCTTCATCAACCGTGATCTTACCCGTAGAAAACACAGACGAGTTGGATACATGGTTGTCCATATTTGAAAAATCTTACGAGATACCGGCGTTTATCATACCGTTTTTCAGAGAAGCGATGAGGTATGCAGGCCTTGGACGCTCGTCCCGGTTCAGGCATTTCAACTGTTTCATTAATGAGACCCCTGTCGCCTGCGCTACAATTTTCATTCATGAAAAGACGGCAGGCCTTTATAACGTTGGCACTATTCCCAGGGCGCGCGGCAAGGGAGCGGGTACCGCCATAAGCGCTCACGCCATCTCACAAGCCGTAGATTCCGGCTGCCGCGCCATGGTCCTTCAGGCGACCGGGATGGGCGAACCCGTCTACAGGGGCCTCGGATTCAAAAAATATTGCGAACTCGAAGCATACATGATGGACAACCGGCGGACAAAGACCGTGAGTCTTAGCGATACAACCCGGAACGCCCGAATACGATGAAATGGTCAAACAGCACGACAAGCGGTCCGACTATATGGCGGCGATACCACTGAACTTCGAACTCGGTGGGCTCATTGAGAAGCGGGAATTCCAGATCAACACCTGGTCTCGCGCGGTTATGGCGGAGTGCACGCTTCCCAACCCGCAAAAGGTCCATCAACTAGAGAAAACGGGGATCTGGGGTGAGGCGGGACGGCAGGGAAAGGCGATGGTGGTCAGCGTCTGCCTTCGGTTCTTCCGGGAAAGGGGGTATCGTTTTCCATGAATGCCATTCGTTCTTTACAGCTTCGATACCGGTTCCTGCTCTATGGGGCCGTCTGGACGGCAGTTATGGCCCTCTCCTTTGGATTGAATCTTTATTGGCTTCAGCGCACCATCATGAGCGACGCCTATGCAACAGCGACCATCTCTTCCGAGAAGGACCTGCTTTTCCGCCGCTGGATCTCCGAACGTGGAGGGGTCTATGTCCCGGTCACGACTCAAACCCCCGCCAATCCCTATCTTCGCGTCCCGAATCGGGATTTGACAGCCGCCAACGGCCTGCCCCTGACATTGATGAATCCTGCTTATGTGATGCGCCAAGTCAACGAATTGGCCCAAAAGACCGCCCCCTTTCTGGGACATCTCACCAGTCTCAACCCCCTTCGGCCCGAAAACCGCCCCGATCCCTGGGAAGAAGAGACACTCAAAGGGTTTGAGTCCGGGACCAAAGAAACCTCAACCGTAGCGACCATCGCAGGGAAAGAGTACTTTCGCTTGATGCGTCCGTTCGTGACCGAGGAATCCTGCCTGAAATGCCACGCCGCCCAGGGATACCGGTTAGGGGACATCCGGGGCGGCATCAGCGTTTCAGTCCCCATGGCCCCGTTGCGGGCCGCCGAAGGCGAGCACCTGCGCGCCTTGTCGATCGGCCATGCATTGCTGTGGATCATCGGCATCTTCGGCATCGGCGTCGACATCCGGCATCTCCGGGACCATGCGCGGCAGCGGAAGACATTCGAAGAGGAATTGCTCGCCCTGTCGCTCACCGACCCGCTCACCGGCCTCCACAACCGCAGGGGATTTTTAACCTTTGCGGAGCACCAGTTGACCCTGTCCCTGCGGACGAAACAGCGGCTGATCCTCTTTTTTGCCGACCAGGACGGTCTGAAGCGGATCAACGACACCCTGGGTCACGAGGAGGGAGACCAGGCCATCATGGAGACAGCCTCACTGCTCAAGAAGACTTTTCGCGCCTCTGACATCGTCGCCCGCATCGGGGGCGACGAATATGTCGTGCTGGCCGTGGACCCCGATGCGAACAGTCCGGAAGCCATCCTTGAGAGACTGCAGGGCAACATCGCACGCCACAACCAGGAGGCAAACCGCCCCTACGAGCTCTCCCTCAGCATTGGATTCGCCGTCTATGATCCAAATCGACCGCTGACCCTCGACGCCCTCATGACGCAAGCGGACAACGCCATGTACGAGGAGAAAAAAAGAAAATTCCCGCGACCTGCCTAACACCGGGGCCGGACGGGGGTCGACATGACGGAGGGGTTCGGACGTTTCCCTTCTCGGGGTGGAGCCAAGGCAGTCCTTGCACCGTGGAAACGGGAAGGAGGCAACCATGACAAGCGTATGTTCCTGCCAAGGCGTGACAAAAGGCTTCTGGTCCGGTCTTCTTCTCCTGCCGGCCTTGATCTTCCTCGGATGGACAGGCAATCACTTCCCCTTTCCCTCCTGAACACCCATTTCCTGGTCGGCAGCCTTTTACCCTCCTGGACCTCCTAGCCTTCGACTGGCCCAGAGGCGTCCTTGCGTCCGTTATCATCGTTACGTCGACGTACTTCACATCATGACCGTCAAGCAGGGAATCAAGGTCGCAAGGGACGAATCGAACCAGGCAGCGAACGCCCCGACAGTGACCAGCGTATTCATGCCCGTCGTCTTCTGCCGGGTCGCCTTGATGGCGCCGGTAAAAAAACGCCTGTCGACCCTGAAGACGACGGGCGTGGTCAAGAAGAAGGGGATGACCAAAAGTCCCCAACCCCTCTCCCGTCTCTGCCGCCTTTCTCGATCGGGACGCACCGGCAAGTCTGCCCGAATTTTCCGAATAACCCTCCGGCAATAACGAAGTGACCCGAATCGACAACGCCCCTGCATATCTTCATAGGCTCTTTTCACTTCCCATGCGATGCGACTGGAATCAAGTTTCGCCCTGCTACAACAGGTTATGATATCATTTTCTTGACATACAAGACCTCTTTCCGTATTGTCGAACCGCTCCAAAAACAAGTTCTTATCCGATTATCAGAACGAATCCTCGGGCTTTTGTCAAAATTTGCGCGGATGGAGCCTATCAACAAGGGATTTTATGAAAACGGCGCCGCAAGAAGTCGACGCAACCGGGGAGGTGCCCTGTGAATCTGCGCGTAAAAACTATTTTCCTTTTGTGGTCGGCGCTACTTGTCCTTTCACTTTTTCCGCCGGCCGCGGCCCAATCGGACACCGGGGCGGTCAGTGTCGGCCGCGACGTCCCCGCCGTGGAAATCGCCGCGCAGGCCGAATACCTGCTTGATCCCTCGAACCGCCTGGAGTACCGAGACATTGCCGGAGGAAATCTTCCCTTTCACCGTCACGCGAAAACCTCTTTTCAGTTCAGCTTTCAACGAGCGACGCTTTGGTTTAAATGCCGGATCGCTCCCGTCGTTCCCGGCGCCGAAGATCCGCTGGCCAGCCTCCGATCTTTTCTGATTTTCGACAACGCAGCCCTGGGTTCGATCACGCTCTTCGTTCCGGTTGTACAAGACGGGCAGCCGGGTCTTGTCCAACTCCACGGCGGCTGGCAGCAGGGGGACAAGAGTATGGAATTCCCCTTTCTCTATCCCACCTTCGCTCTGCCCGACAACATCGACGCATCCCGGCCGGTCATCGTCCGCGTCGCCACGCCTTTCGCGCTGCAGTTCCGCGCGACGCTTTATACCATCGATGCTTTCCGGGAGCACAGTTTTATCCTCTTTCTGATCATCGGATTTTTCGCAGGCATCCTGATCGCCATGATTTTATACAATCTGGCCCTGTATCTTTTCATCCGCGACCGGCACTATCTCTTTTATATCACCTACATCCTTTTTTTGCTTTTGTGGCAGTGTACGCTGATCGGCCTTTTTCGGTATTTTTGGCCGCCGCTGGGCGAGTTCCTGATCTATTACATTACGGTTTTTGCATCGCTGATGATGCTGTTTGCCATTGTCTTTGCCATTGTTTTTCTCAATACCGCCAAAACCGCACCCCGCCACGACAAGGTGCTCAAGGGGCTTGCGGCTTTCATGGGCGTCATCGTCGCGCTGGTTTTTCTGCGACAGCTCTGGCTGGGAACTCTTCTGTCCTATCTGTCCGGACAGGTGGGTCTTATTTTTCTCCTGACGGCCGGCCTGTCTTCACTGCGCTTCGGTTTCCGGCCGGCCCTGTTCTACGTCATCGCCTATAGCATTTTCATGCTTTCCGCGCTGGTCTTCATTTTCAAATTTTACGGTTGGATTCCCAGCAACACCCTCACCATGCACATCGTCATCTTCGGCAGCGCCGCCGAGGCCATTTTGCTTTCGTTTGCGCTCGGATACCGCATCCGCGTCATGCAGGAGGAAGAAGCCCTGTTGCACGAGCGTGAAAGGAGTCTCGAAGCGATCAGCGTGACGGACGAGCTCACAGGGCTTTTCAACCGGCGGTTTCTCAATGCGTCGCTCATCAAGAAAATCGCCGCAACGCGCCGGAGCGGCACGAACCTGTCGCTGCTGATGCTGGACGTCGATCATTTCAAGGATTTCAACGATACGTACGGCCACCCGGAAGGAGACAAGGTTCTCGCGGCCCTGGGCCGGCTTCTTAAGGAAACACTGCGGGAAGAAGACATCGCCTGCCGCTACGGCGGCGAGGAATTCGTGGTCATTCTGCACAACGCCGGCCGGGAAGCCGCTAACGAGGCAGCATCGCGCATCCGCACCCGTTTTGCAAAGTTGCCCTTCACGCCGCGTCCCGCCAAGGCCGTGCATCTCACGATCAGCATCGGCGCCGCCGTTTTGATACCCGGCGAAACCGGAGAGCACCTGATCTTCCGCGCCGACCAGGCCCTGTACCGGGCCAAGCAAACCGGCCGCAACCGCGTTTGCAGCGCTTAACCGGCAGGGCGAGGCTTTCCGCCGCCACATCCTCTTGCCTCCGGAAGCATTGCGGTATTTTAATTTCCGAATTCGGAGCAATAAAATCTCCTTGACACACCCGATTCTTTTCCGTATTTTTCGTTCGCGTCAGAGCAACATTCTACCCATACCGATCGTAATTGAGAAAGAAACCCGGAAAACCATTATGGAGGGGAAGATATGATTAAAAAAGGTGCAGTGCTTCTGGCTTTCGCGGTTGTGTTTTTTTGCTGTTCTCTCGCATTTTCCGCGGAAAAGCCCCGGATAGGGGTCCTCCGTTTCACCAACCAAACATCGGCGGGCTGGTGGAGCGGGAACATGGGTCATGAACTGCAGGACATGCTGGCCGCAGAGCTGGCGAATATGAAGGTTTTTCAGGTGCTGGAACGAAAGGAGATCGACGCGGTTCTGGGGGAGCAGGACCTGGGGGCTTCCGGCAGGATTGATGCGAAAACCAAAGCCAAACTGGGTAAAATCAAGGGAGCCCAATACCTGGTTTCCGGATCGGTGTCCGCTTTTGAAGAGAACACGAGCGGTACCGGCGGAGGGATCGGAATCATGGGCTTTTCCATCGGCGGGAAGCAGCAGACGGCCTATATGGCCATCGACCTGAAGGTCATCGATACGACGACGGGAGAGATTGCCGACTCCCGGACCGTCGAAGCCACGTCGGAATCCACCGGCCTGGACCTGGGCGCCAGCATCGGCTTCCTTTCGGGGAACCTGGGGAAACATGAGAAAACCCCCGTGGGGAAGGCCATCCGGGCCTGCATCATGGAGGCTGCGGAGTATCTGGAGTGCTCCATGGTGAAGGGCAAAAATGACAGCTGCATGCAGGAATACGCGGAAAAAGAATCCAAACGGAGGGAAAAGACCAAAAAGGCCATCAAACTGGATTAGTCCATTTCAATCGAGGATTCATCAACGGGGAAAAGGGCATCCCGTGCCCTTTCTCATGTATGCGAGCCAACCGAATGCGCTTCCTCCTGAAGGCAGGAGGAAGCGCATTTTTATATGGAAGGCCATGTGCCGATAGACAGCACCGGATAGCCCGCCCCTTCCAGATCCTTTACGATATCCTGGTATTGATCGGTTCGAATCCGGATTGCAACGATCCTTTTCCCCTCGATCATGAAAGAGGGGGATATCATACTGATCACATTTGCATGATGTTTCTTAAACACCTCCAGGATTCCAAGCATCGCGCCGACCTTGTCTTCGAGCGCGACGGTGAGCCGCGTGCCCTTTTCCTTCAGACCAAAAATGTCCACCAGATGGTCCAAGGCATCCGTCTCCGTAAAGATCCCGTAAAGGCTCTCTCCTTCCAAGACGGGAAGACAGCCGATCTTATGGTCGCGCATCAACTGGACGGCTTCCTCGATGAGCGTGTCCGGCGTGATCGTGATTAATTTGCCCTTCGGGGTCATGAAGGCGGAAACCTTCAACTTGTCCAACAGATATTCGGCCTCATGCACGCTCAATGTGGTTGCATCGGAAGGGCTCGCCTTCCGGATATCCGCATCCGTAACGATACCCACGACTTTATGGTTCTGATCCACCACGGGAAGATGCCGGATTCCCCTCTTGCGGATGATGTCCCGGGCCTCTGAAAAGGATGCGTCGGGGCGGATGGTTATTGGGTTCCTGCGGATCATTTCCCTCATGAAACCTTTGTAATTGATCTTCATGGCTTTACCCTCCCTTCCTGCACGGACTGTCGGCCATTCAACGGCGAGAACCCGCTCATCGCGGATAAAAAATACGAAACGGCGCTTTGAATATCCCGATCCGGGTTTCGCATGCATCCGATCGGGATTTCACATGACAAGTGCTTCTATTGCTGATTCACTATGGGACAAGAGGGTCTTCCGTGTCAACGGGAAACTGATGCAGCCACGGCTTCGCGACAGCGGCGGGCCAGCGCGTTCAGTCGTGATAGGGACCCGGCCTCCCGGGTCACCGCGATGAGGTTTCCCAACGCGGGTCGCACATGGGCGAGAAAATGGGGTTTGCCCCGCTTCAGGCCGAGAAACCCGTATGCGCCGAGGGCCTGCATCAATCGCTGGGCGGAGGCGAGCAGGAACAGCTCCCGGAACGTCTCCCGGGGATGCGGAAAACAGGAGATTTCATAATAGAATTGAAGGAGCGCCTCCCGTCCCCTCTCGGGGAAGGAGACATAGGGATCCTGGAGAAACGATCCGAGGTCATAGAAAAAGTTCCCGGATCGCATCCCTTGAAAGTCGATCAGGACGGGCTCCCCGTCACGAATCATTACGTTCTGTGACTGAAGGTCGCGATGAACCATGCCGGGAGTTGTCGATGCCAGCCGATTGGCGAGGGCCGAAAGCTCCTCCTCCAGGGCCTCGTCCTCTCCGGCCTCGAGTACAATTCCACACACCCCACGGACGCAATGCGTCCTGAAGTATTCCCGCTCCCAACGGTAGAGATCGGCATTGAAGCCGGGCATCAGCCGGAGTCCGTTCGGGATCCGATCCGGCGGAAACGCATGCAGTTTTGCGGCGAGCGCAAGGGTCTTTTCATAGAGCGGACGGCGGACCTCCCACGGGGCATTGCGAAACGAGTAGAGGTCCCGGTCCCCCAAATCCTCCATCAGAATGAGACGATGCTCCGGATCATGGCCATGGATCTCAGGGACACGCACGCCGATCCCGTTGAGGAAAGAGGCTGCCTCCACATACAGATCGTTTTCCTCGTACATCCGTCCGTAGCGCATCAGGACGACCGGCGTTCGGCTGGTCGCGGCAACACGGAAATAGTCACGGTCCGAACCGCCTTTCCCGACAGGCTCCAGCACCAAACGCGCATCGGCGGCAAAGCCGAGCGTCCGGCGAATGAAGGCGGATTCTTCCGGGGCGGTGTTCCGTTGCCCATCGCCTGGTACGGATGCCGCATTCAGAGGCGGTATCCCTCCGGAAACGTCTTCATAACGGAGCGGCAGCCCTTCGGCCCTGATCCGCTCATATTTTTCCGTGTCACCGACATCCTCCCATTGACCGCTATCGATGACGATGGAGGCGACCGAGCCCGGCGTTTTCCGGATCATCTCCACGAAGACCGGAATGACGGACTCGATTTTCCCCGGCACCAGCCTCGTCAGGAATCGTTTCTCCAGGACGTAAATTCCCGTGAAGAGGCAACGCCGGACGCCCGGATTCCCGAGGAGATCGCGAAAGTCGCAGATGGTGTCCAGCGCGTCGAGACAGACGTTCCGGGGAGCGCCGGTGCTCCGGAGGGCAAGGGTCACCTCGCGGCCTCCCGCCGCGTGTGCGGCCTTGAGGGAGGAAAGCGGGAGATCGGAGAGGATATCGCCGTTGTAGACCAGGATCGTATCGTCGTCTTTCAGAAGATCTTCGATGTTCTTGAGCCCCCCGGCAGTGTCGAGGAGGACCGGTTCATGGCGAAAGATCACCGGCATCCCCCGGTAGTGGCCGTCGGGAAATGCCGCGCCATAGGCCGAAGCGCAGTGGTGGGTGTTGACAATGAACCTTTCGATACCGATCGAAAGGCAGTGGTCCATCACGAAGGTGATCAGCGGGCGGCCGACGACGGTCAACAACGGCTTGGGGATGTCCTCCGTCCATGGGCGCAGGCGCGTGCCCAGCCCCGCGCCAAGAATAAAGGCTGTACGGATTTTCATAGCCGTCTTCCGAACCCCCGTCCTTGCGCTATTTCTTTCTCCCGAACTCCGGGTCGATCCGGATCATCGCCGCCACGATAAAGCCGGGAATCGTCGAAACGAGGATCCAAAGGAAGAAGCCGGGATATCCGAGCTGTTCCTGAATCCAGCCGCTCGACATCGCCGGAATCATCATCCCGAGCGCCATGATCCCGGTGGCAATCGCGTAGTGAACCGTCTTGTACTCCCCTTCGCACACCATGATCATGTAGAGTGTATAGGCCGTGAAGCCGAAACCGTAGCCGAACTGCTCCATCGTTATCGCGGCGTTGATCAGCCAGAGGCTCTCCGGCATCGCCCGCGAGAGGTAGATGAAAATCGCATCCGGCAGGTGCATTGCGCAGACCATGATCCACAGCCAGTGTTTCAGCCCCTTCCGGGAGATGACCCAGCCACCAAGGAGACCGCCCAGCATCAGCGCCACCGCGCCGAACGTTCCGTAAACGATTCCCACCTCCGCCGTCGAAAGCCCCAATCCCCCTTTCGACCGCGGGTCGAGCAGGAACGGAGCGACCATCTTGACGAGCTGCGCCTCGGCAAAGCGGTATAGGATGAAAAAGGCAATCACCGTGACGATGTCTTTCCTCCGGAAGAAGGTGGTGAATCCGCGGAGGAATGTCGCCAAGGCGCTCTTCGACTTATCGCGCTTTACCGGCCGATCCGTGACCGGATGGGGCAGAACGAAAAGGTGGTAGAGAAAAAAGGCCAGCAGGATCGCAGCGAGCAGGAAAAAAGTCACCGACCAGGCCGATTGCGCGCTGAAGCCCCGGGTCTCCAGGGTCCCGGCCAGGACAACGAGCACCCCCTTGGCGGCGATCAGCGCGATCCGGTAGAAGATCGTCCGCACGCCGACAAACGCCGCCTGCTGGTATTCCCGGAGGCCCAGCATGTAGAAGCCGTCGGCGGCGATGTCGTGAGTCGCGGAGCTGAACGCCATGATCCAGAAGAACGCGAGCGTATAGCGGAAGAAACCCGGCGCCGGAATCGTGAGCGCCACACAGGCGAAAGAGGCCCCCAGGACGAGCTGCATCGCGATGATCCAGAGTCGCTTCGTCCGGAACATGTCGACGACGGGACTCCAGAGCGGCTTGATCACCCAGGGGAGGTAGAGCCAGGAGGTGTAAAGGGCGATGTCGGTGTTGGAGATCCCGAGCCGCTTGTAGAGGATGACCGAGACGGTCATCGCCATCACGTACGGGATGCCCTCCGCCAGGTAGAGGGTCGGGACCCAGGTCCAGGGGTTCCGGTCGGCGGGCTTTTCAGGCATCGTCTGTGTCATCGGGATCTCAGTACCGCTTCACAAGGGCCGTCCCACGGAAGTAATGCCGCAGGATTTCATCCGCCTTGCACCCCTTCCCCGCCATCACGGCCGCTCCGATCTGGCAGAGGCCGACACCGTGCCCCCAGCCCGCCCCATAGAGGGTGAAACGGGTCGGCACGCCGGTCGGGTGCCTGGTCACGGAGACGATGAAGGCGCTGCTCTTGAGATGGCTCGGCGACAGCCACCGGCGGATTTCCAGCTCTTTTCCCACCGTCATGCCGGTTCTGGAGCCTTCGATCCGAAGCCGGCGGATCCGGCCGGAGGGACCGCGTTCGACGGGCACGATGTTTTGCAGCACGCCGAAGTCCATACCGGACTTTTCGCGGAGAATGCCCTCCAGTTCCTCCCGCGAATAGCTCACCTGCCAGCGGAAGAAGTCAACCGTTTCCCGGTCAAAAGCGGGGAGAATCCTGTCCAGAAGTTTCGGCTCTGCCGTATTGCAATAGACGGCCGGACGGGAGAGGATCCAATGCTCCGCATCGGCCTCCGTCCGGATCGGGACGATGAGCGTGGCCGAGTCGGGAACATGGCTGAGGTAGGGAATCGTCTTTTCCTCCCAGCAGGTGTCGTAATCCTCGGTCATTCCGCCGCAGGCCTTGTGGTAGCGGGCGTCGCAGATCTCGCCGTCGTGAACCAGAAAGACCCCCCGAGTCGCCCGGACGGCCTCAGCCGCCCTGCCTGCGGCAAGGCGGGTCACCCCCTGATAGCGCTGGCAATGGTCATCGGCGCACACGTCGAACCGGTCGTGATCCTCACGGTCGTACCAGCGGACGATCTCACGCTCCCATCGAATCAGGTGTTCCGATGAGCGGGCTTTCCCCGTCTCTTGTCTGCCGCGCATCAGCATGGCCACCAGCCAGCTTCTCGCGGCAACGGCATGGGCCTTGAGAAATTCGACCGGGGCCTCGCCGCTCATCTCCGACGAAACGACGCTGGAGAGGTACTCCTCCACGGGGAGTTTGTTCACCGCGGTCACGGTCCCGTCCCCCGCCGGCAGCAGAATCAGGTCTCCGCAAAAGGTCTGTTCCTCCTTCCTCTCCCAGTGGAATTTGACCCCGATTGTGACGTCGTGCAGTGTGACGGTCGCTCCCGGCGCAGCGGCCAGACGAATCTCCGGCAGGTGGAGGGTATCCCGTCCCGGGTCGCAGTACAGGACAAGGCCGTTCCCTTCCGCTCGGGCGGTGAAGCCGCCTGTCAGCAACGTCCCGTTTGTCCGGTACATTCCGTTTACCCGTCCCCGGATTTCGGGATAACGATCGCAGATCCCAACTGTGATGCTCGGCTCTTCCATCAACATTCCCAGACCGGGGACTTGTCCCCCAAAACCTGACCTGTTTCAGAAAGCAGGCTGAACGAATCCCACGCCCGTCGGGATTGTGCGCACCGGTCCCTTCAACAGAGAAGAGTCCGATCCCCAATCCAGACAGAGGCTATCTATTATGGGAGGTTGGTTATGTCAACGGGTCTTTTCCATGGCCTTTCCATGGCCAGAGATGCGGCCATGACTCCCGGAGGAATTTCCAGATAAAGTATCGGGGGTGCGGAAATTTCGTTTATAAAGTCTGTTGACTCTGCGGTACCGTCAATGTTAGTAAAAATACCAGCTCATTTCTCGGGTCCTGGAAATCTTCGGTAGGGACATTTGTAAATCAAAGGGTGAATGTCATGATGACCGATGTGCGGTTGAGGATCGCTGTCGTTGGCAGCGGGATCGCCGGTATCGGGGCCGCGCACTTGCTGCAGCGCCGACACGAGGTCAGTCTCTTCGAAAAGAACGATTATGTCGGCGGCCACACCCATACGATCGTGATCGATGACGGGCCGGATAAGGGAACGCCCGTTGACACCGGTTTCATTGTGCTCAACGACCGGACCTACCCCCTGCTGATGCAGTTTCTCGCCGCACTCCAGGTGCCCATCCGTAAATCGGACATGTCCTTCAGCTACACCTGCCGAAGGACCGGCCTCCAGTATGCCAGTCGGAATCTCAACACCTTGTTTGCGCAGCGGCGAAATTTGCTCCGTCCCACCTTCTGGCATTTCCTGATCGAGATCGTCCGGTTCAACGTGAAAACGCGGAAACGCCTCGCATCCGGCGCGCTGCGGGGGCTCTCCCTGGGAGCGTACCTGCGCGAGGAGGCCGTCATCCCGTCCCTGGTAGACTCCTACCTCATCCCCATGGCGGCGGCCATCTGGTCCACGCCGGGTGCGCGGATGATGGACTTTCCGGCGGAGAGCTTTTTTCGGTTCATGGAGAACCACGGGCTGCTCTCGGTCTCCGATCAGCCACAGTGGTACACCGTCGTTGGAGGAAGCCACGCTTACGTAAAGGCCTTCCTGAAGGGGTTTACGGGCCGGGTGCTTTCCAACAGGCCGGTCAAGCGCATTCGGCGGACCGAATCCGGGCCTGTCCTCACCTTTGTCGATGGCCGGGAAGAGCGCTGCGATGAGGTGGTGATCGCGACCCATGCCGACGAGGCCATCGGGCTGCTTTCCGATCCCTCGCCGGAAGAAACCGCCTGCCTTTCACCCTGGTCTTACAACCGCAACACGACGGTCCTCCACACGGACGCGTCATTCATCCCGGAGAATCCCCGCGCCCGGGCATCCTGGAACTACCTTCGCGAGAAGGATGCCTCCCGGGTGGCGCCTGTCACGCTCACCTACCACATGAACCGCCTTCAGGGGCTGCGGACCGCGGAAGACTACTGCGTTACCCTCAACCCTGGACGTCCCGCGGAACGGAGTCGGATCATTCGGGAACTGGTCTACCACCATCCGATGTACACGGCAGAGGCCGTGGCGACACAAGGGTCTCTTGCGAAACTCAACGGGCGGCGCCACACCTACTTCTGCGGCAGCTACTTCGGATACGGCTTCCACGAGGATGCCCTGCGCTCCGGCGTGCAGGTTGCGGAGGCCTTCCGCATTCACCTATGAGATCGAGCCTTTTTCACGGACAAATCTGGCATGGCCGCTTGTGGCCTGTAAAGCACAGCCTCCGGTACCCTCTATACCTGTTTGGCTTCGATCTGGATGAACTGGGGACGCTCGACCGGTCTCTGCGGCTTTTCGGTCTGAACCGCTTCCGTCCCGTGGCGCTCTACGACCGGGACTACCTGACCCAGGAAGAAGGGACAATCCGGGACAAACTGTTCCGTTTTCTGGCGTCAGAGGGGATCACCGAACAGGCGATGCGGGTCGTCCTCGTCACCTCGCCGCGCCATTTCATCCGTGTTTTCAACCCGGTCAGTTTCTATCACATCTTTGACGCGAAAAAGGAACTGCGCTGCGTGGTCGCAGAGGTGAACAACACCTTCGGCGAGAGGCACATCTATCTGCTCCGTCGCGCGGAGGGCGATCCGGGGGGATTTCCGGCCCGCTTCACGGCTCCAAAGGCGTTCCACGTCTCCCCCTTCAACGACATGGAGGGCGCCTACGAGTTCACCTTCGGAGACATCCGCAGCGAACTGGCAATCCGCATCGATCTGAAGCGCGGGGAAACGCTCGCCTTTTCCGCTGAGCTTCGGGGAAGCAAGACGCCGCTCGACGACCGCGCCCTGCTTCGGACGCTCCTCAGCCATCCCCTGGTCCCCCACATGACGATGTCGCGAATCTACCGGCAGGCGGCTAGGCTCTATTTTCTCTGTAAGCTCCCGTATCACCCCAAGCCCATCCCGGTCCACCCGTTGACCATGCGGACCGCGCCGCCGTCGGCCTGGCAGGGCTTCTGCCGGCGGCTTATCCTGAAACGCTTGAGCCTGATCGATCAAGGAACCCTCCGGATCGTCCTACCCGAGGGGCGGCGAATCGACTGCGGGGACACCGCTGCGGAACCAAAGGCGGATTTGACGGTCCGCGACAACCGGTTTTTTTCGCGGATCGTTCTCGGCGGCGACATCGGCCTGGGCGAGTCCTACACGGACGGGGAATGGGACAGCACCGACGTGGCCCAGCTCTTCGAGCGGTTCATCGCCAACCGCCGCAATCTTATGGATGGGGATTACCTCTCGGCGACCCTCTCCCGGTTGCGGGACCGAATCCGCCACCTCCTCAGGTCAAACACCATTCCCGGAAGCCGCCGCAACATCCGCGCCCATTACGATCTCGGCAACGACTTCTACCGGACCTTTCTCGACACATCGATGACCTATTCCTGCGCCCGGTTCCTTGCCCCGGAGGAGACCCTGGAGCAGGCCCAGATCAACAAGCTCCGGGGCATGATCACGAAAGCGCAAATCGGCCCGGAGGACCACGTCCTGGAGATTGGCTGCGGATGGGGAAGCTTCGCCGTCGAGGCCGTCCGGCAAACCGGCTGCCGCGTCACGGGAATCACCGTCTCGAACGCCCAGATGGAGTGGGCGCGCGAGCGGGTGCGGCAGGAGGGCATGGAGGATCGAATCGATATCCTTCTGATCGATTACCGTCATATCACCGGACAGTTCAACCGTATCGTTTCCATTGAAATGCTCGAAGCCGTCGGCCATAGTCGCCTGGCGACCTTCTTTCGTTGCTGTGGCCGCCTTCTGAAGCCCGGCGGCCTGATGGCCCTCCAGACCATCACGATCCCGGACGAACGCTACGACGAATACCGGCGGGGGACGGACTGGATCCGCAAGCATATCTTTCCGGGCGGCCATCTCCCCTCGCAGGGGGCGATCCGTACAGCTGTGGCCGATGGGGCCTCCCTGACCATCATCGAAACGGAGGAGATCGGTCCCCACTACGCCCCGACGCTTCGGGAGTGGCGGAGCCGCTTCCTGGCGCAGATCCCTGCCCTCGAAGCGATGGGGTTGGGAAGCGCTTTCCGCCGGAAATGGGTCTATTACCTGGCCTCCTGCGAAGCCGCTTTCGCCACCGGCGCCACGGGAGATCTGCAGATCGTCCTCAAAAGGGATTCGGGGGGCTGAGGCTGTCCCGATGACCGGTGATTGTCTCAAGAGCTTTCCCTTCGCAAAAGAAAGGACAAAGGAGATGTTTATTTTCGGAACAAGGAACCTGGTCTTGATCATGATGGTTTTGCTGATCGCCGGCGGGTGCGCCCACCGGGGGCAGGAAGGAGGCGACATGATTCGATATGAAACAATTCTGGCGGAGACGGACCCGGCGAAGGTTGCCGGTCCGCAGCCCGGCTCAGAGCTGGAGAAAGAAGCGATTGCACGCTTTGTGGATTTTTACCGGGTATTTTCTTCGGAAGCAATCCGAAAAGGGCTGCGCGGACTCTATGCAGACGGCGCCTATTTCCGGGACGGGTTCAAGGAGGTTGTGGGGATCGAGGCGATGGAGGCCTATTTCCTCAACAGCGCTGAAGGCATACAGACCTGCACCTTCGACATCCAGGAGACGGCCGTCCATGGGGGTAATTACTATTTCCGCTGGGTTATGCACCTGACGATGAAGCGCTACCCTGACGATTCGATTAGGACGGTGGGCATGTCCCACGTCCGGTTCGACGCCAAAGGAAAGGTGATCTTCCATCAGGATTACTGGGACACCGGAGTGGTTTACGAGAAGATTCCCGTCATGGGTGCGGTCATCCGCTGGATCAAGAAAAAGTTCTAACGGACAAGCCGTGGGATGGAGTCGCCTGTCCGCTGCGCTGACATTTCACAGGGGAGACAAGAATGAGCCTTGGAATCACGTATGAATAGCAAAGGAGGATATAAGCCATGAAAATTGAATTCTATTGCTGGACCCGCTGAAACACCTGCCGCAAAGCGAGGGAGTTCCTCTCGCAGAAAAAACTTGAGTTTGACGAGCGCGATTTTTTCAAAACCCCTTTCACCCGTTCCGAGATCGAGGCATTGTTGCAGGGTAGACCAGCCTCCGAAATGTTCAATTTTCGCAGCCCCAGTTTCAAGAAAATCGGCGTGGATCAAAACAAACTCGGCGAGGACGATCTCAAAACACTTATGCTTCGGGAGCCGCGGCTGATACGCCGGCCTTTGGTGCGCATTGGCGATGGTGTATTTTTTGGCGCCGATAGCAAGGTGCTTGCCGGGTTATTGAAATGATTTGCCACCTCCTGCGCAACCGAGACGTAATTCTCCTACTTGCGTTGATAGGCAGCCTCTTTCTCCCCTCTGTCGTTCCGGTCACACGGCACTTCATCCTTTCTGCCTTGGCACTGATCATGTCGATTTCCACCATGGAGGGAGACAACAAAGCCTTCCGCCATCCCTTTTTGATATTATTTCCGGCTCATCCGGTAAATGCGTATAGCTTCCTGTAAGTAAGAATGTTAGGACATCTCTTCAGATGCGTCAGTACAATCC
>JAXGRQ010000015.1:0-53582 GCA_040765725.1 Syntrophales bacterium
AGATTGAGGTGACCTGGCAATGGTTGCCTGTTGAGAGGGAATCCGCCGGAGGTGGACAGTCCCTCCTGAGTAAGGATTAGTTGTTGAGTGCCACGACATCGTTAACAGGTTTTCATGCCAGGACATCGTGGACACCCGGTTGTTCAGCGTAGAGTGTATCTGAATTCATCAACCTGGATTTTGTCCAGGAAGAGTTTCAGTTTTTGTTCTTTGACATTGATCGTAGCCACCACATATTCGAGTTTGAGTTCGGGTGAGACGGGGAAGAGTTCACC
Organism: Syntrophales bacterium; assembly: GCA_040765725.1. GTDB lineage: Bacteria > Desulfobacterota > Syntrophia > Syntrophales > UBA5619 > UBA5619. Next base: position 276 of record JAXGRQ010000015.1, read on the forward strand.
GAAGATATTGAGTTTCAAATCGCTACGGATGAGGCGCACCAAATGATATTTGCCGGTTTCCGGTTTTTTCATCCGGTGATTTGGGGCTTTGTCGTCTGCCGGAAAACGTAGTCTTGTATTAGTGGCAGCAAGAGCCTTCAGCGGGGTCTTCCCACCGAGCTTACTGTAGCGATATCTGCTGTTATGGCGTTGTTCGAACGCCAGCGATCCGGCTTTCAGGTCTTCTTTCGATGACATGACAACTTTGTCGAGAAACATCTGCTGGTAACGGTCATTGAAGTTCTCGATCATGCCATTTCTCCAAGGCTCAGACATTGGGATAAACCAGGGCTCAATCTCATTATGCAAACACAGCCGAATGAGAGGACCCATGCCACGTGGATGTGTCGGGCTGCCAAAGAACGACATGGCGTTGTCAATCTGGATGTGGTCCGGTATTCCCATGCGCATCCAGATGGCCCAGAAACCGTCAAGGATGGATTGGCCGGACTTAGACATCGATGGATAAAGTCCACACCGGACAGTTGCCGTATCGACCACATTGAGGCTGTAGAATCGTACGGGTCCTTTCAGGTAGCATGGGCCAACAAGGTCAGCCTGATGGGTCTGGTTTGGTATAAGTGATGGCAGCTTGGGATACGCCGTTCCCTTGGCTTCATATTTCCCTGTTCGCCGATGGGTTAGATCATTCCGGCTCAGGATCCGGTTGATGGTTCTGATGGATGGCAAAGGCTTCACGCCAAGTTCATCCATTTCCCAGTAAATGGCCTGAGCACCGCAGAACAGTTCTTGGTTGTAGAGATTGAGGCGAATCATCTTGACGATTTCCTCAACTTCTGCCGGCGTCTGCAGTGGCGTCGAAAGGGGACGGCGAGAACGATCCTCACACCATGAGGGTCCCTTTCCACTATACCGCTTGATCCACTTGTACAGCCAGACCCTCGACTTGCCGAATGACGTGCAGATTGATTCAGGACTTTCGCCATTCCTGAACCGCTGCACGGCTTGAATCCGATGCTGCTTGATTATGTTTCCCATGAACACCTCCGAATTTGATTTGGTGTTCACAGAATGACACGTGGTGGCTATTCGATTGTCAAAGAACTTTGTTTACGATGTGCTGGCACATTTTTCCGTTAACGATGTCGTGGCACTCAACAATTAGTCAACCGCTCAGTAGCTTAATGACTGAAGGCGCAAGCCGGAAAGGAAGATAAGCAAGTGTGGCGAGGTGAAGGGTGTAGCCCTGAATCTGACACATAGCCCCGAGAATTATGGATTTTGGGAGAGTGCCGATCCCCTTCAATTAGGAGCAGGCCAGGCGGTGAGCGCGTTAAAGACGAGTGCGGAGCCGACACCCCGGGGTCTAAGACAGCATCGAGCCACGCAACGGCAGGCAAGTAACCAGGCGAGCGACGATCAAGGAGCTCTTGGGGAATCATCCGCAATGGAAGTACCCGAGTACCACGTCCAATATAAAAAGAGGGCGTGGGATGGCCGCGTCGCGAGTGATGGGAACCGGAGAGCCGCAATGGCCTAGCGAAGAAGCGGCTAATCCCCGCTGAGCGAAGGTTCCCACGGTGAGTTGACCGTGAAAGGAGAAACACTGACGCTATGCAAGGAGCGGAAACACAGTGGCAACGGATCTGACACGGATAGGCGAGAAGGCGCGCAAAGAGCCGGACTTGGTTTTCACAAGTCTGTATCACCACATCAGCGATGTGGACAATTTGCGTGCCTGCTACGATAATCTGGGAGCCAGGAAGGCGACCGGAGTGGATGGCGTAACTAAAGAGGAATACGGCAGGAACCTTGAAGAAAACCTTCGGGATTTGTCGGTGCGGCTCAAGCGGATGGGTTACCGCCCGGCGCCGAGTCGACGGAGCTATATCCCGAAGACTGGAAGCGAGAAGGGCCGACCGCTGGGAATAAGCTGTCTTGAGGACAAGATAGTGGAATCGGCGATCAAGCGCACCCTCGAACCAATCTTTGAGGCCGCATTCGAAGACAGCAGTTACGGATACCGTCCTAACCGCAACCAGCACAAATGTCTGGATGCAATAGGTCGGACGATTCAGCAGAATCCGGTCCACTATGTGGTAGAGGCCGATATCAAAGGGTTCTTTGACGAGGTCAGCCACGAATGGATGGTCAAGTTTCTGCGACACCGAATCGGAGACGGGCGTGTAATTCGTCTCATTATCCGGATGCTGAAAAGCGGCATTATGGAAGACGGACTGGTGACTGCCAGCGACCGGGGAACTCCCCAAGGGTCGATACTGTCTCCGCTGCTGTCAAATATCTACCTTCACTATGCGCTGGATTTGTGGTTCAGCCGGCGAGTGAGCAGACAAAGTCGTGGCAAAGCGTACCTTTTTCGATTTGCCGACGATTTTCTGGCCTGTTTTCAGTACAAAGATGATGCGGTAAATTTCCAACGGAACCTGGAGGACCGACTCGAAAGGTTTGGACTGCAGTTGTCAAAGGAAAAGACCCACTGTATCGAATTCGGGCGATATGCACGCGAGAATGCATACAAGCGCGGCGAGAAACCCAAGGAGTTTACCTTTCTGGGATTCACGCACTACTGCGGGAAAACAAAAGAGGGATACTTCAAAGTCAAACGTCGCACCAGCCGTAAGAAGTTGGGCCAGAGCTTGTCCAAGTTCACGGACTGGGCAAGGCACGCCCGAAATGTACTGAAGAAGGGAGATATGCTCAGGCAGGCCCGTATCCGCGTGTTCGGGCACCTGAATTATTACGCCATAACGGATAACTTGGAAAGGTGTCGCTACTATGTCCGTCGCACTGAACAAATCTTGTTCAAATGGCTCAACCGCAAGAGCCAACGCAGGGCATACACCTGGGAAAGCTTCGCCCAGGCTTTAAAGTGGGTGGGGTGGCCTAAACCAAGAATCCACAAAAACCTGAACCCGTGTCGTAGAGCGGAGGTTTGCTGAATAACGCACCGAGGAGCCGGATGTATGGGAAATCCGCTTGTCCGGTTCTGTGAGGGCCAGGAGTCCAACTGTGATATGGAGGGAATCTTGTGGCACTGCCGCGAAAGCAGGCAGAAACAGAGAAAACAAACCTCCTCCTATAGTCACGGAAGGCTCCTGTCTACTCGAAAATCCAGCATCGTCGTCGAAGCTGATGTTTTACGGGCTTACAGGAAGGCAGCCTCAGACCCGATCCTCCCCCCGATAATGCCACCTTTCGGCCCATTATCAATAGATCGGTCAGGAAAGTCAATCTGTGCCTTTGAAATTGTGAATCCGGTGAATAAAAACAGATTTAACGAATAGCAAGAGGTACTCAAAAACCAGATGAATCTCATTTCCGTGGCCTCATTTCCTTGATCTCGACACGGATACCTTGTTCTGGTATGATCCCCGCCACCGAAAAGGCGGCGTCTATTTTTGGAACGGCCTTCTTCCGGCGGCTTTCTTCGATCACGCGCGATCCGGACCGGGAATCATAAGCAGCGACCATGGAACCGACACGAAGAGACGAAGATCATTCGAAGGGGAAGAGGGCGATCGAAGCCACGAAAGGGGAATGGCGATCTTTTTGGATCACCGTTTTCATGGTGGGGTTGTCGGTGGTGCTGATGTCCCTGCCGACGCCGGCCGGTCTTCCCGTGGCGGGACAGCGGGTCCTGGCCGTGGCGGTGATGGCGATCGGTCTGTGGTGCACCGACGCGATCCCGGCGGCCGTCACCGGGATTCTGCTGGTGATTGCGCTGGTCCTCACCGGCGGCGTTCCGGGATTTCCGGAAGCCCTGGTGGGCTTTGCCGAACCGGTGGCCTATTTTCTGGTCGGTGTGCTGACCATCGGCCTGGCGGTGCTGCAAAGCGGTCTGGCCGAGCGGGTGGCGCTTTTCTTTCTCCGGCAAAGCCGGGGACGATCGCGCTCCCTGTACCTTCAGATGCTGCTCTCCTTCCCGCTGCTGACGCTTCTGCTTCCCTCGGCGACGACCCGCACCGGCATCCTCGTCTTCGTGTATGAGCAGGCGCTGGATCTCGGCCGCGTGCCCCGCGGGTCCTCTTTCGCCAAGGCAATCATGCTGGCGCTCAATTCCGTCAACCGGCTCGCCTCCACCATGCTGCTGACGGGGGGGATCACGCCGGTCCTCGCGGCCTCGCTGATCGGCGGAATCTCCTGGGGGAGATGGTTCGTTCTGATGGTTGTTCCCTACAGCGTCCTGCTTGCGGTCGGCGCCCTGCTGATCTATCTCTTGCACCGACGCGGATTCGATCTCCCGCTGCCGCCGGTCCGAACCGGGGAGAGGAAGCCCCTTTCCGGAAAGGAGATCCGGACGCTCGCGATCACCATCGGCGCCTCGCTGCTCTGGTTGACCGATGCGTGGCATCACTGGAATCCGGCCCTGCCGGCGATTATGGCCTGGGCCTGCCTGCTGACGCCGGGAATCGGCGCGCTGACCTGGAAAGAATTCGAGAAGGGATTCGGCTGGGCCAACTTTTTCGTGCTTGCCTCCTCGCTGTCGCTCGCCCGCGCGCTCGGCAGCAGCGAAGCCAGCGGCTGGATCGCGGAGGTCATTGTTCAGGGGATGCCGGCCTTTTCACAGCACCCGCTGCAGATCGTCCTTGTGCTACTTCTGGCCGCCGCGCCGGTCCGGCTGCTGATTCCCAACATCACCGGCTTTCTGGCGACGACGATCCCGATCGCGATGTCGATCGGGGAGGCCACAGGGGTCAGCCCCCTCGTCTGCGGGCTCGCGGTGATGATCGCCGGGGATGCGGTCCTCTATTACCCGGCGCAGAGCGCCTCGTCCCTGGTCGTTTACGAGCGAGGCCATCTGACGGCGGCGGAAATCTTTTTTTTCGGATTGTGGATGACGCTTGTCGCGTATGGGGTGGTGATGTTCGTTGCGCTGCCCTACTGGGCGGCGGTCGGCGAACCGCTGCGCCTCATTCCGGGCGGCTGAAGCCACCCAAATGCCGCTACTTTGCCGTTCGGTTTCTTTCCCTTTCGATCATTTTGGCAAAGCGGATCATGCTCTCCTCGACCTGTTCCAGGTTGATCATGCTGAAACTGGCCCGCATATAGTTCTTCAGACCCCCGGTGGTGGAAAAGCCGATACCGGGAACCAGGAGAATGCCCAATTCCATTCCGTCGGTTTCAACCATTCTTTCGGCGTCAAAGCCCGTGGGCATTTCAAACCAAATGAACATGCCGGCCGGCGGCACATTATACCGGATGTCGGACGGCAGGTATTTCCGAGCCGCCGCAAGGACGGCATCCCGGTTTTTCCGATAGATGCCGCAATTCTCCCGGATCAGGGCGCGAAATTCTTCGTAGGCGTGATTGGCCAGGAAACCGGCCAGGAGCGCCTGATCCATCGCGCTGGTATGGAGATTCGTTCCCTGTTTGTAGAGTTGAAAATAACCGATCACCTGCGAGGGCCCGGAGGCATATCCCAGGCGCAGCCCCGGCGCGAAGATCTTGGAGAAGCTGTCCAACCGGACAACCCGCTCCTCGCGGTCCAGCGATTGCAGTGTGGGCAGGGGGTCATTCTCTTCGAGCTGGACCATCTGATACGGATCATCCTCCAGAACCAGCAGGTCATGGCGGGAGGCGATTTGCATCAGGTGTCGGCGGCGTTCCAGCGAGAGGGAAACCCCGGCCGGATTGTTGCCGTTGGGAACGTCATAGATGAATTTCGGCAACTTCTTCCCGGCGGCTTCCCTCTTCTCCAGGATCGTTTCGAGTTCCGTCGTGATCATTCCCTGCGCATCCAACGGAACCGGAATGAAATGTTCGGTGAACGCGCGGAAAGCCCCCAACGCCCCCGGATAAGCCGGTTCGCAAAGGATCACGCTGTCTTCCCGATCCAGGAAGAGATAGGCCATGGTATGAAGTCCCTCTTGGGCGCCGTTGAGCACCTGGATCTGCTCCCCTTTCAGCGTCACGCCGTCCTTGGCGGCATGCCACCGGAGGATTTGGCTTTTCAAATCGGCGCTGGCGTCGGTCGGACCATACTGGCAGGCCAGATCCACGGCCTGATCTCGGATCGAGAAGGAACGCCCGCTTTTGAAAACGACGTCCACGGATGTGAAGGCAAAGGTCCGGGCGTTCGGATAGCCGCCGCCCAGCGAGATCATGCCCGGCGTGCGCATGATCGGGACCAGCTTTCGAATCGGCGATGGTTTCATCCCGTGGACCCGCGCCGCCAACAATTTTTGAAGGTTCATGAAAATCTCCTGGAAGACATGGTGGTATGTTGACGATTACCGTGTATTTGTGGCTCCGCCTTTCAACAGCTCTTGGAGATCCGGTTTCATGTCAGGATTGTATAGATCTCTCTCCCGAATGGCAAAGCCTTCCACGGCCTTTCCCACGGGGATCTCTTCCACGCGAGGGATGGGCCATCCCAGGAGCATGCTGCCGACCTGTTGAAAGGTATCCGGGAAGCGGCTCACGATAAACCGGTGTTCCCCTCGGTCGGCGATTCCGCCCCGCAGATGATTCATGTCCGTCAGAACGGTTTCCAATTCCCGAACAAGATCGCCGTTTGGATCCACAATCCCGACGCCTGGGCCCAGAACATCCCGGATCAATTCGACCACGAACGGGAAATGGGTACATCCGAGCAAAAGGGTATCGATTCCCTGTTCCATAAGAGGCTTCAGATAGGTTTCGAGGACCTGCCGGGTTTCATCGGAATCGATCCTGCCCAACTCGATCAGAGGCGGCAACAGGGGGCAAGCCTGTCCGAATACCTGAATATCCGGGTTCAGGGCGGCAAAAATATCGGCATGGGCATGACTCTCCACGGTCCCTTTCGTGCCGATTAACCCGACCCGATTGTTGCGTGTCGTTTTGCAAGCCGTCGGAATCCCCGGTCCGATGACACTGATCACCGGAACGGGAAAACGCTCCTTGGCCGCTTCATACCCTGCGGCGGAGGCGGTATTGCAGGCAATAACAATGGCCTTGACGTTCTGGTCCAGCAGAAATTGAAGGCTCTCCAGGACCAATCTTTCCGCGACCGGATGGGGAAGAGCTCCATACGGTTGTCGTGCCCTGTCGGCGAAATAGACCACCTGCTCTCCCGGGAGGGCTTCAAGCATCTGTTTGACGACGCTCAATCCGCCCACCCCCGTGTCGAATACCCCGATGGGGCTGTTTGATTCCATGGTTTTCCCGTCCAGGAAAAGACCCGGCCGTTTTCGGCCGGGTCTCGAACAAGTTATACCAACCCAAAACAGGACATGCCGTGCCCTCGTTATTTCACGACACCTTTCTCTTTATAGTATTTCAACGCACCGGGATGGATGGGAACGGAAAATCCATCGATGGCCGTTTTCAGATTGATGTCGTTTCCCTTGGGATGCACTTTGGCGATTTCCGCCTTTTTTTCGATCAGAGCCTTGGTCATCTTATAGACCAGATCGTCAGGCATCTCCGCCGCGACGCAAAGGGTTGCCAGGGATCCGGTGGTGACGACATCCTCATCCACGCCCTTGTATGTCCCCTTGGGGATGATGGTTGCGCTGGCGAAGTAGGGATATTTTTTCACGAGCTTTTCGATATTGGCCCGATCCATCGAGAGGATCTTGATTTTGTGCTGCGTGGAGATATCGATGATGGCGGAGTTGGGCGCTCCCGCATCGACAAGAACGGCATCGACCTGACCGTCTTTCAGGAGCTCCATCGCCGGGCCATACGACAGATACTGAGGCTTGATGTCGCTGAAGGGAATGCCGTACGTTTCCAGAACGGCCTTCATCGTCGTGACGCTGGAGCTGCCCTGAATGCCGCACGATACCTTTTTCCCCTTCAGATCGGCATAGGATTTGATGCCGGAATTGGCCTTGACCACCGTTTGGACCGTGTTCGGATAGAGGGAAATCAAACCACGGATGTTTTCCACTTTGTTGCCCTTAAACATCTCCTGTCCCTGAGAGGCCCATTCGGCAACCAAGGACTCCACAAAACCGACCTCCATGGTTTTTCCCTTGATAAAGCGGGCATTTTCAATCGATCCCCCTGTCGCTTCCGCGCCGACGTTGACGCCGATGCCGGCCGCAGACCACATCTTGGCCATGGCCACTCCCAGCGGGTAATAGGTTCCGCTCATTCCCCCGGTGCCCAGGGCGATGTTGCGATCCGCGGCAAAACCGATGCCCCCGCCGATCATGCCCGCCAGCAGAACAATAGACAGAACAAACAGAGTACGCTTTGGTTTCATTAATCTTTTCATGATGCATCCTCCTTGATTCGGTTGATTGATGATTACGGTTCAAGTTCTCAAGCATGTCCCAATTGCTTTCGATCACCCCCTTTATTTTCTCATATCACGGATCATGAACATGAAAGAAACCGTTTCGATTGTCCCATTTCAAGCCAAGGCATCCGATACGGCGTCTTTGGTCTGTCTTTGCCATAGGTAGATCGCCACAAGAATCAAGAAACCTGACAAATCGGTTAGAAACCCGGGGGTGATCAGAAGGATACCGCTGACCAGCAGGCCAAGCCGCTCCCAAGCCCTACATTTTCTATAGAGAAAATTTCCGAACACGGCACTGTACGCAACGACGCTAAAACCGGTTGAGGCGATCATGATGAGGATGTTTTCAATCGGGCCCTGCAACACGAGCCCGGGGTGATAAACAAAAAGAAAGGGGATGATGAACCCGACGAGCACAATTCTCGAGGAGATGAGACCGGTTTTCATCGGCTCCCCCTTGGAAATGCCCGCGGCGGTGTATGCCGCCAGCGCGACCGGCGGCGTGATATCCGCATAGACCCCGAAGTAGAAGACGAAAAGATGGGCGGTCAGCTTGGGTATGCCCAATGCGATCAGGGCAGGAGCCGCCACCGAAGCCTGGACGATGTAGTTGGCCGTAGTCGGAAGCGCCATGCCCAGGACCAGTGAAGCCACGGCGGTCAGGAGCAGCGCAATGATCAATTGCCCGCCGGCCAGATATTCGATCAGCATCGCCATTTTCACGCCGAGCCCCGTCATGCTCGTCGTTCCCACAATCATGCCTGCGCAGGCGCAGGCGGCGGCAATGCCCACCGAATTGCGTCCCGCTTGCACCAGGACATTCCAGAATCCCTTCGGGTTCAACCGCGTGGACGCCTTGAACATCCCGACAACGATCATCAGTCCCATGCCGACAAAGGCAGCCCTGGCGGGACTGTACCCCATCACCAGGACGACGATGAGACCGATAACCGGCAGGATAAAGACCCAGCCATCGCCTAAAACCGTCGACGTCTTTGGGATTTCATCTTCCGGCAATCCCTTCATCCCGGTCCTGCAGGCCTCGAAATGGACATTCATGTACACGCTCAGGAAATAGAGGAATGCCGGGACAATGGCCATGATTACAATCTGCAGATAGGCCGTCTGCGTGAATTCCGCCATGATGAAGGCGGCCGCCCCCATGATGGGAGGCATGAGCTGCCCGCCCGTCGACGCCGCCGCTTCCACGGCGCCGGCAAATTCCGGCCTGTAGCCGATCCGTTTCATCAGAGGGATCGTGAAGGTGCCCGTTGTGGCCACATTGGCGATGCTGCTTCCGGAAATCATTCCCATCAGGCCGCTGCTCAAAACGGAAATCTTGGCGGGTCCTCCCCGAAGCCGTCCCGCCAGCGAGACGGCCAGATTGACAAAGAACTGACCGCCCCCACCCTTGTCTAAAAAGGCCCCGAAGAGAATGAACAGAAAAACGATGGTGACCACCACCCCCAGCGGAACCCCGAAGATCCCCTCCGTGGTCATGTACATCTGGTTCAGAATCCGGTGAAGATCGTACCCACGATGGCCGAAACTGCCCGGGATCAGATAACCGAAATAGGCGTATAGCAGAAAAATCACCGTGACGATCGGGAGGGGCCAGCCGATGGCACGCCGGGTGGCGTCCAGAACCATGATGATGCACAAACCGCCCAGAATCCGGTCGGTGGTATTGAGGGCGCCCATGCGGTTGACGAGGTTCTCGAAATCGACCAGGACGTAACCGCAGACGACAACGCCGAGGATGGCCCAGGCCCAGTTCAGCCAGTTCAATCCTTTTTTCCCGCTGAACATGGGGTACAGCAGAAAAATGACCAGAAAGCTGAGCATCAGAACGGCGGCCCGCTGCATCATTGCGGGCAGTGGGAAAAGAAGCATCGTGCCGATCAGAAAGATGGATATGCCGGCGCCGCCCAGTTGGATGATGAAATTCAAGAATCTGTTTTTCTCGTCATAGGTGGTCGCCCTTTCTTCAGACTTGGACGCCAGCAGCTCATCTGCCTTTGCCTGGGCCGGATTGAATTTTCTCGCCATTCCGCGCGCTTCCTCCTTGCCTGGTGATTTCCGGCTTTGAACAATCCTCACTCCCTACAAGACGAAAAGGGATGCTTCGCCTTTATCTTCATGATTTTATAAAGAATAAATGAGTTAGATTGGGAAGGACTCAACCGGGAATCAGGCCAAATGTCACGATGGTTGGGTCCGGAAATTCCCGCCCGAGTCCACTGCCATGGATGATAAGCGATGTCAAGATCTTTCTGGTCCCTTCCTGGGGCCAGCCGTCAGACTCCGCCGATCGTCAGAATGGGCATCCGTTCGAATTTCATTTGACGCGACGTGGCCATTGACATCCGGACCGGATTTGGCTGTATGTTACGGAAGCGGTTATGGCTTGACAATTTCGCCTTGTGTAGAATAGAAACCAGTAAATGAAAATTCAGATTTTTGGAAAGGACTGTTGGAAATCGTGAGCCGCCAGGTCAGGTTGATGCAGGGAAATCAGGCGATTGCCGAGGGCGCTTTGTATGCCGGCGCACGGTTCTATGCCGGATACCCGATCACTCCGTCTTCGGAGATCGCCGAGGAGTGCTCCAAGAGATTGCCGAAGCTGGGCGGCATGTTTATGCAGATGGAGGACGAGATCGCCAGCATGGCGGCGATCATCGGCGCGTCGCTGGCCGGCGCGAAGTCCTTCACGGCCACGAGCGGCCCGGGATTTTCGCTGATGCAGGAAAACCTGGGCCTTGCGGTGATGGGGGAGGTCCCCTGCGTCGTGATCGATGTCCAGCGTTCCGGGCCCAGCACCGGCCTGGCAACGAAGCCCGCCCAGTCCGATGTGATGCAGCTCCGCTGGGGGAGGCACGGCGATCAGTCCGTGATCGCCCTGTGCCCCGCCACGGTGGCGGAGTGTTTTGCGCTGACCGTCCAGGCCTTCAATTTTGCGGAAAAATACCGACTGCCAGTGATTCTGGCGCCCGATGAGGTTGTGGCCCACCTGCGCGAAAATGTGACCATCCCCGAGCCGGGCGAACTTGAGGTGATCGAAAGGAAGAAACCGGCGGGCGCACCGGAGAGGTATCAGCCGTTTGCGGTCGATACCGACGGCATAGCGCCTTTGGCCGCCTATGGCGACCGGTACGTATTCCACGTGTCGAGCTCCATGCACGGAGCGGACGGTTACAGCAACAACAGCCCGGCCAATGCCACATGGCGGGTGTCCCAGTTGCACCAAAAGATCGAAATCCACCGCGACGAAATCGTGCGGACCAAGGCCTTTGACGCACAGGACGCGGATGTGCTGCTGATTGCCTTCGGCGCGACGACGCGGGCCAGCCGCGCGGCGGCCCTGGAGCTGCGCAAGCGGGGGGTTCGGGCGGGCGTTCTGCAGTTGATCACGCTCTGGCCCTTTGCGGACAAGGAAGTGGCCGTCCTCGGACAGAAGGCCAAGACGGTCGTCGTCACGGAGATGAACTACAGCGGCCAGGTGGCCGGCGAGGTCCGCAAGGTTTTGGGGTCCGGGGCGGATCTGCGGCGGGTCAACAGCTTCAACGGCCAGATCATTACGCCGAAGGACATCCTGAAGACGATAGGATAATCCGATCACCGGCCATATCCGGAGGATCGGCAGGAGGTTGCCGTGTCGCACGCAACGGGGATGAAGTATCTCAAGGGCGGGGTTCTGCCGCACATGTGGTGCTCCGGCTGCGGCATCGGCGTGATGCTGGGGGCCTTGTTGCGGTCCTTTGAGGAATTGGGCTACGAACGCGAAGATACGGTGGTCGTCACCGGGATCGGCTGCACCGGTAAGGCAGACGATTACCTGATCACCAATGCCCTCCATACGACCCACGGACGCGCGCTGGCCTATGCCACCGGGATCAAGGCCTTCAACCCCAAATTGCACGTGGTGGTCCTGATGGGCGACGGGGACAGCGTCACCATCGGCGGGAACCATTTCCTGCACGCCGCGAGGAGAAACATGGATCTCACCGCGATCATCATCAACAACTTCAACTTCGGCATGACGGGGGGGCAGTTTTCCGGCACGACGCCCGGCGGCATGTTCACGCAGACCTGCGTCTACGGCAACCCCGAGCGGGGGATCGACATCTGCGCGCTGGCGGAGGTGGCGGGGGCGAATTATGTCGCCCGGGCGACGCCGTATCATGTCTGGGAGATGAAGGCCAACATCAAGGAGGCCCTGAGCAGGAAGGGCTTCTCCGTGGTGGAGGTGTACAGCCCCTGTCCGACGAATTTCGGACGGCTCAACAACATGAAATCGACCCCGGACATGCTGCATTGGCTCCGGGACAAGGGGCTCCCCGTCGAGGAGTATAAACGCCGCAAATTTCCAGAAAAAGAGGGTTTTTTCGCGGTCGGGACACTGGTGGATCGGAACGAGCCGGATTTCAACGAGCGGTATGATCAGATCCGGGCGATCGCGCAACAGTGCTGAGGATGCCGGAGGGATGAAAAAAGAGCGATCCGAGGTGATTCTGGCCGGCTCCGGGGGGCAGGGCCTGGTGGTATCGGGCACGATGCTTGCGGAGGCGGCCATTCTGGAAGGGAAGAATGTCGTCCAGACCGTTTCCTACGGCATTGCCACGCGGGGCGGCTTTTCCATGTCGGGGGTGATCATCGACCGGGAGGAGATCATCTTCCAGGAGGTGGAAAACGCCGACCTCATCCTCGCGCTGACGGAGGAGGCGCTGGAGAAATTCCGGCCGCAGGCCGGGCCGGGGACGGAAATCTATTATGACACCACCCTGATGAAGGAGAGAAGGGAAGGGCATCTACACGGCCACCCCTTCACCGAGATGGCCGGTCGTCTGGGCCATGTCGGGATGGCGAACATCATCGCGCTGGGATGCATGGCGCAACAAAGCGGGATGGTCTCGGCGGACAGCCTCGCGGAGGTGATCCGGCAGCGTTTTTCGGGAAAGACCCTGGAGATGAACCTCCGGGCCCTGGAGGCCGGCAAAGGGTTGGCGACAGGATAGGGGTTTTTTCACACGGGAACATCCATGGGAACGGCAATCGAAACCAAAATCAAAATGGCCCCCTGCAGGGAGGCGTGCCCGGCGGGAATCGATGTCCCCCGGTACATCCGGCTGATCCGGCAGCGGGACTTTGACGGGGCGCTGGCGGTGATCCGGGAGCGGATCCCGTTCCCGGCCGTGTGCGGTTACGCGTGCGTCCATCCCTGCGAGGCGAAATGCGCCCGCATCCAGTACGATGAAGCGGTCGCCATCCGGATGCTGAAACGGGCGGCGGACGAGCACGGCCGCGGCGTCGTGGCCTTCGAGCGAAAGGCGAAGCCCACCGGCAAGCGGGTGGCCATCATCGGATCCGGCCCCTGCGGTCTGACCGCGGCCCATTACCTGGCCGGCCTCGGACACGCCGTAACGGTCTTCGAATCCCTGCCGCAGGCCGGGGGGATGCTGCGTTACGGGATTCCGGAATACCGCCTTCCCAACGACGTGGTCGACCGCGAGATCGCCGCGATTCAGAGACGCGGCGTCGACATCGTGACCTCATCGCCGGTGACCTCCGCGCCGGATCTGCTCGGAAAGGGTTTCGACGCCGTGCTGGCGGCCTCCGGCGCCTGGACGCCGGTGAGGATGGGGATCGAGGGGGAGGCATCCGCCCGGGTCATCGAAGGCATTGCATTTTTGAAGGACGTGAATCGGGGCGAGGCTCCTCCGGTTGGAACGAAGGCTGTCGTGGTCGGGGGCGGCAATTCCGCCGTCGATGCGGCCCGTGCCTGCATCCGGATGGGGGCGAAGGTGACCCTGCTCTACCGCCGGACCCGGGAAGACATGCCGGCATCGCCGGAGGAGGTCGCCGAGGCCGAAGAGGAGGGGGTGAAGATCACATTTCTGGCGGCGCCTGTTCGGATCCGAAAAGGGAGCGCCGTCTGCATCCGGATGACCCCCGGCCCCCCGGACGACAGCGGCCGGCCGCGGCCGGTCCCCGTTGACGGGAGCGAGTTTTCCATCTCCTGCAACACCGTCATCATGGCCGTCGGCCAAAGGGCGAATGCGGGGAACTTGAATCTGCCGGAAAGCCCGAGCGGCGCCGCAAAGGTCGATCCGGAATTGGCGACGCCGGTCCCCGGAATTTTTGCGGCGGGGGATGCGGTCACGGGCCCGAAAACCATCATCGATGCGATTGCCCAGGGACGCTCGGCCGGCGCATCGATCGACCGGTATCTCGGCGGGGACGGCCGGATCGATCCGGTCACATCTTCCCCGGAGCAGAGCGGCCTTCCGGAAGAAAAGCCGATGGGGACAAAGCGGCCGAAGCCCCGGACGCTCCCGTTGAAGTTGAGGAAGAGCGGGTTCGATCCGGTCGAATCAGGCTATGATGAAGAAACCGCCGTTACGGAGGCAGAACGTTGCCTGGCGTGCGACATTCGCCAGTACGCGGTGGAGGTCAATCCGGCCATCTGCAAGGAGTGCGGTTATTGTCGCGAGATGTGCCACATGGGCATCTTTGCCACATCCGAAACCTTCAATGCGGGCGGCTATAAACCTTCGGTCGTCACCAGTTCGGACCGCTGCGTGGGTTGCCTGAAATGCCTTTATGTCTGTCCGGATTTTGCGATCACCATCAGCGATCGGCGGAATCCGGGTCCTTAAGGGCGTTGTGCCGGGGCAGCGCCCGGCCTGTCCGGTGAGGGGAGGAAAGCTTCCTCTCCAGACGCTCCCGGCGGCGTGCGAGAGCGGACAGCTCCTCCGGCGACCATTGGGCGGCGCAGGAGCAGGCACGGAGCGTCAGCGCCAGCGCATGCCGGAAATCGCGTCGCCGGTGTTCGTGCCACTTGGCGAGTTCCACCAACGCAAAAAAGTCTTCCGTCTCGCTGCGCGCCATCTTTTCCCAGACCGCCACCGCCTCCGGCCACCGCCCCCGGCGTTTGTAGAACAGGGAAAGCTCCCGGCTCGCCTCCCGCGCCGTCGTCCGGCAACTGCAACCGCTCAGAGGGTCGAGCAGGCGGACGGCCTCGTCGGGGCAATCGCGGGTCAGGAAGAGCCGCGCGGCGGCGAGGAGATCCCCCGGATGGCGGTCCGAGGTCTCAACCCGAGGGTCCAGCAGTTCCGTCAGGCGGGCGGCCAGGGCCGCGAGCGACAGGATGTCCAGACGGTTGTGCGCGAAGACATCGGCCATGAGCCGGCCGTCGCGCCGCCGGAGCCAGTCGAAGTAGCGCTGGGGGATCTCGCTGCCGGGGATGTCCCCCTCCCGCTCGAATCCGAGGATCGATGCCTCCAGCGCGCCCAGACGCCGGTCGGAGAGCCGATGGCTCAAAAGGCGGCGGGCGGGATGGAGGAGATCGAGATGCGGAAGGCCGGCGAGGGGATTCGGCAGGCGGTTCATGGTGAAGCGCGTCGCGAGCAGTCCCGCGTCGAAGGCCTTGCCGTTGAAGCTGACGAGAAAGGTCCTCCCCCTTAGAAGTTCGCGAAGCGACAGCAGCGTTGCCCTTTCCTCGGCGTAATCCCGGGCGAAAAGCTGCCGTGTGATGAAAGGACCCCCTTCCCCCTCAAACCATCCCACACCGATGAGAAAGGCCACCGTCCCGGTGCCGCCGGCCAGGCCCGTCGTTTCCGTGTCGAGAAAGAGGGCTTGGCGGTACTCCAAATTCCCCAGGGTCGGGTCATTGGCCAGAACGGACAGCCGGTTCATGTCGAGCGGTGTGAGATCCCGGATGCAGCGATCCCCATGCCGGGAGGAACCTTCCGCGATCTGTTGAGCGCAGAAGCACGCGCCCGCCTCATTGGTGATCTCCCCGCCCGGAACCAGATCCTCCAGCGGCACGCCGCGGGTCCGCATGGAAGGCGGAGCCGTCTTCGAGATTTCCGGCCGTCGGGCGAGAATCGCCTCGATCCGCTCCCGCAAGGCGCGGATCTCCGCCGCGCGCGACCCTTCGCTGCCGCGTTCCGTCGTGGTTTCACCGGTCAAGCGTTGAAGACGATCCCTGGTGCCCATGAGATTCCTGTATGATTCGACGGGCTGAATATAGCCGTTCTCTTTTCATTTCCTGCGGTTTTCGGCCCACGACCGCCGGAGACGGTTTATCGGCGGGACTGCCCGCTATTCCTGGAGCAGCCCCAGAATCGCCATCGCGGACTCCTTCGCCCGCGGACCGACCTCCAGCGTCGGACCGACGCAGGAGGGGCAGCCGCAGGCGCAGGGGCAGTTCCGAATGAGCTGCCGCGCCGAGGCGATCAGCGCATCGTGCCGTTCGAAGAGCAGATCGGAGAAGCCGATCCCCCCCGGGTAGGCGTCGAACAGAAAGATCGTCGGGTCGAAGGCGTCCGTCGTGGGGACCGAACCCTCCTCCGCCCCGGGCGAGGTCGTGATCGTCCGCCAGTTCCGGTCCTTCCGGACGAACCACTCCCCGCTCTTGTCCCCGATCGACCGATCGATGTCGTGCAGATCCGCCATCAACATCATGGCGGCCAGATGGTGGAGGCTGTAGGCCAGCCCCGCCAGGCCGTCGATGATCTCCTCCTGGTTGAACGGCAGGTCGGCGAGGCGGTCGCGGGGGATCGTGAACCAGTAGCTCGTCGTGTGCATATCCTTTTCCGGCAGATTCACGTCTCCGTAGCCCAGGTTTTCCGAGGTGTAGAACTTGATCTTCTTGTAGCCCACGACCTTGCTCACCACCTGAACCTCGCCGTGCTCGACCAGGATCCTGAGTCCCGTCTTCTTCGCGAACGCGTCGATGACCCGGACGTTGGTATAGGTCATCGCGTCGGTGTAGTACTCCACCTCGACCCTGCGGACATAAGCAGTCTTTCTCTCCAGGTCGAGCTTGTCCACATGGTACTGCTGGGATTCCAGCAGGTAGATGGCGTCGGTGTGGACGGTGGTGAAGGCGCTGTCCCAGTCCACCTCGGCGATGACCCGGCGGTTCCCCGCGTCCGTCGCGTCCACGATCACCACGTTTTCCGGGTTGATGCTCCGGAGGCTCACCTCGTCGGCGGGATAGCTCTCCGCAGACCAGTGCCAGCGGTCGCTCACCCGGTGGAGCACCCCCTTCTCCTCGAGATAGGCGAGCAGCTCCTCCAGATTCTCACCGCCGAACTTCTCCCCCTTCTCAAAGGGCAACTCGAAGGCGGCGCTCTTGATGTGATGCAACAGGATCAGCAGGTTGTCCGGGTTGACCCGGCAGAACTCCGGGGAGCGGGAGAAGAAATACTCGGGGTTCTCCACGATGAACTGGTCCAGCGGGGAGCTCCGGGCGATGAGCAGCGCGAGGCTCTGGCCCGTGCGCCTTCCGGCCCGGCCCGCCTGCTGCCAGGTGCTGGCGATCGAGCCGGGGTAGCCGCAGAGGATGGCCGCCTCCAGGTCGCCGATGTCGATCCCGAGTTCCAGCGCGTTGGTCGTCACGACGCCCATCACCTCGCGCCGCCGCAGCCCCGCCTCGATCTGCCGGCGGAGGTTCGGCAGGTAGCCCCCGCGGTAGCCGGTGACGAACTGGGTTTCGACCGGTTTTCCCTTCGCGAAACGGTCCTTGAGGTACTTCGTCAGCACCTCGACGTTCAGGCGGCTGGTGGCGAAGACGATCGTCTGGATGTCGTTTTCGATCAGTTCCGCGGCCATCTTCCGGACCGGCGTCAGCGCGGACTGGCGGATGCCGAGCTCCCGGTTGACGATCGGCGGGTTGTAGAGGATGAAGGTCTTGCCCGCGGAGGGCGCCCCGCTCTCGTCGATCAGCGCCATCGGGCGCTCCAGCAGGCGTTCCGCGTGCTCCCGGGGGTTCGCGACCGTCGCGGAGCAGCAGACGAAGACCGGATCCCGGCCGTAGAAACGGCAGACCCGGACCAGGCGCCTGAGCACGTTGGTCAGGTGGGAGCCGAACACGCCGCGGTAGACGTGGAGCTCATCAATCACGACGTATTGAAGGTTCGCGAAGAGCTTCTGCCACTTCGTGTGGTGGGGAAGGATTCCGGCGTGGAGCATGTCGGGGTTCGTGACCACGACGTGGCCCTGCCGGCGGATCGCCTGCCGGGCGTCGTCGGGGGTGTCTCCGTCGTAGGTGAAGGTCCGGATGTCGGCCTTCATCTCGCCGATCAGGCCGTGGACCTCGTGCATCTGGTCCTGGGCGAGGGCCTTCGTCGGGAAAAGGTACAGGGCGCGGGTTTCCGGCTCTTCGAGGATTTTCTGCAGGACCGGCAGGTTGTAGCACAGGGTCTTGCCGCTTGCCGTCGGGGTGACCAGAACGACGCTTTGGCCTTTCCGGATCAGGTCCACGGCCTTTGCCTGGTGGCTGTAAAGCCGGCCGATTCCCCGGGCCGCAAGGACGGCCTTCAGGGAGGGGTGGATCCAGGGCGGGTACGGCGCAAAGACGCCCTGACGGGCCGGGATCCTGCGGATCGCCCGGACATGCTCCATGAACCGCCGGTCCTGTTCGGCCCTTGCGAGCCACTCCTCCAGCGTCAGTTTCGCCATGAATGAGATCTACACTTTTTCAGCGGGATTGACAATTGTATTGTGACGATCCCAAAGTTCCGCCCCGGCATACTGGCCGCGGTTCAGAGGACATACTTGACGACGACAAAGCCCCCGATCAGGAGCACCGTGAAAAGGACGGCCAGCCAGTTGAAGTAGCGGTCGATGAAGCCCTTGATCGGTCCCCCGAATTTCCAGATGAGCAGCGACACCAGAAAGAATCGAGCGCCGCGGCTGATGATCGAGGCGATCAGGAACAGCGGCAGGTTGATGTCGAAGGCCCCGCCGGAAACGGTGAAGACCTTGTAGGGGATCGGCGTGAAGCCCGCCGTGAAGATGATCCAGAAGTTCCACTTTTCAAACAACTGCCGGATTTCATGGAACAGATCCACGGAAAAACCGGGAATGTGGTTGAAAAAAAACCAGGCCACGGGAGAAAAGGTCCCCGGCCCCGACCACCAGACAAAGTAGCCGATGGCATAACCCAGGCAGGCCCCCAGAACGGAGGCGACCGTGCAGTTCAGGGCCAGCCGGAAGGCCTTGGACGGGGCCCCCAAAACCAGCGCGATGAGCAGCGCGTCGGGCGGAACGGGAAAGAAGGAGGACTCCGCAAAGGCGAGAACGAAAAGGGCCGCCGCCCCATAGGGGGTCTCGGCCCAGTGGAGAACCCAGTCGTAAAGACGCCTAACCCATCTCATTCCGGTTTCTTTCCGTCCTTTCGCCGTTCACCCGGGTCCGTGGTTCCCGGACGGCTTCCATCGAGTCCGCGCTTCGAAGATCGATCGGCTGCGGAGGGCCCGTCGCCTCTTCCAAGGTGCGGAACGGGCCGCCCTTCATAACACAGTCCGGTGTAAAATACAGCATCGGGTCCGGACAAGTGCACGGGGTCATCGCCACGATGTTCGGACGGGTCGTTTCATGGAAGAATGCGGCAGTCTCAAGCGATCTCCTCCACACCGAGCGGGTAGCGGGAGAGGGGCTCGCACCCCTTTTTGCCGATCAGGACGGGATTCTCATACCGGAATCCGATATTCTCGTCCGGGCAGGCGTACTGCATGGCGCAGATGATCAGCTCGTTTTCCCGGTAGATGTGGTCGGGGTTCGTCCAGAACGGGAAGGGGCCGTCGTTCATCCCGATGCGCCACTCGTCTCCCGTCACGCCGATGCCATGTTCGAAGCCGGGAACCATGTATTCGGCAAAACCCTGTTGCTCGGCGAAGGTCATCATCTCCTCGGCGAGTCCGGACGGCGAAATCCCCGCCCGGTAGGTCCGGAGCGTCCGCGTCACGATATCGACGAAATTCCGGGCGTGCCATTTCTGCCTTTTGGTGGCCTTCCCGATGAAATAGTTGTGCGAATGGTCCCCCTGACCGAGCCGGAACATCGCGTGGATGTCCACCATGAGCGGCTCTCCCTTGCGGATCCGCCGCCGCGAGGCAGGCGTGCAGGCCCCGCCGGCCAGCCCCGTGCGGTAACCGCCGGCGATCTCGTTTCCGCCCGTGAAGGACCATTCCCATTCGCTGCCCACCTTGCGCATGGCGTGGGCCGCGATCCCCGCGATCTCCGTTTCCGTCTTGCCCTTGTACCCGCCGTTCAGAAGCGCTCTGCGGACGGCCCTGTGCCCCACATCGACGATCCGGGAGGCCTCGCGGAACCGGTTGATCGTCCCTTCGTCCTTGATCAGCGACAGCCGGTCGATGATGTCATAGGCGTCCACGAGCCGGCATCCGGCCAGGGCGGCTTCGAACTGCTGATACTCGAAATGGGTGAGCACCCCCTCCGGCAGGTAGTTGGAGAGGCCGTTTTCCACGCCGATCCGGCCCCTCTTGATGCCCAGCTCCTCCCGGATGAAATCGGCGATCAGGCTGACCTGATCCATGCCGCCCATCGGGGCGTATCCGAGGACGTGATCCTCGTCCAGCCAGGAGTCGTCGGCGACCCGTGCCGCGTCGATCACGAAGGTGAAGACCGTCGGCAGCCCCTTTTTCGGGACGACGACATAGGTCCGCCAGGGGCAGAATGCGTCGGTCAGCCAGGAGGCGGTCCGCAGACGAGAACCCAGGTAGACGTCGATCCCGGCGGCGGCCATTGCTTTCTGGACCTGTGCCACCCGTGCGGGATAATCAATGAAGTACGGATCATGCCTTTCCGCGTTTTTTTTCCGAACCATGACGAACCTCCTATCCAAAATTCGTGGGAACCGTCGCAATCACCGCGTTCATGCGATCCGCCAGAGACGCAAGCTTTAGGGCCTTGACCATGTTTCCCCGGAGTTTGAGTTTCCCGGTCATCAACGCGCGCTGCGATTTCAGTTTGGCCTGAGAGATCAGGGAGAAAAGTTCATATTCCCCGGTGATCCGGAAATCGGCCGCCGGAGGATCCCCCTCGCCTACCCTCACCTCGGTGAAGACGCCGTTTTCGCACTTGAATAAGAGGAATTTCATCTTGCCGCCGGGACAGTTCG
This sequence comes from Syntrophales bacterium, assembly GCA_040765725.1. Taxonomy (GTDB): domain Bacteria; phylum Desulfobacterota; class Syntrophia; order Syntrophales; family UBA5619; genus UBA5619. Next base: position 21,461 of record JAXGRQ010000015.1, read on the forward strand.
TGTAGATATTGGACATGGAGGTGGTGATGAATTTCATCTTGTCCGCCGGGAGGTCTTTCTGCAGTTTCTTTTGAACCTCCGCGGCCCATTCGGGGCTCAGATAATCGTACCGCGTCATGTTTTGCTTCCTCCTTCCGGGTTTCCCTCCGTCGCCTGGACCGGCGGGGGATTGCGCTACCGGCCCATTCTATGCAAATCCCGAGGAGCTTTCAATGTTTTATTCCAAATGACCGGATCCGTCTTGACGGGCAAGGGTGCTGCCGCTATACTTCCATCCTGAACGATGGAATGTGAGAATTGGATCATCCTGCAAGATCATGAGGGAGAAAGGGGGACGTGAGAGATGAAAACAATATTTGGACTGGCCTTTAGCGCGGCAGTCACGCCGGCAATGGCCGCCGGGGGGTTCGAAACGGATGTCCTGCCGACAGCGGCGGGGGATTTGAAAATCACCTTTATCGGTCATTCATCGCTGATGTTCGAGTTCGGCGGAAAGGTGATTTACAACGACCCGGTCGGCCAGTATGGGGATTTCTCGAAACTTCCGAAGGCGGATCTGATCCTGGCGGCCCACGAACATGGAGACCACTTCGATCCGGAAACGATCAAAAAAATCAGCAAGGCCGAAACGAAAGTGGTCATGACCCCGCTGTGCGTCGGAAAGGTGAAGGACGGCATCGTGCTGAAAAACGGGGAGGAAACGACCGTCGACGGGATCCGGATCGAGGCGGTTCCGGCCTACAACCTCGTCCATATGCGGAGTCCCGGTGTGCCCTATCACCCCAAGGGGGTCGGAAACGGCTACATCCTGACCTTCGGCGGCAAACGCGTCTACATCGCCGGGGATACGGAGAACATCCCGGAGATGAAAAAGCTCGGACGGATCGACATTGCCTTTCTTCCGATGAATCTTCCCTACACGATGACCCCGGAGATGGTGGCCGACGCCGCGCGAATGATCAAACCGGCGATTCTCTATCCTTATCATACGACGGACACGGACGTCTCCCGCCTCCAGCCCCTGTTGAAGGAGGAGAAGGGGATCGAGATCCGGATCCGCAGGATGCCCTGAAGGCGCTTCGCTTCAGCGCTTCGAGGGCCGGAATGACGATTCCCATTCCGGTCTTTCGCCCGGGCGGGATGCCCTGTTTTCAGCTTGGAGCTGAGCATAACGACAGATGGGGTACCGGATTTTAGACCATACAGCCGATCTGGGCGTGGAGGTGAGCGCCGCTACGCGGGAGGAGCTTTACGCGGGCGCCGTCGCCGCCCTGTTCGACTTGATCACGGACCTTTCGTCGGTCCGGCCGGAAACCGGCCGCGAAATGGCCGTGGAAGGCGATGACCCGGCCGATCTTCTCGTCAATTTTCTGCGCGAAGCCCTCTATCTGTGGAACGGGGAGGAGTGGCTCATCAAGACGTGCACGGTCCGCCGGGCCGACGACCGGTGCGTGACCGCCCTTCTTTGGGGAGAGTCCTTCGATCCGTCCCGCCACAGGATCAAAACAGAGATCAAGGCGGTGACCTACCACCAGGCCTCGGTGGATCCGGACGGGGACGGATGGAAGGCCCGCATGGTGTTTGATGTCTGAGCGCATTGGAGAGAATCTTGAATTTTCAGCAGCGGCAGCGAAATGAGATCTGAAGACCGTTTCCGGAAGATCGATGAGTGGCGCTGGGAGATCCCGCCGACCGGCGGAATGCGGGTCCCGGGACGGCTGTACACGAGCGAAAAACTGTTGAAGGGGATGGGGGCCGATGAGGGGCCCAAGCAGGTGGCGAACGTCGCCCACCTGCCCGGGATCGTCTCGGCGTCGCTCGCGATGCCGGACATGCACTGGGGTTACGGCTTTCCGATCGGCGGCGTGGCGGCCTTTGATCTCGAAGAGGGGGTCGTCTCCCCCGGCGGCGTCGGGTATGACATCAACTGCGGGTGCCGTCTGATGACCACGCATCTTCGCCTCTCCGACGTCCGGGACCGCATCCCGGGGCTTGTCACGGTCCTCTTCCGGCACATCCCGTCGGGTGTCGGCTCCCGGGGCCCGCTGAAATTATCGACGAAGGAGGAGAAGCAGGTACTGGTCGAGGGGGCGTCCTGGGCCGTCCGGCAGGGATACGGAACGGCGGCCGATCTGGAGACGACCGAGGACGGCGGGGTCATGGCGGGGGCCGATCCGGAGAAGGTCAGCGACAGGGCGCTGGAGCGGGGACGGGACCAGCTCGGAACGCTCGGATCGGGGAACCATTTTCTCGAGATCGAGACGGTCGAGGAGGTCTTCGACGCATCCGTTGCCGCGGCCTACGGCCTCGAAAAAGGGCAGATCTGCGTAATGATCCACAGCGGCTCCCGGGGTCTCGGCTACCAGATCTGCGACGAGTCGCTGGCCCGGATGGTGAAACATGCCGGCGAAACCGGAATCGATTTGCCCGACCGGCAGCTCTCCTGTGCGAGGCTGAACTCCCCCCGCGGCCGGGATTACCTTGCGGCGATGGCCTGCGCGGCGAATTACGCCTGGGCAAACCGGCAGATGCTGATGCACCGGACCCGTGAGACCTTCGAGAGGACACTCGGGATGGGGCCGAGGGAGCTCGGGATGCGGCTGCTCTACGACGTCTGCCACAACATCGCGAAGATCGAGACCTTGCCTGTCGAGGGGCAGGAGGTCCGCCTCTGTGTGCACAGGAAGGGTGCGACCCGCGCTTTGCCGCCGGGTCATGCGGCGGTGCCTCCGGCCTATCGGAAGAGCGGGCAGCCGGTGCTCATTCCCGGGGACATGGGGACGGGATCCTATGTGCTTGCGGGGACGGAGAGGGCCTTCACCGAAACCTTCGGGAGCACCTGTCACGGCGCGGGCCGGGTGATGAGCCGGACCCAGGCGGTCAAGTCCTGCCGGGGACGGTCGATTCCGCGGGAAATGGCGGAACGGGGCGTCGTCGTGATGTCCTCCGGAAAGGGGACGCTGATGGAGGAGATCCCCGAGGCCTACAAGAATCTGGATGAGGTCGTCGAGGTGGTTCATCGGGCGGGCCTGTCGAAAAAAGTCGCCCGGCTTCGAGCGGTGGGCTGCATCAAGGGATAATGAATTTTTTTAAAAAGGAGAAGATATGGCCGAGGACCTGAAAAAGATGTACCGGACCGTGATGGAGGATCATTTTCCCGATTCGCTGCGCATCGCATACGGCGATCAGGAACTTGTTTATCGGAAGAGGACCTGGAAGTTTCCCGACGCCGGCGGCGAGCTCATCGAGAAGGGGCTCCGCTACGGGGAGAACCCGGGCCAGGAGGCGGCGCTGTACGAGCTGGTGGGCGGAAACCTGCTCCTGGGGGGATGCCGCTTTATCGATCCGAACAACGGGCTGGTCAGCGCGATTCGGGAGGAGGACATGCTGCAGGAGGGAAAGCACCCCGGCAAGACCAACCTGACCGACCTGGACAACGGCCTGAACATCATGAAGTACCTGATGGGAAGGCCCGCCGCGGCGATCCTGAAGCACAACAACCCCTGCGGCGTCGCCTACGGGGCGACGTTGGCCGAGGCGTACCGGCGGGCGAACCGCGCGGACCGGATCGCGGCTTTCGGCGGATGCCTGGTCCTCAACCGCCCCATGGACCGGGAAACGGCGGCGCTGGTGGCCGAGAATTACCTCGAGGTCGTCGGCGCCCCGGATTACGAGGAAGGGACGCTGGAGATTCTCAAGCGCCGGGCCAGCCTGCGGATCATCCAGTTGGCGAAGATCGACCGCCTGACGGATTTCCTGACGAAGCGCTTCGTGGATATCAAGTCCCTGATCGACGGCGGCATCATCGTTCAGCAGTCTCCCCTCAACAGGATCAAGGGACCGGATGATTTGGCCCTTGCCGAAACCACTTACAAAGACAAAACCTACAAAATCAAGCGGCCGCCGACCGCGCAGGAGCAGGAAGACCTTCTCTTCGGCTGGTTCGTCGAACAGGGGGTGACCTCCAACTCGGTGCTCTACGTCAAGGACGGCTGCACCGTCGGGATCGGCACGGGCGAACAGGATCGTGTCGGCGTGGCGGAGATCGCCGTATACAAGGCCTATCAGAAATATGCCGACGCGCTCTGCTTCGATCGATACGGCATGCCGTATAAGGATCTGGAACTGGCCGTCGAAAGAGGATCCCGGCCGCGGGAGGAAAAGGAGCGGATCGATGCCGACACGAAAGAAGCCAGGGCGGGGCTCATCGGTTCGGCGATGGTCTCGGACGCCTTCTTCCCGTTTCGCGACGGTGTCGACGTCGGGATCCGTCAGGGGGTGACCGCCGTGGTCCAGCCCGGGGGATCCCTGCGCGACTGGGAAGTGATCGAGGCGTGCAACGAGGCCGGGGTGACGATGGTCCTGACGGGCCAGCGGGCCTTCAAGCACTGATCCGACCCGACAGGACCGGTAAAGGACGAGGCGCAGCGCGGCAGCACCCGCTGCTCTCACTCCTTCGGCTTCCGCAGGGAAAAGGGTAATCTCCAAGCTTCAACATCCTCCAAGGGATCTTTGCCGGCTCCGGCCCCGGTATGCTCGGCTGAGGCACGAGCGGTCTGCCGCATGCGGGAATGTCTCATCCGAAGGGATCATCGGCGGAAGAGACGATCCTGATGTCTATGTCCGCATTTGCGCAGGGGCTTGCGGATCGTGAAAAATGCTTGACAAACGATAGGGGCTCTGTCAAAAGGTCAATCAAGAATGATTCCGGATAAAGGTCAATGGAAAAAAAATCCGTCATCCAACGGTTGAAGGAGAAGGGCCTCAAAATCACCGGCCAGAGGCTCGCCATTATCGATGTGCTGGTTGAGCACGGGCATCTGCATCCGGGCGCCTCCTTCATCTACCGCGAGGCAAGAAAGAAGCAGAAGAGCCTCAGCCTTTCAACGACATACGCCACGATCAACGAGTTCATCCGGTACGGCATCATCAAGGCCCTCGAATTCGACGAAAGAGAAAATCGTTGCGAAGGCAATCTCGACGAGCACATCAATCTTGTCTGTGACCGATGCGGAAAGATAACGGATTACCCGGTCTCCGCTTACGTCGACCGGACGGATGTGGCAAAAACGACGGGTTTCGTCATCACCGGAAACCGCTGCGAATATTACGGATACTGCCGGGACTGCAGCAACGGTCGGGAAGGCGCGTCGCCCGCGGCAGCGCCGCGCAAGCATCGCTCCCGAGAACATTTTCGGGAGTTTTTAAGCAGCCGGCGTTGACCACCGGGCCCACAAAGGGAAAGCTTTCGTTTCCCCCGCAGAATGAGCTTCCTTCGGGGCTGAAAGGAAGGCACAGTCCAACCGGAAAAGGAGCACAGCATGTATTTCAACCAGATTGCGGTATCGGGTTTGGGTTGCTTTTCGTATGTGATCGGCTGCCCCGGGGCAAAAGCGATGGCCGTTGTGGATCCGAAGCGGGATGTTCAGGATTATCTCGATATCTCCCGGGAGGAGGGGATGCGAATCACCCACATATTTAATACCCACGTGCATGCCGACCATGTCAGCGGCGATCAGGAATTGAGATCCGCCACGGACGCCGATATTTATATCCACGAAAGCGCGCCGGTGGAATACCGCCATAAGGATCTTGCGGATGGGGATGTTTTCGAAATCGGGGCAGCCAAGATCCAAGTCCTGCACACGCCGGGACATACGCCCAACGCCGTCTCATTGCTGGTGACCGATACGGTAAGATCCCCGGACCCGCAGATGCTGCTCACCGGCGATTTGTTGTTTGTGGGAGACATTGGAAGGCCCGATCTGGCCGGGGAGGAGATTCTGGAGGAACAGATAAAGAATCTGTATCACAGCCTGTATGTGAAACTATCCGACTACCCGGATCACCTGGAAGTCTTTCCGGCCCATGGGGAAGGGTCGCTCTGCGGCCGCGGCATGAGCGCCAAGAAAAGCTCGACCCTGGGCTATGAACGCCGGGCCAACCCCATGCTGCGTTTCCCATCGTTTGACGCGTTCAGGACCGAAGTCATGGCCGTCTTTCCGGTCAGGCCCAAAAGTTTTTCGCACATCATCCAAACAAATCTGAAAGGTGCGCCCACACTGGACGCCTGCCCCATGGACAAGCGACTGGACCCCCAGCAGTTTGAGGAGATGATGGACCACGGGGCAAAGATTATCGATGTCCGGAACTCTGCCGCTTTTGGAGGGTTTCATATTCCAGGAAGCATCAACATCGGGTTTGAGAAACAGTTGGCCAACTGGGTCGGCATGGTGGTGGATCCCCATTCCGAAATCATTCTGGTGGTCGATGAGCCGGGCGACTATGACCGGATGGTGACGGAGCTGCACCGGATCGGTTATGATCTCATTTTTGGCTATCTTTCCGGGGGCATTATGGCGTGGCTGATGAGCGGAAGACCGGTGGATCAACTGGAGCAAACCTCTCCGCAGCAACTGGCCGAGCGTCTGAAAAAGGGGGGCATTCGCATCATTGACGTGCGAATGCCGTCCGAGTGGGAAAGCGGGCATATCGAGCAAGCGGAGCATTTCCCCCTGTCCGAGATTCTGGAAAACCGCTTGCCTGCGGCAAAGCGGGACGAGGAGCTTGTTGTCCAATGCCGCAGCGGTTACCGCGCCAATATCGCCGCCAGCATTTTACGCAAGGCCGGATTTTCAAAGGTCAAATCTCTGGCCGGCGGAACGTTTGCCTGGTCCAATGCAGGCTTCCCTTTGACGACATGAATCTCCTTATTCAGGCATTCACAAGAGAGCAAATCCATAAACCTATCAAAAATTTTGATGAAAGGAGAAAAATCATGACCAAAGAAAGCAAGTGCCCAGTGACGGGCGGAACAAGCAGACCCATTTCCGGCCGCGGCATGTCGAACCGGGACTGGTGGCCGAACCAGTTGAACCTCCGGATTCTTCATCAGCAGGACAAAAAGAGCAACCCGATGGGGGAGTCGTTCAAATATGCCAAGGAGTTCAAAAAGCTTGACCTTTCGGCGGTGAAGAAGGACCTCTATGCGCTGATGACCGACTCGCAGGAGTGGTGGCCGGCGGATTGGGGTCATTACGGCGGCCTCTTCATCCGGATGGCGTGGCACAGCGCGGGCACTTACCGCATGGGCGACGGCCGCGGCGGCGCGGGTTCCGGTTCCCAGCGCCTGGCGCCGCTGAACAGTTGGCCCGACAACGTGAATCTGGACAAGGCGCGTCGCCTGCTCTGGCCGATCAAGCAGAAATACGGCAAAAAAATCTCCTGGGCCGACCTGATGATTCTTGCCGGCAACTGCGCCCTGGAGTCGATGGGGTTCAAGACCTTCGGCTTTGCCGGCGGGCGCGTGGACGTCTGGGAGCCGGAAGAGGACATCTATTGGGGCTCCGAAGAGGAATGGCTGGCGACGAGCGACAAACCCAAAAGCCGTTACTCCGGTGGCCGGGATCTGGAAAACCCTCTGGCGGCTGTGCAGATGGGTCTGATCTACGTGAACCCGGAAGGGCCGGACGGCAATCCGGATCCGGTCGCCTCGGGCCGCGACGTTCGCGAGACCTTTGCGCGCATGGCCATGAACGACGAAGAGACGGTTGCGCTGGTTGCCGGCGGCCACACCTTCGGCAAGTGTCATGGCGCCGGCCCCGCAACCCACGTAGGGCCGGAGCCGGAAGCCGCCCCCATCGAAGAGATGGGCCTCGGCTGGAAGAGCAGCTTCAAAAGCGGCAAGGGCGGCGACACGATCTCGAGCGGCCTCGAGGGCGCCTGGAAGCCCAACCCGACGACCTGGGACATGGGCTACCTGAAAGTGCTCTTCAAATACGAATGGGAGCTGGTCAAAAGCCCGGCGGGCGCCAATCAGTGGCTTGCCAAGAATGTGGAACAAGAAGATATGGTGGCGGACGCGCACGATCCGTCGAAAAAGCGGCGACCGATGATGACCACGGCAGACCTTTCTTTGCGCTTCGACCCGATCTATGAACCGATCGCACGGCGCTACCTGAAGAACCCGAAAGAATTCGCCGACGCGTTCGCCAGGGCCTGGTTCAAACTGACGCACCGCGACATGGGCCCGCGCTCACGCTACCTCGGCCCGGAGGTTCCGAAGGAAGTGCTGATCTGGCAGGATCCCATCCCGGCCGTGAATCACAAGCTGATCAACCAGCGGGACATCGCTTCCCTCAAGGGCAAGATTCTCGCTTCCGGACTGTCCGTATCGGAGCTGGTTTCGACCGCCTGGGCGTCGGCCTCCACGTTCCGAGGCTCCGACAAGCGCGGCGGGGCGAACGGCGCCCGCATTCGTCTGGCCCCGCAGAAGGATTGGGAGGTCAACGAGCCTGCCCGCCTGGCGAAGGTGCTCAAGGCCCTTGAGAGGATCCGGAAAGAGTTCAACAAGGCGCAGTCCGGCGACAAGAAGGTCTCCCTCGCCGACCTGATTGTCCTGGGCGGTTGCGCCGGTGTCGAGCAGGCGGCAAAGAATGCGGGCTGCAAGGCAACGGTCCCCTTCACGCCGGGACGGATGGACGCCTCGCAGAAGCAGACCGACGCGGCTTCCTTCGCCGTGCTCGAGCCGAAGGCGGACGGCTTCCGGAACTACCTCAAGGCCAGATACAGCATCTCGGCCGAGGAGATGCTGGTGGACAAGGCGCAACTGCTGACCCTGACCGCACCGGAAATGACGGTGCTCCTGGGCGGCCTGCGTGTTCTGGGTGCGAACTTCGGCGGGTCCAAGAACGGCGTTTTCACCCGGCGGCCCGGGGCGCTCACGAACGACTTTTTCGTGAATCTGCTCGACATGGGTACGGAATGGAAGGCGGCTTCCAAGAATGGGGACGTTTTTGAAGGGTGCGACCGCAAGACCGGCAAGCTCCAGTGGACCGGCACTCGAGTGGACCTGATCTTCGGCGCGAATTCCCAGCTCAGGGCCCTGACGGAGGTTTACGCCTGCGCGGACGGCCAGGAGAAGTTCCTGAAGGACTTCGTGGCGGCATGGAACAAGGTCATGAATCTGGACCGCTTCGACCTTGTGTGATCGCTGTAAGAGCCGGTTCAGAGGACGGTCAATGCACCTTCCGCTGAACCGGAACCTTTTCGACTCGCGCACCGTCCGGGCAGGGCTGATGACGTAGGACCACCCCGGCCGCGAATCAAAAAACCCCGCATCCTATTCAGGGCTGCGGGGTTTTTGTGGTTTGGTTGTTTGAAGCACGGCCGGAAGCCGTATCGAATTTCTACAGCGCGTAGAGTTTTTCTCCCGGCAGGACGTTCAGGTTGTTTTGCTTGAGAATTTCGATGGCCTTGTCCGGGGCGTCGAACCGGAAAATCAGCACGGCGTTCTCGCCGCTGCGCTCCACGAACGCGTAGAGATACTCCACGCTGATTTCGTTTTTGGCGAGGACCTCGAGAATCCCGTGGAGCCCGCCCGGACGGTCCGGGACTTCCACCGCCACGACATTTGTCCGGCTGACCCGGAAGCCGTTTTCCTTCAGGACGCGGGATGTCGTTTCCACATCATTGACGATCATGCGCAGGATGCCGAAATCGGAGGTGTCCGCCAGCGTCAGGGTGCGGATGTTGATTCCGGCCTCCTTCAAAATCTTCGAGACCTGCTCGAGACTGCCCGGCCTGTTCTCCAGGAATATGGAAATCTGTTCGACCTTCATCGGTTGCCCCCTTTCCTTCAGGATCAGATCCTGCGCTTGTCCAGAACCCGGCTCGACTTCCCTTCCAACCTCTGGATCGTTTTGGGTTCCACCAGTTTCACCTTGGCGGTTATCCCGAGATAATCCTTGATGTCCTTGACGATCCGCCGTTCCATTTTCTGGAGAACCCTCACCTCATCCGCGTTGGCAAAGATCTGTTCGCCGACCTCGACCTGGATTTCCAGGGTGTCGAGATTGCCGGCGCGGTCCACGATCAGCTGATATTGCGGTTCAACGCCCTCGATGGCCAGGAGGATCGCCTCGATCTGTGAGGGGAAGACATTGACGCCGCGGATGATCAGCATGTCGTCGCTGCGTCCCGTGACGCGGTCCATTCGATGGAGCGTGCGTCCGCAGCGGCAGGGTTCCGTCAACAGGCGGGAGATGTCCCGGGTGCGGAAGCGGATGAGCGGGAAGGCTTCCTTGGTGATCGTCGTGAAAACGAGCTCCCCGGACTCGCCCGGCGGCAGAATCTCGCCGGTTTCGGGATGGATCGTTTCGGTCAGGAAGTGGTCTTCGAAGATATGCATCCCGTTGCGGCCCTCGATGCACTCCATCGCAACCCCGGGACCCATGATTTCCGACAGGCCATAGATGTTCAGCGCCGTGATTCCCAAAACGTTCTCGATCTCCTGCCGCATCTTGTCGCTCCAGGGTTCCGCGCCGAAGACGCCGACCCGGAGCTTCAAAGACCTCATGTCGATGCCCATCGCCTTTCCCTGTTCGGCGAGGTTCAGCGCGTAGGAGGGGGTGCAGCAGATCGCCGTCGGGCCGAAATCCTGGAGAATCATGATCTGCCGCTTCGTGTTGCCCCCGGACATCGGGATCACGCTCGCGCCCAGTTTCTCCGCGCCGTAATGGGCCCCCAGTCCCCCGGTGAACAGGCCATAGCCGTAGGCGTTGTGGATGATGTCGTTTTTCGTGACCCCCGCGGCGACAAAACAGCGTGCCATCAGCTCCGACCAGGTTTCGATGTCGCGCTTCGTGTAGCCGACGACGGTCGAGCGACCGGTCGTTCCGGAAGAGGCATGGAGACGGACAATGCTGCTCATCGGGACGGCGAACATGCCGAACGGATAATTTTCCCGGAGATCCTGCTTGGTCGTGAACGGGAACCTCCGGAGATCGTCCAGCGTTTTGATGTCGTCAGGCGTCACACCCGCCTTGTCGAATGCCTTTCGGTAAAAACCGACGGTATGGTAGACGCGCTGGACGACCTGCTTGAGCCTTTTGAGCTGAAGGGCCTCCAAAACCTCTCGCGGCAGTGTCTCGAACTCCTCACTGTAGATCATAGCACCTGTCCCCCTCTCGCATGTTCGGGAGGCATCCACGGCGATGCGGACCCCTTGTGTGCCCGTAACCCTTTACCATTTCGGCAGCTCCGCGTGCCTTATCATTTCGACCCCGAGTCTCCACGCTATGCCGGACATCGATATCCGGGTTGAACAACGATTCTCTTCGAAAAATCCATAGCAGAAATCCGTTGCGGGGGCAAGGAGACCTTTTCTGTCCGGAAAAGGTTTTGGCTTTAGCAGATTCGCATGGGACGGCGGACAAATCTCTGGTGGAGGCGCACCAGCCGGACGATGATGATTGCCATCACGAGGCGGGGCACGTAAAGCCAGAACGGGTGGATCCCCAGCGGCAGAAAAAGAGGCGGGTCCTCGACCATGGAATGGTTCACCCCGATCGAAAGGTGAAGGAGCTCCAGATCGTCGCGGCTGAGGTGGCCGCTTTTGGCCTCCTCCACGATGATGGCCCCGCCGTAAGAGAGGCCGAAAATCACTGCGGTCATCCACAGAAACCCGACTTGGCGGTCGAGACCCATGATCCGCAGAAACGGTTCGAGCGTCCGGACGAAAGGATGAATCAGTCCGAAAGACTTCAGGAGTTCAAGCAGCGTAAGCAGGCCCATGATGATGAAGAAAATCTTGGCCACGAGCCGAAAGGTCGTCAATGCCCAGTGTCGGATCATTTCCGGGAAGGCCGGGCTGACCGGAAGGGCGCCGTTTGCAGTGGTCGGCATGAGCGTGGAGCTTCCGACCCAGGGGATCAGAATCAGCACGGTGACGACGGCCGCGCCGATCCGGACCAGCGTAGCCTTCAAGGGGTGGATTCCCGACTGTCCCTGAATGATCCCTTCCTGAATCAGCGAGTGGGCCGTCAGGATGAAGACGGCCATCAGTGTCATCTGGGCCGGGCTGAACGGAAATACGATCATTGCCCCCAGACCGCCGTAGACGGAGCTCAGCATCCCGATGATAAGCGGCAGGGCCGCCGCGGGGGGGAGGTCGAGCCAGCCCATCATGGGTTTGAGGAGGAAATCGAGGCGGCCGAGAAGGCCGCTCCAGTCGAGGATTGCCGTAAAGAGAGAGATCGGGATGACGATCTTCATCATCCAGATAAAACCGTCCCAGCCTTTTTTCAGGCCGGAGCGAATCCCCGCTGTCAGTTTGATCCGGAATCCGGCTTCTCCGTTCATCGGCCGCCCGAGACCGGTTCCAGAAGATCACGGGCCATTTGGATTCCCAAGGCCGTTTTGGTATCGATAATTTCTTTCTCGCGGATCATCCGCCGGGCCTCGGCGAAGGAAACCGTCATGAGCCGGATGTACTCGTCTTCGTCACCGGGAAGCGAGGCCGGATGAAGATCGAGGGCGAGGTAGAAATACATGTATTCGTTGCAGTATCCCGGAACAAGATACCCTTCGAACAACGGGATCAATCGGCCTGCCCGGAATCCGATCTCCTCGGTGAGCTCCCGCTGGACGCAGTCTTCCACGGATTCGCCGTCCCGATCCATATTTCCGGCGGGTATCTCCACGATCATCCCGCCGGTGGCGTGACGGTACTGCCGGATCAGAACCAGGTTTCCGTCGGAGTTTACCGGGACGACGGCGATGCAGGGGCGGTGGTCTATCCAGCTCTGTTTGAAGATCCGTCCGTCGGGAAGTTGCGCGTCGCCTTCGTAAACATCGAAGACACGGCAGTGGTAGATCATTTTGCGGTCAAGTTCGGTCGAGTCGGACATGGTGGATTCCTTGGTGATGTCAATGGGATTAATTGGTTTTCATGATGGCCGTGAGATGCTGTTCGATAGCCGACTTCGGCAGTGCGCCGACCAGACGGTTGACCAGCTTTCCATCCTTGAACAGCAGCATCGTCGGGATGCTTTGCACCTCGTAGCGTGAAGCCGTCAGCGGGTTTTCGTCCACGTTGAGCTTGGCGATCCGGACCCCGCCCGCGTATTTGGAGGCCAGCTCGTCGAGGATCGGCGCCACCGTTCGGCAGGGGCCGCACCAAGGCGCCCAGCAGTCGACGAGGACCGAACCGTTTGACGAGAGCACCTCGCGGCTGAATGTGCCGTCGGTTACCTCGATGGGCCGGCCCTGATCGCTGGTGACCACCAGCGCCGCGCCGCATTTGCCGCACAGCGGCTTTTCGTTGAGGCGGTTTTCGGGCATGCGGTTTTTGGTGCCGCAGTTGAGGCAGCGGATGATCATTTCGTCCAATGTTGTGCCGCATTTTCCGCACAACGGCCGGTCATGGAGCCTTTTCTGCGGGATGCGGTTTTTGGTGCCGCAGTTGAGGCAGCGGATCACCATCTGTTCGTCTTTCATATGGCCACCTTTACGGCAACAGGGTTCAGAACCCGGATCAGTTCCGCCGGAGACATCTCGGCGAGCAGCCCCCGGCTGCCGGCGTTGATCAGAATCCGGGGGAGGCCGGCGATCCCCTCCTCCATGAAAATCCGGAGGGCTTTTTTCGTTCCGAACGGGGAGGTTCCCCCCACACGATAGCCGGTATGCTTCTGTGCCGCCTGCGGCCTGCAGGGCGAAACGGCCTTGACGCCGAGAAGCCGCGCCAGGGATTTCGTGGAGACCTCCCGATCCCCGTGCATCAGGATCATCAGCGGATCCCCCCGATCGTCCTCCATGACGAGGGTCTTGATCACGAGATGCTCGTCCACTCCCAGCTCACGAGCCGATACCCGCGTGCCCCCGTGTTCCTCGTAGCGGTAAGGACGAAGCGTGAAGGCCATCCCGTTTTTCTTCATGAAAAGGATCGCGGGGGTGACCGGTATCCGTGCGCTGGCCATGTTTCCTCTCCGAGGGGGAACGTTCCGTCGAGCATAGTATAGTCATCAAGTCTCGGAAGGTCAATAACCCGAAAACAGAACCCGGAAATTCCCGATATTCGGTGTCGAGCAGGGTCATGCCGCCCGGAGGTCCTTCACGACAGAAACGGCGATCAACCGGTCCGCCTTGGAAAAGGGCAGCTTCTCGATTTCCCTGACACCGGCCCAGCGCCAGGCCGGACCGGAGGGGATTCCCTCGAATAGAACGCACTCAAAGGCGGTGAGTGTGATACGGAAATGCGTATAGGCGTGTTTCACCATGGCGATGGCGGGTCCGACGACGATTCCAATGTCCAGCTCCTGCCGCACGAGCCGTTTCAGCCCGTCTTCGGGAGATTCTCCGGGATCGAGGACTCCCCCGGGAAATTTCCAGAGCGAGCCGAGAAGGCCGTGGCCGGGCCGCTGGACGATCAGGACCCGCTTTTTTCCATTGAGGAGGATCGCGGCGACGACCTTCCTGTGTGGAATAACCTTTCTTTTCCTGCGGACAGGCAGCCGATCCGTAAGACCTTGTTTCCGCGCCCGGCAGTCGGTTTGAAGGGGACAGGAAGTACAGGACGGGTTCCTCGGTGTGCAGCAGACCGCCCCCAATTCCATCAGAGCCTGGTTGAAACGGCCCGGATTCCGTTTGGGGATCATTGTTTGGACCAAAGCCTCGATTCGTTCCCGGACCACAGGGTCGTCGATCGGCTCTTCCATCGCGCAGAGGCGGCTGATCACGCGGCGGACATTGCCGTCGACGGCCGGTACGGGACGGCCGAAGGCGATGCTGAGAATCGCCCCTGCGGTGTACCGCCCGATCCCCGGCAGCCGGAGGATCTCCTCCCGGTCGGCGGGAATCCGTCCGCCGAACCGATCCGTGATCTCCCGGGCCGCCTTCTGGAGGTTTCTCGCCCGGGTGTAGTATCCCAGATTTTCCCAGGTCTTGATAACCTCGCCCGGTTCGGCAAGCGCCAGCGCTTCGACTGTCGGGAATTTTTCGAGAAACCGCAGGTAATAGGGGATGACCGTTTCCACCCGCGTCTGCTGGAGCATGATTTCGGAGACCCAGATCGCGTAAGGATCGTCCGTTTGGCGCCAGGGAAGATCACGTCGGTGACCATCATACCATCGGACGAGCCTCCGTCGGATCCGGATTCGATCAAGCAAGATATTCTTGGCTTGCTTCATTGGGTCGGAATTCCCCGCTTTTCATTGACATGTGTGGACGGCTTTCCTATATAGTCCAACTAAAAAACATTTTCACGAAATAGTCCATCCAATGGTCAAGCATCTCGGACGCAAATTTTTTCATCTTTTCGGCGGGCTGGGGCTCCTTTCGCTCTACTGGCTGCTCGGGAGACGGGACGCGCTGATCGGATACGGCCTGATTGCGTTGATGGTGCTGATCTTTGAAATCACCCGTTTCAAGGTCTGCGCGTTTCAGAGGTTCCTACAAGCGTGGTTTGGCAGCTTCATTCGGGAGAACGAAGGGAACAAGCTGACAGGCATGATCCCTTATGTACTGGGTGTCGGACTGACGCTCTTCCTGTATCCGGTGGGGATCGCTTCAGCAGCCATCTTGTTTCTCGCCTGCGGAGATGTCATGGCGACAACGGTCGGGGAACGTTTCGGAAAGACAAAAATTGTGGGAGAGAAAAGCCTGGAGGGGACGCTGGCGTTTTTTGCAGCCGCAATAGGGTCAGGCATTCTGCTCAGCCTGACTGCCCTTCCGCTGCCATTCGGTCTCTTGCTTGCCGGCGCAGTGGTTGCAGCGGCCGTCGAGGTGCTCCCGCTGCCCTTCAATGACAATTTGACGATCCCGGTGATCTCCGGCGGGGCGATGGAGCTGATCGCGCGAATGTCCGGTTTTTCTTAGAAACCCGCAGACACCGCAAGGCGAAAAAGAGGGATCACGATCCTTGAGCATGCCGGATATGTTCCGTGAAAGAACGACAATAATAAGAGCAATATACCCGAGTGCATGACAGCCGGGCAAGCCGGTGATCAAGGAGGGTCGCGGAACGTCAGAAATGAGATGCCTCGCAACTCCTTCGAAAATTGCCGTTGAATGAATAGGGCCAGCGGTTCGGCGTTCTTGCCGGCAAAGGAAACCGGTTGGTCCCGTCGGTCACAAGCCCCCGTGAAGGTTACTTTTGAGGATTGCCGCGCGTCATTTTCGTCCAGCCTGAAACGCAGTTTGTAATTTCCGTTAAACAACGCAAAATCATAGGGGTCTTCGGCTGCATGGTTGTTGGCCAGGAGCGCCGAATTCGGACGGTCGGGATCCAATGCAGAGGTTCCCTGAAGGACGGGCTTGGACTGGCCGTATAGATCGAGAAAGTCCAGTAACGTCGGGAAGAAGTCAATGCCGGCAACGATCCGGTCCATTTGCCGGCGGCCGCCGCCGGGTTTTTTGAAGCAGATCGGAACGCGCATCTGGGGATCGAACAGATTGCTGCCGTGGATGAGGGCGCCGTGTTCCATGAACTCCTCGCCATGGTCCGCAACGAATCCGATCAAGGATTTCGGATAGACACCCGTCTCGTTCAACGCCTGAAGCACCTGTCCGAAAAGGGAATCGACGTAATGCAGTGCATTTTTGTAGCGGTTCCTTATTTTATCCACGTCATCCGCGGAATAATCCAATTTCAGGTAAGAAAAATCATCCACGAAGGGACGAAAGGGCGTTGGAAAATCCTCGGGGAACGTGTAGTTATGATGCGTGGAGTCGAGAAAAAGGAGATAGAGATGCCTGCCGGGAGGCAGGCCTTGACGGATGCGCTCTTTCAGCTTGTCCACGGAATATTGATCGGCCCCACACGTGGATAAGGCCGGTGCGATGACGGCCTCATCGACAAGACGGTGATCCTTCCCGAATATCAATTCTCCGAATCCGAGGTACCTCAGGTGATGGGGTTTGGAGTAGAGATGAATCTTGAACCCGGCCTTTTTCAACACCTGAAGGGCCGGACTTCCGAGCTGATCCTCCCCGCTGCGCTGGGCATTCCAATAGATCGGATGGGCCCCATACAGGATCGAGAACCACGAGTAGTGGGTGCTGTTCCCGGAACAGAAGGAATGCCGGAAGGAGATGTTGTTGTTTTGAAAGGCATGAAGGTTCGGCATGAGTTCCGGGATCACAAAATCCTGGCGGACGGTTTCGGAGATCACGACAAAAACCGGGAGGTCTTGCGGAAGGTGTCCGGCAGCGATCGGAAGATCGGCAGCCTTTTGATCCAGCCGTTCATAAGGCCGGACGCGGACGGCCATGGTGACGGTTTGTCCGCCCGTCTCCAGAATCGGCAGATACACGGGAAGGGCCTTTGCATACAACCCCCAGTGGTAGGTATCGCCTTGTCGCTGGACGATCCACTGACAGGCTGCCGTTGTGGCGAACGAAAGGATGGTCATGGCCAGCAAAACCCCCGACGGCAGGTAAAACGGCCGGCGCTTCGAGAGATACATCGTTCCCCGGGCGATCCACCAAAGGATTGCAGGGAGGAGAAGCAAAAAAACAGCCAGCAACAGGAGGTTGAACTTGGAGATCTGTGTCGCAATGATCAGATCGCGTATGTCGGCCAGGGGCAAACGCCATAGGTATTTGAAAAACAGGCCCAGACCGGTCCCCATAACCCTGAAGTAAAAGATATCCGAAATGTAAAGGGTGGCCAGAAAGCCCAGGAAAGCATAAAAAAGGGTTTCTACCCGGGTGGAATGAAAAAAGCGGCCGATTCCCAGATTCCAGATCAAAAGGAGGGAAAATCCCAGAAAAACAACCACCGCCGATGCATTGACCAAAGCCAGCCAGAAGGACAAGCGGTCCGGCGGGAAATGCAACGCACTGAACAGGATGTTCACCGTGAGCAGGATGGCGTGAAAAAGAATCCAGAAGAAGGGGTGGAAAAGAGGAGGCCGTCGGGACGATAGGAACGTTTTCAATGTGGCCCCCACTTTGCGTTTTCAATACGGGTTTGCAGCTTTTTACGGATTTCCATTGCTGTTGGATGGGAAAGCTCGGTTTTGGCGGTGCACTATAGGGAAGTCATGCGTGTCTGTCAATGAAAAAGGACATGAAAAAAAGACCTTATCATCTTCCGCTCCGGATCTGGTAAAGATTTGGGAAAGATTTGTTTCTTGACAAACCTTCCCCGGCCTGTCTATTTTCTACGACACTTTTGCATACGGGCCCGGGCGGGCCGGTCAAAGATCCGCCCTAAAACGGAGGTGAGCCATTTCGATTATTTATCTTGTGCGACACGGCGAAACGGCGTGGAACTGGAACCAGCGCATTCAGGGCCAAACCGACGTCCCTTTGCACGAGCGGGGACGAAAACAAGCGGAAGCCCTGGCGGTCCGTCTGGAATCCGTGCGGCTGGATCGGATCTACACCAGCGACCTTGGAAGGGCGCTCGAAACTACCCGAATCATCGCGGCCCGACAACCTCAGACCGTCCCGATTCTGCCGATGCCGGAGCTCCGGGAATGCGATTACGGCCGGTGGGCGGGTCTCACCTATCAGGAGATCAGCGAACGCTTCCCGGAAGACTGGGAGGCCTGGCTGCAAGGAGGCCGAGTCGGGAACCCCACCGGCGGCGAAAATTTTCTATCGCTGCAGCAAAGGGCCGGCCGTGTTTTCGATATGGCGGCGCGGGAAGCGCGGGAAGGGGGAACCGTTTTGATATCGGCCCACCGCGGACCGCTCAGGGGCATCCTCTGCCATGCCCTCGGGCTGGATCCGATTTTTCGAAGCCGTTTTTTGATGACCAACTGTTCGCTCTCGGCGCTGGAATGCCATCCGGAGCACCGGACCCGCCTCATCCTGATGAACGACACCTCCCATCTTTCCGGCTTGCAAAGGCTGGATGCCGTCGAGGATTCAACAGAATGATCCGGGAGGGTGGAATTCCGGAAGAGGTGCGGTTCCTCCACGACAGAAGGAGACATGGCGCCGCCCCGCTCCGTCGAAGCAGATATCGGATGTGGTGTGAAAGAAAAAGACTAAGCCGTCTGTGGCTGGGCCTCTTCCTTTTCCTCCTTCTTCTTTTTCTTTTTGGTCTTCGCCTCCGGCGGCAATTCCGCAGCGGCTTTCTTTGCCTTAGGGGCTTCTTTCTTGGGTTGCGCCAGTCGTTCCGCCTTCAGCGCGGCCAACTTGGCCGTCCGCGCCTCATCAGCGTCGATCGCCTTCAGACGCGCCGCTGTCTGCTGAAGTTTTGCCTTCAATTCCTTGACCTGCACGTCCCGCGCCGTTTTCTTCTCATCCGCTCCCTTTTCGGCGAGAAGAGCCAGACGCTTCTGCAATTTCGCCTCCAGAACGGCCTTCTGCTGCAGCCTCGTTTCCTTGCTTTTGGATGCCATCGAACTCTCCCTTTCTGTTGTCCGCAATCCGAACTCTTTTGCAGCCTTCCCGCGTGCGAGCCTTTCGGGAAGCTTCGCTTATCAGGATTTCAGAGGAAAATCCAGTTCAATCGGCTTTTTCGACAGCCGGAGCTTCTGCCAGGAGGGCCCGGATCTCCTCCCCGTCGAGCTTCTCCTTTTCGAGCAGGAGACGCGCTCCCCGGATCAGGGTCTGCTTCGTCGCGGTCAGGATCGCCTTTGCCCGTTCATATTCCCGGCTGATGATCTCCCGGACCTCCCGGTCGATCAACTCGGCGGTCGCCTCGCTGTAGTTGCCCGATTCTTTCGGACCGACGCCGAGGAAGAGAGGCTGTTTATCCCCCGCCAGATAAACCTGTCCGAGGGACGCACTCATGCCGTACTCGCGAATCATGCTGCCGGCGATGTCGGTCGCCCGCGCGAGGTCGTTGTGGGCGCCGGTGGAGATGTCCCCGAAAATCAGTTCCTCCGCGGCCCGTCCCCCCAGTAGCGATGCGATCTTGTTCTCCAGCTCGGTCTTTTTCATCAGGAAACGGTCTCCCGTCGGGACCTGCATCGTGTAGCCGAGGGCGGCAACACCGCGGGGAATGATCGAGATCTTCTGCACGGGATCGGTGCCGGGGAGCGAGAGGGCCACCATGGCGTGTCCCATTTCGTGGTAGGCGACGGTTTCCCGTTCGCTGGCGTTGATCAGGCGGTTCTTTTTTTCCAGGCCGGCGACGATCCGCTCGACAGCCTCTTCGAATTCCTCCATCCCCACCTCGTTTTTGTTCCGCCGCACGGCCAGCAATGCCGCCTCATTGACGAGGTTCGCCAGATCGGCGCCCACCATCCCGGGGGTCATATTGGCCAGTTTCTCCACGGACAGGTCCGCAACCGCCTTGATTTTCTTCAGGTGAACCCGGAGAATCTGCTCCCGTCCGACCTTGTCCGGCCGATCGACGAGAACATGGCGATCGAACCGGCCGGGGCGCAACAGCGCCGGATCGAGGATCTCCGGGCGGTTCGTCGCCGCCATCAGGATCACGCCGACCTTCGGATCGAACCCGTCCATCTCGACCAGGAGTTGGTTGAGGGTCTGTTCCCGCTCGTCGTGACCGCCGACGGCGCTGAAACCGCGTGCCTTCCCCAGCGCGTCGAGTTCGTCGATAAAGATGATGCAGGGGGCCTTTCCCTTGGCCTGGGTGAAAAGGTCCCGGACACGGGCCGCGCCGAGGCCGACGAACATCTCGACGAATTCCGAACCGGAAAGGCTGAAAAAGGGAACGCCGCTCTCGCCGGCGACCGCCTTGGCCAGCAGGGTCTTGCCGCTTCCGGGCGGACCGACCAGCAGGATGCCCTTGGGAATGCGTCCGCCGATTTCCGTGAACTTGCCCGGCGTCTTCAGGAATTCGATGACCTCGACCAGCTCCTGTTTGGCCTCATCCACCCCCGCGACGTCGGCGAAGGTGACGTTGAGTTCGTTCTCCATGTAGATCTTCGCCTTGTTCTTGCCCAGGGTCATGAAGCCCGCCTGCTGGCCGCCCATCCGTTTCATCAGGAAATACCAGACGCCGACGAACAGCAGCAGCGGGAAGATCCACGAGAAGAGGTCGCGCAGGAAGGTGGATTCGATTTCGCCCTTGAAGGAGACGGGATACTGTTCGAGCATTGCGGAGAGATCCGGATCGACACGGATCGTTTTGAACAGCCTGAAGTCCCCCGCTTCTCCGTCGACCTTCATTTTCCCCTGGATCTGGTTGGCCGTAACGGCAATCTCCGTCACCTTGCCCGCTTTCAGGAGGCTGAGGAACTGGCTGTACGGGATCACCTGGGCGGCGAACATCGAGGCGATATAATTCTGGACAAGCAGAACCACCCAAATTCCCAGCAACACATACCAGATCGAAAATTTATAATGTTTCTGCATATTTCATTTTCCCCTCGCAGGTCTTTTCATCTTTCTGTATCGGACCCGGGAACGATTGCCGGAAAACGGGGGCAATGCGTCGGTAATGTCACGACTTCAATATGGGGTTTCCCCGGCATTTGTCAAGTATCGAACAGCATTAAAAGATTGCCGGTCGGAAGTTCCCCGTTGCCCCGTTGTCCTTGACAGGATTCTTTTTTTCTCCTATGGTCGGACCGCTTTGATCCTAATCGGCAAAGGGGGAGTTATGAATCTTCTGGAAGAAAAGCTTGCCACGTTCGATCCTGCGGTCAATCAAATCATCCGTGATGAGATGAAGCGCAATGAAGAGACCATCAACCTGATCGCCTCCGAGAACTATCCCCCCAAATCCCTGATGAAAGCGATCAGCTCCATGCTTTCGGGCATTTACAGCGAGGGCTACCCGGGAGAACGATGGTACCGGGGGCTGGAAAACATCGATCGGCTGGAATCCTTGGCCGTCGAAAGGGCGAAAGCCGTGTTCGGCGCCGGACATGCCAATGTGCAGGCCCTCTCGGGCAGCGCCGCCAATATTGCCGCTTATCTCTCGCTTCTGAAGATCGGCGATCGAATCCTGAGTATGGAGATTGATGCGGGCGGACACTTGAGTCACGGCGCCAAGGCGAATGTCGTCTCCCGGCTGTTCGACATTGTGCAATATGGCGTCGATCCCGTGACGGGCCTGCTGGATTACGAGAAGATTCGCAAGCAGGCCCTGGAGTCCAAACCGAAACTCATCGTTTGCGGGGCCAGCGCCTATCCTCGGATCATCGACTTCGCCCGTTTCGGACGGATTGCCCGCGAGACAGGGGCCTTTCTGATGGCGGACATCTCGCACATTGCCGGGATGGTCGTGACCGGAGATCATCCGACGCCCGTGCCCCATTGCGACATCGTTACCACCACCACCCACAAGACCCTTCGCATGACCCGCGGGTCGATCATTCTGTGCAAGGCGGAGCACGCCGAAAAGGTGGACCGTGCCGTTTTTCCGACGTTGCAGGGCGGACCCCATCAGTCCAATATCGCGGCGATCGCCGTTGGGCTGAAGCATCTGGGCACTCCGGAATACCGTCAGTACATCCGGGACGTGGTTCAAAACGCCAAGACGCTGTCGGAAGCCCTGCGGGAGCATGGGGCGGATATCGTAACCGGCGGGACGGACAACCATCTGCTGCTGCTGGATCTGTCGAAATGGAACATCGATGGGGAAGCGGCCTCGGTCCTGCTGGAAGAAGCGAACCTCGTTGTGAACAAAAACAAGATTCCGGGAGACCACGGCACGGCGAAAAAACCGTCCGGCATTCGGCTGGGCACGCCCGCCTTGACCAGCCGGGGAATGGGAGAGCAGGAGGTCCGGACCATCGCCCGGTGGGTCGTCGAGGTCGTCAAACATCCCGAGGATAAAGAGCGTCGGGACAGAGTAAAGGCGGATGTTGTCGGGCTGTGCAGCCGGTTTCCCATTTACCGGATGACCTATTAGGCAAAACGGACGAAACGATCATTGTCACCGAACAAGTGAGGTATCCGATCATGTCCGAAACCGTGAAAATGATCCTGATGATCCTGTTGACCATCGCGGCCTTCATCCTTGCCCTCCGCGTTGCCGGATGGCGGATGAAAAGGGCCTGCGAATTCATCATCCGGGATCTGAAGCAAAAGAAGGCGGTTGATCCGGCGTCGGCGGTGGAGCTCCCCTATTGCAAGTCCTCCCTTTTTCATATCGGAATGCGGGACTACAGGCCCAGGGCGCTCGGCGAGCTGGTGAAACACGATGTCGTCCGAGTGCAGGATGGGAGCCGGTATTACCTGCGTGAGGGATATCAACAGACCGTCTTGGGCAAAGGGGTGTCGGCTTAGCGAAGGGCCTCGCTGCGATGCCCGCGGTTGCCGTCGCTTTGTCGATCGGCTCCGTCCGTTTTCCCGTCCTTTTCCGCAGCCGAGTTCCGAAGACTTGATTTTCCTTCATGATTGAGATAGGATGCCGCTCCATTCCCGCCGGGAAACCGGGGGAGCGTCTCTGGAGAGAGGAACGTGGATTTCAATCCCTGCATGAAACACAAGGTGGTCCGCAGAACGGTGCGCATGTTTGCCGAGGCGGAGCTTGCGCCCATCGCGCATGACATCGACCGCGACGCCCGCTTCCCATGGGAGATCGTGGAAAAGATGCGGCCGCTGCATTTTTTCGGCCTTCAGGCTCCAAAGATTTACGGCGGGGCGGAGATGGACACGATCAGCTACGCGATCGTGATGGAGGAGATTTCCCGCGTCAGCGCCGCGGTCGGCCTCTGTCTCACCGTGCACAACAGCGTCGGGGTTTATCCGATCGTCCGTTTCGGGACGGACGAGCAAAAAAAGAGATTTCTGCCGGCGATGGTTTCCGGCGAACGGATCGGCGCATTCTGTTTGACCGAGGCCAATGCGGGTTCGGACGCGGGCGGCGTGGAGATGACGGCCGTCCGGGACGGCCGGGATTATGTGATCAACGGAACGAAGATCTTCGTCACCAACGGCGGGATCTGCGGGACGGCCCTGATCTTTGCGATCACCGATCCGGCTAACCCGCAGAAGAGCGCCGGCGTCTTCATCGTGGAGAAGGAAACCCCCGGCTTTTCCGTGGGGGAGATCGAGGATCTCTGCGGGATGCGGGCGAACCCCGTATCCTCCCTTTTTCTGGAGGAGTGCCGCGTTCCGGAGGCGAACCTGCTGGGCCGGCCCGGCGACGGGATCAAGATCGGTCTGGCGACCCTCGATACGGGCCGAATCGGGATCGCGGCCCAGGCCCTGGGCATTGCCCAAGCGGCCTTCGAAGAATCGGTCCGCTACTCCAAGGAGCGGCAGCAGTTCAAGAAGCCGATCTCCTCCTTCCAGACGATCCAGAACTACCTTGCCGATATGGCGACCGAGATCGACGCGGGGAGGCTGCTGCTTTACCGCGCCTGCGCGGCGAGGGACGCGGGGCGATCCTTCGGGGCGGAATCTGCGATGGCGAAGCTGTACTGCAGCTCGCTGGCCTCGCGCGTGACGAGCCTGGCGGTCCAGATTCACGGGGGATACGGTTACAGCAAGGAGTACAACGTCGAACGTTATTTCCGGGACGCGAAGGTCACTGAAATATACGAAGGGACAAGCGAGGTCCAGCGGATGGTCATCTCCCGCGCGGTGCTTGCCCAAAGGACATAGAGAATGTTGAAGCTGGTTGTCTGCATCAAACAGGTGCCGATGGTTTCCGAACTCCCGTGGAATCCGAAGACGGGGACACTGATGCGGGATCTGGCGGAGGGAATGATCAACCCGGACTGCCGTTCGGCGCTGGATGCCGCTCTCCGGCTCAGGGAGAAATTGGGCGGCAGCGTCACCGTGATCACGATGGGCCCGCCGATGGCCGAGGAGGTGCTGCGGGAGGCTGTGGCTCTCGGTGCGGACCGGGGCATTTTGCTGACCGACCGGAACATGGCCGGCGCGGACACGGCGGCGACTTCCCATACCCTGGCCCGGGCGATTCAAAAGACCTGTCCCGGGTTCGACCTCGTCCTCTGCGGATCATCGACGAGCGACAGCGAAACGGCCCAGGTCGGACCCCAGCTCGCCGAAGAACTGGACATCCCCAGCGTGGCCTATGTGGACGAGCTGGAGATTACGGGCCGCACGGTCCGGATGCAGCGGCGTGCCGACAACTTTCTGGAAACCCTGGAAATGGAGCTGCCCGGTCTGGTGACCCTGACCTGCTCCGGGCTGTTCGCCCCTCGATACGTTCCGCTGGGCGGTCTCCAGGCGGCATTCGAGGGGGCGGATATCGTTTCGCTGGACG
The DNA here is from genome assembly GCA_040765725.1 of Syntrophales bacterium. Taxonomy (GTDB): domain Bacteria; phylum Desulfobacterota; class Syntrophia; order Syntrophales; family UBA5619; genus UBA5619. The sequence continues at coordinate 46,353 of JAXGRQ010000015.1, forward strand.
GGGCGGCCGTCGGCCTCGATTCGGAGAAAATCGGGGCGAAGGGATCCGCCACGAAGATCCTGAATGTCTATTCGCCGACGGCGGGAAAAAAGAATGTCGTCCTCACCGGGGCGCCCAAGCGGATCGTCGAGCAGCTCTTGGAGCGGTTCGACGACAAGATCGGCGGGGCCATCGGCAGGGACCTGAAAACGGACCGAAAATGAGCGAAAAAAAACGGGGCATCTGGGTCTTCGGGGACTACCGGAATTATTTTCAGAATCGCGTGACGCTTCAGCTCCTCTCCCGGGCGAGGGAGTTGGCGGTCAAAATCGACGCCGAGGTGTGCGCCGTCGTCTTCGGCCACTGGACGGAGGAGTGGGTGGATGATGCCCTGGCTCAAAACCCGACTTTCTGCGGGGTGGTGCAGGAATACATCGCGCACGGCGCCGATAAGGTCTACCTGACCGATCATCCGCGATTGGCCTTGTACAGCATGGAGACGTATGCGCTGCTGATGGAGCGGCTGGCCCGGCGGGAAAAACCCGAAATCATCCTGATCGGCGCGACCACCTTCGGCCGGGAGTTTGCCCCTCGCCTGGCCAAGCGCCTGGGAACGGGCCTGACCGCCGATTGCATCGGCCTCGATATCAATCCGGAAGGCCTCCTCGTCCAGACGGCCCCGTCCTTCGGCGGAAGCCTCGTGGCCGAGATCATCACGCCGGAGCGGCGGCCCCAGATGGCGACCGTGCGTCCCGGAACCTTCCAGGAGATACCGCACGACAACGCCCGGACCGGCAAGGTGGTGAAAGTTCCGCTGCCGAAGGACCTTCCGGCCGACCGGGTCCGGCTGATCCGGTCGGAACGCCGCCCCCAGCGGGAGCAGAAGTTGGAGGACGCGAAGGTGGTCGTCTGCGGCGGACGCGGTCTGCAAAGCAAGAAGAAATTCGCGAAGCTTTTCGAGCTGGCCGAACTGCTGGGGGGCGAGGTGGGCGCGACGCGCCCCGTGGTCTATGCCGACTGGGCCGGCCACGACATGCTGGTCGGCCAGGCCGGCCGGCAGATCCGGCCGCAGATCCTCTTCTCCTTCGGGATCAGTGGGGCCATCCAGCACACCGCCGCCTGCAACGGCGCGAAATTCGTCATTGCGGTGAACAAAAATCCGAACGCGTCGATGATGAAACGGGCCGATGTCGCGGTGGTTGCCGACGCCAGTCAGGTCTGCACGACCCTGATTCAGGAACTGAAACGACGGATCCGCTGATTACAATCCGATGCGGTCGGCGATCTCCCGCATGCCCCCCAGGCTGATCTCCACGAACTCGTCCAGCGGCAGGCCGATCTTCTCACACTCCCGGATCGTATCGCGGTTCACCGAAGCCGCAAACGCCTTTTCCTTCATCCGTTTTGTGATCGATTTCACCTTTACGCTCGCGATTTTCTTGTCGGGATAGACAAGGGCCGTGGCCACGATCAGCCCGGTGATCGTTTCGCCGGCGGCCAGGGCGTGCTGCAGCTCCGTGTTCCGTGCGGCCCCGCAGACGGCTTCATTGTGCGATTTGACCGCAGCGACCATCTCCGGATCGATCCCCGCCTCCGTGAGGATGCGCTCCGCCTCCAGGCCATGCCGGGACAGGTCGCCGCCGACAACCTCGATGTCGATGTCGTGCAGAAGCCCGGCGAGCCCCCAGCGCTCCTCGTCACGGCCGAGCCGCCGTGCCAGCGTCCGCAAAACCGCTTCGGAGGCAATGCTGTGGTCCAGCATCCGTTCGCTCTTGACGTATTTTCTCAGAAGTTCTTCCGCTTCGTTTCGTGTCATCGCCCCCCTCGCTTTCTTTGTGAATCCCGGATCCTTACCATATCCCCGGAAACAGTCTTTTTCGTTTTCGTGCAAAATCGGAATATCCGGCTATCCGGGCAATGAGTATGTAACACATTAACATCAGACAGGATCTCCGTCAAATGAAAACCATGGAGAAGCGAAGCGAGGTCATTGACTTGATGGCTCATTTTTCCTATAGTGAGACCGACCATAGGGACCCTGGCTGCTGCAATGTCTGGTGGCGTCCATTTTGCGGGCTCAACGGAAACGAAAAGACCCTTTCCCCTATCGGAGGCACGGATGACGGAGATTCTGATCCTGGCGGCGGCGATTCCGTTGCTGGCGGCGCTCCTCCGGTTCGAAAAGAAAGAGTCCGCCCGAGGGCTCCTGCTGACAAAACCCTTCCTATCTCTTCTGTTCATCGCGGTGGCGCTGACCGGCCCTGGGAGCGATCCGACCTACTTCGGCCTGATCCTGGCCGGCCTGATCTGCTGCCTGGCGGGCGATGTCTGCCTGATCTTCTTCTTTTCGAGGCCGCTTTTTCTGGCGGGGCTCGTCTCGTTTCTGACCGGCCATCTCTTCTATGCCGTTGCCTTCTTCCTGAAGGCGCCTCCGGAGATGTCGACCTGGATCGTCGGCGTCTGCGCGATTGCGGTGAGCGGGGCCGTTTTTGTATGGCTCCAACCCCATCTGGGAAAGATGCGCATCCCCGTCGTTGCCTACATGGCCATCATCACCGCGATGGTGATCGGCGCCGCATCGCTCCTCAAGGACGATCACGCCGCCCTTCCAGGGCGGACTCTCGCCTTTGTGGGGGCGGTGCTGTTCTACGTGTCGGATGTCTTTGTCGCCCGCCACCGTTTCGTGGCGAAGGCGTACGTCAACCGTCTCATCGGGCTGCCCTTCTACTATGCGGCCCAGTTTCTGATCGCCTGTTCCATCCGCTTCGTCTAAAGGCGCCCGATGTACAGGCTGGTGATGCCAAGGGTGAGGGAGTGCCTTTCCAGATCCCGGAATCCGGCTTGCGCCATCATTTTTAAGAACGCCTCCGGTGTCGGGAAGTTCAGGATGGAGTCGACCAGATAGCCGTAGGCGGCCGGGTTTTTCGAATAGAACCGGGCGATGGCCGGGAGGACCCGTTTCAGGTAGGGGGCGAAAAAGATCCGCCGGATCCATTTCGGAGGTGGATTCATCTCCAGGATCTGGATCCGGCCGCCGGGAACGAGAACCCGCCGCATCTCCCGGAGGGCAGCCAGGCGATCCGGCATGTTCCGGATCCCGAAGGCGCTGGCGGCGACATCAAAACTGCCGTCCGGAAACGGCAGCGCCAGCGCGTCCGCCTGGAGGAGGTCCAGCCGCCCGGCAAGGCCCCGCGCCGCTATCTTCCTTTGCCCTGGAACGAGCATCTCCCGGACGAAATCGATCCCCGTGATCCGGATGCCGGGATGATAAAGCGCGGCATCGATCGCCAGGTCCGCCGTTCCGGTCGCCACGTCCAGCAGCCGGAAGGTGTCGAAGAAAACCATCCTCCGGGCGGCAAAGCGACGCCAGGCGACGTCACGGCGGAGACTCAGCAGATGATTCAGGAAGTCGTACCGGCCGGGGATCGTTGCGAAGATCTCCCGGACCATGCCGATGTGTTCCTCGCGGCCGATCCCGGTCACCGGCGGGTAGCGATCCTCATCCTTCATCCCCTAACACTTCCCCCCGAAATCGGAAAAGGCCCCGCACCCGGGCGCATCCCTTGCGAAGCGCCGGGGTCCGGATCCCGGAAGCAACACGCCGACCGGGGTTTTCCTGAAGCGGTCAGTCGTTGCCGTCAAAGACGCGGGCGTATAGGGCGTCGAATCCGTCCTTTCCCGCGGCGAGCAGAAGCGTCAGCGGCATGGCCTTCCGCCCCAGCGCGACCATGCGCACCGCCGTCTCGCGAATGTCCCACTGGGCATGACCGTCCGCCCGGACGCGGGCAAGATGGTAAAGCTCGCGGGCGCTGACCCGCATCAGCACCCGACGCCGGTGGGCGTTTGTCAGGATATAGGCAGCCGCGGCGGACGCCCGTCGGCGGATCTGCTCCCAGGTCTCTTCCGTCCGGGCGCAGAGCTCAAGGAACTCGCGCTCCATGCCGATTTCGGCTACCGCGGGCGGCACCGTGACGCCCAGCCTGGGATCATACCCCTGAACGGTGATTCCGGCCATTCTGTGGCGTTTGACCTGCGCGAAGCAGGTTGCGCTGATCACCAGCTCGAAGGTCAGGACCGCCTGTTCGAATTCCCGCGGGGCGGCATCATAGGCCTTCATCCGACGGAGAGCCGTCTTGACCAGGGATTCCCGCTCCTTGCGGTTCATCCGCGCGGCGGCCTCCCGGCAGTCCACGAATGGAAGGTCCGAAGCGCTGTGCAGAATCGCCGTGAGGACCTTCTCGTCGGCCTCGGGCGTCACATCCACCAGCCGGACGAGATCCGTGCCCGCTTTGCCGGCCGCGGAATCGGGCGCACCGGCGGGAAAATGCGCCAGAATCTCGGCCGCCTCAGCCCGGAGCGCCGCGGTCGTCTCGAGATCGTAGGGGGTGGGTTCCGTGTAACGGACCAGCGACGGCGCAACCGCATGGGTCGCCTCGTAGAGACGGCGGCTGTATTCCCGGGCCTCGGCCAATGGGGAAGCGGCCAGACGCCGGATCATCAGCTCGACGTTCCGCGCATTGACGGTCATGCCGAGCTGCGTTTCGGTGGCGAGCGGAAGACAGTACCGGGCATCCTCCTTGGCCCATCCTTCCAGCAGCCCGCGGTTCTTCGGATCGGCGGCCAATTCCGGGTTCCGGTCGAAGACCCAGGGGCGGAGCTTCTCGTAAAGTCTGTGGTAGAAATCGTTCTGATGCCGAACGGTGGAGACAAAAGTCTTTTCCAGATCCGCCTCGCGGACTTCCGGCGGGATGAAAAAGTCGTCCTGAAAAAGAACGTAGCGCTGCGACTTCTCGGTGTAGGACGCAAGCCGGAATCTCTCGATCTCCTCGACCAGAAGACGGGAAACGGCCAGAACGTCGAGGTTGAAAACGGCGTGCTCCGCGATCGAGCTGTGGCCCATCTCGAAGACGATATTCCGGTTCGATGCGCGGGCTTTTTCCACCTCGCCGCGGGCGATGGCCCGCAGTTCGTTGACCGGCTTCGGATAGCGGCTGATCCGGGCGTACGCGGCGGCAACGGTCTCGGGCGTCAGATCCTGCCGTTCGGGATGCTCCTCCCGGAATTCCCGGATAATCTCCTGATCGATGTTGTGGCCTGCGAGAATGATCTTCATTTTCATCCACCTCCATCGCTTGAATCGATATGGCCTTACGCTACCATCGGTTGCCGTCGGCGGCAAGCGATTCCTATGCCTGAGAATCGGCTCTGTGTCGAGGGAACCTCACATCGCCTGGCGTAGTCGCATGTTTTGTGTTAGCCTCTGCAAACAAAAAGCACGCAGGGATACAGATTTTCAAGAATTACAGGAATCCGATCGGCGTTAACCAGGCGGGATCATGGGGCTGCTTCAACTTCTCATTCAGGATCCGTTTACGTTTGTGCTGCTGGCGGTCCCGCTGTTGTACTCCGTCATCGTCCATGAGTTGGCCCATGGCTGGGTCGCCTCCCTGATGGGAGATCCGACGGCCCGAGTTCACGGCCGCCTGACGCTCAATCCGCTGAAGCATCTGGATCCCGTCGGTACCGCAATGCTCTTTATCTTCGGATTCGGCTGGGCCAAACCGGTTCCCGTGAACCTCAGCCTGATCCGGAACACCCGTATGGGGCTGATCTGGGTTTCTTCCGCGGGGATCCTTGCGAATCTGGTTTTCGCCTTTCTGGCGATCCTGATGCTGCGCCTGCTTTCCCCTTCCTCCTCCGAATCGATCGGACTGCTGCTCTATTATCTTGCGCAGATCAACATCATCCTTGCTTCGTTCAACCTCATTCCGATTCCGCCCCTCGACGGATCGAAGATCCTCATGGGGTTTCTGCCGGACCGCGTCGGATACGCCATGGCCCGCCTGGAACCCTTCGGATTCTTCATCATCATCGGGCTGCTGTACCTGGGGGTTCTCGATCCGGTCATCCGATTCTTCCGCCGGCTGATCACGGGCCTGATCGGCCTGCTGCTCTTCTGATTCGCGGCAATCCTGCGAACCATGGGACATTCACCGGTCCGCGTTTCGCATGGCCGCCAGCCGCACGATCCTGCTTCCCATTTCGCCATACGTATAGCCGGCCAGTTCGGCAGAGCATGCGAAACTGGCGTCCGCGCTGATATCGGCGTTGGGATTCACATCCAGGATATGGAAGACACCGTTGCGCATCCGCACATCGATGCGTCCATAGTCGCGGCAGCCGATCGCACGATACGCCGACCGGCAGACCTCCTGAAGCCGGCGCAGCTCTTCCGGGCTCAGAGGCGCGGGAAGGAGGGTTTGGATGCCTTCGTAGTATTTCGATCCGGGAACGAATTTGGATTCATACGTGCAGAGCCGGTCGTGAATATCGTTGAACCGGGAGAAATCCATTTCCGCGGGGGGAAGCACTTCAATGGCGCCGTTTCCCCAAAGCGACACGTGGAACTCCCGTCCGTCGATGAAATCTTCCACCAGGGCGGGTTGCCCGAAGGTGACCAGCACATGATTGATCCGGTCCTGAAGCTCCGATTCATTCATGACCACGGATTCCCGTGTCAGCCCCTCGCTGCAGTGTTCGTTCGCGGCCTTCACGATCGCCGGGAACTGATCCCATCCTTCGGAATCGGGGCATTCGTACAGACGCCAGGCCGGGGTGGGGATGCCCGCGCGGTTCAGGATCTCCTTCATCGCACGCTTGTTCTGCGCGAGTTCCAGCGTCGAAGCGTCGGCCCCGGTGAATGTAAAGCCGGCGGATTCCAGGATCCGGACAACGGCGGACTCGCTTTTCGGGATGGAGGGAAGATTTTCACACCAGTTTAAGATGACATGGGAAAGCCGATCGAACGGGAGAAGCGCAGCGGAAAGATTGCTGTCGGTCAGCGGAAGAAGCGTCACGGGGTGGCCGACACCGGAGATTGCCTTTGCCAATTGGGAGGAGAGGCCGTCTACTTCCGACTTTTCATCGGGAGTCCAGGAGGGGTCCTGGTTGTACAGCAGGACGACCGGCACTTTGCATGGATCCATATCCAGTGGCACGCAGAGACTCCCGGGATGCAATCACGAAGGATCAGGGGGTATTTCTGCCGATTCGGGTTCCACGGATAGACGGCATGCTTCCGTCGCCCCATCTGCCGATAATCGCCCCTGTCGCGTATGTCTTTACTGTATCAGTACAGGCTTTTCCTCCCCCAAATGAATAACCCCGTTCCGCTTTTCCATTGCGTGCTTTTTATCTACACACAATCGGGGGAAAAAGCAAGGTTCATCAAAAAAATTCATCAAAAAATTT
>JAXGRQ010000016.1:0-50980 GCA_040765725.1 Syntrophales bacterium
TGCCTCTTCGGCCTTGAAGCGAGTATCCGCAGCCCCGGCCTTTTCCTCCTCCGCTGATTTGAGCCGAGACATTTCGGTCCTGGATCTTCCCTCTTCCCATTCTGCTTTATATTGGGTCCCGTCCGGCCAGGTGAAAATACCCTGACCATGCGGAAAATCGTTCAGCCACTGACCCTTATAAGCACTTCCGTCCGGCCATGTGAAGGTACCTTCCCCGTGAAAGTGTCCATCAAGGAACTCCCCTTCGTAACGGCTGCCGTCCGGCCAAGTGCGGACTCCTTTGACCAGATAATCATCTGCCGGCCGGCTTATCCGATATCTGTTTTCTTCCGTAGCTCCCTTGATCAGCATCGTAACGCAAGACCCTTTATATTATGAGGTTATACAGTCAGGCTGACGCTCACATGGCCGATTCGTATCAGAAAAGCTCACGCAATTTAGGCGCCCTTCTGATCCAACTGCAGATCACTCTTCCCCCTGCCTCAACTTCTGCCTTTTCCATCCAAAATTTCCCTGATGGATTGTGCTCCGCAAGAGAAATCTAACATATTCGGAGTCAGATTTCCGTGTTTTTTAGCGAATGCTGAATATAAATAAGGCATGGGTCATTCAAATCAGAGAATCAACCTTAGGAAGGATTGCCTTGACGATCTGTGACAGGCAGGGCTGGCTCAGCCAAGACTTGCTTTTGTGCTGGAATTAAAATCTGGCCGGTCCCGTAAATGGATACTTTGATGCGCCTTATGGGATTTTAATCACGATGCATCCGGTTTCTTGTCGATTTTCGGGATAGCGATCATTGTAAGAGGTTTGCTTTCGTTTATTTCGCCTCGTGATGGAGGCGGTAGATTCGGAGCAGGCCTTCGATCCATTGCGACAGGGCCGTTCGCGCCTGTTCCCGGTCTGTCAAATCTTTTTCCTGATGGGCCACATAGGTATTCCGGAAGTCGCGCAGCTCGTCGATCAGTTTATGAAATTCCGGTCCGTCCAACGGCGAGAAACGTTTTCGGATTGAAGTGAAAACGCCTCCCACGGGATGATCCGCCGATTGACCGTATTCAAGACAGAAGGAAAGAAGGCTCAGAGGCATCAAACCGTTGCGATATATCAGTGTCCGCTTGAGGTTGTTCGCATGGTTTCTGAGCCACTGGACATCTTTTGGGGGCAGTTTACCGTAATAGGGATTGAAATAATCGGCCTGTTCGATGGAAGACGCCGGGACATCCGGCAGGAGCCTTTCCAATATCATTCCTTTTGCCGCTTCATCGAGCGGCCCTAAAAGGGCCGTAAATGCGGGAGCGAAGGACATTCCTATCTTCTTTTCCATGAATCGATAGAGGGTCACGGCGTGTTCAATTGCCTTGCGATAGCGGGACGGCAGGGATGTCAGATTTTCGTGTGCGATGAATCGGGAGAGATCCGTTTCCGATACATCCGGCGTCTCGCCGAAGGGAAGAGGCAATTGCGCGTCCGCCTCTTCCTTCAGAAGATCCGCCAGGGACGGGGCACAAGTCCGAACGAGACCGCCCATCCGATTCGAACTGATTTTGCCCATTACGCCTTGGGGTACATAAAGGTACTCCCATTTCACCTTCCGGGTTGACGCGGCCCGGCACCAAGCCACCGCCGCCCGCGCCTTGGCGGGGACGTCCTTGTCCTCCCGGCCCTTGGTTTCCGCAAGAAGATAACCGCCGTCGGACAGGCGCATCAGAAAATCGGGCGTGTAGAACGACAAATGCCCCGCAGCAGACTGATAGCTGATCCGAAGGGCCTGCGGCCCGGCGTTTTTGCAGAAGGCGGCCAGATCGGGGGCATGATCGGCGAAATGCGTCATCGCCACCTCCAGTTCCCGGTTGCAGGGAACAAGGTTGAAAGGGGTCTTTTCTGCCGGAATGGCCGGATGACGCTCCGAATGGGTGGCCTGAAAGGGCTTCCAGGAGGTCACGGATATGGGTTTCCCCTGCGGCGCAGGGGTTTCTTTGCGGATGATCTTCTCCAGGATGAGCGGCACGAAAGTGGCCCGGATGTGCTCGTGTACGTCGCTGTCGGCCAGGCGGCTGCACAGGCGGGGATCGGCGAGGTCCACTTTTTCCGTGAAGAGCATCTCCTCCAGAAAGATCTGGAGGTGTTTTGCCAGACCCGCGTGGAGGTTCCTGCAGCGGGTTTGGTGAGCGAGGATCTTCAGGAAAAAGGTGATGGCCGTCCAGCCGTTCTGCAACAGCGGCAGATCGACCTTCATCTTCTCCACCACCTCGTTGGTGAAGAGGTGCCGTCCCTCATAGTTCACTTCCGTCTTCCGCTGCCTGCCAAGAGGAAGCGGCTTGTATCGTGAAAAGGCCTTCTTCACTTCATCCAGGGTTATTTCCCCCAGATCGGAGCTGATCCGGAGGCCGGGAGTGAGCCGTGGGATCTGAATGTCCAGAACCGCCAGGTCCTTGTTCTGGGCATCAGGATAGATGGTGACGGTGGTCTTCGGCACCTGGTCCACGTCCACCACTTCAATGGGCAAGCCTTCCTGGCTCAATTCCTGGACGTAGAGGCTGGTAAATGCTTTGTGTTCGACAACGGAGACGACTTCCAGCGCCTCCCCCGGCGGGGTCATTCGCCGGAGCCCTCTTCCGAGCGTCTGTTCCGGCAGGATGTTGGCCTTGGAAGTGTAGGGCCGCAGCGGCACGATGGTCGTCACGTTCCGGACATCCCATCCCTCCCGGAGCATTAGGACGGAGACGATGCAGAGATAGGGGCTTCGATCCTCGTCCAGTTCCCGGGAGAGTTTCCGCAGCTCCTTCAGGTCTTCGTCGCTGATCTCCTTTTCGCTCTCCTGGAACACCATCTGCGCCCCGGCGCCGCGGCCTTCCTTCTTCAGGGTGCCTTTCAGGCGGGTATGGAGATTGATCGTCTTCCCGTTAAGATCCTGATAGAGCGGATCGGAATTGAGGCGCCGGGCGATCTGGTCCGCCGCCTCGGTATCCTCGGTCATGACGAAGAGAAGAGCCTTCCTGCCGCTTTTTTCCCATTCTTCCTTGGATTTCTGCCAGCGGGTGTAGCCCAGCATCAGGTGGTGCTGATATTTTATAGAGGCGTCCTCTCCGGGTTGCTCGATGAGCATCTGGCCCCGGCCGATGATGGGCGTCTTGACGATTCCCGCATCCACTGCCTCGCCCAGCGGCGTGTCGCAGACCACATGCTTGAAGATGTTGCCGTGGTTGTCCTTTGGGGTGGCGGAGAAGTCAAGCTGGGAGACCAGGCCCCCACCGGTCCGCTTATGGATCGTATGGTGAAACCAGGAGATCGCCTCGTTCCAGGCAGACCCTGGATCCCAGACGTGATGGGCCTCGTCGTTCATGAGCATGACGCGCTCGTGCGAGGTGATCCGTTCCCGGAGGGCCTCTCCGGTATCGAGGGCCTTCGCTTTTGAAACCGGCGGTCCTACCCAGGGATAGGTTTCCGCCTCTTTCTTTTTCCGGCGTTTGCTGATGTCGTAGAGGCGGTGGATGTTCGTAAGATAGAGGACGCCGCCGGTCGCGGCGCCGCTTGCCGCATCCTGCAGCACAACGGAGAGGTTCCAGTCGCCCCGCCAGGCAGGCGGGATCAGAGGATCGCGGTCGAAAATGACGCCGTCACCGAAGTCCTCCTTCAGGCGCTCAAAGACGGTAAGGTTGGGGGCCACGACGACGAAATGTCTTCCCATGGGCGAATCGGATTCCCGCAGGGCGTGGAAATAGCTCCAGACAATCGCGAGGCTCATGACCTTTGTCTTTCCCGCGCCCGTGGCGAGCTTGAAGGCGTACTTCGGCCAGAGGTCCTCCTCGGGATCGATCCCGAGCGCGGCGATGTCGCTGAGCGCCCCGCCGAACTCGCCCGTCATTTCGGCCAGGCTTCGGATGCCGCGCATCTCATAAAGGTAAACGAGGGTTTCAATCGCCTCCCGCTGGCAGAAATAATATTGGAAGGGGATCTTGCTGCCGTCTCTGGATTCGGTCAAGTGGCTGCGTTCAAACCAGTAGGTGAGCAGTTCCCTTGTCGTGTCCGAGGCGCCGGGGTATTCGCTCTGCCGCCACTCCCCCACTGTCCGGCGCAGGTTCTGTGCGATCGCAATGGCGCTGGGCCGCCTGCCCTTGACCGTCTCCGCCGGTTTGCCCTCCGCCTTTGCCCTGATGCGGTGGCAATTCGGTTCCTCGTCAGGCCGGTACAGCGGCTCCAGTGCGGCGACGTTGATGATGGTTTCAGGGCTCATGGATCACCTCCACGGTAATCGAGGTGTCGCAGCCGAAGGTGTCGATGACCTTCACGCAGGCCAGATAGCGCCCGGGTTTGGGGCAGGCGTAGTTCTGTTCGGACACGGTCGGAAGCCTCCGGTCTTTCCGTGTGCGGTAGGCCTGCCAGTGGTGCTTGAAGGGCTGACCGGGCTGCCAGTCGAAGTCTACGGCCCAGAAGTCGATGAAGTCGAACCCGGAACGGATGGCCCGTTCCTTCAGGGCGGCCAGCTCCTTCGACGGCACTTCCGCCAGGGAGGGGATGAAAGACATGAGCTTGATGTCCGCTACAACCTTGCTGCCTTTCTTCTGCAGAACCGGCTTGGCTTCCAGAACGGCCATCTCCAGGAAGGGCGGCGGCTCCTTGCGGTTCTTCTCCATGATCTCCCGGGGGATCGGGATGAGCCTGATCCGGATGCCGTGCTCCGCTTCCAGGGCGTTGCATGCAAGCCGCAGATCCATCTCGAACTCCCAGGCGAGGCAGGCGACCTCCTTTGCCCCGGCTTCCTTGACCGCCCTGGCCACGTCCTCCAATTCCTGACGGGTGAAGATGCCGTCGATGGCGTCCACATGGACCAAGGCCGGACCTTTCCGGCCGTGGATCAGCGGGGAAGGCGCATCCGTCAGAATCTCCGCCCGGTAGAACTCCATCACCACGCGGCGGTGCGCTTCGTCCGCGCCCTGGAGACGCTCCTTCTGCCACCACTGCCGTTCGTACCGTCCGAGGTTGTACACGTCAAATGCGCGATAAGGCTTGCCTTCGGCGTGGAGCTTCCGCTGGAGGTCGATCAGACGTTTGCGGGAGGTATGGATCGCGAACCGGCCCAGGTCGGCCATGATCCAACGCCGGCCGAGCCGCTCCGCAACAGCACCAGTCGTGCCGGATCCGCAGAAAAAGTCGGCGACAAGGTCGCCAGTACCAGAGGAGGTTTCAATAATTCTGGCGAACAGACCTTCAGGCTTCTGAGTGTCATAGCCAAGCCTTTCCTCCTCTTGCTCAAGCCATTTCACATCTTCATCTATGCACTCATCTGTACCGTAAAGGACTCCTTTTGTGTTCGGCTGGAAAGCCCACACATCTTGGTGAGGAACTCCTTCGTTGAGGTATTGTCTGTACATCGGCTGACCACCTTCTTTTTTCGGAATTACGAGTAAATCAGCTTGAATACACTCGTCGAGAATCTCCTGAGTCGTCATTTCGGAGGTATCCATGTTGAGAAGCTCCCGCAGTTTTGCGGGAATTGCCCAGTGTCTGCCGACTTTTGTTGGGTCAAATCCATGCCACGCCTTCCCTTTCGCCTTTTTCTGACCTGGTCCAGTGAGGTAATTTGGCTGATAGATGCCGCGACTGTCACGGTATTTGAACCTCTCTTCAATGTAACCGCGAGAGAAAGGACGGTACCGAATGAAACAGGAATGTCGACGTTTTACTGAAGAAGAGGATTACGTCGTGAATTGGTCCATATTGGTCTGTTAGCTTGTTGTGCGGATTACTTCGCCGCCACACAATTTCGCTATGAAGTAGTTATCCGCCCCAAAACATCGTCGAGCCAGACGAGTTTCAGGTAGTCCGGCTTATGTTCGGCCCAGTCACAGTGCACATAGATGCTTCCCGTCTCGCTCAAGAGCTCCCGCATCAGGACCAGCCGCTCGTACATCATGTGGAGGTAGGAGTCCGTCCCCTTGCCCCACATGTCCCGGTAGGCGACCATCTCTAAGGTGGATTGGTCCTTGCCGACCGTTTCCGATTCATCGCCGATGGGGACGTTCATCGTGAAATCGGCCCCCACGTCGAAGGGCGGGTCGATGTAGATGAGGTCGATCTTGCCCTTGAACTCCTTGAGCAGGGAGGCCATGACGAGCTTGTTGTCTCCCCAGATGAGCCGGTTGCGGAATTCGTCGGAATGGGCCTGGGCCGGATTGAAAAGGCCTGCCTGATCGCCGAGGCGGCTGGCCGGTTCGTCCACCGTTTCGATCTTCTGAAGGGGCATGGCCGATCCGGCGATGTCCACCTCCCGCCGCCGGCCGTACTCGTCGTACTTTCCTTCCCAGACCAGTTCCGTACGCATCTGCGACAGGGGATGCGGGTTTCCCGGACCGAAACTCTTTTCGTTGGCCATGCTTGATCTCCAATGAGTCGGATCTTTACAACTGATTCAAACTTCTTGACAACACCACTTGAAGGGCATATTTTTCAGCCGTCAACAGCCCCGGAGATAGCATCTCCGGCCCGACGTCTCCATTTTGGGGGCGTTTTTTTATACTCGCAACTATTCATTCTTCTCATCCTGTGTTGTGATGACTTTCTTTTCCCTCAGTACGGACAAATAGCCCTCATAGCTCAGGGGGCAATCTAAAAGGTCATCAAGCTGTTTTCTTGATAAGTGCAACTCTTTGGCAACAAAGGACAGTAGATTGTCTCCGTATTCGCCACGGCCATGACTGATTTTGGTACGAATGCCGGATTTCCGTCCCTCGATATAGAAGAACAGATAAGTGTGGTCTCGTTGAACTGCGATGAATCCTTTTTTAGTCAGCCCTTCCTTGATCTCCCGTGCCTTGCGTGTCGCCATGCGTTTCGACCTTTCTGACCAGTTCGATAAGCCTTCTTTTCAGCAGTCGGGCATCCTCGGTGAGCAGTGAATCCTCTTCCTTGGCGATAACATCCCAAAGAGCGGAAAATTCGTTGGAGAATTCTCGCATGACATCCTCCCGGGTATCGCCGTAGGCAATGATTCCGAAGAGGGAGTCTTCGCAAAATAACAGATCATCCTGTTTCTCGATAACGCAGGCAATGGGGTGCGCGAGGTGAAAAGATTTTCCCTGAACGTTAATTTTCTGGGGTCTCCAGACATGATCGGGATCCAAATCGAGTTCGGCCACTTCATACGTTTCGACCCATTTTTTAATGTTGCCGTTTTCCATCTGGGCCATTCCCTTCGCTTCCACAAACTTCAGCGACGGTTCTGCAATTTTTTCATATGATTCCGGTATGGGCGCCAGCTTATAGAGGTTGTCCTTTGAAGGACGGGTGAGCATCCTGGGCGGACCTCCGTTGAAACGAAAGGAAAGACGGTAGTCGGATCCGTCTGAAGGGGCGATGACACGGAGATGATTGACGATGCGACGCCGCAGGGTGGGTTGCGGCAGGGTCTGCTGCAATTTGGCCTCATCCACTTCCGCAAAGGCCTCGATGACCTTCTGCGTATCCGCGATCACATCCTCGGAAAAATCCGGTTCATCCGGGAAGAGGGAGGTTTCTTTTTCCGGCAGTTTGAGAACGGCACGGAGGCTTCCTGGCTCCGTCCGGATCAGAAACAGTTCACATGCTTTTCGAATCACGGCCGGGACGGGCCCTTTCATCTCGCGTTTCAAGCGGGAGCCGGCAATTTGGTATACAACCTCCTGGACGGATTGCAGCGTTTTAACAAATAACGAGACAGAGACTCGGCCGTCCTGAACAGCCTCTCCAGAAAGAGTGACTTCAATTTTTCGGTTTTTGTTTTCGTCCAATTTCCCGTTCCTGAATTCAAAACGTAAAATCCCGCTCGCCTGGTGCAAACGGGATTATCATTGTTTTCAGTTCATGGGCCTATCTTTCTTTGGACGCAAAGAGGGAACCCGACAGAGCGAAGATCTGTTTAGTCGAAAAAAAACTATAACCATTCATGAACCATGTCAAGGAGTTTTCGTTTAAAAGTGCACTTCAGCCATTCTACGAAATCGTCACCTATTTCATCATTGACATCCGGAGAGGTGTTTCCTATTCTACATATCCGGGAAGAATGTTTGATCATACCAAGACAGAACAAAGAGGAGGTCACGCCATGAAGAGATCTTTGATTGCCGCCGCGGTTATCGTTCTCGCTACGATGCTGGTTTCCGGCACCCTCTGGGGGCAGGGGAAATATTCCAAGGAAACCGAGGAGTGGTTGAAGCAGGCGGAACTCGGACCCTATGAATCCAAAAGCTACGATGAAAAGCAGCTCTACGAGAAAGCGAAGCTGGAGAAAGAGGTATCCGTCTATTCCTACTCATCGCGGGTCCACCAGTTCGGGAAAACGTTCCAGGAAAAATTTCCGGGCATCAAGGTGAACGGCTTCGACATGGATTCCACCGAAATCGTGACGAAGGTGCTGGCCGAGCAGAAGGCCGGGAACTTCGTGGCCGATGTGATCTTCCTGAAGGACCCGGCTACGGTTCTCCATGAACTTCTACAAAAAGGTATGGTCTTCACCTATATCCCTCCGGACATCAAGCCGGTTCTGCCCGAGCGCTTCCAGAAGCCGTTTCTGGTCCACCATGTCAGTTTCGATACGTTGATCTACAACACCGAGGCGAACAAGGTTCCGCCCGTCCAGAGCCTTTGGGATCTGACGAAGCCGGAGTGGAAATCGCGGGTGATCTTTTCCGATCCGGTGAAGATGCCGGAGTTCATCGAGGTGTTGGCCACCATCGTTCAGCATGGGGACGAGATGGCCAAGGAATACCAGCGGGTTTTCGGGCAGCCGATCCAGTTGAGCAAGGGGGTGAAAAATGCCGGCTATGAATGGATTCTCCGGATGCTCAGGAATGACGCGATCATTGCCGGTTCCACCAACGACGTCTCCAATGCGGTGGGCCAGCCGGGTCAGGCCAAGCCGCCGGTCGGGATTACGGCCTTTTCCAGGCTGCGGGACAAGGAGAAGAACCCGAAGCTGGTCTTCGATGTCTCCTATGAAACCAAGCCGGTCATGGGGTTCGCCACGGAGGTCATCGTTGCCATCGTCAACCGGGCGAAACACCCCAACGCGGCGAAGCTGATGACCCGCTGGATGATGGGCGACGAAAAGGGCGGGCAGGGATACAAGCCTTACTTTGTCATAGGGAACACGCCGGTCCGCACCGACCAGCCGGCGCCTCCGGGTTCCCGGACGCTTGGGCAGATGAACATCTGGATGGCGGACGCGGCTTTTGTCTGGGATCACGGACAGGAGATCCGCGATTTCTGGCTGGCAAATCTGAAGTAGAGGGCCTCGACGGACTTTCGGCATGAATCAAACGAGCCCGCTGCTCAAGCGCTTGGGCCTGAAATTGAGGCAGCCCCAGGTCATCCTGGGGCTGCTGCTTGTAGTGATCCTTGCCGGACTGGTGGTGGTTCCCTTTCTGCAGCTCGTCCACGACACGGCCGTCTGGCAGGAGGCGGACCGCCGAATCAGCCGCACGGCCGAGCCGGGCGCCTGGACTTTCTTTCATTACATTCGCGTCTTCGCGAGCCCGCTGAGCGTCAACATCTTTTATCGGCCGTTGATCCACTCGCTGGCCACCTCGCTGACCATCTCCCTTACGGCGATGCTGCTGGGCGGGCTGATGGCCTGGCTGGTGGTCCGAACCGACATGCCGTTCAAAAAGACGATCGCGGTCTTTGCCGTTATCCCCTATGTCCTTCCGTCCTACACGCTGGCCCTGGCCTGGCTCGACTTCTTCAAAAACGAGCGGATCGGCGGCGCGGTGGGGATCTGCTCCTACCTCTTCGGAGTTTCCCCGCCGGACTGGCTTGCCTACGGCTTCGTTCCCATCGTGATCACTTTGTCGCTGCATTATTACCCCTTTACCTATCTTCTCGTCTCCGGCGCTCTGGTTTCGCTGGATTCCAACCTGGAGGAGTCGGGGGAGGTCCTCGGGGCAAGCCGTTTCCGGATCCTGCGGAGGATCACGTTTCCGCTCATGCTGCCGGCGCTGATTTCCGCCTTTATCCTGACTTTTTCCCGCGCCGTGGGGACCTTCGGGACACCTTACTTCCTCGGCGCCCCGGTCCGGTATTTCACACTCGCCACGACGATCTATACGAGCATCGTCAACCGGACGCCGGCCGTGGCCTACATCGGCGCCCTCGTGCTGATCCTGATTTCGATGGTCATCATCTATCTCAACCAGAAGGTGATCGGCGAGAAGAGCTTTGTCACCATCGCCGGGAAGGGGCTCCGGCGTCATGTGACGCCGCTGGGGGCATTTCGCTGGCCGGCCTTTTCGCTGATGGCGACGCTGATCGGGCTGGCCGTGTTCGTGCCGCTGCTCCTGCTGCTCTGGCAGACGCTGATGCTCTATCCCAACGACTACTCGCCGGGAAACCTGACGCTCCACTACTGGATCGGGAAGGGCCAGACCGCGCTGGCCGAAGGGGAAAGCGGCATCCTCCGGAACGTTCAGATCCTGGGTGCGGCCTGGAACAGCATCCGCCTTTCGGTGATTGTGGCGCTGATCACGGGGATGATGGGGATCCTGATCGGCTATGCAGTGGTCCGGGGCCGAAAGACCAAGCTGGCGGTTGTTCTGGAACAGGGGTCGTTCCTTCCCTACCTGATCCCCAGCATCGCGTTCGGGGCAATCTACCTGGCGCTCTTTTCTCGGTCCATCGGCCCGCTGCCGCCGCTCTACGGGACCTTTTTGCTGCTCGTTCTGGTCTGCGTGGCGAAGAATCTTCCCTTTTCGGCACGATCGGGGATCTCCTCGATGATGCAGGTGGCCGGTGAGCTGGAGGAGGCGGGAATGATGGCCGGAGCGAATTGGCTGCAGCGGTTCCGGCGGATCATCCTGCCGCTCACGCTGGCCGGCTCCCTTTCGGGTTTCATCCTGGCCTTCATCTCGACGATGCGGGAGCTGTCCCTGATCATCCTGCTCATCACGCCCGAGACGAGGACCCTGACGACGATGACCTTTCGTTACGTGGAGCAGGGCTATTCGCAGTTTGCCGACGCGATCATCCTGCTGATCGTGATCCTGGTCGTGGGCGGCGAGTTCCTGGCCAGACGCATCGGAAAAAGGGAGATGATTTGATATGGCAATGATCGAAATCGAGGGATTGACGAAACGATTCGGATCCGTCACGGCGGTCAGCGACATGAGCCTTGCCGTGGAGGCGGGAGAGTTTCTGACGCTTCTGGGGCCTTCGGGGTGCGGCAAGACAACCGTGTTGCGGATGATTGCCGGTCTTGAGGTTCCCGACGCCGGGGAGATCCGGATCGGGGGAACGACGGTCTTCTCCGCGAGAAAGGGCATTTCCGTCTCACCGGGAAAGAGGGGGGTCGGCCTGGTTTTCCAATCCTACGCCCTCTGGCCGCACATGACCGTGCGGCAGAATGTGGCCTTCGGTCTGGAGATCCGGAAGGTCGCTCCGGAGGAGATGAACCGACAGGTTGCCGAGTCCCTCGACTATATGCGCCTCGGAGAGATGGGGGATCGGTATCCCCAGCAGATGAGCGGAGGCCAGCAGCAAAGGGTCGCCCTCGCCCGGATGCTGGTCGCACGCCCGGGGGTCTTCCTGATGGACGAACCCCTTTCCAATCTCGACGCCAAACTCCGAATCGAGATGCGGGCGGAGATCAAGCGGCTCCACCGGGAGGCCAAGGCCACGACCGTCTATGTGACCCACGATCAGACCGAAGCGCTGACGCTCTCCAGCCGGGTGGCGATCATGGAGAAAGGGGTATTGATCCAGGCGGCGCCGCCCCGGGAAATTTACCGACGGCCTGGCAGTCTTTTTGTTGCCGACTTCATCGGGAGTCCGACCATCAACCTGATCCCCGGGAAGATCGTGTGCAAAAGCGGGGACGTTTTTTTCGAAGGGGAGGCGCTGTCCCTCTTCGCACCGAAACTGAAGGCCGCCGACGGCGCCGCGGTCACGGCGGCCGTCCGCCCGGAGGAGATACGGATTGTGGCTGAAAAGAGCGGCGACGAGGTTCCCGGGGAGGTTTACGCCGTCCTGCCGGCAGGATCGGAAACGATCGTCCAGGTGAACCGGGGAGGCAGGATCTTTCATGTGCGCGTGATGGGCGAGACCATCCTCGATGTCGGGGACAGGGTCTTTCTGCGTTTTGTTCCGGAGGCGGTCAGTTATTTCGATCAGCGGCAAGGGACCCGTATCGATCTGGAAGAGGATTGAATGGAGCCCAAAAGACTGAAGCCGTTTCGCGATGCGATGAAAGCGGCGGCCGAAGCGGTCATGAGCGATCCCGGCAGGGAAATTGCCGTCGTTCACCACAACGACACCGACGGGATTGCCTCAGGGGCCATTCTGCGAAGAGCCCTGACGCGCGCGGGATTCGCCGTGGAGAACCTTCCCATCGAGAGGGTCCATCCGGCCTTCCTGCCGGCCATCCATACCCATCGGCGACGGATCATCCTTTACGCCGATTTGGGAGGCCAGGCGGCGGGGTCGATCGCCGGCCACATTCGAAAAGGATCGAGGGTCATCATCCTCGATCATCACATGCCCGGAGCCGGCAAGACGCCGGGCCTGCTTCAGGTCAATCCGGAGCTTTTCGGGATCGACGGGGACCGTGAATGCGCGGCGGCCTCGGCGGCCTGCTTTTTCTCATTGGCGCTGGACAGAGCCAATGAAGACCTGGCCGTTCTGGCCGTCCTGGGCGCCGAAGGGGATCACCAGATGACGGACGGCCGCGGCGAGGGTCTCAATGCGCTGCTGCTCGAAACGGCGTTGCAGCGTGGGGATCTTCGGCCGGCAGAAATCCCTGACGGTGGCGGCTGGCGGTTCCCGCGTTTGGAGGACCGGAGCCTGCGGGAGGCGAACGAATGGATCATCTCGCTGGCGGTGAACGGCTACTACCGGCGAGGCGCGGAGCTGGCTCTGGATCTTTGCCTGAATGGGCCGGACAACCGAATCCGGGCATTCGCCGAGGAAATGACGGGCATCCGTGAGAACCGATTCGGGGAGGAACTGAACAGAATCGGACGGACCGGCATTGCCCGGACGGGGGATATTTCCTGGGTGGACGTGGGGTCGCGCTTTTTCCCGCTGGGCCTCAAGGCCATCGGTCTTTTCTGCGAGGAGCTCATCCGGACCGAGGCCGTCGGAGAAGAGGATTATGTGGTCGGCTTCCAGCGCTTTCCGGAAGAAAACCCCTATCTCGGGCGTTTTCCCGGCCGGGAGACAAAGGCTTCCTTCCGCGTAACAACCGCGTTGAGAAGACGAATCGAATCGGGTGAAAAGCCCGACCTGATGACGCTGGTGCCGGACGCCGTGCGTCGTGTCGGGGGCTTTGCCGAGGCCTGCCACCGGTATTCCGCTGCCTGTACGATCCCCGAGGAACGAAAGGCGGAGTTGGTGGGGCTGTTGGCCGCAGAGACGGCGAAGTCCTCGGCCCTTCCTTGAAAATCGTCATCCCTCCGCGGACGTGATTTGCGATGACCGGTGTCCGTATGGGAAAAAGATTTCCGTACATCCGGCGATCGTCCCGCGGATGGTCCTGCGAGTGATGGCTGTTCCGCCCAGCCTTAGCCAATTGCCTCTTGACAGGAAGGGCCGCTTTTGCTTATGCTCTGCACAAATGCCGCTTCCCGTTACTTAGCCGCTCCTCTCCTTTTCTTCAGCAGATCTTCTTGAGGTTTTTCCGGCATCGCCCATAGTAACCGCGGCAATCTCTTCGTCAACAAGTACGCTTTGGAGATACATTCTGCATATCCGTAGGAACCATCCCTTCCCGGGATAGCCTTTTTCACCCTCAGGGGGAAAGGGGTGACGGCATGAATGGGGAAATCAGCCAGGGAAACATCGTGTCGGTTCGGGGCAGTGTGGTCGATGTCCGCTTTCCCTCCGGAAAGATTCCGGCCATACGGAACGTCCTCAAAGCCGGTGAAGAAGGCCGGGTCCGGATTGAGGTGATGGCCCAGCTCGACTCGCAAGTCGTGCGCGGCATCTCGCTGACGCCGACCCAGGGACTGGCCAGGGGGTCGTCCGTGACCGATACGGGCGGGCCGTTCATGGTGCCCGTGGGCAAGGGCATCCTCGGCCGGGTGTTCAATGTATTCGGGGAAACGATCGATCGAGGACCCGACATCGACGTGTCGGCGCATATGCCGATTCAAGGAATCAAGGTCCCGATTGCCCGGCAATCCACCGTCTCCGAGATCTTCGAAACGGGAATCAAGGCCGTTGATGTCCTCTGCCCGTTGGAAAGGGGTGGAAAAGCGGGGCTGTTCGGCGGGGCCGGTGTCGGTAAAACCGTCCTGTTGATGGAGATGATCCACAACATGGTTGGGCAGCACAAGGGGGTCAGCATCTTCTGCGGCGTCGGGGAGCGTTGCCGCGAAGGGGAGGAGCTCTACCGCGAGATGAGGGATGCGGGCGTTCTCGATCACACGGTCATGGTCTTCGGCCAGATGAACGAGCCTCCGGGCGCACGTTTCCGGGTCGGGCACACCGGCCTGACCATGGCCGAATATTTTCGCGATCAGGAGCAGCAGGACGTATTTCTCCTGATCGACAACATCTTCCGCTTCATCCAGGCGGGACAGGAGGTGTCCGGACTGATGGGCCTCCTCCCCGCCCGACTGGGGTATCAGCCCACGCTGGCGTCCGATCTGGCGGAGCTTGAGGAGCGGATCTGCAACACCGCCATGGGGGCGATCACCTCCATCCAGGCCGTCTACGTCCCTGCCGACGATTTCACCGATCCGTCCGCGTCCCATACGTTCAGCCATCTTACGGCCACGATTGTCCTCTCCCGGAAGCGTGCCAGCGAGGGATTCTATCCGGCCGTCGACCTCCTGCAATCCAATTCCAAAATGCTCATGCCGACCATCGCCGGCGAGCGCCACTACCGGATTTCTCAGGAAATCCGGAAGAATCTGGCTGTTTATGAGGATCTCAAGGATATCATTGCCATGCTGGGCATCAACGAGCTTTCCCGGGAGGACCAAAAAACGGTTTTCCGCGCACGTCGTCTCGACCGCTTTTTCACACAGCCATTCCACGTGACGGAACAGTTCATCGGTATGGAGGGGAGGGCCGTTCCCCTCGAAACCGCCCTCGACGGCTGTGAAAGAATTCTCAACGACGAGTTTGCCGACATGCCGGAAAGGGCGCTGTACATGATCGGCTCGATCGATGAAGCCGTGAACGGGGAAAAGGAATGAACCTCAAGATCTTCCTTCCGGCCGAGATCTTCCTTTCGGAAGAGGTGACCAAGATCGTCGCCGAGGCCGAAAACGGTTTTTTCTGTCTCCTTCCACAGCACGTCGATTTTACCGCCGCACTGGCGCCGGGCATATTTTCCTGCACGACCCGGAATGAGGAGATCCATCTGGCGATTGATGGAGGGACCGTCATTAAGAGGGGTCCCGAGGTGCTCATTTCGACCCGGAATGCGGTCCGGGGCCGGGAACTGGGGACGCTCAAAGAGGTGGTAATCAAACAGTTCGAAGAGATCGATGAACGGGAAAAGCGGGCCCGTGCCGCGGCGGCGAAACTCGAAGTCGATCTCCTGCGCCGTTTTATGGAGCTCGGAGAATATGCATGATGAAAGACCGACACCCCGGGAGAGACGCCTGAAGCTTGCGGCCGTCTTCACCGGGAAGGTGGGGACCAAAGAAGCCAGGCGGATCAAGGGAAAAAGGCAGAAGGAGGAGGGCCTGTGGTTCGGGCTCGGCGTCTTCGGCATCGTGGGCTGGTCGGTGGTCATCCCGACGCTCATCGGCACGGCCGTCGGCCTCTGGATTGACCGGACTTGGCCGAGCCGCTTCTCCTGGACGCTGATGCTGCTCGTACTGGGCGTGGCGCTGGGGTGCCTCAATGCGTGGTACTGGGCGAAAAAGGTGCGCGAAAAGATCATCGGCGAATAACGGGTTTGAAAACCCGTCCATGGCAAAAACCATATTGCCGGGATCGACATCTGTTCTGCAGTGAGGTGATAAGATGACTCACGCCATTGCCCTGCTTGTTCCATTTTGGGTGGGAGTGGCCATGGGGATTGTCTACTTCACCGGGCTTTGGGTCACCGTCAAACATCTCCCCGATTCGAAACGCCCCTTTGCTTCCCTGCTGGGGAGCTTTCTTGTGCGCAGCTCCTTGCTGGTGACCGGGTTCGCCTTTCTGATGAATGGCCGCTGGGAGCCGCTTGCCGCAGCGCTGCTCGGATTTTTCCTGGCGAGGGAAATTTTGATCCGGCGTCTGGGATGGACCGGTTAAAGGAGGATCCCTTGGAAATTGTGGCCATGAATCAGATCAGTCCCGACCAGGTCGTCTTTTTCCAGTGGCGGTGGATCGTCATCAATGCGACGCTGGTCTATACCTGGCTGGTCATGGCGCTGTTGGTCGTCGGGTCCCTGCTGATCACCCGTCGCCTGTCCCCGGAGCGTTCCCTTTCCCGCTGGCAGCATCTGCTGGAGGCCGTCCTCGGCGGGGTCCGCTCCGAACTCCGGGAGATCTCCCGGGACAACGCCGATCACTACTTCGCCTTCATCGGGACGCTCTTTCTGTTCATCCTGACCTCCAATCTCCTGACGGTCGTGCCCGGATATGTTGCCCCCACCTCGTCTCTCACGACGACGGCCGCGCTGGCGATTCTGGTCTTTCTGGCCGTTCCCCTCTTCGGGATCGCCAAACTGGGCGTCATCGAATACCTCAAGGAGTATTTCCGTCCCAATGTCATTTTCTTCCCCTTCCATGTGATGGGGGAGTTTTCGAGGACGCTGGCGCTGGCCGTCCGTCTCTTCGGAAATCTGATGAGCCATGAGAAGGTCATCACCATCCTGCTGGCCGTGACCCCGCTGTTCTTTCCGGTGGTCATGCAGGCGCTGGGGCTGCTGATCGGTCTGATCCAGGCCTATATCTTTTCCGTCCTGGCGATGGTGTACATTGCGTCCGCTTCGCAGGCGCATCAGGAGAAGGAGGACGGGGAAAAGAAACGCTAACCCATTGAAGAAAGGAAGGATGGAGATATGGACAGTGTAGGCATGGTGGCGGTGGCATCGATTGTGGCGGCGGGGCTATGCATAGCCATCGGAACGATCGGCACGGGTCTCGGACAGGGAAGGGCCGTGCACAGCGCGTTGAGTTCGATTGCCCAACAACCGGACGAGAGAAACTCCCTGACACGCACGCTTTTTGTCGGATTGGCGATGATCGAATCACTGGCCATATACTGTTTTGTGATTTCAATGATCCTGTTATTTGCCAATCCCTTCTGGACCTACGTCATCAAGAAGACGGGGGGGTGATCCATGCACATCGACTGGTTTGTCTTTTTCGCCCAGATCGTCAATTTCCTGATTCTCCTTTTTCTGCTGAAGAAATTTCTCTACGGCCGGATCATCAACGCCATGGACGCCCGGCAGGCCAAGATCGAGACGATTTTCGCCGAGGCGGAGGAGTGCAGGCAGAAGGCCCGCGAGGAAGCCTCGAAGTTTGAGCAATGCCTGATCGAACAGGCAAGGACTTCCGAGGAGTTCACCAACAAGGCCCGGGCGGACGCCGACGCCTATCGGCGGGAGCTCATGCAGAAGGTCCGGGAGGAGATCGACACGATCCAGACCCGATGGTTCGAAACCCTCTGTCTGGAGAGGGCGAATGTCTTTCACGAACTCCGCAGGCTGACGGGGATGGAGGTCTACGCCATTGCCCGACAGGTCTTGAAAGACCTGGCCGATGAGGAACTGGAGGAGAGAATGGTTCAAGTCCTCGCGAAGCGCATCGAAACCCTGAGCCGGGAGGAGCGGGAAAAAATCCGGATCCTGACGGCGGAGGGTGAGCCGATCCGGGTTTTTTCGGCCTTTGCGCTTACGCCGGAAGCCAGGGTGAGGCTGGACCAGGCGATTCACCGGGGTCTCGGACCCGACCTCAACGGGGCGTATGAAACGGCCGAGGATGTTCTGTCCGGCTGTGAACTGAGGATCGATGGATACAAGGTGGCCTGGAGCGCGAAAGACTATCTCGACACCCTCGAAGAAAAGTTTCACCTCTGCCTTTTCAGGGAACCGAAAGAGGGAGCCATAGAACCAAAGGACGGGGGGGCGAATGGAGACCGTACCGGAGAGAAAAGAAATCAGGTCGTTTCTTGAGGACACGTTCAGGACGATGGATGCCGTCCTTGCGGGACAACGTGCGGAGCTCAGGGCCAGCGAGATCGGCGTTGTGAAGTATGTCGGTTACGGCATTGCCCGTGTCGGCGGCCTGCCCCACATCAAGGCGGAGGAGATTGTCCTGTTTCCGGAAAACCTTCAAGGCCTGGTGTTCAATATTGATCCTGATGAGATCGGGGTCATCCTGCTGGGAGCGGGAGAACATCTGCAAACGGGGGCCGAGGTAAGACGGACCGGGCAGGTCCTCGGAACGCCGGTCGGGGAGGACCTGATCGGCAGAATGGTAGACGCCATCGGGCACCCGCTGGATCACCCTGGGGAAATCCGCGCGGACATCAGGCTCCCCGTGGAGCGGGAGGCCCCCGGGGTCATGGCGCGCGATCCGGTCACCGTCCCGCTTCAAACGGGGATCAAGGTGATCGACGCGCTGATCCCGATCGGACGGGGTCAGAGGGAGCTGATCGTTGGAGACCGTCTGACGGGAAAAACGGCAATCGCTCTCGATGCCATCATCAACCAGTGCGGCAAGAACGAGATCTGCATCTATTGCGCGATCGGCAAAAAGGCCTCCGACGTGGCCAAAGTCGTTGCGGACCTCAAGGCAAACGGGGCCATGGAGTACACGATTCTGGTGGTCGCCACCGGCTCGGATCCCCCCGGCCTGCAGTTTATCGCACCCTATGCCGCCACGACCATGGGGGAGTATTTCATGTCCAAGGGGAGGGATGTCCTGATCGTCTACGACGACCTGACCAACCACGCCCGGGCCTACCGGGAGCTGTCGCTTTTGTTGCGACGACCGCCCGGACGAGAGGCCTTTCCGGGGGACATCTTCTACATCCACTCGCGTCTGCTGGAGAGATCCACCCACCTCAAAAAGGAGCACGGCGGCGGCTCCCTGACGTCCATCCCCATCGTCGAGACGGAAGCCCAGGACATCTCGTCCTACATTCCGACCAACCTGATCTCCATCACGGACGGCCAGATCTATCTGTCGCCGCGTCTCTTTCAAAAGGGGATCCTGCCGGCGGTGGATGTGGGCAAATCGGTCTCCCGCGTGGGTGGAAAGGCGCAGCTTCCGGCTTATCGCGCAGTGGCCGGCGATCTGCGGATCGCTTACTCGCAGTTCGAGGAACTGGAGACTTTCTCGCGATTCGGCACCCGGCTCGATGAAGGAACGCGTCGGGTCCTCGAAAGGGGGTGGCGGGTCCGGGAAATCCTGAAGCAGACACAGTATGTTCCACTGCGGGTCGCGGAACAGATCGCGGCGCTTCTGGCCGTGACAACGGGGATCATGGACGGAATCCCGGTGGATAAGATTTCGGAGGCGGAGTCACTGGTGAGAAAGGCGGTTACAGCGCAGCATCCGGACCTCTGCGGCCGCATCGAGGCGGGAGAAAAGCTGGGAGAAACGGAGAGGGATGCGATCGCAAGCACTGCCCGAAAAGCCGTCGAAAGTCTGCAGGGAGGGTAGCGGTTGCAGACCACCGAAGACCTGAAGCGAAGAATCCGGAGCGCCGAGGACCTGCTCGGGGTCGTCAAGACGATGAAGGCGCTGGCGGCCACGAGCATCCGTCAGTATCAACGGGCCGTCGAATCGCTTGCGGAATACTACCGCACCGTTGAGCTGGGGCTGCAGATTGTCCTGAGGAAGAGCGGAGAAACGCCGGTCCCGACCGGCGCCAAAGCGGCTTGGTTGGGGGCCATTGTTTTCGGGACGGACCAGGGGCTGTGTGGACAGTTCAACCATCTGATCGCGGGGCACGCCCTGGAAGAGATGAGGAAAACCGGCGTCCCTGCAGAAAACAGAATCATCATCGCCGTGGGGCTTCGCGTTGCGGATCTCCTGGAGGATTCGGGTCAGAAGGTTTTTGAGGTTCTTTCGCCCCCCGGATCCACGGCCGGCATCACGCCGATGGTCCAGGATATTACCGTGCTTTTGGAGGATTGGCGTTTCAAACGGCAGATCGGTCAAATGCATCTATTCTACCACGAATATCTCTCGGGGGCCTCGTATCGGCCGAAGTCGCTTCGCATCCTGCCCGTTGAGGAGACTTGGCTTACGGATCTCAAACAGCGGAAATGGGAATCCCGGACACTTCCGGTGTTCACCATGGAGTGGAAAATCCTCTTTCGTGCCCTGATCGGGGAGTATCTCTTTGTCTGCATCTACCGTGCCTTCGCGAACTCTCTGGCCAGTGAAAATGCCAGCCGTTTGGCGGCGATGCAGAGCGCGGAGAAGAACATCGAGGAGCGACTTGAAGAACTGTTCATGCAGTTCCATCGGCAGCGTCAGATGACGATCACGGAAGAGCTCCTCGACATCGTTTCGGGGTTCGAGGCGCTCGGGGGACGCAGGGAGTGATCCCCTGACCGGGAAACGCGACCCACAAGAAAGGAGGTCCGTCATGGTTCAGGATGTGCGCGTATGTTCCGTGTGTGCATGGCGGGAGACTTGCCAGAAGAGGTATGTCACGGCAGTGGACACGTTTTGCAGGGTCCATTGCCCGGACTATACCAGGGACGTCAGGATCAAGGACAGCGAGATTGCGGACAGGATCGTCGAATACCACCTGGAGAGATGGCGAATGATCGGAAGACCGAAGCTGGACTTCGTGGTGACCGTTTCCAGGCAGGCCGGTGCGGGGGGGAGCGAAATCGCCAGGCGTATCGCCGAAGAGTTTCAAATGGACATTATCGGTCGGGAGCTCATCGAGCTTGTGGCCAAGAGCACCAAGATGAAAGTCAATATGGTGGAACTCCTCGATGAAAAGGCCGTCAGCCGGATCGATTCGATGATCACCTCCTTTTTTGTGGCCCGTCATCTGTCGTCCGATATGTATTTCCGCCATTTAACCAGCGTTGTCGCCGCGATCGGCGAACGGGGCTGGTCGGTCATCGTGGGCCGGGGCGCCCATCTCATTCTTCCCCGGGAGAAAACCGTACGGCTCCGGTTCATCGCGCCCAAGGAGTCACGGATCGCGTATTTTGTCGAGACACGCAAGCTGACTCAGGCCGAGGCTAAAAGTTATGTCGAAAGAAAGGATGCCGACCGCAAGGGATTTATCAAGAAATATTTCAAAGCCGATACCGATGATCCGACCGGTTTCGACATGGTGGTCAACACGGGGGAACTGGGGATGGAGGGGGCCTTCAACGTCGTTGCCGCATTGATCCGGCAGCGGATCCGGTCGGAAGAGGAGGGGAAAACCAGGCATTCCCCCAACAGAGAAAAATAACGACCCGCGGGACCGGCTGAAAAGGTGATTCCTGCCTGCTGAAAACCTGTCTCTGCATGCAATGCAAGTGAAGAGCGACCTGATTGTGCCCATCAAACGCTGTGCCTCATCACGATCGATTGTCATCCGACCGGATCAACCCCGATTCGACAAGGAAGGTTAAGGGAACTGTCTTGACAATCGGCTCTTTATGCATACAGTAAAGCCGTGATCGAAATGTGCGAGGCGCCATTTCCCTGCAAGGATCGCTGACCTCATCCTGAGCAAGCGCGTTTTCTCCTTCCCAAGATCCTTCTGATCGTAACGCGGAAGACCGGTTCCAACCGGTTAAACACCCTAACCAACCACAAACAATAACAGGAAAGGAGGGGATGGACATGTATCAAAAGATCCTGGTTCCGTTGGACGGCTCGAAGATGGCCGAGTGTGCCCTGGACGAGGTCAGAAAACTGGCGGAAACCGGTTGGGTCCGCAAAGTCGTCCTTTTTTCGGTGGTCGAAATTCCGGCGATGTCCGTGGGCGAGGGTCTCGATTATGCCGTATTCCGGAAGTCGCAATTCGACCGATTTCAAAAATATCTGACCGGCATCCGCTCCCGGGTTGCTTCCGAAGGTGTAGATGTCGTAACGGAAGTCAGCGATGGAAATGCGGCACAGATGATCAGCAACTATGTCAAACAAAACGATATGGACCTGATTGTCATTGCCACCCACGGTTACAGCGGGATGAAGAAGCTCATATTCGGCAGCGTCGCGCTCCAGGTGCTTCACGACTCAGACGTGCCTGTCCTCCTGATACGGCCGAGGTTCAGCAGGGAATAGGGCAGGCCTCCTGGCAGGGGAGCGGGATCTCGACCCATTCCCTGCCTGCATATCCTGATCTCCAGCAAAAGCTCATGGCCAAAGGCTCTTTTGGAAACAGTATCTTGACAGCGCTGAACCAATGGATACATTAAAGCCGAAGATGGGATGCTGCGATGTCCGTAATGAGTCAGACACTCGAGATGAATTGAAAAAAGAACCGCAGGGTCTTGATGGTGATTGGCATCACCCGTTTGAAGACCAGGTTTACAGAGAGATTGACTCGAGTTCAACGACAAGACGGCATCGGCGGCTCCCTTTGATGACCCCTCAATGGGATAATCTTTTCCCGTCGGGGGGTTTTGATTGATAGGAGGGAAGAAGATGTATAAGAAAATATTGGTACCTCTGGACGGTTCCGAGTTGGCGGAGTGCGCGCTGCCTCATGTCATAAACCTGGTTCAGGATGGTTCCGTGGGAGAGGTGACGGTTCTAAACGTATACAAGGTCGATCTTTCCCCGGTAGGGGCAAAAGGATACGCGCAAGGCATCAACGTCAATCAGATCAAGAAATCGATGTTCACGGCATCCGCCAATTATCTTACCGATGTGGAATCCCGGCTCGGTTCCAAGGGAATCAAGGTTAAAACGGTTTCACTCGAGGGCGCAAGGCCTGCCGTGACCATATCGGATTATGCCAAGGAAAACGGGATCGATATGATTGTGATTGCCACCCACGGCTATACGGGACTGAAAAAGCTCATGCTGGGCAGTGTGGCATTGGGGGTTCTTCAAGAATCGCATGTGCCCGTTCTGCTGATCAGGCCGGATTCATGCCGGATTTAGGCCCCGCTGGAACATGCAAGGTGGAGGAACCGTTCCAGGCGGGCAGGGGCAGATCCGTGAAGCAACGACTTGCATTCTCAGGGGAGTGGTTTCCAACAAAGTCGTAAGATTAAAATCGGCAACCATGATGGATTGATTATGAAAGGAATCAACGGCAACATTCTGCGGGTCGATCTGACCGCCGGCAGGTTGTCCGTGCAACCGATTTCGGAAGAGCATTACCGGCGCCATCTGGGCGGTCGGGGGATCATCGCCCATACGCTTTTAACCGAAGTGCCCAAAGGCATCGACCCGTTCGGAGCGGAGAACCGGCTGGTGTTTGCGCTGGGCACATTGACGGGGCATCCGTTCGTCGGCAGCGGGAGAAACAGCGTCGGGTGCAAATCCCCGATGACCGGTGGGTATGGGGAATCGGAGGCCGGCGGGTTTTGGGGCGCCGAGCTCAAGCGGGCGGGTTTCGAGGCCATCGTTATCGAGGGAGTTTCCGCCAAACCGGTTTATCTGTGGATCAAGGATGGGAAAGCGGAGATCCGCGACGCCGGTCGTCTCTGGGGACTGGAGACGGCGGATACGGAACGGGCCATCCGGGAAGAGCTGGGAGACCCGCGCATTCGCACGGCAGTGATCGGTCCGGCCGGTGAAAAACAGGTCCGATTTGCCTGTATTTTGAATGACGTGACCCATGCGGCCGGAAGAACCGGGATGGGGGCGGTGATGGGCTCGAAGCGGCTCAAGGCGATCGCCGTCCGGGGCGGCCGTCTGCCGGAAGCTGCCGATCCGGGAAAGCTCCGCGAACTGAACCGCTGGATGATGGTGAATTATAAAGAGAAGTGCAGACAGTGGCGGTATGGGACCGGTTCGGACATGCTGGGTTATGAAGCGAACGGGAATCTGCCGATCCGAAACTTTCAGGGGGGCAGGTTTCCGGGTGTCGAGAAGATTACCGCGCAGGTCCTGTGTGAAAAGTACGTGATGAAAATGGACCACTGCTACGGATGCCCCGTCCGCTGCAAGCGGGTGGTCAGACTGGAGGGTCCCTCCGCGGCTGACCCGGTGTACGGCGGGCCCGAGTACGAAACTCTGGCAGCCCTCGGTTCCAACTGTGGAATCGACGATCTGGAATCGCTGATCAAGGCCGCTGAAATCTGCAACCGCCACGGGATCGATACGATCTCCGCGGGTGTGGCGATCTCCTTTGCGATGGAATGCTTCGAAAAGGGAATCCTGCGCCGGGAAGACACGGACGGCTTGGATTTGACCTTCGGCAATGCCGAGGCGATGGTCCGGATGGTGGAACGGATCGCGCTGCGTCAGGGGTTCGGAGACCTGTTGGCGGAGGGGACCCGGCGGGCGGCAGCGAGGATCGGAAAGGGTTCGGAAGCGCTGGCGATGCAGGTCAAGGGGCAGGAGATCCCGATGCACGAACCGCGGCGCAAGCCCACCATGGGCCTGAATTACAGCACGAATGCGGCCGGCGCCGACCACAACACGACCGTTCACGATACGGATGACCTGAATGGGGCGACCGGCGAAAAGCTCTACAAAACAGGGTATCTGCCTCAACTGATCAACACGCTGGGAATATGCAGGTTCGTTTCGTGGAGCGAAGAGCAGATCCGGGAAGCGGTCGCGGCCGTTACCGGCCGGCCGCTCACGGACCGGGAGCTGATGCAGGTCGTCGAACGGGGGGTCACCCTCTCACGGATCTTCAACATTCGGGAGGGCTTTTCGGATCAGGACGACGCGTTGCCGAAACGGTTTGCCGAAACGCCGTCCGAGGGCCCGCTCAAAGGGCTCGACCCCCAAACGTTTGCCGAGGCCCGGAAGGGCTATTACCGGTTGATGGGTTGGGATGAATCCGGCGTGCCGACCCGCTCCCGTCTTACCGAGCTGGGGATCGGCTGGGCCTCGCGGTATTTGGGGTCTTGAACGAGCAATCCTTTTTACGCAACGTTGGAAGTAGATTCGGTAGCTCTGAGGGATCACGATTTCAAGGGTCTCGTTGCCGGATCCTAACGGCCGGTCCCTTCAGGAAGGATTCAGCGCATTCCGGAGGAGCTGAAGCGGGTGGAGGGTCCGCAAGCCCGTCAGATGGCGAACCTGCATCCTGCAACCCTCGCAGTCCGTCAGAATGATGTCCGGTTTCATCCGGGCAGCCGCCTCCGCAAGGTCTTTCCCGATTTCCTCGGCGATCGGGAACTTCTCTTTCTTGAATCCATACAGCCCGCCCAGACCGCAACAATCCGCCTCCAGCATCCGGACATCCAACCCCGGGATCATGCGAAGCAGCTCAAGCGCGGGAAAGCCGATGTTCAGCGACCGCAGGTGACAGGGGGCGAAGTAGGCCGCCCTCAGCGCAAGGGGCCGAAGTGCGGGCGATGTTCCGTCGGCTTCGCGCAGACGAAGCAGGAATTCACAGATGTCGAAGAGAGAGCCGGCAAGCTCTTCCGCGCCCGGGAGGCTGAGGATCCGGCTGTACTCGTGGCGAAGCATCAGGCCGCAGCTTGTGGAGGAAAAGACGATGTCGATTCCCTCCCGCACCGTCGGAAGGAGCAGCCCGATGTTCCGGCGTCCCATCTCTCTCGCCCCCCGGAGATCCCCCACGCCGAGACGCGGGATGCCGCAGCAGCGCTGGGCAGGGACGACCACCTCCAGACCGTGCGCCTCCAGGACTTCCACGGCGGCCTTGCCTACGTCCGTCTCGTTCGTATTCGTGAAGCAGCCGTAGAAATAGGCGATTTTCCGGCGGCCGGTCTTTCCGGCAGCGGCCGGTCGGGCCCCGAACCATCGGCGAAAGGTGGGGTATTCGTAGCCGGGGAGGTCCCGGCGAAGATCGATTTTGAGCAGGGCGTCCAGAAGCCGGCGAAGAAGCCTGCTTTTCATCAACGGGTTGACGATTTTTGAAAAACGGGCTGCCAGTTCGCCGAACAGGTCGCTGCGCACCAGAAGCCAGTCCCGGAAGGTGCGACCGCGCTCGTCGAGGTATTTCGCCTTGGCCATCAAGTTCATTTCGGAGATGGGCACGCCGGCCGGGCAGACCGTGTCGCAAAGATGACAGCCCGTGCAGAGCTCGATCCAGTCGTCCACGGAGACCTCGGACGCGGACCGGAACCGCTGTGCCCCCGGTCCGGCCTGTTTCGGTCCCGGAAAGCGGGGCGTTACGCGCGACACGGGGCAGGCGGCCATGCAGGTGGCGCATCGGACGCAGACATCGGGGAGTTTCGGAAACGGAGAGGATTTTTCCTTGGCTATGGTCATGACGCGAGAGCCCTCGTGGCGGCCAGAAATCCTGTTGCGATGTCGATCCCTTCCCGGGATTTTTCCTCGATGGCCTGGTGGTGGGCCAGGATCGACCCTGCCGCCCGGACGTTCTCCAGGACGACATTTCCTGTCCCGTCAACCGGCCGCAGGTCGGCGTCCGTGGCGATGCCGGCATGATGAATCGGATGCGCCTCCGGATCGAAGAACCGCTTTCCGAACCATGCCTCCCGTTGGCCGGGCTGGAAGACGGGGATTTGGAAGAGGGGTTCGACGATTCGGTCCATTCCCGCCGAGAGTCCGCCGCCCAGAAAACGTCCGGTCGCGAGAATGTATTGATCCGCACGATATTCGGCGGTCAGCGGCGGGTTTTGGACGGCGATCCCTTCGCAGCGTTGATCCCTCACCGTTGCGCCGGTCACGGGGTGCCCCATCAGGACGGTCACGCCCCTTGCGATCAGCTCCTCGCGAAAGCGGTGAAAGATCCGGGTGCCCGGGATGGAGGGCGGAAGTATCGGAATTTCGAACACGCGGGCGCCGGTGGTGTTCTCCAGGGTTTTCAGGACTGCGGCGGGATTTCGAAGACCCAGAACCGCGGGCAGGCCGATGAACCGCTCTCCGCCCATCTGCCTCCGGATCGTTTCGCCGAGGCGCTCCCGGAAGGACGCCTCATCCATCAGGCGGGCAAGGGCGAGGGCGGTCATTCCTTCAAGGCCGTATCGGGGTAGAGCAATGTTCATGCCCCGGCATTTCAGATGGAGCGAAACCGTATCCCCCTGAAAATCTTTGAATCCGCGGAAGCCGACGATCAGCGTTTCCCCCGGGGTCATCGCGGCGCCGGCGGCCATCGTGACGGGGATGAGATAGCTGGGGCGCATCGTCCCCGCGCCGGTGGGAAAAAGGGCGTTCCTCCGACCCTCGGCGGCGAAGCTGTAGGGCGGCGGAAAGAGCCTTTGGAATTCGGAGAGTGAGGTTTTGATCCCCTCCATGCCCGTCCGGGCATAGGGGTGTTCCGGGTGTGCCCCGATCCAGCGCAGGATGCCCTCCTCTATGTCGGTTTCGGGCGGGATTTCCCCCAGCAGGTCGATCGTGTTTCCGAACAGGGTCAGCGCGCCCATCCCCCGGCCGGCGATCAGGACCCTGGCTCCCGCTTCGGCCGCCGCCCGGGCGGCCGTAAGCCCCGCGAGCCCCGTTCCGATGACGATCAGGTCAAAGTGCTTCATTCGTTGACCCTCTCCGCCCGTTCCGGCTCAGTGGGGGCAAGATTGAACAGTCCCTTGTAGATCGATTCGATCAGCTCCTCCTCCTTCAGCGCGGTTCCCCACAGGATGGGCCGGATTCCCTTCCAACGCTCCTCGAGGAAACCCCTGAGGATGACATTGGAGCCGCCCTTCTCCCGCTCCCCGTGCAGTTCGTTCAGGAGGCCGAGCAAGCGGTAGACGCAGAAACCCCCCTGGCATGTCCCCTTGGCCAGACGCGTCCGGTGCAGAATGTCCTGCAGTTCGCGAACCTTTCCCTCTCGCAGAATCGCATCCACGGCCTCCCGGGGAACGAGTTCGCAGTCGCAGAGGATCTCTCCGCGCGAGGCCGGGGTCTGCCGACGAAGGTGGAGCAGGCGGTCCTTCAGCGTATTTCCGAGGCCGGCGCCGGGGAGGGGTTGCCTGTGGGTGATGCAGGGAACGTGCAGCCCCATCCGGCTACAGAGAAAATCAACCGTTTTCTCGGCCATCAGCCGGTACGTCATCAGCTTGCCGCCGGTGATCGTGACGAGTCCCGCGAGCCCGGTTTCCTGTTCATGGTCGATCAGCGAAAAGCCGCGGCTGATGTCCCGGTCGTCGGATGTCTCCGCCGACCGGAGCAGCGGCCGGACGCCGGCATAAGCGCGGTTGAAGCGCTCTCCCTTCACATCCGGGACCATCTTCGAGAGTTCGTCGACCAGAAAAGTGACCTCTTCGGCGGTCACTTCGTAGTGTTCGAGATCCTCTTCCCGAACCGAGGTTGTGCCGAGGATGGAGACGGTATCGTTCGGGACGATAATGTCCCCGCTGGACGGAGGGCGGCAGCGGTTAAGGACTCTTTCGCTCAGCCGGGTGTTGGTGAGCAGCATGGATCCCTTGGAGAGGGCGAGACCGATCTGAAGGCCGGCCATCGCGAGGATCAGGTTGGCCCAGGCGCCGGTCGCGTTGACGACCCAGTTTGCCGCGACGGCATACGACCGGCCGGTGATCCTGTCCCGAACATGCGCGCCGGCGATTCGAGATCCCTCCCGAATCAGACCGGTGACCTCCGTGTGGATCAGAAAACGCGCCCCACGGGATTCGGCATCCCGGACGTTTTCCACGACCAGCATGAACGGATCGATCGCCCCGTCGGGAACCCGCACGGCGCCGATCAGCCGAGGATTCAATCCCGGTTCGAGCGACAGCGCTTCCCGTGCGGAAAGAGGCAGTGCTTCGATTCCCGCATTCCCGCAGGCCCGGATGAAATTCGCCCGGTATTCCGGACCATCCTCGGGAAGAGAGATGAACAGTCCATCCGTGGGTTCGATGCAGTGGGGGGCAATCTGCCGGAGGATCCGGTTTTCAGCGATGCATTCCCTTGCCGCTTCCGGATCGTTCACGGCATAACGCGCCCCGCTGTGGAGAAGCCCCTGGTTGCGGCCGGAGGCGCCGGAGGTGAAATCCCCCTTTTCGACCAGCAGCGAGGGGATGCCCCGCAGCGCGAGGTCGCGCGCGATGCCGGCCCCCGTGGCGCCGCCGCCGATGATCAGCACTTCCGTTCTCAGGTCCATGGATTCCCCTACGGTTCCCCGACCGTAAAAAAACTCTAATGAAACGGCGTGTCGGCGTCAATAAAATTCTTGTCATCGGCAAGTTGATCTTGACAGCCGACCGTTCGCGGGTTAGATTTCAAACACATGGATGGCATGATGATCAACACCAAGCGCTCTACGCAGGAGATTCTCCAGGAGGAGATGCTCCGGGAAAGAGCGGCCGTCTTGGCTCGTGCCGGAGAACGGCTGTCGCAGGCAATGGAGAAGCTGCACACCCTGGAGCGAGACATCGAGGCGGCCATGACCGCCGAACAGGCCGGGGAGGTAGTGAACGAGGCCGGCTGGAGCGGGGCATCCAAGACAGAAAGCGTCCAGGCGGGGGGAACAGAGGACCGCCGCGGATTTCTTCAGCGGCTTAACGCGAAGATTCATGCCTATAACCTTCAGCGGGAACAGGTCCGGATCCGTTACTATTATCTCATTGTAACGCGCGAGGCGATGGGGATGATCCATCATCAGCGTTTGGAGGAGATGTATCGGATTCCGCCGAAAAAGCGCCTGCTGCCGGAAAAGGGGAAATTCCCGCGGAGAGGGGAAGCACAGGAGGGTTCATCGACGTGACATGCGATGAAAATAACCGTTTGTCGGGACCGGACTTCAGCGAAGCCCTCTACAGCCTCATCCGCCGGACGGCCTGCGACCTGCCGGAGGATGTGGAACAGGCGCTGAAACGGGCTTGCGCTCATGAGGCGCCGAATTCGACGGCCCAAACGGTCCTGTCGCTGTTCCTGGAAAATGTCGGTCTGGCCCGTGAAAAACAGATCCCGCTCTGCCAGGACACGGGACTGCCGCTTTTTTTCATTCGCCATCCGTCGGGCCTCTCCCGGCAAACGATGGAGAAGGCGTGCGCGGACGCCGTCGCGCGGGCGACACGGGAGCAGTTTCTGCGGCCGAATGCGGTCGATCCCGTGACGGCGCGAAACAGCGGGAACTGCGTCGGCGCCGGCATTCCGGGGGTCTATTGCGAGGAGGGGGACGGCGAAGCGTTGTCGGTGGCCCTGATGCTCAAGGGGGGCGGCAGCGAGAATGTGGGCCGGCAGTACAGCCTGCCCGACGATGCGCTGCGTGCGGGCCGCGATCCGGAGGGGGTCCGGCGCGCGGTTCTGGACGCCGTTCGACGGGCCGAGGGAAAGGGGTGTGCTCCCGGGATCCTGGGGGTCTGCATCGGCGGCGACCGCGGCTCAGGCTATCTCCATTCCAAACACCAGCTTCTGCGTCCTCTGGAGGATGCAAATCCCGATCCCGTTCTTGCCGATCTCGAAAAACGGATTCTGAACGACGCGAACAGGCTGGGAATCGGCCCGCTGGGGCTCGGCGGGGAAACGACCCTGCTGGGGGTGAAGATCGGCGCACTCCACCGTCATCCGGCCTGTTATTTCGTCACCGTGACCTACATGTGCTGGGAATGCCGTCGCCGGGAGATCCGGATCGAAACCGACGGAACCTGGCGTTTTATAGGATGAGGCCGTGCCCGTGATCGAACTGAACATTCCCGTTTCCGAGGAGCGGATCCTTTCCTTGCACGCCGGCGATGCCGTGGCGATCTCCGGCATCGCGACAACGGGCCGGGACGCGGCGCACAAATACATGGTGGAGCGCCTCATTGAGGCCAAGGGTCCGCTGTCGAAGGAAGACCGTTGTCTGTACGACGAACTGAAGACGATCTACCGCGGCGGGGCGATATACCACTGCGGGCCCATCGTTCGGAAATCGGATGAACGCTGGAGCATCGTTTCCGCGGGACCGACGACGAGCATCCGCGAAGAGGGCTATGAAGACAAGGTGATCGCCGCTTTCGGCCTCCGGCTGGTCATCGGCAAGGGGGGGATGGGACCCAGAACGCTCGCCGCGTGCCGGGCCCATAAGGCGGTTTATGTCCACGCGATCGGCGGTGCGGGCGTGACCAGCGCCGAGGCGATGGTCGAGGTTCTCGATGTCTTCAAGATGGAGGAGTTCGGTCTGCCGGAGGCCTTCTGGAAAATCCGTTTTCGGCTGTTTCCCGGGATCGTCACGATGGACGCCCACGGGCGAAGCCTCCATGCGGAGCTGGCGGAACAGTTTGACGAACGTCTTGCCCGTATCCTCGGATAAAAAAGCCCATCAGCGGGCGGATCAACAGTTTTCTCAACGGCCCCTCATGGACTGGGGAAAGGGATCATGATCACCATCAACAGTTTCCTGCACCGGGAGGTTCTGAGCGATATCATCCGACGCTGGATGTACAACGAGGCCGTTCCGGCGGACGCGGATTGGATCACCCGGCTGGTCCATTTCAACCATGCGTTCGTTTCCCGTTATCTGGATCTCTTTGCGAAACGGATCTTCCGGGGACTTCATCCGGGGACCCTCTCTTCCCGTGCGGTCCGGGTCAAAGGCGACCTGAAGGATGCCCTGGTTGAGGACCCTCCGTGCCGCAATGAGCGGATCGACGAACTGATCGGGGAATATCGCCTGAACCCAGGGCGCTTTTACCCGGAAACCCCGTTTCAGGGGACTCTCTATTTTGCCGGCCGCAACGGTTCCCCGGCCTATGTCGGGTCGAGCCGGATCAAACGCTACCGCCGGCTCGCGGAGAAATCGGCGAGGCGGATCATCGATCGGATCTTCGATCAGATCAAACGGCATGCGGACGAGCTGGCGGACGAGCGGGCGCGGGTTCTGGGCATCCCCCGTGAGAGATTGCTGACAACGCCCGCGGACATGACCCGGGAATTCGTGATCGCCGAAAAGCGTCTGTTAGATGATTTGCTCGAAAAAAAGCCGATCTCGGGATCCGGCGAAATCCTGGCGATCAA
Organism: Syntrophales bacterium; assembly: GCA_040765725.1. GTDB lineage: Bacteria > Desulfobacterota > Syntrophia > Syntrophales > UBA5619 > UBA5619. The sequence continues at coordinate 31,885 of JAXGRQ010000016.1, forward strand.
TGACGTGGCCGGTTTGAAGGCAGTGTTGGAGCTGCCGGAACAGCCGAGGCTGCTTGAGCTTATCGGCCGGTTTCCCGATTGCGAGGTTGTGGAAGAGGAGAGGCATGCCGGGCGCTATAACGCGACGAATCTGCTCGTCCGTTTTCGACCGCCCCGGGAGGAGATCCTTCTTCAGCCACTGGACAGAGGGACGCTCCGGATTATGGAGGAACGGGGATTTTCTCTCGACGACACGAATCGATCCTACGCTGAGTTCGTCCGGAGCGGAGAGGAAGACGTGATGCTGGAAGTGATCTTTTCCGACTATCAGGAGATGCTGGAGAGCGAGATCGGCCGTTGCATCCATGAAGACAGAATCATCGAACAGAGGTTGCTTCAGCAGTACCGGGGCCCCCTGGCACGAAATATCGGATATCTTTTGGAATACCTGTTTGTTTTTCCGATCTCGGGCCGTCGGGAACTGGGGGAACTGCCGATCAAGATCTGGAACCGCTATCTGCCCGATTACTTCGACGAGATCCTGAAACAGCTCTTCCGCATTCCACCGGACAATTTTCTGAGGTAGCGGACCGCGAGGCTCAGGAAGGATCGAACCGGTGCTCCTTCTGCGAAACACTCATCCCTGACGCAGGTCCCTCCCGACCATCATGAACCCCTCGTCCAACAGCCTTTCCGTTTCCCGGGTCCGGATTGAGGGGGTTTTTGCGCCCATGACGACGGCGATAAGCCGTGTCTTTCCCCGTTTGGCTGTGGCGACGATGTGGTATCCCGCCTGAACGACCCAACCGGTTTTCAGGCCGTCCGCATTGGGGTAGCGCCGCAGCAGGCTGTTCCGGTTTCGTTGGGTGATGTCGCGGTAGGTGAAGTACTGTTGGGAGTGGAGCTCCAGGCATTCGGGGAACTGCCGGAGATAATCGCAGGCCAGGACGAGCATGTCCCGTGCGGTTGTGAACTGCCCCCGGGCGGGCAGGCCGTTGGGGTTTTTGAAGCAACTGTTGTTCATTCCCAGCTCGCGGGCCTTTCCGTTCATCTGTTTCACGAAATTTTCGACATTCCCCCCCAGGTATTCGGCGACGGCTACGGAGGCGTCGTTGGCGGAAACCACGGCCATGCCTTTGAGCAGATCTTGGAGAGGAATTTCACTTCCGGCCTGGAGAAACATCTTGGATCCTCCCGTGCGCTGCGCCTTGCGGCTGATCTTCACCGGATCTGTGGGGCGGACCCTGCCCTCACGAATCGCCTCGTCGGCGAGGTAAAGGGAGAGAACCTTGGTAATGGAGGCGGGCTGCAGCGGGTCGTCGGCATTATGGGACAAGAGAACCCTGCCGGTCGTCATGTCCATCAGGATGGCCGAGTGGACGGAAAGTTTCAGATCGACGGCGGCCGACACGCCGGGTGAAAGCAGCACAAGGATGAGCAGGATAGTGAAATGGTCGCGGATCCGTTTTATAATCGTGCGTTCTCCTGTGTCCGGCGGCCGGATATTTTGACGGAGAGTAATCGTTGCGGATGATCTTGTCAATCTCTTTCTCGCTGACTGTCAAGAGCAAATAGAATTGTCCTGTCTGAACTTTTTTCCGATTTTCGAACTTTTTGCTTGACTTCCGAAACGGCATGTTTTTATATAACGACCACATTTCATACGGGGACCCGTGTCAACGGAACCTCATCCTCTTCAGCGGTTTTCATTGCGGCAGCTCATTCGGCCTCGGACCAGTCAGTGAAACGGAAACGTTTATGATCCCCGACGGCATTTTTCCAGATCCCAGAAGCAACATTCGCCAACCCCGGCATCGGGCGGGGACCTTTTCGTCTCTGCCCGGATTCGCGGAAGGATAGACGCAGCAAGGCGGGCTCTTTCAGGCCCGGTTCTGTCGTCAGACGACACGCGATTTGCGGTAAAAGGGAATACAGAGAAACAGCCACATGGGTGTGCCTTCCCCGCTGTGAACGCGGAGGAACGGCGATGATGGGTTGCATGACCCATCGGAAAGGGAGGAGGCTATGAGAAAGGTCGTGATCTGCGGATTGTTGACAGCGGCGTTGCTTCTGGGTGTCGTCGGTACGGTTGACGCCGCGAAGCTGAAACTCAAATGGGGTTCCACCAGCGTCGGATCCGGACTCTACGCCAACACGGTGACCATGGCCGGAATTGTCAACCGCGCGTACCCGAACGACATCGACCTGACCGTGGTGGAAACGGGGGGGTTCATTGAAAACCTCTCCCGGATCGAGCGGAAGTTCATCCACCTCGGACCGGCGAGCGCGGCAGCGGCCTACGCCAGCTACCAGGGCATCATCGACTTCAAAAAACCCAATCCCACCCTGCGTTCCCTATGGGGAGGCTACGTGACCCCGATTCACATCATCACCAGCAAAAAGAGCGGGATCAACACCCTCGAAGCGTTGAACGGCGTTCCCTACGCCATGAACCCCGGAACGACCTCGGGGCGCATCATCGAACTCTTCTTCGATGCGCTCGGCATCAAACCGAACTATAAGCTTATGGGGATTTCCGCGAGCGTGGACGCAATGAAATCGGGCAGCGTCCAGGGCTGGTTCAAGGCGGGATTCAAGGACGCCGCGGTCCTCGACCTGGAATCCGCCATGGAGGTCAACATCATTCCCGTCACCAAGAGCCAGATCGACAAGATGAATGCCAAATACCCGGGGCACGGCCTGCTGATGACGATTCCCGCGGGGCTTTTCAAGGCGACACCCAAGGAACAGATCAGCTACGCCTATGTGGTGAGCGACTTCGTGCACAAGGACATTTCGGCCGACGTCGTCTACAAAATCGTCAAGGCGGTTTACGACCACCGAAAGGATCTCAACACGCTGGCCACCCTCAAGGAAGGCAAGTTCGAGGAGATGTACAAGATGGCGCTCGATTTCGATTTGCTGGTGCCGTTCCATCCCGGTGCGGTGAAGTTCTACGAAGAAACCCTTGGCGTCAAGGTTCCCGCCAAACTGAGGCCGCCGGAAATGAAATAAACCCGACGGAAAGGAGGTTTCGATCATGAAGCGATTCGGATATTCCCGTTGGATCGTGGTCCTGGCGGCCGTTGCGCTGATCATCGGCTGCGCTATGGGAACCACCGCAACCAAGAGCGTCGAAACACCGAAGATCTTTCTTTCGCCTTCCAGTGGAAAGGCGTCGGCGGCAATCACCATTTACGGAACCGGGTTCCAGCCCGGCGAGGAGATCGACATCGTCATGGTCGTCGGGGCGGGCGAGAAGGTCGGCCTGGGAACAGCAAAGGTAGAGGCGATCCAGGCCAACGATCAGGGCGCATTCACCGCCAAAACGGCGATCTATGTGCGGGCGAAACCGGGAGGGTATGTGGTCGAGGCCGGCGGAAGCAAGGGGAGCGAGGCTTCCGAGAAACTGACCGTGTTGCCGAAATAAACCCCGGACGTCCCCGAGGAGAAAGGATCGGCTATGAGAGATCTGCGCGGTTTCTGGAAGTTTGCCGTCGGGGTTCTGATTGCCCTCTGGAGCGCCTTTCTGCTCTTCACGGCCCTGACGGTGGCTCTTCATCCCGTTCTGCAGGGGTCTATCTCGCTGAGTTTCGGCCTGGCGATCGTTTTTCTCGCCTATCCTCTTTCCCCCGGGCGGTCCAAGACCGCCCAGGGTGCGGGAAGGGTTCTGATCTTCGGTTCGGAGAATGCCCCTTCCGTGCTGGATCTGCTCCTGCTTGCGCTCAGCCTGGCGCCCTGTCTCTACATCATGTTCACCTGGGAAGAGATCGTTCGGAATCCCGGGCAGTATGAGATGTATCAGCTCTACATCGGAGGGGTCCTGATCCTCGCCCTTCTGGAGGGGACCCGGCGCTCGCTCGGGATCGTGATCCCGCTTCTGGTGGCCGGTTTCCTTCTCTATGCCCTGTTCGGGGAGTCCATCCCCGGCCGGTTCGGCCACGGCGGATTCGGCCTGGAGGAAATCCTCTACCAGATCTATCTGATGACCGAGGGGGTCTGGGGGTTGCTCACCGACATGACCAGCCGGCTGATCGCGCTGTTCGTGATCTTCGGGCCGGTCCTTTTCGCCACCGGCGTCGGCAAGACCTTCATGGACCTGGCGAAGCTGGGCGGCGGCCGGATCCGGGGCGGACCCGGCCACGTCGCCGTGATCGCCAGCTCCTTCTTCGGGATGCTCTCGGGCTCGGCCGTGGCCAACGTGGCCACCACCGGGGCCTTCACGATCCCCACGATGAAGCGGATGGGCTTCCCCCCGGCCTTTGCCGGCGCCGTGGAGGCGACGGCCAGCTCGGGCGGGCAGATCATGCCCCCGATCATGGGGGCGGGGGCCTTCATCATGGCGGAGTTCCTGAACATCCCCTACCTGACCGTCATGGTGGCGGCGATCATTCCGGCGATCATCTTCTACTTCGGCGTCGGGGCGGGCGTCTATGTGGAGGCCTGCCGGTACGGCCTGGGGACCATGCCGCCGGAGATGATGCCCAAGATCCGCGAGGTGCTCCATCCCCGGCAGTTGATGGTCTTCGTGCTGCCGGTGGGGACGCTGCTGGTGCTTCTCGTCATGCTGCTTCCGCCCCAGATGTGCGCCGCCTGGGCGCTGGTGGTCACGATGGGGGTTTTTCTGCTCACCGGCGGACCGCTCAGCGGCCGCGGAATCGTAGAGAGGATCAAGATCATTTGGGAGGGCTATTTCCGGGCCATCCTTACGGCGCTGGCCTGGCTGATGGTCATGATGAGCTGCGTCCAGGTGGCGGTCAGCCTCATCTCCCTGACCGGCTTCGGCGTCAAGGTCTCCCAGCTCATCATTGAGCTGGCCGGAACCCACATCTCGCTGGCCTTGGGGGCCGCCATGCTCACGGCCCTGATCCTGGGGATGGGGATGACGACGACGGCGGCTTACGTGATCGCGGCGGCGGTCCTGATCCCCGCCATGGCGGGATTAAAACTGCCGTTGCTGGCGAGCCACCTCTTTGTCTTCTACTTTGCCGTCTTCTCGGGCCTCACCCCGCCGGTCTGCATCGCGGTTTACACCGGGGCGGCCATCGCCGAGGCAAACTGGCTCTCCACGGCCTGGATCGCCATCCGCCTGGCCGTGTCCGCCTTCGTGCTCCCGTTCTACTTCATGTTCAACACCGCCTACCTGATGCAGGGGACCGCACTGGAAATAATTCTGCTCGTCATAGGAGGGCTGGTCGCGATGCTCTTCATTCAGGGGGGTGCCATGGGGTATCTCGTCAAGCACCTGACTCGGATCGAAAGGGTTCTCACCTTCGTTGGCGGCATTGTCATGCTGGCCGGAGGTCGGTGGGCGTTGATCGGTCTGGCCATAGGCGGGATCGGCTATCTGCTGATGCATTTCGATATCCAGATCCCCGTGATCGGCATCCGGCGAGCCTGACGGGAAGCCATCCGGAACGACTGACGGATCAGCCCCGGAACAACCCTGCCCCCAATGGACTGTTCAAAACGGCCCATGGGGGGTTCTTTTCTGCAGCCATCCGGGCTTTCGGGCGTGATCGGTAAGAGGGGACAAGCCGAGCCTGAAATCACACGGTCTCGTTCGCTAACCCCTCATGATCATTTTCAGCGCCCCCGGCACGATCTCCAATTCGGCCGGCAGGGTGCCCGGCTGCTCCCCGTCGATATCGAGCAGAACCCGCTGTTCCGACATTGCGGAAACCTTTGTCCCTGTGGTCATGGAGACCTGTCGGATGCTCTTGATCTTTCCGGTGTAGAGTTTGGGGAGGTGCCAGAAAACCAGAGGGAGAGGCATGGCGCCGATGACGGTGACCTGAAAGGCGCCGTCGTCGGTCACGGCGTCCGGGGCGACGAGCATTCCGCCGCCGTGGTATCGCCCGTTGGCGACAGCGATGTTGAATACATCGACCGTCCGTTCCTCTCCGTTGTCCACGATCAGGCGAATCCGCTTCTTCTGATATGAGAACAGAGAAACCAGCGTGCCCCAGATGAAGCTGATGAATGGTCCGCAGGCTTTGCTGGTCCGGTTGACGCGGTCGACAACCTCCCCGCCGAGACCGAAGCTCGCGATATTGTGAAAATATCTCGTGCTGGTGCCGTTTTGATGATTTCGGAAGCGGATGCGTCCGAGATCGACCGTCCGGATGTGTTCTTCCCGGATGGTTCGGAGGGAAGCCTCGATGCCGGACGGAATGGGCACGGTCCGGCAGAAATCGCAGCCGGTGCCGTTCGGAAGGAAACCGAGAACCGCATCGTTGCGGATCGGGTCGTTTTCGTCAAAAAAGCCGTTGACCACCTCATTGAGCGTTCCGTCGCCGCCGACGCAGATAACCCGATCGGCGCCCCGGAGGAGGTTTTCCCGGGTGAGCCGGGTTGCGTCTCCCGGGCCCTGGGTCAAGAAGGCATGGAAGGGGCCCAGAAGGTCCTGCGCCATTTTTTTGATCTGGGGCCACTCCCTGCCCGTCGCCCTGTTTCCCGCATGGGGGTTCACCACAAAGACGGTTTTTCCGGAATGCAAGTTCCCCTCCCTTGCCCTCGACAGATTGCGAGGAGTGTTTTTGAAAGGCGAGGGAAGTATAGCACAGATATTCCCGATCCGATAGCCGAAAAGGTGCAAAGAAATTGCATTCCCGGCCTCTTTTTGGTATCCGTCTGCTGTAAGAGGACGGACTTTTCGCAAACTTTTTTGCGTACAGAGAGAGGGGATCGGAGACCGGTTCGATGACACAGGCTTGCGGCAGGCTTAAATTCATATCCGCCTTTTTCTTCTTCCCGGCGCGTTCGCTGCTCGGGCGCGTCGGACTGCGTTACGATATCTCCGGGATCGCCAATGCCTACTATCAAAGCGCTTTTGACCGAATTCCCGCAGCCGGCAAGGCGGTCATTCTGCCGCACTGCCTGATCGGCGCAAAGTGCAAATCCCGTTTTTCCAAGGAGGATGGAATCCTCTGCATGAATTGCAAGCAATGTCGCTGTGGAGAGATCCAGACGCTCTGTCGGGAGCAGGGCTGGCAGTTCTACATCAGCCCGAGCTTAAACTTTACAAAACGGCTCGTTCAGCGAAAGGAGATCCGGGCCGCAATCGGCGCCGCCTGTGAGTTTGAGATCGAGAGGGGGATCCGTTCGACGCCGATCACGCTCCGCGGGGTGCGTCTCAGAAAGAAGCGGGTCATCCCGCAGGCGATCCTCACAGACCGGTGCAATTGCCTGGACAATGACATCGACTGGGAGAGACTCCGGAGAATGATTCTGGGGGGGGGCTCCGCCGGCTGATCCGGTGCAGAGAAATGGAATGGGGAGAAAAATGACGGACGACCGAGCGGTCGCGGTTCCTCGCGGGTTCTTGAATCCGGGAACAGAATCCGACCGGGTGGTCGTTGTCGGCGCCGGCGCGGGCGGGATGATGGCCGCCGGACGGGCCGCGGAAATGGGGGCCAGGGTCCTCCTTCTTGAGAAGACGGACGGTCCGGGGAAGAAGATCCTCGTCAGCGGGAAGAGCCGGTGCAATCTGACGAACGCGTGCGACTACGAACATTTTCTCTCCATGTATGGGCCGAACGGCCGATTCCTGCACGGCGTCTTTCACCGGTTCTTCCGGGAGGACCTCATTGCATTCCTGAAAAGGCACGCTGTGGAGACCAAGACGGAACGCGGCGGGCGGATCTTTCCCGTTTCCGACGATGCGGCGGATGTGGTGAAGGCCTTCCAGCGGCATCTTCGCCGGCATGGCGTGGAGCTCCGCACCGGTGTCGCCGTCAAAGGCATCGCCGTCCGCGGCGGCCGCGTCGCGGGGGTGCATACGCAAGAGGGATTTGTCCCCGCCCGTGCCGTGGTCTTGGCGACCGGGGGGGCCACCTGGCCGGCGACCGGCTCGTCCGGAGACGGCTACAGGATGGCGGCTCTTCTGGGGCACGCCGTGACAAAGCTCCGGCCGGCCCTTGTGCCGCTGGTGGTCATGGAAAGCGCACGGGCGAAGTCCATGCAGGGGGTGAGCCTCAGGAACGTTCGGCTCACGGCCTTCCGCGGCCCGGCAGAGACGATCGATCCCGCCCGGATACCGCGCAAGGATGACGGCCGGGGTCTGCAGAAACGAGGGAAAAAGGGTCAGGCCATCGAGAGCCGGATGGGAGAGATGCTCTTCACCCACTTCGGAATCGGCGGTCCGATCACTTTGCTGATGAGTCTGGCCGTTGTGGACGCGCTTGAGGAGGGTCCGGTCAGCGTTTCCATCGACCTGAAGCCGGCCCTGACGGAGCAGATGCTCCGCGTCCGTCTCCAGCGGGATTTCGATACGTTCGGCAAGCGGGGGTTCCGCAACCTGTTGGCCGGACTTCTGCCGCGCAAGATGGTCGACCCCTGTGTCGAGATGACCGGCATTCCCGCGGAGCGGCCGGGCCATCAGATCAGCGCCGGGGAACGGGAGCGGCTTCTCGGTTTTCTGAAGTCGCTCCGATTCAACATTCGGGGATCCCTGCCGATGACCTCGGCGATGGTTACGGCGGGCGGGGTTGCGCTCCGGGAGATCGATCCCAGAACGATGGGTTCGCGCCTGATTCCGGGGCTCTACTTCTGCGGAGAGGTGATGGATATTGATGCCGACACCGGGGGCTTCAACCTCCAGGCGGCCTTCTCCACCGGCTATGTCGCCGGAGAGGCGGCCTCGGCTCTGTCGCGCTGATCCGAGGGAACTCACGGGAGAGGATGCAAATCGATAAAACGATACCATTTCTTGCAGAGGAGGAGCGGTGATGGCAGCAGTGGATAGACCGGACAATCTGGTCGAATTTCTGGAGAACAGCCTGGCGAGGCGTCCGGACCGCCCGCTGTTCGGAACGAAAAATGAGCAGGGCGTATACGAATGGCTGACCTACCGGCAGTTCGGCCGGCGGGTGGACGAGCTTCGCGCCGGCCTGGCGGGCCTGGGGGTCGGCCGCGGCGACGCGGTCGGGATCATCGCGAACAACCGGACGGAATGGGCGATTGCCGCCTATGCCGCCTACGGCCTCGGCGGCCGTTTCGTTCCGATGTACGAATCGGAACTTCCCCGGATCTGGGAGTACATCGTCGCCGACAGCGCGGTAAAGGTTTTGTTCGTCTCCAAACCGGAGATTCTGCAAAAGGTATCCGATTTTCCGCAGAAGATACCGAACCTGGCGCACCTGGTTCTGGTGGAGGGGACCGGGCCGGGGAGCATGGCAACGCTGGAGGAAGCGGGCCGTCTTCATCCGGTGAAGGCCATCCATCCGGGGCCCGACGAGATCGCCGGTCTGATTTACACGTCCGGGACGACCGGAGAGCCAAAAGGGGTCCTCCTTTCGCATAAAAACTGCACGAGCAATTCCATGGCGGGGGTCAGCATGTATCCCGAGCTCACGGAGGAAGACGTGAGCCTTTCCATTCTTCCGTGGGCCCACTCCTACGGACAGACGGCGGAGCTCAACGCCATGATGTATCTGGGCGGGTCGATCGGTTTCATCGAAAATGTCAAAACGGTTGTCCAGGACATGGCCCTGGTCCGGCCCACCTGGCTGATCGCCGTCCCCCGTGTTTTCAACCGGATCTACAACGGCCTCTGGGAGAAGATGAACGAGGAGGGCGGGATCGCCCGTACGCTCTTTGTGATGGGCGTCGAGGCGGGCAAGAGACGGCGTGAGCTGAAGGCCGCCGGCCGGAGCGATCTTCTCACGGAACTGAAGTTCAAGATCGCCGACAAGATCGTCTTTGCGAAGATCCGTCAGAAGATGGGCGGCCGGCTCAAGGGGGCGATGAGCGGAAGCGCCGCGATGAACGTGGAGATCGCCCATTTCTTCTTCGATGTCGGAATTCCGATCTACGACTGCTACGGGATGACCGAAACCTCTCCCGCCGTCGCGATGAACGCCTCCTACGCCTATCGTTTGGGAAGCGTCGGCCGCGCGATCGAAAACGTGCGGATCGTGATCGATTCCTCGGCGGTCGAGGAAGGGGCTGCGGACGGGGAGATCGTCGTCTACGGCCCGAACGTGATGAAGGGGTATCACAACAAGCCCGACAAAACGCGGGAGGTAATGACGCCGGATGGCGGCATCCGAACAGGGGACCGGGGGCGTCTCGATGCGGACGGCTACCTCTACATCACCGGGCGGATCAAGGAGCAGTTCAAGCTGGAGAACGGCAAGTTCGTCTTCCCCGCCGCGCTGGAGGAGGAGATATCGCTGGTGCCCTGGGTGCAGAACGTGCTGATCTTCGGCGAGAACCGTCCCTTCACGATCGCCCTGGTTGTGCCCGATTTCCTGATGGTCGAGCGGCATGCGGAAAAGAACGGGATCTCCGGCGACATCCGGCAGCTCATCGAAAATGCCGATATCCAGGCAATGATTACCGAGGAGATTCTAAAGATTCTGCGAGGCCGCTTCGGCGGATACGAAATCCCGAAAAAGTTTCTCTATCTGACGGAGGGGTTCACCTCCGAGAACGGGATGCTGACCCAGACCCTGAAACTCAAAAGGCGTGTGGTTCTGGAAAAGTACAGGGACAGGATCGAGGCGCTCTACGCTTGATGTCGGGGAATCGATCCGGATCGTTTCACAGATTGAAAAATGGATCCCGAGGGACGGGCTCTCCGTTTTCCCTCCCGCCGTCAGAGGCGGGAGCCGGAATCCGCGGATCGGCGATCACAGAATTTATTCCGGATTTCATTGGAGAGCCGATACCATTTCTGGACCCGGTTTTCGAGTCGGTAATAGTGGATCACATACGCTGCCGACAAAAGGATCAGCAGCCCGGAAAGAATGAAACAGGGAACGGCCGGGTATGCAAGAGTGTATCCCAGAGAAAGCAGGGCAAACAGGCAGACAAACAGAAGGGTGACCAGATGGGCCAGTCTTTCATGCTGCATCCACTGCAGTTGCCGGTCATGGGCTTCGAGAAGATCTCTGAATGCCGCCGGACCGAGATTTTTTTCAAGCATCTCTCGGATATGGCGTTCATGCCGCTTCATATAGTCGATCATTGCATTCCCTCCTGTCGTCCGAAGGGGGACCCGGACCGGTAGAATCGAAGCCCGGTTCCTCCCCGCAGCGTAACAGCCGGGATGGAAGTCCTGTCACTGCTCGAAGGTCGCCCCCGTGTGCGCGGAGCGGACCAGCGCGGCGTAGCGCTTCAAATATCCCTTCAGCTCCCGCTTCATCGGCTTCCACCGGGCAAGGCGCGCTTTCAGCTCTTCGTCGGAGATGAGCAGGTTCAGTTTCTTTCCGGGGATATCGATTTCGATCCGGTCTCCTTCCCGGATCACAGCGATGGGACCCCCCTCAGCCGCCTCCGGGGAGATGTGGCCGATCGCGGCCCCCTTGCTGCCGCCGGAGAAGCGTCCGTCGGTTAGGAGAGCCACATCGCGGTCCCGGCCGATCCCCACGAGGGCCGAGGTTGGCGAGAGCATCTCCCTCATTCCGGGGCCTCCCTTGGGCCCCTCATAGCGGATGACGACGACGTCGCCCGGTTTGATTTTTCCGTCCAAGATCGCCTGCATGGCCGGCTCCTCGGAATCATAGACGCGCGCCGGACCCGTGTGGCGGAGCATCGTGTCGTCTACGGCGGAGCGCTTGACCACGGCGCCCTCGGGGGCGAGGTTTCCAAACAGGACGGCCAGACCGCCCTCGGCATGGTAGGGGTTCGTAAGGGGGCGGATCACCTCGGAGTCGCGGACCTTTTTGCCTGCCAGGTTTTCCCCGACCGTTTTGCCCGTCACGGTCAGCGCGTCGGCATGGATCAGACCGCCGCGGGCGAGCTCCCCCATCAGGGCCTGGATGCCGCCCGCCTCGTGGAGTTCGGCCAGGTCATGGGGCCCGCCCGGCGACATGGAGCAGATATGCGGGGTCTTGTCGCTGAAGGCGTTGAAGGTCTTGAGCGTCAGAGGGACGCCCGCCTCCCTGGCGATCGCCGGCAGGTGGAGCGAGGTGTTGGTCGAGCCCCCGAAGGCCATGTCGACGGTCAGGGCGTTTTCGAAGGCCTTGGCCGTCAGGATGGCTGAAGGGGTGATTCCCCGCTCGACCAGATCCATGACCTGCATCCCGGCTTCCTTTGCCAGCCGGATACGCTCCGCGAAAACCGCGGGGATCGTTCCGTTCCCCGGGAGTCCCAGGCCCAGCGCCTCGGTGAGACAGTTCATGGAATTGGCCGTGAACATGCCCGCGCAGGAACCGATGCCCGGACAGGCGCATCCTTCCGCTTCCCGGAGCTCGTCCATCGTCATCGCCCCGACCTTGGCACTGCCGACAAATTCGAAGACCTTGATCAGGTCGATCTTTTTCCGCTGGAATATGCCGGAGAGCATCGGACCGCCGCTGATGACGATCGTCGGGATATTCAAACGCGCCGCGGCCATCAGCATCCCCGGGATGATCTTGTCGCAGTTGGGAATCAGAACGAGACCGTCGAAAGGATAGGCCATTGCCATTGATTCGACGGAATCGGCGATGAGTTCGCGCGAACTCAGCGAGTACTTCATCCCTTCGTGGCCCATGACGATGCCGTCGCAAACGCCGATCGTGAAGAACTCCAGCGGCGTTCCGCCCGCCATCCGGACGCCGGCCTTGACCGCCTCGGAAACCTGGTGCAGATGCAGATGGCCCGGAATCACCTCGTTGGCGGAATTGGCGATGCCGATCATCGGCTGTTCGATTTCCCGGTCCGTCAGCCCCAGCGCCTTGAACAGAGAACGGTGCGGCGCCCTTTCCAGCCCTTTTTTCATCCTGTCGGAACGCATGATTGTCCCTCCTGAGTTGAATCTGAATGGGTGCTCTTCTGTCATAAAATAGATTAGATGCATTTGCTTTCTAACACAAGTCACGACGGGATTCAAACCCCTTTTTGTATCCAATAATGATTTTTCACCGATGATGGTGGGGACACGCGTCGGAAGCGGGGTGTCGAGCTCTTTTATGAATTATGCCTAAAATGATTGAAGAATTTTTTATAAAAAATTGTTTGACAAATCTTTTTCACTATTATAAGCAACCTGTAAAGTTTTCAAAAACGGCATTTTTGGATACAATGATGATCGCTGAGCCATCCCAAAAGCCACAGAAAGACAGTAGATCCGTTCGCGAGAAAACCTACGAGCAACTGAAGGCTGAAATTTTTGCCGGGCGGTTCCGCCCCGGCGAACGCCTTGCGGAAGAGCATCTTGCCGAGAAATTGGGGGTGAGCCGGACTCCGGTGAGGGAAGCTCTCCACAAACTGGAACAGGACGGACTGATCGAACCCCTGGAGTCTCGGGGGTTCTGCATCCCCCATGATTCCCGGGAGGAGATCGAGGAATTGTTCCATCTCCGGATGGTCCTGGAAGGATATGCCCTGAGCATGATCTGCGAACGAATTACCGACGAACAGATCCGGTCGCTCGAGGAGATGGTCGACGAGTCCGACGAGGCCCTGCAAAGGGGAAGGCTCGACGAGGTCTTTCATTGGAACACCCGGCTCCACGATGCGCTGCACGAGATGATTGCCGACAAACGCCGTTTCCACAGTTTGATCGTGAATATGAGGAAATACGTTCTTCGCTATCGAAAGGATACGCTCCAGTATCTCGATGCGGGCCGAAGGACCATCGAGGGCCACCGACAGCTTCTGTCGGCGCTGAAAATGAGGGAGCCCGACCTGTGCGAGCGGGTCATGCGGATCCATATCCGTCAGTCCATGGCCGATGCCCTCGAGACGAAAAAAAACAAAACAGGAAAGGATTAAAGACCATGTTGCCGTTGACCGGAATCAAAGTGATTGATCTGACCCGTGTGGTGGCCGGGCCGACCTGCACGCTGCAGCTGGGACAGATGGGGGCCGAAGTGATCAAGGTCGAGGCGCCCGGCAAAGGGGACGATACGCGAACGGCGCCGCCTTTTCTCAACGGCGAGAGCACCTGGTTCATCGAGATGAACTGCAACAAGAAGAGTATCACGCTGGATCTGAAAAGTCCCGAGGGCAAGGAGGTGCTCTGGCGGCTCATCGACCGGGCCGACGTCTTCATCGAAAATTTCCGGCCGGGCGTGTGCGACAAGCTGGGTTTCAGCTACGAGGCCGTCGCGGCCCGAAATCCCCGCCTGATCTACTGTTCGATTTCCGGATACGGCAGCGCCGAAAAGATCGGCTCCTATGACCCGATCATCCAGGGGGAGTGCGGGCTGATGTCCATCACCGGAGAGCCGGACGGCGAGCCCATGAAGGTGGCGATCCCCATCTCGGACCTGATCAGCGCCCTCTACGCCGTTCAGGGGATCCTTTATGCGCTTTTCCAGAGGGTCACGACCGGTCGCGGCCAGTACGTGGACATCGCGATGCTCCACGCCATGGTGTCGCTGATGCAGCTTCCGGGCAGCAAGTACGTGGGCATCGGCGAAAACTCGCGGCGCCTGGGGAACAAGCACCCGAGCTGGGCTCCCTACCGGCTTTTCAAGTCGGCGGACGGCTATGTCAACATCGCCTGCGGGAACAACGGCCTCTGGCTCACGCTCTGCGACCAACTGGGTCTGGCCCACCTCAAGGAAGACCCCCGCTTCCTGACGAACAAGGACCGGGTGGCCAACCGCGATCAGCTCAATGCCATCCTCGCTCCCGTCTTCGAGACCAAGACGACAGCCGAGTGGTGCGAGCAGCTCTTGAAGGTGGGGATCCCCACGGGCAAGATCCGCACTGTCGCCGAGATTTTTGAAGATCCGAAACTGATCGGGAATCGCATGGTGGTCGAGGTGGATCATCCCAAGGCCGGGAGGATCAAGGTCCTGGGCAATCCGCTCATGATGTCCGAAACGACGCAGGAATATCACCCGGCGCCGCTGCTGGGCGCCCACAACGAGGAGGTCCTGACCCGCTTGGGCTTCGGCGCCGACGAGATCGCCCGGATGAAGGAAAAGGGCGCCGTCTGAGGCGCGATCGCGACAGTGCTGCCGGAGACGCGGTTATGACAGCGCGGCCAAACGGGATTTGATTTTCAGGACGACCTACTGAAGAAAGGGAAGAACTCTCCAATGAATCTGATTGATGACGCGGTGAAATCGGGGAAATCGGCCTTGAACGAACACGAGGCGAAACGTTTTCTGGCGGGTTTCGGGGTGCCCGTCAGCCGGGAGACCCTGGTCCCCGATGAAGCGGAGGCCCTGAAAGCGGCCCGGGAGATCGGATATCCGGTGGTGCTCAAGGCGGCCGGGGAAAAGCTTCAGCACAAGACGGAGGTCGGGGCCATCGCCCTGAACCTGAAGTCGGAGGCCGAGGTTCGAGACGAGGCGCGACGGCTGCTGGGGATTCCCGGCTGCGAGGCCCTGCTGGTCCAGGAGATGGTCAAGGGGGACCGGGAACTGGTCTGCGGCCTTACCCGGGATGTCCAGTTCGGTCCCTGCGTGATGTTCGGCCTGGGTGGAATTTTCACCGAACTGATCGATGATGTGGTTTTCCGCGTGGCCCCGGTCACGACATCGGAAGCCCTGATGATGATGGACGACATCCGGATGTCCAAGGTTCTGAAGCCTTTTCGCG
This sequence comes from Syntrophales bacterium, assembly GCA_040765725.1. Lineage (GTDB taxonomy): Bacteria > Desulfobacterota > Syntrophia > Syntrophales > UBA5619 > UBA5619. The sequence goes on from JAXGRQ010000016.1 coordinate 47,350, forward strand.
GACAGCCGGCCGTCGACAGGGAGGCCCTGGCCCGGATCATCGTGGCGCTGGGGAAGATCGGCTGCGAGTGCGGCAACGTCCGGGAGATCGATATGAATCCGATCAAGATCCGTGCCGACGGTTCTCCGGTGGCGGTGGACGCCCTCGTGGCGCTCCGGAAAACGGCGGCCGTCCATTCATGATTCCGGGATGCTTCCCGAAGAGACTCTGCTGGGAGAGATGTGATGAAACATAAACTGGTACCATTTTTCGAACCTTCGAGCGTGGCCATCATCGGCGCTTCGGGCGTGCCCGGAAAGCCGGGCCATGAGGTGATCAAGAACATTCAGGCAAACGGTTATTCGGGCAAGGTGTACCCCGTCAATCCCAAGGGGGGAGAGATCCTGGGGATCGACGTCTGCTCCTCCATCGCCGCGCTGCCGCGGGACATCGACGTGGCGGTGATTATCCTGCCCGCGGCGGTCACGGCCCAGGCGATGCGCGAATGCGCCGATCAGGGGATTCGCCATTTCGTCCTCTCCTCCGGCGGCTTTGCCGAGGTCGACGAGGCCGGAGCAAAGATCCAGAGAGAGCTCGAGAGCTTGATCCGGGAGAGGGGACTCCAGGTGCTGGGGCCGAACACGTCGGGCCATACGTCGACCCCCCAGGGCTTTACCTCCACCTTTTTCCCCCAGGGAAAGATTCGCCGGGGTCGGGTTTCCTACATTGCCCAGACGGGCAATTTCGGCACCCATACCCTGAAGTACATCCTGACCGGCGAGCATTTCGGCGTTGCCCGGGTGGTGGGTTTGGGGAATAAGGTCGGACTGGATGAAACGGATGCGATCGAATACCTGACGCAGGACCCGGAAACAGCCGCGATCCTGGTCTACATCGAGAGCTTCAAGCGTCCGCACCGCTTTCTGGAGGTGGCGCGGGAGGTGACCCGCAAGAAACCCATCGTTCTGCTGAAGAGCGGCGCCACGGAGTCGGGCCGGCAGGCGGCGGTCGCCCACACGGCCGCCATGGCCTCGCCGGACCGGATCGTGGACGGCATGCTCCGCCAGGCCGGTGTCGTCCGGATCTCCGATTACAGCAACCTCGTTCGGGCCGGCAAGGCCCTCTCGATGATGCCGCTGCCCGCCGGAAACGGCGTCAGTTTTCTCGCCCCCTCCGGGGCCATGCTGGCCGTGCTCTCCGATTACTGCGAGCGGCTGGGGCTGCACATCCCCCCGATGGAGCCGGAAAACGTGAAAAGGCTGCAGGACATCAGCCCGCCTTACATCCGGATGCGCAATCCCGTGGACATCTGGCCCGCGGCCCTTTCGGTGGGGGTGGAAGCCGCCTATCGGGACGGGATGGAGATCGTCCTCCAGGATCCCGCGGTGAACGCCGTGGTGCCGGTGATGATGCTGACGCCGGAGACCGGGGTGCCCGATCCGGGCTTCATCGTCGAGCTGGCCAAAAAGTATCCGCACAAGCCGATCCTGGTCACCTTCAGCGGCGACAAGGGGGCGATGGATGAGTACAAGGCGGCCCTGGAGCCCCGCGGAATACCGACCTTTCCAATGATCGAGGAGCCTTTTGCGGCTCTTGCCATCATGGATCGGTGCCGACGGGCGATGAACCGACCCGAGTAGGGCGATCCGGAGAGGCCGACTTCGAACAAACGAATTTTCCCCGCTTCGTGCGGGGAGGGTGAATCAATCAGGAGAAGAACAGGGGGAGTTATGGAAAAGACGACGTCCGGCAAGATCGACGAATTGAAAAAGCGGAGCAGCCGCCTCATGACCATGGGGGGCGAGAAGATGATCGCGAAACAGCGCGCCCAGGGCAAGCTCACCGCCCGGGAACGGATCGCCCTCCTCTTCGATGAGGGGACCTTCCAGGAAACGCAGATCTTCGTCAAGCACCGCTCCACCCTCTTCGGCCTCGGCGACAAGGAGATCAACGCCGACGGCGTCGTCACCGGTTACGGCCGCGTCACCGGCCGGATCGTCTTTGCCGCCGCCCAGGATTTCACCAGCGCCGGCGGAAGCCTCGGGGAGATGCACGCCAAAAAGATCTGGAAGGTCATGGAGATGGCCGCCGACGCGCGCAAGCCTTTCATTGCCCTGAACGATTCCGGGGGAGCCCGCATCCAGGAGGGGATCACCGCCCTGCAGGGCTACTCGGGGATCTTCTTCCGCAACACCATCGCCTCCGGCTATATCCCCCAGATCTCCGCCATCATGGGACCCACGGCGGGCGGCGCCGTCTATTCCCCGGCGCTCAACGACTTCGTCTTCATGGTGAAGAACAAAAGTTACATGTACCTGACCGGTCCGGACGTGGTCAAGGCGGTGATCGCCGAGGAGGTCAGCCACGAGGAGCTCGGCGGCGCCATGGCGCACGCCGCCAAAAGCGGGGTCTGCCACTTCGTGGCTGAAAACGACGAGGATTGCATCCGTCAGGTCAAGGTTCTGCTCTCCTATCTCCCGGACAGCTGCCACAGCCCCCTGCCCGTGATTCCCTGCGAGGACAGCGCGGATCGGGAATGTCCGGAGCTGGACACGATCATTCCCGACCAGGCGAACCGCAGCTACGACATCAAGAAGGTGATCGCCTCCGTGGCCGACAGCCACGATTTCTTCGAGGTTCATGAGCACTGGGCCAAAAACATGGTCGTGGGCTTCATCCGGATCATGGGGCGGCCCGTCGGCATCATCGCCAACAACCCCCGCTTCTTCGCCGGCGTTCTCGACGTGAACTCCGCCGACAAATCGGCCCGGTTCGTCCGTTTCTGCGACGCCTTCAACATTCCGATCCTGACCTTTACCGATGTCCCCGGCTTCATGCCGGGCACGCAGCAGGAGTGGAGCGGCGTGATCCGGCACGGGGCCAAGCTGCTCCATGCTTACTCCGAGGCGACGGTGCCGCTGATCAATGTGGTGACGCGCAAGTCTTACGGCGGCGGGTACAACGCCATGTGCTCCAAGGACGTCGGCGCCGACTATGTGATGGCCTGGCCCTCCGCCGAAATCGCCGTCATGGGCGCCGAGGGGGCCTGCAACATCATCTACCGTCGCGAGATTGCGGAGGCCCCGGATCCCGCGGTGAAGCGGGCGGAGCTGGCGGGGGCCTATGAGGAGCAGTTCAACAACCCGTATTTCGCCGCCACGCTGGGCATCATCGATGAGATCATCGTTCCCCGGGAAACCCGGAAGAAGGTGATCGCCCTCTTGGAGGCCTTGCAGAACAAGGCGAAGAAGCGGTTGGAGAAGAAACACAACAACATCCCGCTGTAACCGCCTGCGGGAGTCGGGGAACGCCCCTTTTTCCGGCTGCGACGGCAGCGGAAAGGTGCGGTGGGATGGTCCTGTGAAAAAGGGGCTTCCCCAATGGATATCCGTATGATAGCATTTACAACCAACGACAAGAAAACCTCTCGTGAATAGGGGAAGCCAAAGTTAGGGGGTGTCATGCCAAATCAAAGCGGTCGTCATTTTCTCCAGATTCCCGGGCCGACCAATGTGCCGGAGCGCGTTCTCAGGGCCATGGCCAAACCGACCATCGACCACCGGGGGCCCGAGTTCAAGGCGCTGGCCGAGACCTGTTTTGCCGGCTGCCGGCGGGTCTTCAAGACGAAAAATCCGGTCATCATCTTTGCCTC
>JAXGRQ010000017.1:0-47025 GCA_040765725.1 Syntrophales bacterium
AAGAAACATTCTCACGATTCCCAATGCCGCTCTGCGTTTCAAATGGCAGCCGGCCGGCGATGCCGCGGCCGCCGTTGCGGCGCCTCAACAGGCGGGGGACGGGCGCCCAGGCGAAGCAGCGCCCGACGCCGGTCTCCGGCAGGAAGAGCCTAAAAAAAGACCGGCGGTGGCGGCGGAGGGGACCGCCGGTGCAAGACAGCCGCCGGCAGAACGCAGAGGCAATGGAGCGGCCGGTGCGGGAAAAACCAAAGATTCCGGCCGCACGGACGGGAACCGTGGAGGCAGCCCGACGGCACGGCAGGGGGTTTGGGTGCTCGACGGCCAGACGCCGCGCCGGGTGCCCGTGGCCGTGGGGATCAGCGACGGGAGCAGCACCGCCGTCCTGGCCGGGGGGCTTCAGGAGGGGGATGCGGTGATCATCGAGGCAACGGGGCAGACGAAAAAGGACGCCTCGCAGAATCGGGGGCCCAGATTCTTCTGATGAGTCAGTCATGGCATTGATTGAGACGCGAAACTTGACGAAGGTCTACGAATTGGGGGAGGGCACCGTCCGTGCCCTCGACGGCGTATCCCTCTCGGTGGACCACGGGGAGTTCGTGGCCATCATGGGCCCTTCGGGCTCGGGAAAATCCACCTTCATGAATCTGATCGGCTGCCTCGATGTGCCGACCGGCGGGCAATACCTGCTCGACGGGATGGATGTGGGCGACCGCGATCGGGACGAGCTGGCCGAAATCCGCAACAAGAAGATCGGATTCGTTTTCCAAGGGTTCAATCTGCTTCCGCGCACCACCGCGCTGGAGAATGTGGAATTGCCGATGCTCTACGACGGGTGTGCCCCCGGGGAACGCCGGCAACGGGCGAGGGAGGCCCTGAGGACGATGGGCCTGGAGGGGCGGGAGCACCACCACCCGAAACAGCTCTCCGGCGGTCAGCAGCAGCGGGTGGCGATCGCGCGCGCCCTGGTCAACCGGGCGCCGTTGATCCTGGCCGACGAACCCACCGGCAATCTCGACACCCGCTCCAGCGTCGAGATCATGGAGCTGATCGTTCGGCTTAACCGGGAATCCGGGATCACGGTGATCCTCGTGACCCACGAAGCGGACATTGCCGACTTCAGCCGGCGAATCATCCGGTTCCGGGACGGTTGCGTCGTCAGCGACGAACCGTTGAAGAAGGGATAACCCATGATCAGTATCCCATCGACCTTCAGGATATCGCTTCGCGCGCTTCGGGTCAACAAGATGCGATCCGCGTTGACCATGCTCGGAATCATCATCGGCGTGGGCGCCGTGATCACGATGCTTGCCGTTGGGACCGGCGCCAGGGAGAGGATCTCCGCGCAGATGGCCAGCATCGGCAGCAATCTGCTGATCGTGTTGCCGGGGAGCAGCACCTCCGGCGGCATTCGGATGGGGAGCGGCACGCAATCCACGCTGACGCTGGACGATGCCGAAGCCATCCTCCGGGAGTGTCCGGCGGTTTCCGATGTGGCCCCCATGTTCAACGGCGTGGCCCAGGTGGTTTACGGCAACCAGAACTGGTCGACGGGGGTCATCGGAACCACTCCCGGCATCCTGCCCGTCCGGGACTGGTCGCTCGCATCCGGCAGGACCTTCACGGATCAGGATGTGAGGAACGCCACCAAGGTCTGCCTGCTCGGGCAGACCGTCGTGGACAACCTCTTCGGAAACGCGGATCCCGTGGGGCAGATCATCCGGATCAAGAAGATCCCGTTCACGGTCATCGGCGTCCTGGCGGTGAAAGGCCAGACGGACCGCGGTCAGGACCAGGACGACACGATCTTCGTTCCGATCACGACGGCCCAGAAAAAGATCTTCGGGACGCCTTTCGTGGGGATGGTCCGATCCATGACCGTCAAGGCGAGAAGCGCCGATCTTCTGGCGGCGGCCGAGGAACAGATCAACGATCTGCTCACCCAGCGTCACCGGATCGGGCCGCGTCAGGAGAAGGATTTCACGGTGCGGAACCTGACCCAGATGATGGAAGCGCGGGAGCAGGCCACCCAGGTCATGGGCATGCTCCTGGCGGCAATCGCATCCGTCTCGCTGCTGGTGGGGGGGATCGGCATCATGAACATCATGCTGGTCTCCGTGACGGAACGGACCCGGGAGATCGGCATCCGGATGTCCGTCGGGGCGAAGACCTGGGACATCCGCCTGCAGTTCATCATCGAGGCGCTGACGCTTTCCCTCATCGGAGGCGTGGTCGGGATCATCCTCGGCATTTCGGGATCGAAGATCCTGACGGCGCTGGCCGGCTGGGCGACGGTCGTTTCCCCGCTGTCCGTTCTGCTGGCGTTCGGCTTTTCGGGATTCGTCGGGCTTTTCTTCGGTTTCTATCCCGCATACAAGGCGTCCCTGCTCAATCCGATCGAGGCGCTGCACTACGAGTGACATTTCCGGCCTGGAATGCGGTTCCAGGACCCCACGGCTCCAAGATCTCCACGATCTCTTTGAAATAAAAAACGATTGCGGGTATAATCCTTCCCAGAGAGACCGACAAGCGGCAAGGGTGTTCGACTTCCCATCATGTTTCGGGAGCGTCAGGAAGGGGAGAATCTGATCATGAAGATCGTAAAGGAAGTTCATGCCGGGACAAAACCTCTTCTGCGGATGTATGTGGGAATCTTCCTGTGGTTCACGGGCCGTGCGATCCAGGCGGCGGCCAAGGTCGATCGACAGGTCGGGAAAGAGATCGACCGCCTTCCGGAAGGGTTCACCTTTTCCCTGGGTTGTCTGCCGGACGGCCCCTGGATGGTCGTCGGCAAGGAAAAGGGCGCCTTGAAATATCTTGGAGGCAAGGTTCAGGGAAGAGATCTGAACCTCCGCCTGGCCATCAAGAATGTGGATGCCGCTTTCCGGATTCTTTCCTTTCAGGAAAGCACGGCACTGGCCACCGCGCGCAACCGCCTGATCGTGGACGGTGAAATTCCGCACTCCCTGGGGGTCATCCGGATCCTCGACATCGTGGAGGTTTACCTCCTCCCCGGATTCATTGCGCGTTTGGCCGTGAAGCGTTATCCGAAGGCGTGGACCTTTGGCCGCAAGATCGGGGGGCGGATCGGCGTCTATACCCGAACCTTGCTGGGCATCTGATGAAAGGGGAAAACAATGAATCCCGTACCCGTGATGGCGTTTTCCTGTCCTGTGAAGACAAATTCGGGAGACAAGGCTCTGGAGCACCTGCCTGTTGAGCTGGCCGGCCTCAATGCCTTCCGCCCCGTCATCGTCACCAGCGAAAAGGCCGTAGGCCGGAAAGCCATCCGGACGTTGACGGGGGCCTTCGGCGATTCGGGAATGGCCCTTGGGCTCTTTGATGCCGTTCCGGACGACGCCGACCTTGACCTCATCGATCAATTGAAAATCAACTGCATTGAAAAACAGTACGATGCCGTCATTGCCCTGGGGGGAGGGATCGTAACGGATGCAGCCAAGGTGCTGAACCTGGCCGTCTCGCTGAAGGTTGCCGATGCCGGGCAGCTTTCGAATGAAACGCCGATCCGGAAGCACCTGCTCCCGTTGGTTGCGGTTCCGACAGCTGCGGCAACCGGTCTCGAGGCCTCCAAACTTGCCCATCTGAACCGCACGGTCTTCTCCTCTGAATTCCTGGCCCCCGATCTCGTGGTGATGGACCCTCGCCTCACCGGCGGAAACGACGGAAAACAGATGGCCGCCACGGGCCTTGCCGCCCTGGGCCGGGCGCTGGAGGCCCACATCAGCGCCGACAAGAATCCTTTCCGGGACGCCTATTCATTTGCCGCCATCCGTTTCATCCGCGAGAATCTGTTGGCCGCAGTGGCCGATCCCGGCAATCGAAAGGCGTCGCTGGCCGTGGCGAATGCCGCGACGATGTCCGGCTGCGCCTTTTCCAACACGGATGATGCGCTGCTGCATAAGCTGGGACAGGTTTTTTACGACATGCAGCGCATTCATCCGGGGATCATCATGGCCATGTGTCTGCCCCACGTCTTGCGTGATTACCCGGACCAAGACAGGCATGACCTGTCGGCCCTCCTTCATCCTTTGGCGGGGGATGATGAATTCGCTCGAACGCCGATTGCGAAACGGACCGATGCGGCCCTGTCCGTTCTCGGTCGTTTCCTGGATGATCTTCAGAAAGCGTTGGGAAACGGACTGCCGCGAACGCTGCGGGAGGCCGGCGTTCCCCGCTACGGGATGGACGATATTCTGGAAGCGCTGGGCACGGACCGTGACGGGCCTCTCCTGTGCACGGTCGTCGAACGGATTTGGGGCGACAAACCCGGGACTTGAAAAGAAAGGATGATCCCTATGGTTCTGCCGGATTATTATGAATTTTGCTGTCGCGTGAAAATCGTGGCGGGCCATGACGCGCTGGAGAGGATCCCGGACCTGCTGGCCGACGGGGGGGCGCACAAACCGCTGATCATAACGGACAAGGGTGTCGCGGGCGCCGGTCTCATCGATGTGCTTTCGAGGGCGTTACAGAATCGGATTTCGGCGGATCTGATCGCGGACAATGTTCCCCCCGACTCGGATCTCCGGATCGTCCATCAACTGGCCGGGCTTTATCGGGACCATGCATGCGATGCGATCATTGCCGTCGGCGGCGGTTCCGTCATGGATACGGCCAAGGGAGTCAACATCGTCGTCTCCGAAAATGCGACGGACCTCATGGCCTTCAGCGGCGCCGGCGCCCTGAAAAGGAGACTGAAACCGCTCTTTGCCGTGCCGACGACGGCGGGCACGGGGTCGGAAGTGACGCTGGTGGCGGTCATCAAGGATCACGACAAACATTTGAAGATGCTTTTCACCAGTTATTTTTTGCTGCCCGATGTCTCTGTTCTCGATTCCCGCATGACGATGACCATGCCGCCCTTCATCACCGCCATGACGGGCATGGATGCCATGAGCCACGCCGTGGAGGCCTATTACTGTCTTCAGAAGAATCCGCTGAGCGATGCCCATGCCCTGGCTGCCGTCCGCCTGATTTGTCAAAACCTGCCTCGAGTCACCCAAAATCCTGCAGACAAAGACGGCCGTTTGGCCATGGCCGTCGCCGCGTGCCTTGCCGGCATTTCTTTTTCCAATTCCATGGTCGGATTGGTTCACAACCTCGGACACGCCGCCGGCGCGGTCTGCGGCGTTCCGCACGGGATCTGCATGGCGATTTTGCTGCCCTACGGCCTCGAATACAATCTGCACAAGCGGGAAGAGACCATGGCGGAGCTTCTGCTTCCCATGGCCGGCGGGGAGGTGTTCACCGCCACGCCGAAAGAGCAAAGGGCGCAGAAGGTCGTTTCACTGATCCGGCAGATGAATCAGGATCTCAACGCCATCACCGCCGGCCGTCATGCCCGATGCTTTCAGGAGGTGATGGACCGTGACGGTAAGCCGTCCGTCCCCAGGGAAGCTCTGCCTCGAATCGCCGAGGCGGCTCTGCTCGACGGGGCGTCCATTTATAATCCTGAGGATACGGATTACGAGGACAATCTGATGGTTCTCGAAGCGGCATGGGAGGGCAAGCCCCTGGATCGCGACAAACTGAAGAAAGGCTGAAAGGAAGCAGGTCATGGACAAACCGTATATGGGGAAAATCCTCATGGTGGATTTGTCGACCCGATCCCTGACGGAGGAAACGATCCCCGACCGCGTCTATGAGCTATACCTGTCGGGGATGGGGCTGGGCGCCTATATCCTGTACAATCGTATGCCCGCCGACGCCGATCCGCTGGGACCGGAAAACATGCTCGGTTTCTGTTCGGGCCTCCTTACGGGAACCGGCAGCTTCTTTTCCGGACGATGGACCCTTGTGGGCAAATCGCCGCTGACCGGGGGGTGGGGGGATGCAAACTGCGGCGGCACTTTTTCCCCCGCCATCAAGCGCTGCGGCTATGACGCGATCTTCTTCAAAGGCATCAGCTCCCAGCCGGTTTACCTGTATGTAAAAAACGGAAAAGCCGAACTGAAAGACGCCTCGGGCCTGTGGGGTCGGGACGCTGTCGAGACGGAGGAGGGCCTCAAAAAAGAGCATGGCCGGAGGGCGGCGGTGGCCGTCATCGGTCCGGCGGGCGAAAAACTGTCCCTCATTTCGGGCGTATGCAATGACCGGGGCAGAATTGCCGCCCGTTCGGGTCTCGGCGCCGTCATGGGGTCCAAAAAACTGAAGGCGGTGGTTCTCGACGGCGTTCGGCGCATTGGCGCCCACGATCCGGCGGAGATGAAGCGCCTGAGCCGGCACTGCGCCAAGTGGGTCCGTTTTCCCCTTCCGCTGATGCCGGGGGCCGTGTTTGCCCGTGTCGGCACACTGTTGCGCTTGACGCCGGTGGTTTTCCCCCAGGACGGCCTTCTGTACCGCGCCATCCTCCGGAAGTGGGGCACCGGCGGCATGAACCAGGCATCCATCGAAATGGGCGATTCGCCGCTGAAAAACTGGGGCGGATCCAATCGCGATTTCCCCCTGGAGAAGTCCGGAAAAATCAATCCCGACCTCATCCAAAAAAGGGAGACCGTTAAATATCATTGCTATTCCTGCCCGTTGGGATGCGGCGGGATCTGCACCGAAAAGGGGAAATATGCCCGTACCCACAAGCCCGAATACGAAAGCATTCTGGCGCTGGGCGGCCTGTGCATGAACGAGGATCTGGACAGCATCTTTTATCTCAACGAGCTGCTCAACCGGGCCGGCATGGATTCCATCTCCGCGGGCGCAACGGTTGCGTTCGCGATGGAATGCTACGAAAATGGCGTCCTTACCAGGGAAGATACGGGCGGTCTGGAGTTGAAGTGGGGAAATACGGAAGCCCTGGTAGTCCTGATCAAGAAAATGATCGCCCGCGAGGGGATCGGGGATTGGTTCGCCGACGGCACCAGGGTTGCAGCCGCCAAAATCGGCAAGACGGCCGGCGATTTTCTGGTCCAGGCGGGAGGCCAGGAACCGGCCATGCATGACGGACGCAACGACCCGGGCTTCAACATCCATTACAGCCTGGAGCCCACGCCGGGTCGGCACACACTGGGCGCCTATCTGTATTACGAGATGTTTCAGCTCTGGAAGTGCTTGAAGGGACTGCCCAAGCCGAGTCCGCTTTATACCAAGGCGAGCAAATACAAGGCGACCCCGGAAAAGTCCCAGATCGCTGCCGCGTGCAGCAAATTCATGAGTTTGGCCAACGGGGCGGGGATGTGCATGTTCGGCCTTTTCATCGGGGCGAAAAGGGTTCCGACATTTGACTGGCTCAATGCCGCAACGGGCTGGCGGCTGACACCCGAGGAATACATGACCATCGGCGAACGGATTCAGACCCTGAAGCAGGCCTTCAATATCCGGCACGGCATTGAACCGAGAGACAACTTCATATCCGACCGCGCCCTGGGCATGCCTCCCCAGAAGGAAGGCGCCAACAAGGGGAGGTCCGTGGATCTGGAAAAGATCGCCCCCGGCTACTGGCGACAGTTCGGCTGGGACACGACCACAGGCAAGCCGACGGGGGAAACCCTGAAGAGGCTCGAAATCCATTAAGGGGAACAGCATGCCCTATACCATCACGGATCAATGCAATGGATGCGGCGCCTGCATGCGCATCTGCCCGGCCGCCGCCATCGCAGGCGAACCGAAACAGACCCATGCGATCGACGCGAATGCCTGCATCGAGTGCGGCGCCTGCGGCAGGGTATGTCCGCAGAACGCCGTGCTGGATGCAGCCGGCGTCGTGTGTCGGCGGACAAAAAAGTCCGAATGGTTGAAACCGGACATCCATTTGAAATCCTGCCTGGCCTGCGCGATTTGCGTTGATGCCTGCCCGGTGGGTTGTCTGGGGCTTGCGGCGCTGCCGCAGAAAAATGGGGTGAATGCCTATCCCTACCTGAAAGACGCCAAGGCCTGCATCGGCTGCGGTTTCTGCAGCCGGGAGTGTCCGGTGGATGCCATTGCTATGGGGGGTGCGGTCAAAATGCAGACGGTGGCGGCTACCTCCCGCGGGCCAGCATGATCTCAGGCAACACGCATTCTTGCTGTGCCTGAATATATGAACCGCATCCCGGAACGCCCGCCTGCTGGAGCGGCTTCCCTTTCCCTTCCCTCAAGAAGGCATTTCCATTCCACCCGATCATCACGTTTCCCTGAACACGGATCGCGATCTACAGGCGCATCCAGAGTCGCACGGTCACCGAGATCACCAGCAGCATGACGGCCGTGATGACCAGCAGATCCCGCTTCCGAAAGGTCCTGGCGCCGGCGACCATCCGTCCGCACCCGGGGCAGACGGTCCAGCGGGAACGGATCGGTTTGCCGCAGGCCGGGCAAAGAAGCGGCTGCGCGGCGTCCGGTATTCGGGTGTCGAGGTTGTCCCGCAGCGCCGCGTGGACATCGTAATCGCCTTCGCAGTCCGGGTTGGGGCATTTTCCGCGGACCGGCATCTCGTCGGTCCAGATAAAGCTCCGGGCGCATTCGCGGCAATGGATCTTCAGCATCGTATTTTTCTTCAGGCCTGGTGACACCAGGGCGCCGGCAGGTCCTTCACCGTGACCAGACCGGGGGCCGCGGCAATCACGGCCGGGATGGAATTGACGAGGATGGCGGCCGTTGCCTGATCGCCGGCCACGCCCCCTTCAATCCGCAGACTCAGGTTCGGCGACCCGACAATCCGGATGGAATCATGGGGGTTCTCCGCCCCGATATACATCCGCAAGTCCAGCGTGACGATCTTTTTCCCTTCCCGGAAGCCCTCCCCGATGTTTCGGATGCCCGCGACGTCTCCGGGCTTCAGCTCGAAATAGTCGGTTTTCAGAGTCTTTTCGGCAATCACGGGTTCCACCGTCTCGCGGATGTCGTCGAGAACGAAGTGCAGGCGATCGGCGATCAGATAGAGCGATTCCCTGAGGCCGACGTGGCCCATTGCTTTTCCAGCGACCTTTTCCCGGAAGAGATCCGGCGTCATCCCCGCCCCGATCTTCCTCTGCAAGGGGTAGCGGCGGGTGCCGGCGTCGACGACCCGATCCACGTGGACCTCCCGGACCTCCGCGCAGACGCCGGTGAGGGTCAGCGGCAGCGCGTCCATGACGAAACCGGGATTGACGCCGGTTCCCAGGACCGTGACGCCCATTTCTTGGGCCAGTTTGTCGATTTTCCGGGCGGCTTCGGCATTTTCCGGAACGGCGAAGAGAAGCTCCTCCGCCGAGGAAACAAGGTTTTTCCGGCCCCGGAGGATCTCCTCCACCTGGCTGATGACCCGCTTCAGCCGCGAACCGGCCGTATGGACCACCACATCGGCCGGCACCTTGGCAAACAGCCGTTCGGCGTTGTCGGTGACATGGATGCCGAGGGCCTGCGTCCCCAGGATCTCCCCGAGGTCCTTTCCCACCATCTCCTTCGCGATGTCCACGGCCCCCACGATCTCCATGTCCGGTTTCGTCAGAACCAGTTTGGCCGTCGCCAGACCGATCGGGCCGAGGCCGTAATGAATGACTCTGATTTTTCTATGTTTCACTGGAAACCTCCCATTTTGACTTGGATACTTCCTTGTTTTTGCCGACGATTCGGCGTTTGCGGAACATCTGCTTCAGAAAGACGAACAGGAGGAGTCCTCCGCCGACATAATCCGTATAGCTCTCGGGCGTGATCAGGAAGGCTGCGGCGATCCCGGTGGCGATCCTCTCAATGACCGTGGAGTGGTATTTCATGTAGCCGATCATCGTTGCCCCGAGCGCGATGATTCCCAACAGAGCGGTGACAACGACCTGCGCAAACAGGGCGTAATTGAAGGGGCTTCCATCGAGGAGGGTCGGGTACCAAAGGAGGATCGGCGCCGTGACGAAGACGTAGGGAATCATGAACCCGGCCGAGGAGAGGCGAAAGGCCGTGAGCCCCGTCCGGAAGGGATCGGCCCCCGAAATACCCGACGCGGCGTAGGCCGCCAGCGCGACTGGCGGCGTGACGTCCGCCAGCACGGCAAAGTAGAGGACGAACATGTGTGAAACCAGGGGAGGGATCCCGAATTCCATGAGGGCCGGCGCGGCGATCATCGAGGCCACGATGTACTGGGCCGTCGTGGGGATCCCCATCCCGAGGACGAAGCAGGAGAGCATCGTGAAAAAGAGGGTAAAAAAGAGCGTCAGCCCCTTGCCGCTCAGCAGGTGCAGCAGGTCGAACTGGAGGATGCCCGCCGTCGCCCCATGGGCGAGGTTGATCACGGTGGCGGCAAACTTAAGCCCAAGCCCTGTCAGCGTCGTGCCGCCTACGATGAAGCCCACGCAGGCGCAGGCGGCGCCGATCGCGATCGCGTTTTTCGTTCCCCACTCGAGGGCGCTCAGGATGTCGGGAACCCTCATCTTGCTGTCCTTGTAAAAGACGCCGACGACGACCACCAGAATATTCGTCCAGAAGGAGGCGAGGTAGGGTTCGACACGGGCGAGGAACTGTGCGGCCAGAATCAGCGAAATTCCCAGCGATGCGATCCAGGTGCTCCGGTGGCTGTGGCGAAAGGTAACGGCCAAGCCCGCCACGAGGACAATCCCCCAAAGGGACGCGACCGGGAGCGAATGGAGAAGCGGATTAATCTCGAAGAGGATCGACGGAATCGAGAGGAGGACTGGAATCAGAAAGGCGATCGTCCGGGGGTGAATCTGGCCGATTGCCACCGTGAGGATGATTCCCCAGAAGGCGGCTAGGAAAGGGCTCCGGCCGGAGATCAGCAGAAAGACGATGATGATGAGCGGCGCGACGAGCAGACCCCGCTGCTTGAGGACGTCCAAAACCCGTGGCAGCATCTCCCGGGGCAGGCCCAGCAGACCAAGCTTCAGGGCCTCGAGATGAACCATCCAGCCGACGGCCAGGTAGAAAAGCAGGGCCGGGATCACGGCGGCGGCCGCGATCTTGATGTAGGGGATCCCTAGGAAGTCGGACATGATGAAGGCAGCGGCCCCCATGATCGGCGGCATGAGCTGCCCCCCCGTGGAGGAGGTGGCCTCAACCGATCCGGCGAAGACGGGCTTGTACCCAACCTTTCGCATCATCGGGATCGTGAAGGAGCCGGTGGTGACCGTGTTGGCCACGGAACTGCCGCTGATCGAGCCGAACATCCCGCTGGAGACGACGGCCACCTTGGCCGGTCCGCCCGCTGTGCCGCCGGCGATCGCCATCGCCAGGTCCATGAAGAGCTGCCCTAAGCCTGTCCGGGAGATGAACAGGCCGAAGAGGACGAAATGGAAGACAAAGGTGGCCACAACACCCAGTGGAATGCCGTAGATCCCCTCCGTGCCCAGATACATGTAGTCGATGATCCGGGAGACGCCGTAGCCGCGGTGGGCGAAGAGCGTCAGCCCCGGGATCTTCAGGAAGTAGGGGCCGAGGTAGCAGTTGATCAAAACCAGGATTGCGATGATCGGCAGGGGGGCACCGATGCTCCGGCGCGCGCCCTCGAGAACGAACAGGATCGCCATTGCGCCGACGATCATGTCCGCCTGCGTCGTACTACCTGCCCGAAGGCCGATGTTGTGGAACTCCACAAAGATGTAAATCGAAACGAGCGAGGCCATCAGCGCGAAGAAAACATCGAAATAGGGGATGTTGTCCTGGTCGTAGCGTATGGCGCGGCCTCCGAACACCATCTTGAGTCCCCGAGCCCACTGTAGGACGAACAAAAAAAGGATGCTCAAGAACACACCGAGCAGAAAGAATCCCCAGAAAACGAGCGCTGCGTTGAGGTCCTTGAACCAGCTCGAGACCTGGAGGTTGGAGAAGGTCAGGGAGAAGAGGTAGCCGATCCCCAGGATCATCGCCGTGAAGAGCGGAAAATCGATCCATGCGGCGATCCGGTCGGAAAGGTATTCCCGCCGCTTGAAATAGACACACACGAGGAAGGTCGCCAAGGCCAGAATCCAGGCCGCAGCCGTCGAGAGGGAAAACAGCTCCCTGCACATCGTCGTCAGCAGGGCGCTGCCGACCATCCCGTAGACGAGGTCGTAGACCAGAAATTTCTTCCCTTCCCCCTTGGCCTTGCGGATCGTGTAGAGGAAGAAGACGAGGGGCAGCACGAAGGCCAGGTGGAACGTCCGGTGCCGCCACTCTTGCAGCACCCCGAACCCGGCCGTGTAGATGTGGAAGATGGAGAGGATCAGGGTCATCGCGTACATTAGCTTCAGGGCGATACCCGAGAGCCTGCGGAAGCGGAGTTCGGGATCGTACTTGGCGACCGCATCGATGTCTTCGACGACCTTTCCCGCCCCGAGGGCATTTGGCATCTCTGCCGATGGCTTGCCGTTCATCTTACCTCCTCGCCAGGCTCTTCACGAAGGAATGCGCTTCACGATAAGCCCATTCCGCTAGAGGGACTCTCCGGATCCGGAGCCGCAACAGTGTGTCGCCCGCGAGATCGGGAAGGAGGATCTTTCGTTCCCCGAACTCCAGGGTATTGTCGTAACGGCGATCCACCCAGATCTCGACGGCTGGAAGAATCCGCTGCATATTGGAAATGCGGAAGACCGCCCCATCGCGGTCGAACTTTTCATTTTTGCCCAGCACCGCAGGCAGACCGGTGTTGGAGGAGGAGAAGACCGTTTCGTCGAGGATGAGCCGGTTCTCACCATCTACCCGGAAACGGTCCCATATCGGACACAGCTCGACGGAGTGCCGGTACATCAGGGAAAACCGGTCGCCGGGCTGAAGGAGCCGGACGAAAACGACCATCTCCTTCCGCGGGGCCTCGATCTGGAGAAGCCGCACCGGATAAAGACCCACGGCCGAGACGAGCACCGCCAGAAGGAGCAGGCCAAACGTTCGTTTCTTCATGGAAACCGGGCGCCGCCGAAGCGAACGCCCGGTTTTCTCCTTGCCGTCAGGCCAGCTACTTGATCAGGCCCGCTTCTTTATAATACTTGGCCGCGCCCGCATGGAGCGGGATCGCCATTCCACTCAGGGCGGTCTTGAGCTGCACGTTCTTTCCTTGGGCGTGGACTTTGGCCATGACGTCGGCACCGCTTTGACCACCTTTACCCTTTTCCCAGAGAGCCTTGGTCAGCTTGTAGACCAGTTCTTCCGGGACCTGCTCGTCGACCACCCACTGGGCCATCGTGGTGATCGTAGGCACGTCGGCGGTCATCCCCTTGTAGGTGCCCTTCGGGATGATGACCTTGCTGTAGAAGGGGAACGATTTCGTGATCTTTGCGATCATGTCCTCTTCGATCGGAACGAGGACGATGTCGGTGGACATGGAGAGTTCGGTGATCGCCGCCGTTGGCCAGCCGGCGGTGGTGAATGTCACGTCCGCCTGCTTGTCCTGGAGACGCTGGGCCGCGCCGGAGAAGCCGAGCCAGTCGACTCCACCAAAGTCCTTATAGGCCAAGTTATAGGCGGATAGAATGTTGAGCGTATCGACCTCTGTGCCGCTGCCCCGGTCGCCCGGGATCAGCTTTTTGCCCTTGATGTCCTTGAGGCTCTTGATGCCGGAATCGGCCCGGGCCACAATCTGGATCGTTTCCGGGTAGAGTGAGGCGATGCCGCGTAGATTCTTCACTGGCTTTCCCGCGAACTGGTCCTTGCCCTCGTAAGCGCTGAAGGCCACATTGTTCTGGACGAAGGCCGACTCGATTTGGTGGTCCTTGATCAGGTTGCAGTTGGCCACCGAGGCGTTGCCCGCTTGGCCAGTGACCAGGACCTCGGGAACCCTCTCCGTCAGCGCCTGGGCCAGTAGCCCTCCCAGGGGATAGTATGTTCCGCCGGTTCCCCCCGTGGTAATTGCGAAGAATTTCTTCTCCGCAGCGCCGGTCGGTCCCACAAATGAGATAGCCAAGGCCAGAATGATTGCCGCAACAATGACCCAATTCCGTTTTTTCATCATAATCCCTCCTTTTTGATTGAAATGGTCGTTCCCAGATATTTCTTTGTATTCAAGATATGTTCCCGCTCAGAATGTTGGATACGGGTTAGAAATCGGCTAATTCTTGTCACGCAAACTAAATGATTTTCTATATCTTGTCAACGATATTTTCTTTAAACAAGCCGGGAAACACGATTCCTTCATTTTGTGAAACCCGGTTAAATGTTTCGTTCAATGGCGGTGCATCTCTCTTGCTGGGGAGATCCGCTAATCAAAGAAAGACGGAAGGGATTCCATGTATTTTCATGAAGATGCTCATTCTATGCTGCTGAAGAAGAATTCTGGCATGAATATTTCATAACCAGGGGAGCCACCTTGCGTTCCGGCTTTTCGGACCACCGGAACGCGGAGCGAATATCCGGAAGGGTCAGGAGCAAAAAAGATGAGAAAGATCATGCAGACAATGTTACTGGCGGCTTTTGTCGTTGTTGCGACGGCCTCTTTCAGCTATGCCGAATTCGTGGCGGCGGGCGGCGGCGGATTCCCTTATTTTCATGTCGGTTGCCTCATCGTAGGCGGTTTGATCATCCTCTCACTGAAACAGCGGTATCCGAAACTTTACCTGAGCGAGGCGATCGGCTCCTTCGCCCTCTACACCGTTTTCGTGGCCCTCTTCACCGCACCTGTGGTCGATGCGCTCAAGACGCTGATCGGTTGATTAAGAGAACCCTTCCCGGTTTCCCGGCCGGCAGGCCGGGGAACCTCTCCCTTTCTCATCCGTTACCGAAGGACTACCCACCCGTGTGGACGGATCTCTATTTGTTCTGAAAAAATTTTTCGAAGAAGCTCTGGCTTTTTTTCGGTATGAGAACCGGTCCTTCATAGTCGACGATCAACTTTCCGTCCAGGTGATCCATCTCGTGCTGGACGACGCGCGCGGCGAAGTCGAGGTACCGTTTGGTTACCTTTTTCCCTTCCAGGTCACAAGCGCGAACCTTGATCTCCGGGTGACGGCTGATCTCCACACGGATCTCCGGGCAGGAGAGACATCCCTCCTCGCCGACGACGGGTTCCCCTCGTTTCTGTGTGATCCGGGGGTTGACAAGGATTTCGTAGTCCTCTTTCCGCGTCGCGGCATCCTTGTCCTCGAAGTTCCGGAACTTGAAGGCGATGATCCGTTTGCCGATCCCGATCTGCGGCGCGGCGAGTCCCACGGCATCGTCCCGCTCCAGGAAGGCCTCCGCCAGCGTCCGGATGGCCTGCCTCGTTTCCGCATCGAACGGGACAGGCGTTTCGCTGCAGGGCGTCCGCAGGATCCGGGTATCCTGTTCGTTGAGTTGTTCCCCATTCCAGAGCGTCAGAACTTTGTGACGGTTCATATTTTCCTTCCTGCTTGAATTCTTGACAAATCTATATCAGCCCCGGCTGTAAATTTCAAGGGATTCACCCAATTCGTTCCTTGCAGAATCCGGGAATGTCTGTTAATTTTCGTCCCGTTTCCTGAGACCCGGGTGAACCACGGCGAACGATGAACGATTCGGCGCGGCTGCCGGGAACTCCTTCCGAGGACCATTTTTCGGGATCGGGCACATTGATCAATTCTATCATTGCATCCAGGGCACGGCGCGAATTCTCCCGGGCAATGCGTTTCGAGGGAGAGGATATCCCCCGGGTTCCGCACCCAGGCGATGCGCGGCCCCGTCTCCTCTATCTCCATATCCCCTTCTGCGAACGGCTCTGTCCCTATTGCTCCTTCAATCGTTTCGTTTTTGAGGAGGATCTCTGCCGCGACTATTTCCGGGCGCTCCGGAAGGAGCTGCTCCTCTACCGTGACTTGGGATACGATTTCGGGGGGATCTATGTGGGCGGCGGGACGCCGACGGTCCTGATCGACGAGCTGGAAGAGACGATCGCGACCGCGCGCGGCGCCTTTTCCATCCGCGAACTTTCGGTCGAAACGAATCCGAACCACCTCACGGAGGATCGCCTGGCCGGCCTGAAACGGGCGGGTGTCGACCGGCTCTCCGTCGGCGTCCAAAGCTTTGACGACGGACTGCTCCGGAAAATGGACCGTTTGGACAAGTACGGAAGCGGTTCCGAGATTGCCGACAGGCTCCGCAGCACCCTCGGACGCTTCGGGACGCTCAACGCCGACATGATCTTCAATTTTCCGACGCAGACCGGAGCGAGGATCGACCGCGACCTGGAGATCCTGACGGGGATCGGGATCGATCAGATCACCTGGTACCCGCTGATGGTTTCGGATTCGACGCGGCAGAAAGTCATGGAAACCCTCGGACGGGTGGACGCTCGTCAGGAGGCGCGGTTCTATCGCCGGATCGTCGATCGCCTCGTCCCTACGTACCGTTTTTCCTCCGCCTGGTGTTTTTCACGCAAACCGGCGATGATCGACGAGTACATCGTCGATTACGACGAGTATGCGGGTTTGGGCAGCGGCTCGATCGGCTACCTGAACGGCGTCTGCTACGCGAATACCTTCGACATCCGCGACTACATCACCCGGATCGACCGGGGGGAACTGCCTCTTCTGGCATCTCGCGGCTTTTCGCTCCGGGAACGGATCCGCTATGACTTTCTGATGAAACTCTTCGGGACGCGTCTGAACGTCACGGAGCTGAGGAACGGATACAAAGGCGTCTTCGGGAGTCTCCTCTGGCCGGATCTCCTGGCCTTTTTCATGATCGGCGCTTTGTCCTGGCGGCCTCCGGAGATCACCCTGACCGGACGGGGCCGGTATGTTTGGGTCATTCTGATGCGGGAGTTCTTCACGGCGGTGAACAACTTCCGCGACTACTGCCGGGGGGAGGCGTAATTGTAAGGTTTTTCAAATACAAGATTGATCGAAGGATCGGGTGGATGTTCCTTCATGTGATCATTTAGGATTATGATCAACGACAGGAGCGTAGCTAAAATGTAACGAAGTTGCATGGATTGTGGTCAAAGCAATATATGAGTTTCAATAAAGTGTGAACGCCATGCCAAAAAATGGAATAGCGCAGCCTAGAGATTACGGCAAACTTCTCGATAAGGATGAAAAATGGATGAACATCGGAAGGAACTGCTGAGGCATCTGCCGAAGATCGACGAGATGATGCTTCGGATCGAAAAGCGGCAGAGTATCGACGGGTGTCCGCGGGAGATGGTGAAGGAGGCGTGCCGGTCCGTCGTGGAGGAGATCCGCGGTCGGATCCTGGCCGATCCGGACAAGGAAGGGACCCTCCGGCCGCCGACGCCGGCGCAGGCGGCCGTGCGCGCGGTGGAGATCGTCGAAGGGTTCGGCCGGTACCGTCTGCGTCGTGTCATTAACGCGACCGGCGTGATTCTTCATACGAATCTCGGCCGGGCGCCGCTCTGCCGGGAGGCGATCGAACGGGTCGTCGAGGTTGCCCGGGGGTACTCCAACCTCGAATACAACCTGGAGAAAGGGGAGCGGGGGCTTCGGTATGACCATGTCCGAGGCCTCCTCTGCGCACTGACCGGGGCGGAGGACGCCCTGGTCGTCAACAACAACGCCGCCGCAGTGCTTCTGGTTCTCAATGCCCTGTCGGAGGGGAGGGAGGCGATTGTCTCCCGGGGCGAACTGATCGAAATCGGCGGCGAGTTTCGAATACCCGATGTGATGGAAAAGAGCGGCGCGCGGCTCCGGGAGGTCGGGACGACGAACCGGACGCGGCTTTCCGATTACGAGAAGGCGATCGGCCCGGAGACGGGGATCATCCTCAAGGTCCATACGAGCAACTTCCGCATTATGGGATTCACCGAGGAGGCGAATCTTACCTCGCTGATCGTCCTGGGAAAGAAACATCACCTTCCCGTCGTCGACGACCTGGGGAGCGGCTGTTTTGTCGAACTGGACCGTCATGGTCTGGAGCGGGAGCCGACGGTTCGGGACTGCCTTGACGCCGGAGCCGACGTGGTGACCTTCAGCGGCGACAAGCTGCTGGGCGGGCCTCAGGCAGGGTTGATCCTGGGCAAAAGAGCGATGATCGAACAGATCCGGAAAAACCCGCTGAACCGGGCGCTTCGGATCGACAAGATGACGCTGGCGGCCCTGGAGGCGACGCTGGTGAAGTATCTCCGCCCGGCGGAGGCCCTAACGGATCTTCGCGTCCTGCGCGCACTGACGGAGCCCGTCGTGGAGGTACGGAAGCGGGCGAAGCGGCTGGCGGCGATGCTCCGGCGCGCGCTGCCGGAGGGGACCGACATTCGGCTCGTTTCCGGCGTTTCGATGGCCGGCGGCGGATCGCTCCCCACCCGGGAGATCCCGACGGTCCTGATCGGCCTCCGGGTTGCGAATCTCTCCGCGGCCGCACTGGAGTCGAGGCTCCGGCGGAATGAGACGCCGGTCATCGTCCGGGTGGCCGACGACAGGGCTCTGCTGGATCTCCGGACGGTTGATCCGGGGGAGTTCGCCGAGATTCGCGACGCCCTTTTCAGGATTGCATCCGCTGCCGGGGCGTGACGGGGAGGTCTCTGATCGGTGTTCCCATTCCTGCGGCGCAAATCCCTGTGACGGCATTTGCCCATGGGATGGAAATGAAAAAGGTCAAGATGTGCGGGACATGTTGATGGCGGGGGATGAAACGCAGAATCGGCCGGATGGGCCCGCGGGAGAGCGGGCGGACAGCGTCGAATCGGTCGGGAAGCAGATCCGCTTCACGGTCGGATCGGAGCAGAACCGTCTCCGCCTGGATCTCTTTCTGGCCGGCCGGGAGGTCGGTCTCTCCCGCTCGCAGATCCGGCGGGCGATCGGCGAGGGGTGCGTTCTGGTCAACGGCCGGCCGGTTCCGGCCGGGCGCAAGGTGAAAACGGGGGATGAGGTCGTCCTGCGCCTTCCGCAGATGAAGCCCTCGGGGGTGCAGGCCGAACCGATCCCGCTGAAGATTCTCCATGAGGACGCGTCGCTTTTGGTCATCGACAAGCCCGCGGGGCTGGTCGTCCACCCGGCGCCGGGCCATCCCGGCGGCACGCTGGTGAACGCGCTGTTGCACCACTGCCGCGATCTCTCGGGGATCGGCGGCGTGCTGCGCCCCGGAATCGTCCACCGTCTCGACAAGGGAACCTCCGGGTTGCTGGTTGTGGCCAAATCCGACGAAGCCCATCGCGGATTGGCAGGGCAGTTCAAGCGCCGCGAGGTGAGGAAGAGCTACCTGGCCCTTGTGTATGGGGACCCCAAGACCGACGGCGGGCGGATCGAGGCCGCCGTCGGCCGCCACCCGGCGGACCGCAAGAAGATGTCCACGCGGAGCCGGCGGGGTCGGGCGGCCGTCACCCTCTGGCGCGTCCGGGAACGTTACGGATGCGCAGCCCTGCTGGAAGTCGACATCGAGACGGGCAGGACCCACCAGATCCGGGTTCATCTGACGGATACGGGTTATCCCGTTGTCGGCGACCGGGTCTACGGCGGCGCCGGTCGAATCCGGACCGTCGACGATCCGGCGGCGCGGGCGCGGATCAAGGCGTTCGACCGTCAGGCCCTTCATGCCTGGCGGCTTTTCTTCGCCCATCCGGCGACGGGAGAGCCGATGCAATTTACAGCGCCGCTGCCGGAGGACATGGCCGGTCTCTGCGGGTTTCTCCGGGATCGGCGGAAAGGTTGAGCCATGTTTCGTTTCTCCCGCAGAGGGGCGATCGAATATCTTGAAGCGGAAGAGATGAGCGTGCTGGGTTTTGTGACGCACGCGTTCTGCACGCGTCGCGGCGGCCGGAGCACCGGGCCCTTTTCAAGCCTCAACCTCGGGTATCGCGCCGGCGACCGGGCCGAGGATGTCGGACGGAACCGAGTCTTGGTGGAGGAGGCCTTTGGGATTCCGGACGGACGGCTGATTTTGATGAGGCAGATCCACGGCAACCGGATCCGTGTCCTCGACGGAGACGGTCCCCTTCCGGAAGGGCTGCCCGAATGCGACGGCCTGATCACCGACCGACCGGACATCGCCCTCGGCGTCCGAACGGCGGACTGCGTGCCGATCCTGTTTGTGGACCGGGTGCGCCGGATCGTCGGGGCGGCCCATGCGGGCTGGCGGGGGACCGCCCTGGGCATCGCCGCGGCGATGGTGGAAACCTTCGCGAATGAATTTTCCTCACGCCGGGAAGATCTGCTCGCGTTTATCGGGCCGGCGATCGGCCCCTGCTGCTATCAGGTCGATAGGCCGGTCTTCGAAGCCTTTTCCGGCCGGAATGACAGCGGCGAGCTTCTCCGCCCCTGTCCGCAGCAGGGACGTTGGATGCTGGATCTTCCGATGGCCAACCGCCTTCAGATCCGGGAAGCCGGACTCCCTTCGGGGAATATTGTCACATCCGGCCTGTGTACGGCATGCAGGGAGGATCTATTCTTTTCGCACCGCGCCGGGCGGGGGCGGACAGGCAGGCAGATCAACCTGATCATGTTGCACCGACAAAAAAACACCAACAAAAAATCACTTGACAGCAGGGAAAGATCTGGTGTAGACGCAAATCGAATTCCTGAAAGGCGTCAGCGAAACCCTTCCTTTTGAACGGAATCCTGAGATACAGTAGTGAACTGAATAAAATCAATGCACCTCTTTCATAAGTCGGTACGTCGTCATATTCCGAACCCATTTCTCATGGATTAAACGAGCTGGACACGGTGACGGTTTTTTTATACGTGGCGGATGCCATGCATCCGTCGGCACGAGTCAACGCACATCATTTAGGATACGAACATGCACATCGAAGACATCAAGCGGCAACCGATCAGTGAGCTGGCAAAGCTGGCCAAGGAACTGGAGGTACCGGGCGCCAGCGGCATGCGCCGTCAGGACCTGATTTTCTCTATTCTGCAGACGCAAGCGGAGAAAAACGGCGTTATCTCCGGCTCCGGCGTGCTGGAAATCCTGCCGGACGGCTTCGGATTCCTCCGCGCCGTGGATTACAACTACCTCCCCAGTCCGGACGACATCTACATCTCCCCGTCGCAGATCCGGCGGTTCAGCCTGCGGACGGGGGATACCGTTTCCGGCGAGGTCCGCCCCCCGAAGGAGGGGGAGAAGTATTTCGCCCTTCTCAAGGTGGATGAGGTCAACTTTGAAAGCCCCGAGGCGGCCCGCGACAAGATCCTTTTTGACAACCTGACCCCCCTCTACCCCGATGAGAAGCTGAATCTGGAGTTCAATCCGGAGAACCTTTCGACGCGCATCATGGATATGTTCACGCCGATCGGCAAGGGGCAGCGGGGGCTGATCGTCTCCCCGCCGCGGGCCGGGAAAACCGTACTGCTGCAGGACATCGCCCACAGCATCACCGCGAACCACAAGGAAGTCACGCTGATGGTCCTGCTGATCGACGAGCGGCCGGAAGAGGTGACGGACATGCAGCGGAGCGTGGCCGGTGAGGTGATCTCCTCGACATTCGACGAGCCGGCAACCCGCCACGTCCAGGTGGCCGAGATGGTGATCGAAAAGGCGAAGCGGCTGGTGGAACACCGCAAGGACGTCGTCATCCTTCTGGACAGCATCACCCGGCTGGCCCGCGCCTACAACACGGTTGTGCCGCCGTCCGGCAAGGTCCTCTCCGGCGGCGTCGATTCCAATGCGCTGCACAAGCCGAAGCGGTTCTTCGGGGCGGCCCGGAACATCGAGAACGGGGGCAGCCTGACGATCATCTCCACGGCCCTGATCGACACGGGAAGCCGCATGGACGAGGTGATCTTCGAGGAGTTCAAGGGAACCGGCAACATGGAGCTCCATCTCGACCGGCGAATCGCCGACCGACGGGTCTTCCCGGCCTTCGACCTGATCCGTTCCGGGACGAGGAAAGAAGAGCTGCTCATCCCGAAGAACAACCTCAACCGCATCTGGATCCTGCGGAGACTCCTCCAGGAGATGAACCCGGTCGACGCGATGGAGTTCATCAGCGACAAGGTCCGCAAGACGGAGAACAACCAGTTCTTCCTGGATTCCATGAACCAGTAAATATCGCTTGAATTTGGAAAGAAAATGACTATAATCCGCAGTCTTCGCCGATAGGACGCTTCCTCGGCGGATATTTGACGGAATCCGAAAGGGAGATTCACCATGAAGAAGGGGATTCATCCGGAATACAAGGAAACCACCATCACCTGCGTCTGCGGGAATGTGATCAAGACGAGATCCACCAAGCAGGACATCAAGACGGAAATCTGTTCCCAGTGCCATCCGTTCATGACGGGGAAACAGAAAATCGTGGATACCGCGGGACGCGTGGAACGTTTTCACAAGAAGTACGCCGGCCAGGAGAAAAAGGCATAGGGTTTTTCTGGGCGCCTTTCGATTTTTCCCAATGGGGTTCCGGCGTCGGCGGGCGCGGGTTCCCCTGTCTCTGCAATTTCGGAATCGCGCCGGGCTGCCGGCGCCGTCTCTCGGGAAACCTTTCATTCCAAAGACAGGAACAAGAACCGGCGAGGACAGCCCTTTGCGTCCGGGAGGCCCGGACCCGTTCCCGCGGCGGTGAGCGCGGCGGATGGATGAGCAGACTGCAATGTTTTCTCGACTGAAGGATATCGAATCCCGGTACCGGGATCTGGAGCGGCTTCTGAGCGACCCTGCCGTTGTCGGCAAGCCCGGGATCTATCAAAAATACGCCAAGGAGCATTCCGACCTCAATCCGCTTGTCGAAACCTTTCGCGAATATGAAAAAACCCGGATCCGCATCGAGGAGGACCAGGCGCTGCTCCGGGAGAGCGACGAGGAGTTGAAGGAGCTCGTCCGGGAAGAACTGCCCCAGTTGCAGGAATCCCTGGAATCTCTCGCGGAAAGGCTGAAGGTCCTGCTGCTGCCCCGGGATCCGAACGATCAGAAGAACGTTTTCCTCGAAATCCGGGCCGGAACGGGCGGGGATGAGGCGGGCCTTTTTGCGGAGGATCTCTTCCGGATGTATGCCCGCTTTGCGGAGACCTCCGGCTGGAAGGTCGAGGTGATGAACAGCACGCCCGCAGGCGGGATGGGGGGCTTCAAGGAGGTGATTGCCCTGATCGCGGGAAGGGGCGCCTACAGCCGTCTGAAGTACGAAAGCGGCGTCCACCGGGTTCAGCGGGTGCCGATCACCGAGGCGCAGGGGCGTATCCACACCTCGGCGGTGACGGTGGCGATCCTGCCGGAGGCCGATGAGGTGGATGTCCAGATCGATCCCAACGATCTGAGGATCGATGTCTTCCATTCCAGCGGCCACGGCGGACAGAGCGTCAATACGACCGATTCGGCCGTCCGGATCGTCCATCTCCCGACCGGCCTGATCGTCACCTGCCAGGACGAAAAATCCCAGCTCAAGAACAAACACAAGGCGATGAAGGTCCTCCGGGCGAGGCTCCTCGACGCGGCGGTGAAGGAGCACAACGACGCGATTTCCGAGACGAGAAAGAGCCAGGTGGGAAGCGGGGACCGGAGCGAACGGATCCGGACCTACAATTTTCCCCAGGGACGGGTGACGGACCACCGGATCGGGCTCACCTCCTACAGTCTCGAGAGTTTCCTGAACGGCGACATCGGTTTCATGATCGACGCGTTGACGGCCCATTTCCAGGCGGAAGCGCTGCAACAATCGGGGCATTGATCTTCCCGATGCGTCCGGTTTTTCCGCCGTCCCGTAGCGGCCGGGCGGCAAGGACGGATGATGGTCGGGGAAACGGTGCAGGACCGCTACGGAAATCACGGGAAGAGATCACCGGTAGCATTCTCGAGAACGGGGATTTGCTCAAGATGACGGACATCCGGACCATCCTCCATCAGGCAACCCTGGATATCGCCGCATCCGGCAGCCCCACCCCCCGGCTCGATGCCGAGGTTCTTCTGATGCGTTGCCTGGGGATCGATCGTCTGCAGCTCTGCATGAACCCGGACCGGGAGCTTACGGACAGAGATGCCGACGGGTTTGCTTGCTGGATCGGAAGACGCGTCCGGGGCGAACCGGTTGCCTACATCGTCGGGGAGAAAGAGTTCTGGTCGCTTCGCTTCGAGGTGGGCCCCGGGGTTTTGATCCCGCGGCCGGAGACCGAATGCCTCGTCGAGGAGGTGCTGCGGCTCTTCCGCCCCCCTGGAGACGGTCTGCGGATTCTCGATATCGGAACGGGAAGCGGCGCGATCGCGGTGGCGCTCGCCCGGGAGCTGCCCGCGGCCCGTGTCGTTGCGACGGACCTCTCGCCGGAGGCCATTTCGATGGCCGGCAAAAACGCACGGAGGCATGGCGTGTCCGACCGGATGGTTCTGGTTCAGGGAGACCTGCTCGCGGCCGTTTCCGGCGATTTTGACGTGATCTGCTCCAACCCTCCCTACATTCCGGAGGATCGTTATGATGAGCTGCCGCGAGGAATCCGGGATTTCGAACCGCGTGAGGCGCTGATGGCCGGCGCAAACGGTATGGATGTTTGCCGGAGAATCATCCGGGAAGGGTTCAACATCCTAAAAAACGGCGGCCGGATCTTCCTGGAGATCGGCGAGGGGCAGCGGGCGCCGGTCGAAGCGGTATTCCGGGAAGCGGGCGGCTATCAGGAGATCCGTTTCCGGAAGGACTATGGCGGGATCGACCGCGTGGTATCGGCCCGGAAGAAGGGGGGGCGGTGATCCTCGCGATCCCTCCGCTCACTGTACATTTTTCGGCCCGAAAAATCTGCAATGTGCGCTTCCGGGATCACGATTCCACCGCTTGACGAAAAATAAACAGGACAATGGGATTACCCATTAAAGGGGATGAACAATGGACAAGATGGTGATCGGCGGCGGACGTCGGCTTCAGGGAGAGGTCCGGATCAGCGGCGCGAAGAATGCCGCGCTGCCGGTCCTGGTGTCATCCCTGCTCGTCGATGGAGAGTGCGCCTTTCGCAACATCCCGGATTTGGCGGACATCAAGACGATCAAGAAGCTGTTGCGCAGCTTCGGGGTGAAGATCGAGGGCGGGGAGACGGTCCGGATCCACGCCGGTGATCTCGCCAACTGCGAAGCCTCCTATGACCTGGTCCGGACCATGCGGGCATCGATCCTGGTGCTGGGTCCCCTCGTGGCGCGGAGGGGGGAGGCCCGGGTCTCTCTGCCGGGCGGCTGCGCGATCGGGGCGAGGCCGGTCAACCTCCATATCCGGGCGCTCCAGGAGATGGGGGCCGAGGTGATGCTGAGGGACGGGTATGTCGAGGCGAAGGCGTCGCGCCTGAAGGGGGCCGACATCTATTTCGACATCTCCACGGTGACGGGCACGGAAAACATCCTGATGGCCGCAACGCTGGCGGAAGGGACCACGACCCTGAAAAACGCGGCCCGCGAGCCGGAAATCGTCAACCTCGCCGGGGTGCTGACCGGCATGGGGGCGAGGATCAAAGGGGCGGGAAGCGATGTGATCACGATCGAAGGGGTGGAATCGCTTCATCCGGTCGAGGCGGCGGTGATTCCGGACCGGATCGAAACGGGAACCTTCCTGATCGCGGCCGGAATGACAGGCGGGGATATTCGCATCCTCGGCTGCGAACCGAACCACAACGAGGCGCTGATCGCCAAGCTGCGGGATGCCGGGATGAAGATCGAGGCGCAGGGGGACGTGCTGAAGGCCTCGGGAGGCGACGTCGTCAAAAGCGTGGATGTCCAGACCCTTCCCTATCCGGGTTTCCCGACGGACCTGCAGGCGCAGATCATGGCGCTGATGGCCCTCGGCAACGGTCTGAGCATGATCACCGAGACGATTTTCGAGAATCGTTTCATGCATGTCGGCGAGATGATGCGGATGGGCGCGGACATCACAATTCAGGGAAAGACCGCGATTGTCCGCGGGGTGCCGAAACTCCGCGGTGCGCCGGTGATGGCGACGGATCTTCGAGCGTCGGCCTCCCTGATCCTGGCCGGCCTCGCCGCGGAAGGGACCACAACCCTCTCCCGTGTCTATCACATCGACCGGGGCTATCAGCGGATCGAGGAGAAGCTGTCGGCACTCGGGGCCGATATCCGCCGCGTTTCCGGATAGGGGAAAATCATGGAGATCATCAGAACGGACAGCGCTGAATTTGAGGGACGTTTCCGGATGATCCGGGAACGGGGCCGCCTGTTCGATCCCGGGCTCTGGGCCGAGGTCGGCCGGATCGTGGAGGAGGTCGACCGGCGGGGGGACGAGGCCCTCTTCGAATACACGGCCCGGTGGGACGGCCATGCCGTGACCGCCGAAACGGTGGAGGCCTCCGCGGAGGAACGGAAGGCGGCCGCCGCGAAGATCCCTCCGGAGGATCGCAATGTTCTCCGTTTGGCCGGTGAGAGAATCGAACGGTTTCACGAACATCAGCGCCGCGAGGGATGGATGGTTTCGGACGAGGAGGGGGTGGAACTCGGCCAGCGAATTCTTCCGCTGGAGCGTGTCGGCATCTACGCTCCCGGGGGTCTGGCCTCTTATCCGTCCACCGTTCTGATGACGGCGATTCCCGCCCGGATCGCGGGTGTCCGCGAGATCATCCTCGTGACGCCTTCCCGGGACGGTCGGCTCCAACCGATGATCGCCGCCGCGGCGGAGATTGGAGGCGTGAACCGGATCTTTAAGATCGGCGGCGCACAGGCGATCGCGGCCCTGGCCTTCGGCACGGAGTCGGTCCCGCGGGTGGACAAGATTGTCGGGCCGGGGAACGCCTATGTTGCGGCGGCCAAGAAGATGGTCTTCGGCCGGGTTGCGATCGACATGATTGCCGGACCCAGCGAGATCCTGATCATTGCCGACGGGACGGGCGATGCCGCCTTTGCGGCGGCCGATCTGCTGGCCCAGGCCGAGCATGACGAGATGGCAGGCGCCGTTCTGCTGACGCCGGATGAATCTTTTGCAAAAACCGTGGCCGAGGAGATTGAAAACCTTCTTGCGGACCTCCCGCGCAGAGAGATTGCCGCCCGCGCGCTGGAGGCCTTTGGCGGACTGGTGGTGACCCGAAATCTCGCCGAGGCGGTCGCGCTGGCCAACCGTTTCGCGCCGGAACACCTCGAGCTGATGGTGCAAAACCCCCGGGAACTCCTGCCGGAACTCCGGAACGCGGGCGCGATTTTCCTGGGGTCTCATACCCCGGAGGCGCTGGGCGACTATGTAGCAGGGCCCAGCCACGTCCTGCCGACCGGTGGTACGGCCCGTTTTTCCTCACCGCTCGGGGTTGACGATTTCGTCAAGCGGACCAGCGTTCTCTCCTTTTCACGGGATGCGCTCGAGGGGTTCGGGGAGGCGGCCATCCGCTTCGCGGAGATGGAGGGCCTCGAAGGGCATGGCCGTTCCGTCCGGCTTCGCCTTCGCCGATCCATTTCCCAAAAGCACATTTCCAAAAAGCGCTTGACAAAAGATGCCCGTTGATTAAGATGGACATCCGTTTTTGATGCCGGCAGGCTTGGGTTTTTTCGGGCGGGCGTAATTCAGTGGTAGAATGTCAGCTTCCCAAGCTGGACGTCGTGGGTTCGAGTCCCATCGCCCGCTCCATTTTGATCTGATGTCCATTCGGCCCCATTGGAAAAAGATGGGAGAACCCGTTTTTTTCCTTGCAACCGGTCCGATTGTGTGTTAGAAAACCTCAAAATCATCGGTGGGTTTTGATGAGTGGGCTTGAGCCCACTTTTTTTTTCGAAGAATCGGGTCGGTGCATGCCTATTTATGAGGAACAGATCCGGCAGTTGGCCGAGCCGCTCCTCTCGTCCGAGGGGATGGAGCTGGTTCTGGCGGAATGCCTGAAGATGCCTACCCGCTGGCTGGTGCGGATCTACATGGATCGCGAAGGGGGCGTGACCGTGGACGACTGCGCGCGGATCAGCAACCAGTTGGGGGACCTGCTCGACGTTCACGACGTTCCCCCCGGCCCCTACACGCTGGAGGTCTCTTCGCCCGGCCTCGACCGGCCCCTGGACCGCGACAAGGATTTTCTGAAATTCCGCGGTTCCCGGATCCGGCTCCGGTTGGGGGAAAAAATAGAGGGGCGGCGCAATTTCTGCGCCGATCTGGTCGATTACGAGGACGGCATTGCCGGGAAAGTCCTTGTGGTGCAGGCGGATGGCCGGACCTTCCGGATTCCCCGGAGTGCGGTGGTCAGAGCCAATCTGGAATACACCCTATGAATGACGCCGGGGATCCAAACCGGTGTTTATCGAATGATCACGGAGGTTTTTAAATGTTTCCGGAATTGAAACGGTTGATCGAACAGATGGGCAAGGATCGCGGCATCGACCGGGAGATCATTGTCAAGGCTCTCGAGGACGCCATGATCACGGCGGCCCGCAAGAAACTGGGCCCTGATGTCGAACTGGAGGCCCACTACAACGAAGAGGTCGGAGAGATTGAGGTTTTCCAGTTCAAAACGGTGATGGAGAAGGTTCTGGATCCCGCAACCCAGGTCTCCCTGACGGAGGCAAGGCGCACCCTCGACGAGGAGGCGGAGCCGGGCGACAGTCTGGGGATCAAGATCGATACCAGCACCTTCGGACGGATTGCCGTTCAGACCGCGAAACAGATCATCATTCAGCGGGTGAAAGACGCGGAGCGGGACAACATCTACGAAGAGTATCACACCAAAAAGGGAGATCTGTGCAACGGGTTCGTTCAGCGGTTCGAGGGCGGAAACATCATCGTGAATCTGGGGCGCGCCGAGGGGATCGTTCCCATTCCCGAGCAGATCTTCAAGGAATCCTACAAGCGCGGCGAGCGGATCCGGGCCTTCATCTGCGACGTGAAGAAGATCACGAAGGGCCCCCAGATCATCCTCTCCCGGACCCATCCCGGTTTTCTCAAGGCCCTCTTTGAAGTGGAGGTTCCTGAAATTTCGGAGGGTCTGATCGAGATCGTGAATGTGTCGCGGGAACCGGGAAAGCGCTCCAAGATCGCCGTCAAGAGCCGGGACAAGGACATCGACCCGGTCGGCGCCTGCGTCGGGATGCGGGGCACGCGGGTCCAGAGCGTCGTTCAGGAACTCCGCGGAGAGAAGATCGATATCATTCCCTATTCGGAGGATCAGGCCAAATACGTCTGCAGCGCGCTCTCCCCGGCGAAGGTGAACCGGGTCTTCGTCGATGACGAGAACCGGGCGATGGAGGTGATCGTTCCGGACGATCAGCTCTCGCTGGCCATCGGGAAAAACGGGCAGAATGTGAGGCTGGCCGTGAAATTGACCGGTTGGAAGATCGATGTCAAGAACGAATCGACGGCCGCCGCAAAGGCGGACGAGGGGTACAAGTCCCTGATGAAAATCCCGGGAATCGGCGAAGCCACGGCGGAGAGGCTGTTCAAGGTGGGGTTGAAGAGCATGGCCATGCTGGCGGCGGCCGATTCCGAGCAACTGGCCGCGATTCCGGGCGTGGGCGAGAAGACCGCCGCCATCTGGATCGAGGAGGCGGGAAAGATGCTCGATCAGGAGGTCGGAGGGCAAAAGGGGGTTCCGGCTTAGAACCTACTCGGATCTGAATTTGGATTGGGGAGATTTTGGGGCATGGCGAAGAAGAGAGTATACGAACTGGCCAAGGAGATGGGGCTGGACAACAAGGAGCTGATTTCGCGGCTGGAGAAAATCGGCATCGCGGTCAAATCCCACTCGAGCACCCTCGAAGAGAGCGATCTGGCGAGGATTCAGGCGGAACTGCTTGCTCCGGAAGCCCGGGAGGTGGTCGAAAAGAGGATCAAGTCCACGGTCATCCGGCGGCGGGCGGTTCGCACCGCGCCGGAGGAGATTCCCGCGGCGGAGGAGGTCCCTCCTCCCGAGACGAAGGAGGAGGAACGTCTCGAGGAAGAGAAAAAGGGTGTGGAGGCAAAACCTCCTGAAGCAGCTCCGGGAAAAACCCCGGAAGCGGCTCCCGAAACGCCCCCCCAGGAGGCCCCCGTCAGAACATCCATCTATCGGGAATCGCCGCTCGACACCGCCGTACCCAAACCTGCGACACCCCCGGTCCTCCCGAAGAAACCGGCAAAGGCCAAGGCGGTTGCCCCGGCGCCGGAGGCTGAGAAGACGATGCCCAAACCGGCTGCCGAGGCCGGTCCGAAAGTCCCGGAACCGGAGGAAAAACCGAAGCCCGGTCCTGTGGCGGCAGCCGGCGAAGCCAAACGCCCTGTCGAACAGGAACGCAGACCGCATCTGCCGGGTGGACGGAAAGAGGTCCCCCGCAGGCCGGAATTGAAGATCATCAAGGATGTCGGGGTCGCTGTTCCTCCGCCTTCCCGAACGGAAAAAGCCGGCCGGCAGCCGTCCGCCGAGAAGCCCAAGATGAAGGGCTGGAAGGCCCCCGTCGAGGTTTTGATGGGGGAAGAGCCGCCGCGCAAGAAAGCCGTCTTCAAGAAGATGGTGGACCGAAAGGGCCGACAGATCGAAATCGACCATGAAGAGCGACCTGCAAAATGGCGGGAAGAGAAGAAGGTCGCTCCGGTCAAGATGAAAAAAACCCAGATCACCACGCCGAAGGCGATCAAGCGCCGGATCCGGGTGGACGAAGCGATCAGCGTCGGCGAACTGGCCAAGAGGATGGGGGTCAAGGCATCGGATGTGATCAACAAACTGATCGCGCTGGGTCTGATGGTGACCATCAACCAGGCGATCGATTTCGATACGGCGACGCTGATTGCCGCCGATTTCAACTATCAGGTCGAGGCCGCCCAGGGCGTCATCGACGAAACCCTTCAAAAAACCGAAGCCTCTCCGGAAAATCTGAAGCCCCGGGCGCCGGTCGTGACCATCATGGGTCACGTGGATCACGGCAAGACATCCCTGCTGGATGCCATCCGGGAGACGAACGTGATCGACGGCGAGGTGGGGGGGATCACCCAGGCCATCGGCGCCTATCATGTCCGCATCAACGGGCGCGACATCGTTTTCCTCGATACGCCGGGCCATGAGGCCTTCACGGCCATGCGCGCCAGGGGGGCCCAGGTGACGGATATCGTCGTTTTGGTGGTGGCCGCCGACGACGGCGTGATGGGGCAGACCGTGGAGGCAATCAACCATGCCCAGGTGGCGGGGGTCCCCATCATCGTGGCCGTCAATAAAATGGACAAACCGGGCGCCGATCCGGGCAAGATCCGCCAAGCCCTGACCGAATACAAGCTGCTCTCGGAGGAATGGGGCGGCGATACGATCTTCTGCGAGGTTTCGGCCAAGAAGAGACAGGGGATCGGGGAGCTTCTGGAGATGATCCTGCTGCAGGCCGATGTCATGGAACTCAAAGCGGATCCGGCCCGGCCGGCCCGCGGTGTGATCATCGAAGCGAAACTGGACCGGGGCCGGGGTCCGGTGGCGACCGTACTGATCCAGGAAGGCACGCTGCGCGAGGGGGACGCGTTCGTCTCCAAGACGGAATTCGGCCGGGTTCGGGCGATGATCGACGATCAGGGCCGGCGTATCAGCGAGGCCGGGCCGTCGATGCCGGTGGAAGTCATCGGCTTTTCGCGGGTTCCCCAGGCCAGCACGGAGTTCATCTGCGTCGATGACGAGAAAAAGGCCCGCAACATCGGGGAGTATTGGATCCGGAAGGAGCGGGAGCGGGAGCTCTCCGTCTCTTCGAAGATCACGCTGGAACAGCTTTATCAGCGGATGAAGGAGGGGACCAAGGAGCTCAATGTTGTCCTGAAGGCCGATGTTCAGGGTTCCATCGAGGCCCTGATCGATGCGCTGAACAAGCTCAGCACCGACGACATCAGACTGAAGATCATCCACAGCTCCACGGGGACGATTACCGAAACGGACGTGATGCTGGCCTCGGCCTCCGATGCGGTGATCATCGGCTTCAACGTCCGTCCCGACGCCCGTGTGACGGAGGTCGCCGAGCAGGAAGGGGTCGACATCAAGCTGTACGACATCATCTACAACGTGATCGCCGATGTTCGGGCGGCCATGGAGGGGCTGCTCGAACCGATCTATCAGGAGATCGTCCAGGGGCGGGCCGATGTCCGGGAGCTCTTCCGGGTGCCCAAGATCGGGACCATCGCCGGGAGCTATGTCCAGGACGGCAAGATCACCCGGACGTCGTCGCTCCGGCTGCTTCGGGACGGCGTGGTCGTCTATGACGGCCGGATCGGTTCGCTGCGGAGGTTCAAGGACGATGCGAAGGAGGTGACCGCCGGGTTCGAGTGCGGCATCGGCATCGAGGGGTTCAACGATATCCATGTCGCGGACGTGATCGAGGCGTACGTGAAGGAGCGGATCGAGAGAAAATTGTAAGGGTATGGTTGTCGGGACGGGGATCATCGATCTGAGGATAGCCGGGTGCGGTTCCCTCAAGGAGAAACGGGGCATCCTGAGCCGCATTCTCCGGAGGACGCAGAACGAATTCAACGTTTCGATCGCGGAGGTGGGCGACAACGATCACTGGGGAAAAGCCCGGATCGGCTTTTGCGTCGTGGGGAACGACAAGCCTTACATCAACGCCAAGGTCGACCATATTCTCCGCTTCGTGGAGGGCCTGGGCCTGGCCGAGGTGGTCCGGAGCCGGATCGAAATCGCCGGTTTCTCCGACCTCCTGGAGGGATCGGACGCTCCGGAAGAGGGGAAATACGACTGACCGGACGGTCCGTTCCCAAGAAGGTCCGGACTGCATAAGGATCGGGATCCAAATCCGGCCGGTCGGATTGCATATAAGTTGAGCGTATGATGAGCCGTTTCAAAAGGGCGGACCGGGTGGCCGACCTCATTCAGATGGAGATCTCCGACATCCTGCTCAGGCAGGTCCGCGATCCGCGGATCGGCGCCGTGACGATCACCGGCGCGAAGGTTTCCGACGACCTGCGGACGGCGAGGATCTTTTTCGTCGAGCTGGGAAAGGACCAGTGCAGCGAGGAGGTCAAAACGGGACTTGCAAGTGCGACGGGGTTCCTGAGACGGGAACTGGGCCGCAGACTCCAGCTCCGCTGCGTACCGGAGCTCTTGTTTTCCTACGATCCGTCCTTTGCGTACGGGAACCGGATCGAGCGGCTCATTTCGGAGATCCACCGGGAAGAGGAAACGCATGCTCAGGAGGATTAGCGAACAGATCGGCCGCTTTCGGCGTTTTCTGATCACATCGCACGAACGGCCCGACGGGGACGCCATCGGCTCCGAGCTGGCCCTCCGTCAAATCCTGGAGGATCTGGGGAAGGAGTCCGTGGTCTACAATCAGGACCGGACGCCGGGGAATTACCTTTTTCTCCCGGGAAGCGGCCGGATCGTCCATGAACTCCCCCCGCTGGAACATTTCGATGCGGCCTTTATCCTGGATTGCAGCGATCTGAGCCGGATCGGGGAGGAGGCGCCCCGGATCGGGACGATTCCGACCCTCATCCAAATCGATCACCACCTCTCCAACGGGGGCTTCTGCGAGACGCGGCTGATCGATCCGCTGGCGAGCTCGACGGCGGAACTGATCTTCCGCCTGATCCGGAATATGGGCCTTGCTCCGACCCGCGATGTCGCGACGTGCCTCTATACGGCCATCCTGACCGATACGGGCGGTTTCCGTTACAGCAACACCCGCCGGGAAGCGCTGCTGGCCGCGGCGGATCTGGTGGACAGCGGCGCCGATCCCCAATGGATCTCGGAAAACGTTTATGAAGCGGATCCGCCGGCCAGAATCCGGCTGCTGGCGGCGGCTCTCCCGACGCTGGCCTTCGAAGAGGGGGGACGGGTCGGTTCGCTGGTCGTGACGCAGAAAATGCTGGCCGATGCCGGGGCGCTTCCGGAACACACCGAGGGGTTTGTCGATCTTCCCCGTTCCATCCGGGGTGTCGAGATCTCGGTGCTGTATGCGGAGCTGCCGGACGGGAGGTTCAAGCTGAGCCTGCGTTCGAAGGGGAAGGTCAATGTGGAGAGGGTTGCCCGCGCGTTGGGCGGCGGGGGGCATACCAATGCGGCCGGCTGCCGTTTGGATGGGAAGTTGCCGGAGATCCGCCGACAGGTGATGGAGACAATCCGGCGCCCGGCCGCGGAAGCATGATAGGCCTTTGTGCAATTGGGAAATCGGATCCCGGAAGAGCGCATTGGAGATTTTTCGAGGTCCCCTGGCGGAAAATGATCATTGGGGTGGAAAAAGGGCCGATGCGCGGAGGGATCGCGATTTCCAATAAAGGTCTTGCATGAACGGGGCCGTTGTCGTCGACAAGCCGTCGGGGCCGACCTCCCGCGCTGTGGTGGAGGAGGTCAAACGGGCCCTCGGCGCCCGGAGGGCGGGCCATACGGGCACGCTGGACCCGTTGGCGACCGGCGTTTTGACCGTCTGCGTCGGTGAGGCCACCAAACTGGTCCAGTTTCTGGCCCTCGACGAAAAGGAGTACCGGGCGACCCTCCGGTTGGGGATTCGGACCGATACCCTCGATATCGGGGGCCGCGTCCTCAGCCGCGAGGAGCCGCGCGTGACCCGGGCGCAGGTGGAAACGGTGCTGGCCGGCCTGACGGGACGGCGGCAGCAGATTCCGCCCCGTTTCTCGGCGGTGAAGGTCCGGGGGAAAGCGCTTTACCGCTGGGCCCGCCGGGGGATCGACGTCGAAGCGCCGCCGCGGGAGGTGGAGATTCACCGGATCCGGATCGAGGAGGTCCGTCTCCCCGATGTCGTCTTCACGGTCTCCTGTTCGAAGGGCACCTATATCCGCACCCTCTGCGCGGAGGCGGGCGAGGCGCTGGGCTGCGGGGGGTGCATGGCGGCCCTGCGCAGGACGCGAAACGGCCGCTTTCATGAAGAGACGGCCGTCGCGCTGGAAGGATTGACGGAGGCGGAAAAACGGGAACGGCTGACGGCGCGTCTGCTGCCCCCGGTGGAACTGCTGCCCGCTGCGGCCGCAATCGACGTGGATCCGCCGTTTGCGGAAAGGTTGCGCAAGGGTTTTCAGCCGGACGGCGAGGCCCTGAAGCGTTATCATATCCCTTTTCTTGTTGTCGGAGATATGATAATGTTCACGACAGGCAGCAGGCATCTGGTGGCTGTCGCCCGCATGCTCTTCTCATCCGAGGACCTGGAGTCCGGGGCGGGGAAGGGGCAGGCGGTCAGGATATTGAGGGTTTTGAGCGATTGACGTAAGGGAGGATGAAAGAAGTGTTAGATGTAGAAAAGAGAAAGGGAATCATCGAAAACTATCGGCTTCACGAAAAGGATACGGGATCTCCGGAGGTCCAGATTGCCCTCCTCAGCGCCAGGATTGAGTATCTGACCGAACATTTCAAAACCCACAAGAAGGACCATCACTCCCGGCGGGGCCTGCTGAAGCTGGTCAGCCAGCGGCGGAGGCTTCTGGATTACGTGAAAAGCAAGGACGTGGAGCGATACAGAGCGTTGATTCAACGGCTCGGGCTCAGGAAGTAACCTGAGATCAAGGTGCGGGGCATTGATCAGGAGTAGGAAGTAAAAAGGAGGGAGCAAGGTTTGCGCGTTGCGCCCTGCTTCTTACTCCTTACTCCTTATAAGCCCTGCGCCGTAAAATGACCATAGAGAGGAAAGCATGAGCAAACTGTTCAGTACGGATTTTGCGGGGAGGAGTATCTCCCTCAAGGCGGATTATGTCGCAGGGCAGGCGGACGGCGCCATCCTGGCGACATACGGGGAGACGGTGGTTCTGGTGACCGCCGTTTCGTTGAAGACGGTCCGGGAGGGGTTCGATTTCCTTCCCCTGACCGTGGATTACCAGGAAATGACGTATGCCGCGGGGAAGATTCCCGGCGGCTTTTTCAAGCGGGAGGGTCGGCTCAACGAGAAGGAGATCCTGACGTCGCGGATCATCGACCGTTCCATCCGTCCCTTGTTCCCAAAACACTATTTCCACGAGACCCAGATCATGGCGTCGGTCCTTTCGCTGGACAACGAGAACGATTCCGACGTGACGGCGATGCTGGCGGCCTCCGCCGCCCTCGAGATTTCGGACATCCCCTTCAAGGGGCCCATAGCCGGGGTCCGCGTCGGTCGCGTGGAGGGCGCCTTTGTCTGCAACCCCTCGCAGACGCTTCAGGAAAAAAGCGATCTCAACCTTTTCCTGGTGGGACGGAAGATCGTTCCGGGCACGCAGGGCCGCCCCTATGACGTGAACCTGGTCATGATGGAAGGAGGGGCGGAAGAGGTTGCCGAGGATGTCATCGTCGATGCGATCGATTTCGGCCTCGAACAGATGCGCCCCGTGATCGACCTTCAGGACCGGATGCGCCGGGAGACGGGCAAGGCCAAACGGCCCGAGCCGGTGGTTGAGAAAGACGAGGCCCTGGCCGCAAGGGTTTCCGAAGCGGTCCTGGCGGGGCTTCAGGAGGGGTACGGCATGCCGCGCAAGACGGAGCGGTATGCGAGGCTCGATGAGGTCAGGAAAAACGCCGTTCAGGTCCTGACGGCCGAAAATCCCTCCCTCAAGCCCAAGGTTCTGGAGATCATCGAATCTCTCGAAAGGCGCATTCTTCGGGAGATGATCCTCAAGGAGAACCGGAGAATCGACGGCCGTTCCACGACGGAAATCCGGCCGATCAGCTCCGAGGTCGGGTTGCTGCCCCGCGCCCACGGTTCGGCCCTGTTCAACCGGGGCGAGACGCAGGCCCTGGTGACGGTGACGCTGGGGACCGTCCATGACGAGCAGCGCCTGGATTACATCGCCGGGGAGGAGCGTCGCTCCTTCCTGCTCCATTACAATTTCCCGCCGTACAGCGTCGGCGAGGCCAAGCCGCTCCGGAGCCCGGGCAGGCGTGAGATCGGGCACGGAGGCCTGTCGCGGCGGGCGCTGGTGCCGGTGCTGCCGCCCAAAGAGGCCTTTCCCTATACGATCCGGGTCGTGTCGGACATCCTCTCCTCCAACGGGTCCTCGTCGATGGCCACGGTCTGTGGAGGCTGCCTCTCGCTGATGGATGCCGGCGTCCCGATCCGGGATACGGTGGCCGGGATCGCGATGGGGCTGCTGAAAGAGGGGGACCGGGTGGTCATTCTCTCCGACATCCTCGGAGACGAGGACCATGCCGGCGACATGGACTTCAAGGTCTGCGGGACGGAAAAGGGCGTCACGTCTCTGCAGATGGACATCAAGATCGACAACCTCACCGGGGACGTCCTGCGCAAGGCGCTCAGCCAGGCCCGCGAGGGGCGGCTGTTCATCATCGGGAAGCTGCGCGAGACGCTTGCGGCGCCGAAGCCGGACATCTCCGTCTATGCGCCGCGGATCACCACCGTGAAGGTGCGGCCCGAGAAGGTTCGCGACGTGATCGGCTCCGGCGGGAAGAATATCCGCCAGATCGTGGCGGAGACGGGCGTGGAGATCAATGTGGAGGATGACGGGACCGTGACCATCGCCTCCAGCGACGCGGAAGCCGCCGCGAGGGCCGTGGCGATGGTGAAATGGCTGACCGAGGACGCGGAGGTCGGCAAGATCTACAACGGGACGGTCAAGAAGATCGTCGATTTCGGGGCCTTTGTCGAGATCCTGCCGGGTACGGAAGGGCTCCTGCACATCTCGCAGCTGGCCAAGGAGCGGGTGAACAAGGTCACCGACGTCCTCAAGGAGGGGGATGAGGTCAGGGTGAAGGTGCTGGAGGTGGACAAGCAGGGAAAGATCCGTCTCAGCCGGAAGGAAGCGATGGGGCAAGACGGCCGGTAGCGCCATTTGGGAAGCCCTGCCCGCATGATGTTCGGGGAGATCGGCCGTTTCCGGCCGGTCTCCGTCAAACAACCTACCCCACTCTTGAACGTTTTCAAAAAGACCCTGTTATGATAGAAGAGATCCGCGTGCCCATCCGGAGGCTTCCGGGTACGGAAGATCTGCCGCTTCCGGGATACATGACGCCACAGGCGGCGGGGATGGATCTTTCCGCGGCGGTTGCCGGGGAGACGGCGATTCCCCCGGGGGACAGAAGGCTGATCCCGACGGGCGTCATGGTGGCCATTCCGGAGGGGTATGAGGCCGAGATCCGGCCGCGGAGCGGGCTTGCCCTGCAGCACGGCGTGACGCTGGTCAACGCTCCGGGAACGATCGATGCGGATTATCGCGGCGAGATCGGGGTGATCCTGATCAACCACGGCTCATTGCCGTTCATCGTCCGGCGGGGGGACCGCATCGCCCAGATGGTGGTGCATCGGGTCTGCCGCGTGGCC
The DNA here is from genome assembly GCA_040765725.1 of Syntrophales bacterium. Taxonomy (GTDB): domain Bacteria; phylum Desulfobacterota; class Syntrophia; order Syntrophales; family UBA5619; genus UBA5619. The sequence goes on from JAXGRQ010000017.1 coordinate 37,816, forward strand.
TGGGATGAGGGGAGGGCGCTGTCCCCGACGCAGAGGGATCGGAGTGGGTTCGGCCATACCCGATAAAGTCGGCCGCCCTGTTTGAGAGGTACCGCATGAGTAAAAACCGGGTCAACAAAACGTTTCAGGAGATCAACGAGAAGATTCGGCAGGGAAAGGCCGTCGTCGTGACCGCCGAGGAGATGATCGACGTGGTGGAGCGCAACGGAGACGAGGGGGCGGCGCGGAAGGTCGATGTCGTGACCACCGGCACCTTCAGCCCGATGTGCTCGTCGGGCGCTTTCCTGAATTTCGGCCACACGGCGCCCAAGATCCGCGCCTCGAAGGTCTGGCTCAACGACGTGCCGGCTTACGGCGGCATCGCCGCCGTGGACTGCTATCTCGGCGCCACGGAGGTGGTCGAGGAGGATCCCCTCAACAGCGTCTACCCCGGTGAGTTCAATTACGGGGGCGGTCATGTCCTGCAGGATCTGGTGGCCGGGAACGTGATCCGTCTCCGCGCGGAAAGCTACGGGACCGACTGTTATCCGGCGAGGCGCCACGAGCGGAACATCACCCTCCACGACCTGCGCGACGCGATGCTCTTCAATCCCCGCAACGCCTATCAGAACTACAGCTGCGCGGTGAACGTCTCGGACAAGACCATCTACACCTACATGGGGGTGCTCCGGCCGCGATTGGCCAACGCCAATTTCGCGACGTCGGGACAACTGAGCCCGCTGTTCAACGATCCCTACTACAGGACCATCGGCATCGGGACGCGGATCTTCCTTGGCGGCGCGCAGGGATTTGTCGCCTGGCCTGGGACGCAGCACAACCCCGATGTCCGACGGGGAAAGAACGGGGTTCCGCGGGAGGGGGCCGGGACGATCGCCACGATCGGCAACCTCAAGGAGATGAGTCCGGAGTGGCTGGCCGGAGCGAGCATCCTCGGGTACGGCGTTTCCCTCTATGTCGGGATCGGCATTCCGATTCCCGTTCTGAACGAAGAGATGGCCCGCTTCACGGCGGTGAAGGACGAGGACATCTTCACACAGGTCTATGACTACAGCATGGACTACCCCAAAGGCGTACCCAAGTCTCTCGGAGAGGTGAACTACCGGGATCTTCGGAGCGGCACGATCACGCTCAACGGTCAGAAGATCTCCACCGCGCCGCTGTCGAGTTACTTCAAGGCCCGGGAGATCGCCAACATCCTCAAGGAGTGGATCGAGCGGGGGGACTTCCTGCTGGGCGAACCGCAACAGGGCCTTCCCACCGTCGACGTCTGAAGGTCGAATCACGGATGCGCGAAATTCTGTGAAGCTTGTATTGCCTGGCCGGTGCGTTAAACGGAATCAAAAACGGTCATGCGCTAAGGGATGAGAACGGGCCCGTACCGGATTTGTGGAATCATATCCGACCGGATATGTGGGGAAGTTCATCGATAAGCGTAGATTGATGTTGACAAATCAATGTTTTCTTGTTCTCATTCCAGCGACTGTAGGAAACAGAAGGGATGATCTCCGAAACGGTCGCTCTTTTATAGCCAAGAGCATCCGAAAAGGGCAAACCAACACGAAAGTGTGGGACGCAAAGCCACTATCCTAAGGCCTGGTGTTGCAGGAAAGGGAAGTAGGGCTGCCGGGCAAAACAGTGCCTCTTTAAGAGGGCCGCGATCAGCCCAGGCTATGCGTAAAAAGGAGGGACTCGAAAATGCACCGCTGTTTTGGCGAGATGATGTATGGCAGCATCGATCACAGGCCCCGAGTCTCGAGATGAGATCGGGGTTTCTGTTTTAACGCAGCGCGAATCAGAGGGGTGAATGCCTGATAAAGGGTGTATCCAATTTCTGCAACCCAATCCGGAAAGAGGGTGAGATGATGAAGAAATGCTTCTTTGGGATTGTTCTTTTGGCGGGACTGTTTGTTTTTCCGGTCATGACGACGGCACAGATCAATATTCAAGTTCAGATTCCTGTTCCACCGCTTCCTCCTCCGATTCCGTTTGTCGCACCCCCGCAAGTGATCGTCTTGCCCGGGACGGATGTGTATGTCGTTCCCGATATCGGTGACGACTTCTTTTTTCAGGGGGGATGGTGGTGGAGATATCATGGCGGGCATTGGTACCGTTCACACTTCCATGACCGCGGATGGGGTTATTATCGCGGGGTTCCTCCCTGGTATGGAAAAGTGCCGGGAGATTGGAGGGTTCGTTATCGGAATCACGTGTGGGGAGGGTATCCGTGGAGACCCCCTCGCATCGATCACGGTCGGATAGTGGATCATTGGCGCGGGAGGCATTGGCGCACGGATCATGGGTGGGACCGTCCGCGTCCTCCTCGCGGCGGCCCCGGCGGCAAACCTCCCGGATGGAAACCGCCTGGCGGCGGCCCCGGCGGGAAGCCCCCTGGATGGAAGCCTCCCGGCGGCGGACCCGCTGGAAAAGGCAAACCCGGTGGCGGTCCGGGCGGTTATCATGGCATGGGCCCGGTCACCGGCGAACCCGGCGCCAGATAAGATACGCGGCCTCGTCATACTGCGTGGAAGCGGTGAACAATCATGGAGGGAAAATCCCGGCGGCCAGGCTGAACAGCAGGACAGCCCGGGTCCGCCGGGCGGATGAATAAAAAGAGTTATTGCGGTCCTCAACAGGGGTATCGCAGGCCAGACGGGCATTTTGCCTTGCACAACGTTTTATTGTTGTATATATTTGCACGAAGTTTCATTTTCGATCGGATACTGTGTTTGTTTGTGCAGGTGTCGGCATGAAGATCGGCAGGTACATTACCGCTTTTGTCCTGTTCGTAATGGCGCTGATCGTATTCGGCGACCGGGGGCTTGTCGATAATTACCGGCTGAATCAGAAAATGATGGCCGTCAAGAAAATCAATCACGAGATGACCCTCGAAAATATCGCGCTGAAAAAAAACATCACACTTCTCCGGGACAACCTGTCCTATGTCGAGAAGGTTGCGAGAAGCGAACTGGGCATGGTGAAAAAGGGGGACCTGGTTTACCGAAATGCGGAATAGGGTTTTCGCTTTCACCGCGGGAGCGGAATCCATCCCCCTGATCGTGAGACGGTGACCGAATGTTCGACATCAAGAGCTTGTTCAAGTTCGACGTCAATGACCTGTTGTCGGGCGGAAAACAACTGGCCGGATTGGACATCGGTTCCAGTTGCATCAAACTCGCCGAGATACAGGATAATCCCAAGGGTGCCGTCCTCAGCCTTTTTTCAAATATTCCCCTCGCCAAGGGCGTTATCGTCGACGGCGCTGTCGCGGAGCCGGAAGCCCTGACCGCGGCCATCAGAGCGCTCTTCAAACAATCCGGCTGCAAGCGAAAGAAAATTGCCGCTTCGATCTCCGGGAACGGGGTGGTCGTAAAAAAGGAGACCTTTGCCCAGATGACGGATGAAGAGCTGTACGCCCTTCTCCGGGATGAAGCGGGAAAGTATCTGCCGTTCGACGACATGGCCGAGGTCAACTCCGATTTCCAGATCCTCGGGCCGCATCCATACAACCCCAATCAGATGGAAGTCCTCATCGTTGCCGCCAAGAAAGAGATCGTCGAGGGCTACACCGATGCCATCGAGGCGGCAGGCCTGATCCCGGAGATCATGGACGTCGACACCTATGCGCTGGAAACCGCGTACGAGCAAAATTACGATTCCGGCGAGGACAATGTGACCCTTCTGATCAACATCGGAGCGTCGATTACCAGCCTCAATGCAATCAAGGACGGGGTTTCCATTTTCACCCGGAATTTCGCGCTTGCCGGAAACTCCGTCACCGAGGCCCTTGCCGCTCAGCTCGGCGTCTCTTTTGAAAAGGCGGAGAAGGCCAAGATCGAGGGGATCGGGAACGACGAAACGGCGAGGGCGGCGTTCCGGGAAGGCCTCATCGCTTACGCGGATCCGATCTGCTCCGAGATCGAACGGTCGGTCGATTATTTCCGTTCCGCTTTCGGCGCCGAGAACATCGGTAAAATTTTCGTATCCGGCGGCGGATGCCTGATTCACGGGCTGGTTGCCGACTTGAGTCACCGCATGGGGATCGAAACGGAGATTGTCGACCCGTTCAGGAAGATCAAATTCGATGAGAAAAGGAAGGGCCCGGAGGCGGCGGAGCGGATCGGCCCGATTGCCGCAGTTGCCGTGGGTCTGGCTTCGCGGAAGATAGGCGACCAATGATCCGAATCAATCTTCTTCCCTACCGGGAAAAGGCAAAGAAGGAAAATGTGCGTCGCCAGGCGAGCATTCTTGCAGGCGTCCTGGTGTTGTTTGTCCTGACCCTGTTTGCCGTCCATCTCTATTTCACCATGAGCGTCAGCCGTCTCGAAGCGGAAGTCAAGGCGACGGACGCCAAGCTGGTTGCCCTGAACAAGAAGGTCGGCGATGTCGAGGGTCTCAAGCGGGAAAAGAAGGAGCTGGAACAGAAGCTGGGGGTGATCAAAACCCTGGACGGAAACCGGCTCTTCCACGTGCGCATGCTGGACGGGGTGGGTCGGCTTGTCCCCGAAAGGGACATGTGGCTGGAGAAAATCTCGGAGTCCCAGGACGGTCGGCAGCTTCGCATCGAGGGGATGGCCCGGGACAGCCTCACGGTGGCGGGTTTCATGAAAAGCCTGGAAAAGGCCGGCTTCATCCAATCCGTCGAACTCGTGGTTTCCCGCGAGAAAGAGGCCGGCGGCCTGAAGCTGCAGCAGTTCACGGTGAACTGCGTCATCAAAAGGGGAGCGTGAACCGATGGCCATCACGGTAGACGACCTCAAAAAACTCTCCCCCCGGAACAGGGTGCTGATTGTTCTCGGCGTCTGTCTGCTTCTGGGTTATTTCTATTACATGTTCTTCTTCCAGAGCGTTCTGGACAAACGGATTTCCCTGGGCGCCAAACTGACGGAGCTCCAAAAGCAGGTTGACGAGAAGGAAAGGGTCGCGGCCCAGATCGGCCGGTTTGTCCGAGAGATCGATTCGCTGAAGGAATCCTTCAAGACCGCGCTGCTGAAGCTTCCCGATCGGCAGGAAATGCCGGCGCTCCTCGATTCCGTGTCCCTTGCCGGCAAGAAATCCGGCGTCGACTTTCTGCTCTTCGAACCGAAAGTAGAGGAAAAGCCTCCTCCGAAAGCGAATCCGGCTGCCCCTGCGAAACCCGCGGCCGGGGGACCCCCTCCGAAGACGGCGGGTGCGCCTGCAAAACCGGCCGGTCCGGAAAAATTCTACGATGAAATTCTGGTGAAGATGCAGATTTCGGGCGGCTTCCACAACACGATTTCTTTTTTTGACGAGGTGGGCCGGTTGCCCCGAATCATCAACATCGAGCAGATCGAGATCGCGGCGCCGGTTGCCGATGCGAAAGGGAAGGGCGGGAATCTCAAAACGTCCTGCATCATGAAGACCTACATGTTTGTGGAAAAGAAGAAGCCATGACCAGACGTCATTGCAGCGCGGTCCTCCGGGTCGCCATGCTGATTGTTCTGCTGGCCGGCGGGACGGCCTTTGCCGGGGCTCCGGCGGCCTCGGTTCCGGCGGCGCCTGCCGCCTCCCCTGCGCCCGCGGTGACTCCCGTTTCCAAGGCGGCACAGGCCGCCGCCGAGGCGAGCGCTCGCGCAAACGTTCCGATCCCGGCGGTTCCGATGTCCGACGCAAAGACCGCTGCGGTGGCGCCGGCAGCGCCCACCGCTCCCGGGGCGGCTCCGGAAGCGGCCCAGGAGTATCAGATGCCTGCGGTAAAAAAGGATCCGTTCAAACCGTTCCTGGAGATGGATCAGATCCTGATGAGGAAGAAACAGGAAGAGCTGCAGAAAAAAGCGGCGGCGAAGGGACGTCCGATCTCGCCGCTCCAGCAGGCGGAGATCGGCCAGTTCCGTCTCGTCGGCATTGCCGGGGATGATCGCAAGCGGACGGCAATCGTCGAGGACAGCAAGACCAAGAGATTCTATCCCCTTTCGGTGGGGACCTACATCGGTCCGAACGAGGGGCGGGTTGCGGAGATCCTGGCCGATCGTGTGGTTGTGGTTGAGCGGTCCGCGACCCCGGACAAGAAGAAAAAGACGCAAACGAAACGGATTCCGCTGTTTCTTCGTCCGGAACCATAAGAGGAGAAACCATGAAACGGTCAATACGGTGGGCTTGGCTTGTATTTCTCTCGGGGATCGTCATAGCCGTTCTTCCGCCGGCCTGGACGGCAAATTCTGCGGCGCCGGCCACGGCTGTAAAGACGGTCAGAGCAGGCTACCTGGAGAATGTCGTCTTCGAGCGGCTTCCGGGAAAGGAACGGGTCACCCTGGAGCTTTCGAAGCAATCCGGGGTGGCCGTCGAGAAGCGGCCGGGCAATGTTGTGCTGATTCGGCTGAAAAATATCCTCGTCCCTGAAGAGTTGCGGCGCGCCCTCGGCGATAAGGCGATGGCCAACATCCTCCGGGTCACGCCTGCCCCGAAGGCCGATGAAGACCTGTCGTGGCCCGTTGCGATCGAGCTCAAACAGATGGTTCCATACAATGTCCGACAGCAGGGGATGAATATCCTGGTCGATTTCAATGTGACCTCCGTGGCAGGGGCGGGGCTTTCTCCGACGTCGGACAAGACAGAGACGCAGGAGCAGCCCGCAGCGGCGCGGCCGGCCCCTGCGTCCGCTGAAAAGCCTGCCACGGCCGGTCCGGCGTCGGCCGAGGCGGATGAAGGCAAGGCAAAAAAAACCTATACCGGGACAAAGATCTCCCTGGATGTCCAGGAAGCTGACATCAAGGCGGTATTTCGTCTGCTGTCCGAAGTGGGAAAGGTCAGCATTGTTGCCGGCGACGATGTTAAGGGAACAGTGACGTTGACCCTCAAGGAGGTTCCCTGGGACGAGGCGCTCGACACGATTCTGCGGATCAAGGGGGTCGACAAGACCCAGGTGGGAAACGTCATCACCGTCATGTCGCTGGAGAACCTGGCCAAGCAGAAGGCCCTGGAGAAGAGCCGCCGGGATGTTGAGCCCCAGGTGACGAAGGTAATCCGCATCAACTACGCCAATGCCGCTGGCCTCAAGGAGAACCTCCAGGAATTTCTCAAGGACAAGGACGGAAAACCCCGGGGATCGGTCCGCGTGGACGATCACAGCAACTCCCTGATCATCCAGGCCGTGCCGGAAGACATACGGCGGATCACGCCGATCATCGAGGAGATCGACAAGCAGACCAGCCAGATCCTGATCAAAGCCAATATCGTGGAGACCACCAAGGACTTTGCCCGCAATCTGGGGATTCAGTGGGGCGGGGTCTTCGGCCGATACATGGGGAATCAGAGCCTGTATGTCACACCGGGAGGGTCGGGCGGCTCCACCATTCCGCCGGGCAGCGCGCTGGACGGATCCTACACACCGGCCACCGGAGCGGCGGGCATCAGCGGGCAGGGCAGGAATGTGAATTTCCCGGCGGCCGCGATCAGCGGGACCAATCCTGCCTCCCTCGGGCTCCTCTTCGGGACGATCGGCGGCAACATTCTGGACATCCAGTTGAGCGCGCTCCAGAAAGACGGCAAGCTGAACATCCTTTCCAGCCCTTCGATCTCGACGCTCGACAATCAGAAGGCCTCCACGGAAAACGGGATGGAGGTTCCCATTACCACACGGGATAAGGACGGCAACCCGTCCACCAGCTACAAGCTGGCCACGCTGAAGCTGGAGATCACGCCGCACGTCATCGACGGCAGAACCCTCAAGATGACCATCACCGTGCAGAAGGACGAGGTCAGCAGCGAACGGGATGCCTACGGCAACCCCTGGATCATCAAAAAGCTTACGACCACCTCGCTGATCGTTCAGGACGGGGAGACGATCGTGATCTCCGGTTTGACCAAGCAGAACGTCGAAGGCGGCGACACGGGCATCCCGCTCTTCAAGGATATTCCCGTTTTGGGATGGCTCTTCAAGAGCGCGTCAAGCACTTCAAAAATGGAGGAGGTCCTGATCTTCATCACGCCGAACATCCTGAAGCCGCAGGCGGTGGCGGGCATCCAGGAGGGCCCCGATGGCGGGGATCGGCTCACCGCGTCGGCGATCCGATGATCGGAGCGGAGAAAGGGATTGCATATCAGAAAAAGGAGCGATCGATGAAACGAGTTCTGTCGTTTTGCATCATCCTGCTGGGAATGGCCATTCTCGCCGGATGTGCCTCGGAGCCCTACCATAAGGGGTTCAAGGCCTACCGGAGCGGGGATTACCTTACGGCCAAGGAGGAACTGACGCCGCTGGCGGAGCAGGGCGACGATGAGGCTCAGCTCCATTTGGGGCTTATGTACCGGGACGGGTACGGGGTCATGCAGGACATCCGGGAAGCCGAAAAGTGGCTGCGGCGATCGGCGGAGCAGGAAAATGTGGCCGCCCGCATCGCCCTCGGTTCCATCTACTCGGATCCGCAAAGCCCCCTCCAGAACGATGTAAAGGCGCTGATGTGGCTGAATTTCGCAGTTTCTCAGGGGAGCGAGGAGGCCCGCGCCTCGAGGGAGGCCCTGGTGACGCGGATGACGCCTGCCCAAACGATGGAGGCCCAGCGGCTGGGCCGGGAGTTCAAATCAGAAAGGGAATACCGGAGCATGGCCGCGGAACTCCGGCCCCGGGCCGAATCGGGGGATGCATCGGCCCAGATGAAGCTGGGGCTCCTCTATTACAACGGCCAGGGGGTGGCAAAGGATTATACAGAGGCCGCGCGGCTTTTCCGCCGGGCGGCGGAGCAGGGCGACGCCTACGCCCAGTCGAACCTGGGGTACATGTGCGAGGCGGGCGAAGGGGTTCCGCAGGACTACCAGGAGGCGGCGAAGTGGTATCTGAAGGCCGCCGCCCAGGGGAACACCCGCGCCCAGTATTTCGTCGGCAAGCTCTACGAGAAGGGGCAGGGCGTGCCCCAGAGCGATGTGAACGCGCTGTCCTTTTACACACTCGCGGCGGTGAACGGGGATGCGAGGGCCATGTCCGAGAGGAACCGTCTGACCGTCTGGATGTCGCCCGACCAGGTCGCCGAGGCCCAGCGCCGGGCGCGCGAATTCAAGATCGTCGGGAAATAAGATCGGCCTTATATGGGTATGCGAAGGAGGATGAGTCATGCGTAAGCATTTTTACGGATCCGTGCTGTTTCTCTGTATCCTTGCGCTCTGCATCTCCGGCTGCGGCGGCAGCGGCGGCAGCGCGGCCGATCCGATGGGGACGGCAACCGTCCAGTTCATCGACGAAGCCGGGAAGGTTCTCTT
>JAXGRQ010000018.1:0-43015 GCA_040765725.1 Syntrophales bacterium
GGGATTATATCGATATGGAAGTGCCCGGATACATCCGCATCGACTCGGAGGGGACGGGACAGTTCCAGTTCGGCCTGGTATCGGGAGATATTGACGGCCGCGTAGAACAGTGCGGCGGTTCGCCCTGTTTTGCCTTCTCTTGGTCGGGTCAGGACGAACATGATCCTGCCAGCGGTCGGGGCTGGGCTGTCGTCGAAGCGGGTGACCTGCGCGGGCGGATCTATCTGCACTTGGGCGATGACTCGGCCTTCCTGGCCGTTAAGGGCAGTAGAAGGACCCGGTGAAACAAACCCGTAAGAAGGAACCGACGTGGATCGACCTTAAATGTCGGCTTGACGAATTCGACCGGCCAGTGCTGATTGGTCTGATTTAGAACCTCTACGCCGCCGGTAAGGACAATCAGGCTTTTCTGCATGCCCGCCTCATGTTGGGATGCTGGGGCTCCCTGTTTCGACGCATTCTTGACAAGGTCCGAAATCCCGGTTTGGGTGCCTGCGGATCGCTTCCTTTCATGAAGGTCCATCCAGTGCCGGTGCGTTGACACGCAGGGGCGTTTCTGTTATGAAGCGGCACATTCGTCTTCGTGCCGCCGCTGTGCTTTCTGGCTTTTCGATACGGAGCCGTCGTGATGCGGCGTCAAAGCTCCGGGAGGTTTGCTTGATCAGACAAAGAATTTTAAGCGGGATGAGACCCACGGGAAAGCTCCATCTGGGGAATCTTCAGGGTGCGCTTTCCAACTGGATTGCCCTCCAGAATAGCGGCCATTACGACTGTTTCTACTTCGTTGCCGATTGGCATGCGCTGACGAGCGATTACGCGGAGACCGGCGAGATCCGGGCGAACACCGTCGATATGGTGGTCGACTGGCTTTCGGCCGGTTTGGATCCGGCAAAAAGCACCCTTTTCATCCAGTCTTCGATCCCGGAGCATGCCGAGCTTTTCCTGCTCCTCGGCATGATCACCCCCCTGGCATGGCTGGAAAGAAATCCGACTTACAAGGAAATGAAGGAGGAACTCTCCCAAAAGGATTTGTCGACCTTCGGTTTCCTGGGCTATCCGGTGCTCCAGGCGGCCGATATCATCATGTACAAGGCCTATGGGGTTCCGGTCGGCGTTGATCAGCTTCCCCATGTCGAGCTGACGCGCGAGATCGCACGCCGCTTCAATTTCCTCTACGCCGAGGTTTTTCCCATTCCGGAGCCGCTGCTTGCCGAGGTGCCGAAACTGCTGGGCATCGACGGACGAAAGATGAGCAAATCTTACGAAAACGCCATATATATGAGCGATCGGGGAGAGGACTTGCGCAAAAAGGTCGGGGCCATGTTCACCGATCCGCAGCGCCAGCGCAAGAGCGATCCGGGACGGCCCGAGCTATGCAACGTCTATACGTTTCATGGGCTGTATTCCAAACCGGAAACGGTAGCCGAGATCGCGCCCGCCTGCCGCACGGCAGCCATCGGCTGCATCGAGTGCAAAAAGCGTTTGGCGGAAGCGATCGCCGAGAGGATGGGACCGATTCACGAGCGTCGCGACCATTATGTATGTCATCCGGAAGAGGTCCGGGCGATCATCGAAGACGGCAACCTCCGGGCCCGGAAAATCGCGAAGGCGACGATGGCCGAAGTGCGGGAAGCCTTGAAGATCAAACATGAGTTATGAGATCAAGCTCGACATCTTCGAAGGGCCGCTGGACCTTCTGCTCTATCTCATCCGAAAAAATGAGATTGATATTTACAACATCCCCATTGCGCTGATCACCGGGCAGTATCTCTCCTATCTGGATCTGATGCGCTCCCTCAACCTTGACCTTGCCGGCGAATATCTGGTGCTGGCTTCAACGCTCGTTCACATCAAGTCGAAACTGCTCCTGCCGCCGGCCGAAGGGGAGGGCGAGGAGGAGGAAGGGGAAGATCCCCGCAAGGAGCTGGTCCGCCAGCTTCTGGAATACCAGGCCTTCAAGGAGGCGGCGCTCCATCTGGATGAGCGGCCTCTGCTGGAGCGGGATGTCTTCACGCGGGGGGCCTTGACCGAAGACCCGGTCTCTTCAGGTGAGGAAGAAGAGGAGATGACCGAGGTCGACATTTTCGAGCTCGTTTCGGCTTTCCGTCGAATCATCGCCGGCCTGGACCTCAGGGAGGATCTGGAAATCGACGCCGAGAAGATGTCCCTGACGGATCGGATCAACGAGATTTTGGAAAAGCTGTCCGAACAGGGACAGATCACCTTTGCCGAGCTTCTTGGGGACAAGGTGGACCGGCGAAGGATTATCTACACCTTTCTCGCGATTCTGGAACTGATGAAGCTCAGGATGATCCGGGCTTACCAGTCGGGACCTTTCGGGGCGATCCGGCTGTTTCCGGCGGTGGAGGGATGATGGAAGAAAAGATGGCGATTGTCGAGGCGCTCGTGTTTGCGTCCGAGGGGCCGTTGACGGCGGAGAGAATCCTGGAGATTCTGCCCGACACGGAAAAAAAGGAGATCCTCGAGCTGCTCAAGGGACTGGCGCAGATGTATGACGTGCGCGGGGGCGGAATCGGACTTCTCGAAGTGGCCGGCGGCTTTCAATTCCGAACCCGCGCCGATCTGGCCCCCTGGATCCGGAAATTGAAGGCAGGCCGTCCCGCGATGCTCTCCGCCGCCGCACTGGAGACCCTGGCGGTGGTTGCCTATCGCCAGCCGCTGGTCAAGTCGGAGATTGACCGCATCAGAGGCGTTGATGTCAGCGGCGCGCTGAAGGGGCTCCTCGATAAAAAACTCGTCAGAATCGTGGGCAGAAAAGATGTTCCCGGGAAACCGATCATTTACGGCACGACCCGTAAGTTTCTGGAGACCTTCAACCTGAAGGATCTTTCCGAACTGCCGACCCTCAGGGAACTGAAGGATTTGCAGGAACAGCCAGCACAGGATTGATGGAGCAGCGGATACAGAAAATCCTCTCGCAGGCGGGAATTTCATCCCGCCGGGCGGCGGAAAAGATGATCGCCGAAGGTCGGATCCGCGTCAACGGGACCGTGGTGACCCAACCGGGGACCAAAGCGGATGCCGACCGGGACGAGATCCGCGTCGACGGACGTTTGATCTCCTGCGAGATCGAACGGATCTACATCGTCCTCCACAAACCGAGGGGTTACGTAACGACGCTTCATGATCCGCAGGGGAGGCGGATCGTGACCGATCTGATTGGCGGGATCCCCGAGCGCCTGTTCCCCGTGGGGCGTCTCGACTATGACTCGGAAGGCCTTCTCATCCTGACCAACGACGGGGAATTTTCCCAGCGTCTCCAGCATCCCCGTTACAAACTTCCGAAAAGTTACCGGGTGAAGGTCGAAGGGAATCTGCGCCGGTCTGAACTGCGGGGTTTGGAAAGCGGCATCGACCTGCCCGACGGAAGGTTCACGCCCGCAAATGTGGCGCTGGAAAGGACCAATCGCGGGTCCACGTGGCTGCGCCTGACCATCCTGGACGGACGGAATCGTGTGATCCGGAGGGCATTTGAGGCGCTCGGTCATCCCGTTTGCCGTTTGATCCGTGTGGCCGTTGGAGAGGTCATATTGGGCGCGGTTCCTGAAGGAGGCTGGCGTATGCTGAGCCGGAGGGAGGTGAATCGCCTCCTTCAACAGACCGGACAATTGACGCCGGAGGAAAAAATGACACCGGGGGAAAAATTGTCTTGACATTCATTTGAAAATAAATAATAGTCGCCGAAACCAAAGACATATTATCACGTTATTCGAGAAGTCCCGGTTCGGAAGGGTCCTGGGAAAAGAACGTGATGAGCCATCATAAGGAGGGGTGCATGAACAAGTCTGGACTGATTGAGGCGTTGAGTCGGAAGGAGAACCTGACGGAAAAAATGGCCATCGACGTGGTGAATCTGGTCTTCAAGGGATTTACCGATGAACTGGGCAAAAATGGCCGGATCGAAATCAGGGGGTTCGGAAGTTTTGTCGTTCGGAAGTATGACGCCTATACGGGAAGGAACCCCAAGACCGGAAAAAGCATCAAGGTAGCCCCCAAAAAGCTGCCCTTCTTCAAGGTGGGAAAAGAACTCAAGGAGCGGGTCGACGGCAAGCGGTAAAACGGCCTTTTTCTCCTCATCATTATCGGGGAAAATCGATCATGGGACAAAGAAAACGGGGATCATCACGGATCCCCGTTTTGCGTAGCCCAAGTTCCCGATTTGTAATGCATTCGGTTGAAGATTTTTCCCCACGATTTCCCGGAAGGAATCCCCAGACAGCCGCGTTTTTTCCTGCGCCCTCAGGGCATAATCCCCTCTTCACGGAAGCTGAAGAAGCGGTTTTCTCCAATGATGATGTGATCGTGAATCAGAATATCGAGCGCCCGGGCGGTTTCCTGGATTGTCCGCGTGAGGCGGATGTCGGCATCCGAAGGACGGACATGACCCGAGGGGTGATTGTGGGCGAGAATCAGGGCCGACGCCTTTTTCCGAAGCGCCTTTTCCAGCACCTGTCTCGGGTAAACCACGGCCTGATTGGCGATTCCCTGCTGAACGGTTTCAAACTCGATGATCTGGTTCTGGGCATCGAGGTAGATGACGCAGAACTCTTCGTCCTTTTTCCCGCCCATCGCCATGCGGACAAAATCAAGAAGCTCGGATGTGCATGCGATCTGCGGCTTCTCCTTCGCCTTCTGCATCAGGTAGAACGCCGCGAATTCCTTGATGAACTTGATGATGATCGCGGATTTCTTCCCCACCCCGCTGATTCGCTCCAGATCGCCGATCTCCGCATCCACGATTCCCCTGAGGGAACCGAATTTCCGGAGAAGCGCTTTGGCCTGGGGCTTGACGTCTCTTCGCGGAATGGCGCAGGTGAGAAGGAATTCCACCGCCTCATATTCGTGGAAAGCGGCCATCCCCGCCGTCAGGAATTTTTGTCTCAGCCGTTCCCGGTGTTCCCGGTTGTCCTCTTTCCCTCGATCGGCATCCATGACGCGCCCCTATGGACGGTGAAGCGGATGTGAGAAGGTCATCTCGCCGTATAAGGCTGAATCAGTCGTCCTTGCGGCAGGTGGAAAATTTAAAGGGCGTATAGGCCGGACAGTAGCCGATGGCGGCACTCGCCAGCGGAAGGATGCCGAGGACGCCCCACCACTTTTCATAATAAAATCCGGCCCAAACGATGGCCAGCCCGACAATCACCCGGACGATGCGATCCGTTTTCCCGACATTGCATTTCATGGCAAACCCTCCCACCTGAAAGCAGCCCCCGGAAAAAATTCCGGACCCAACTTCCGGGTGGCTGTTTGGATAAGCCGACCACGTCAAAAAACGGGGCGGGGCGGTTTCCCCCGCCCGCATCCGGAGAATCAACCGAGGTTGGCGTTCACGAAATCCCAGTTAATCAATTTGGCAATAACCGCACCCAGATAATCGGGACGCCGGTTCTGGTAGTCCAGGTAGTAGGCGTGTTCCCATACGTCGAGGGTCAGAAGCGGTTTTACGCCATGGGCGATGGGGGTGTCCGCATTTGCGGTTTTCGTGATCTTCAACTGGCCGCCGTCGGCGACGAGCCAGGCCCATCCGCTTCCGAACTGAGTCACACCGGCATTCTTCAGCTCCTCCGCGAATTTTTCGTAGCTTCCCCATACGGTGTCGATCTTTGCCGCCACCGCGCCGATCGGCTTTCCCCCGCCCCCTGCCTTGAGGCATTTCCAGTAAAAGGTGTGGTTCCATACCTGGGCGGCGTTGTTGAAAATCCCTGCGCGGGACGGATCGCCGCTCGCCTTTTTGATCACCGTCTCCAGATCGGCATCGGCCAGATCGGTTCCGGCGATCAGTTTGACCAGGTTGTCCACGTAGGCCTTATGGTGCTTGCCATAATGGAAATCGATGGTATTGGCGCTGATGACCGGTGCCAGGGCATCCTTGGCATAAGGCAGTTCAGGTAATGTGATCATTTTTATCTCCTTTCAGGCTCGTATTTGAAACGATTCTACCATTCCTTCCGACGTCTTGCCAGAAAAACATCCAAGAAAACCAGATCGAAAAGCGGCCCGTTTACTCGGTCGGGATCCGGATCTTTCCGCTGGAGACCATCTCGCGCAGCTCCTTCTTGCTGAATTTGCCGACACTGGTCTTGGGGATCTGATCCAGGAATGCGAAATGGTCGGGGACCCACCAGGAGGCATTGACCTTGTCCTTGAGAAAGGTTCGGAGCTCCTCTTCCGTGACGGACTGTCCCGGTTTGAGAACAACGCAACCCAGAGGGCGCTCCACCCATTTGCTGTGGGGAATCCCGATCACAGCGGCTTCGGACACCGCCGGATGGGCCATGATCAGGTTCTCCAGATCCACCGACGAGATCCATTCGCCCCCGCTTTTGACGAGGTCTCTGGTGCGGTCCACCAGACGGACGTACCCTTCCTCGTCGATCGTTCCCACATCGCCCGTATGGAGCCAGCCCCCCGCGAACGTGGTCTTCGACCGCTCCGGATCCCGGTAGTACTCCCTGGCGATCCAGGGCCCCCGCAGCAGGATTTCTCCCCATTCCTTTCCGTCAGGCTTCACCTCCTGCCCTTTCTCGTTGAGGATCTTCATCTCGAGGCCCGGGGCAAGAAGGCCGGCGCTGGATTTGATGTCGTAGAGCTTTTCCATCGGCCAGTCGGCCATGAAGCTTTTCGGAATGGCGGCGAGCGCCAGCGGCGTCGTCTCGGTCATTCCGTAGGCCTGCATGATCGGGAATCCGTACTTTTCGTTCAACGCCTCCATCAGGAACCGCGGGCAGGCGGAGCCGCCGGAAACGATCTTTTTCAGGGAGGAAAAATCGTATTTTCCACCGGCCTCCAGATAGTTGTAGAGCATCAGCCAGATCGTCGGCACCCCGGCCGTGAACGTGACCTTCTCCTCGGCAATCACCCGGCAGATGGCCTCCATATTGATCGTTTCCCGGCCCGGCAGGACCTGTTTGGCTCCGCTGGCCACGCTGATCAGGGGGCCACCCCAGGCGTTGGCGTGGAACATCGGAACGATGTGGAGGGCGCAATCCTGTTCAGAGACCTGGAACATGCTCGTCACGGCGGAATTGTGCAGGATGATCCCCCGGTGGCTGTAGACGACCCCCTTGGGATCGCCCGTTGTGGCGGAGGTGTAGCAGATCAGCGCCGGGTCCCATTCGCTCAGGTCGTCCGGGAAATCGTATTGGTCGGGGAAACGGTCGATGAGCTCGTCGTAGAGGGTCACGGGGGAAAGGCCGGTCTGGGGCATTTTCCCGCTCTGCGAAAGAACGACATAATGCTTCACCGTTTTGAGCTGATCCTTGATGGCGTCGACGATGAAGGCCAGGTCCTCGTCGACGAACATCACCTTGTCCTCGGCGTGGTTGATGATGTAGACGAGATGGTGGAGGGGGAGACGGAAGTTCGTCGTGTGGAGCGCGGCGCCGATACAGGGGACCCCGTAGTAGAGTTCGAGATGACGGTGCGTGTTCAGCGCCATGCTGGCCACGTGGTCTCCCCGCCGGACACCCAGCGACTCCAACGCATGGGCGAGTCGGCAGGTGCGCCGGAAGTAATCGGCATACGTGTAACGGAAGATCTCGTTCTGGGGATAGACGGAAACCACTTCGTTTTTCGGGAAATACTTCGCCGCCCTCAGCAGGTGCGTCCTCAGCAACAAAGGATACTCCATCATGGGACTCTCCCTCCTTTCCGTTCTGCAGCTTCATCAAATCCGTTTTGCTAATCCCAGCGTTTCTTGAAATCCAGCCACATCACGTAACCGATCATGATGACGGTGGACACAACCGAGGGAATGGCCGCTTCCTGGGTGAACAGCGTCAGGGCGAGACCGCTCGACAGTCCCTGATTTTTCAACGTTCCCAGCAGGACGAGGCTGGTTCTGGTTTCTTTCGGGACGTGAAAGAGACGGCAGATCCAATCGATCAGCAAGCCGAGGAGAAACATGGAGAGAAGAGCGATCAGAACAACGGGGAGGAATGACTCCGCCTGGTGGACGAGGAGATCTCGGTTCAGCCCCATCAGGGTGTACATCACAACGAAAAAACTCCAGTTCACGACGGTTCCCCGGTAAGGATCGATTCGCCCCTTCCATCCCTTCCGGATCAGAAGTCGGGAGAGAACCAGGGGAAGGACAATCAACTCCAGCATGATCATCAGGAGTTTGAGGGGGTCGAATACGACGGAGCGCAAAAGGGTCAGGCCTATGATCGGCATGATGATCAAGGCTCCCAGGTAGCCGCCGACCGTGCCGATCAGGGAGATCCATCCGTTTCCGCGCAGAAAACCGGAGAAAGGGATCACGGCTATGGCCGGGGGCACCGCCGCCAATAGAACAAATCCGATCCAGAGTGTTTCGTCGCGGATCATCAACGCGCTCAGCCCGATGAGAACGTTTCCGAGGACGACGTAGTTCATGACGATCCCGATCAGGGCCGGAAAGAGGAGGGCGCGGGGGCGGGCAAAGGCTTCGTTGCCGATTTCCATCGTCGAGAGGGCCATGGCGAGCGCAAGAGCCGGAAGGACCAGATGACTCATCATCGGGGCGGCCTGCGGTGCGGAGAAGCCCGCGACCAAAGCGAGCAGAAAAATGGCGTTCCGGTTGCGCAGCAGGTTTTTCAGTTTTGTCATGGTGGTCGGATCCTCTGTTGAATGCCGTTTGAAAATATCTTTGTGCCGCTCCTCGCATTTTCGGAAGCGGATCCGTCATGCCGTGGGGGGAGGGTGCCCATTTGAGCCGGCGTCGGGCGATTCAGCCGTTTGTCACAAAACCTATGGGCGGCCGCATCTGAACAAAAATAGATTTTAAAGTCAAGCATCTTGATGGAAAGAGACAATCTGCTTGACAGATCGGTCTGTCTGACCTACGTTCGCCCCACTTGTAAATCTCCTTTCAAGCGTTGTCAACATTCCGTCCGGGGGGTATGCCAGTGTCATTTGATCTGTGTAAAAAAATCGAGGAAAATGTGTCCCGTGTCATTGTCGGCAAGGAGCGTTCCATAGAGCTTCTTCTGGTGGCCCTGCTGGCCGACGGTCATGTGTTGATCGAGGACATTCCGGGTTTGGGGAAGACGTTGATCGCCAAGTCGCTGGCAAGAAGCATCGGCGCCTCTTTCAAGAGGGTGCAGTTCACGCCCGATCTGCTGCCGGGGGATATCACCGGCTTCAATGTGTACAATCAGCAGGCGGGAGACTTCACGTTTCAGCCCGGGCCGGTGATGACCCACGTCCTTTTGGCGGACGAGATCAACCGGACCATCCCGAGGACGCAGTCAAGCCTTCTGGAAAGCATGGAAGAACGGCAGGTCACGGTGGACGGGAAGACCTACGGTCTGCCCCATCCTTTTTTTGTCATGGCCACGCAGAACCCCATCGAGCTCGAGGGCACCTTTCCTCTCCCGGAGGCACAGCTTGACCGTTTCCTGCTGCGCATCCGGCTCGGTTATCCCGGGCAGCAGGATGAGATCGCCATCCTGGACAGGTTCCGGGAAAAGGATCCGCTGCGGGAACTGGAGGCCGTGGCGACCCCCGAACAGATTGCCGGGCTGCAGGAAGCGCGGAAAAGGATCCGCGTTTCGCAGCCCGTGAAGGAATACATCACGACCATCGTGAACGCGACCCGCGAAAGTTCCGCTTTTCGTCTCGGTGCGAGTCCGCGGGGTTCCCTGAGCCTCATGCGGGCTTCTCAGGCCTTGGCGGCCCTTCGTGGCCGGGACTATGTCCTTCCGGACGACGTCAAGTCCCTGGCCGTGGCGGTCCTGGCTCACCGCCTGATCCTGAAGGAGGAGGAACGGCTGCGAGGGGAAAGCCAGGAGCCGCTCCTCGAAGAGATCCTCCGCTGCATTCCCGTGCCCGCTCCCGCCGCGTAAGGGGGGGTCATGGGCGCCGCCGATCGCAGCCTATCGAGCCTTTTTCTCGTTCCGTTGACCCTGGTCCTGATCGGGATCCTTCTCTTTTTGGCGTTGCTCTACGGCCAGTGGGACCTCACGGTGCTTTCCCTGATTCTTTTCGGTGTGGCTGTCGGTACGAAACTCTGGAGCCGGTGGAGCGTGGACGGCATCGGATGCAGCTTCGGCATCGACCGGCGGCGGCTGTTCCCCGACGAGACACTCCGCCTGAAGGTGACGGTGGAGAACAGAAAATTTCTCCCGGTGCTGTTGCGTGCCGGGGCGCCGATCCGGGGTCTTGCTCACGGCCCGTCCTCCGAAACCGGCGTGGAGGCCGAAACCGGTCTCCTGTGGTATCAGAAGGCAGGTTTCCATTGGGAGCTGAGGGCACTGCGCAGGGGGGTCCACCGCATCGGGCCGCTCGGCATCACTACGGGAGACCTGTTCGGCTTTTTCCCGAAGCACAAGGAGATGGCCGAAGCGATCGAAGTGGTGGTCTATCCCCGTCTCGTGCCGCTCAAACCGCCGAAAGCGCCGCGCCGTGATTTTTTCGGAATTCCCGGAGCCAAGAGCCCCGTACAGGACCCTGTTTACATCCTCGGCACAAGAGACTATCAGAACGGCCGGCCTGCCAAGCATATCCACTGGAAGGCAACCGCCCGCCACCACAAACTGCAGGAGAAGATTTTCGAGCCGTCGGCGCAGGAAAAGGTCCTGCTGGCCGTCGATGCAGGTCCCTATAGAACAGCCGGCGCCGGGGAGTCGTTCGAGCGCCTGCTGGAGACGGCGGCATCGACGGCTGTGCGGCTGGCCGGGCGCGGCTGTGCCGTGGGTCTGGTCACTAACGGCCGAATGACCGGGGAAGGCCCGGCCGTGGTTCCCGTGGCGAGAAACCCACGACAACTCTCCTCCCTGCTCGAAGCGCTGGCCCGGGTGCGGATGGAGCCGGTCCGGAATCTTGTGGAAACCTTTCGCCTTCACCTGAGATTGCCCCATGGGATCAGTTGTCTCTATTTTTCCCTCGAGAATAACGAGGCGGCACGAGCGGCACGGATGTACTTTACGCGGCGGCAGGTGCCCTTCCTGTGGATGCCCTGCCATCGCGATTCGGCACCCGCCTCGGCGGGAACCGGCGGGGAGGGCTCTGACCAAACGCAGGCCCGCGTCAAGCTTGCATCCGGGGAGGGGCAGGGATGATGGAGGATCGAAAAGGGATACTCTGGTATCTCGTGAACGGAGCCGTGGAGTTGATCTGGTTTCTGGGCTGGGCCATGTTCTGCTCGCTGACGATCATGGACCGTCCCTTTCCCTTTTTCCAGACCGTCGCCGCTTTTGCCCTGGCCGCCGGTCTCACCCGTCTGGCGACGGGCAGGGGATGGCTCATGGTCAATGTCCTGGGACTCGAGATCCTGGGGTTCATCGGTGCGGCGCTGCTGTTGATTCACGGGATTTATTACGATTCCTACCCCCTGACGGACATGGGCTGGCTTGACCTGTTTCTGCAGGGACCGAGGAACGTTTCGGAGGGTCTCACCCTTTCGCTGAACCTCATCCTGATTACGGTCCTCTGGGCGTTGGGAGTCGCCCTTGCCCGGAGACCCCGGGGATATGCAAGCGCGTGCAACCGGTTTGACCTGGGCTTGGCGGCCTTCTTTGCGCTGTTCATCATCAAACTCGTCGCACTGAGCAAGGGGGCGCCGATCACGGGCGACTCCCTCTCGCTGCTCTTCATTTTCCCGTTTTTCCTGTTTGGACTTGTATCGGTCGCAATGTCCCGGACCGAAGGCGCCGCATCAAAGGCCTTTCTTTCCGGATACGGCGCAATCGGGATGATCGTAAGCTTCATGGCTGTGGTTCTGCTGGCAACCGGCGGACTCTTGCTCTTTTTTCTGCCCGGCCTGACCGCAGCGGCACAGGTGGGGTCCCGGGCGCTTGCGGCCGCCGGAAGGCCTCTCATCCCGGTAGTGGTGGCCTTCCTGCGTTTTTTTTTCGGACCCCGCAACGGTCCGTCGATGGAGGCGGGAACGGTATCTCCCCGCCTCGGAGATCTGGACCGGATCGTTCCTCAGACGTCAAGCTGGTGGATGGACCTGCTGAACCGGATCCTGAACTGGGGGCTTTGGGGATTGCTGACGCTGCTCCTGCTTACGGCCCTCGTGGTCATTCTTTTCTTTGCCGTCCGATGGCTGCTTTCACGGACGGCGGGGGGCGATCGGCAGACAAACAGATCATTTCCGTTATGGTTGGCCGAACGGTTCGAGGCGCTGAAGGCTTTATGGGTCCGTGCCTGGCGAAAGATCATGTGCGGACTGCGGGGCTATCCGAAGGCGGCCGGGCTGTATGGCGCGCTTCTGGGATGGGCCGGACGCAGCGGTGTTCTTCACGATTGCGGCGAGACGCCGCTGGAGTTCGGAGCGCGGCTCGATGCCTGCTTCCCCGCGTTCAAACCGCAGATCAGGCGCATCATCGGCGCCTACAACCGGGAAGTCTATGGGGAGACCGATCTGGGTGACGGGCCGCTCGCCGAGGCGAATTCGGATTGGCGATTCCTCCGCAGCCCCATGCGATGGCCGGTTCGTTTGAAAAGCCGGTTTTCGCGATTTTCTTCCATCAAACCGATTTTATGAGGCGAGCCTTTTCATCAGGATCTCTTTGAGCAACCGGGGATTGGCCTTGCCCTTTGAGGCCTGCATCGCCTGCCCGATGAGAAATCCCGAGGCCTTGGCAATGCCGTTGCGGTAGTCGTTCAGTGCCGATGGGTTGGCCTTCAGAACCTCATCGACGAGGGAGGCCAGTGCATTCTCATCGGAAACCTGCCGGAAACCGAACTGTTCCACAAGCCGGGTCGGACTTTGTTCCGTCTCGAAAAGGCGGGCGAGGACTTCGCGGGCGGCATTGGCGTTGATCTCGTTTCGCTCCAGCATGGCCAGCAGATCGGCCAGTCTGGACGGCGGGACCGGCATGCCGGCAAAGCCTTGGTTGCGGTCCCTCATGGCGGGGATGAGCTGCGCGGCGATCCAGTGCGCGGCCGTGCGGGGAGAGACGTTTTGCCGGACTACCCCTTCGAAATATTCCGAAAGATCCCTCTCGGCGCTCATCATCAGGGCTTCCTCCCGGCTCAAGCCGTACTGACCGGCGAATCGCTCCGCCTTGAGGGCCGGCATCTCCGGTAGCTTTGCCCGCATTTCCTCCTGCCAGGCTTCGGTCACCTGGATCGGCGGCACCGACGGATCGGGGATGCAGGGGCCTTCAAATTTCCCCCGCATGGCGACCGTTTCGTTTTTCGCCGGATCCCAGAGCCGCGTGTGCAGGACGACCGCCTCTCCCCTGGCCAAATCGGCGGCCTGACGGGCGATTTCGTGAGCGATTGCGTCCCCCACGTGCCGGATGGAGTTCATGTTTTTGACCTCGACCTTGGTGTTGAGCTGGTCGGTTCCCCTGGGCCTCAGGGAAATGTTGGCGTCGATGCGCATGCTGCCCGCCTCCAGGCTGCATTCCGAGGTCCCGATATAGCGGATCTGGGTCCTCAGGGCGCGTACAAATTCCATGGCCTCCTGGGGGCTTCGGATGTCCGGCTCCGTCACGATCTCGATCAGGGGGACGCCGGCGCGGTTGAAATCGACCAGGCTGATGGGCGTCCGTCCATCCGTCTCGTGAATGAGTTTCGCCACATCCTCTTCCATGTGAATTTTCTGGATCCGGAGGCGCCGCGTTTCCCCGCCCTCGCAGATGATATCCAGCCAGCCGTTTCTCGCCAGCGGCAGGTGGGCCTGGGAAAGCTGGTATCCCTTGGGAAGGTCGGGGTAGTAATAGACTTTCTGATCGAATGCGCTGAGCGGCTGAAGCGCGCAGTTCAATCCCAGCGCCGTCAATGCGGATTTCTCGAGGGCCTCGGCGCTGAATCGGGGGATGGCGCCGGGGAACCACAGACAGATGGGGCAGGTGTTCCGGTTGGGTTCGGCGCCGGTATCGTTGGGGCAGTCGCAGAACATTTTCGTGGCGCAGTTCAGCTCGACGTGAATTTCCAGACCGATGACCGCTTCGTAGTCCATTTCTGCTCCTTTGATAGCTGATTCCCGAGAGCCCGCCTGCCGCGTTACGCCGCGCGCCTTGTCACGGACCGTGTTCCCGCATGCGCCGTGTTTTCCGTTTTTTCCAGGCCCCGCATCCGGATCTTGCCGGACGGCCCAGCCATGCGGGTGTTTGTCAATGCCCGGTTGCGCTTTCGGACAAGCGGACCGCCATCGACAGCAAGCGGGCGTCGTTCAGCGGCGATCCGGTGATCTGCAATCCGAAATCTTTATCGCCATCCGTGACGAAACCGGGGATCTGTAAGGCGGGCAACCCCGCCACGTTCGCCGGCAGGGTCAGCGCACATTCGGCATAGATCGACCCGATCGTCTCGTCCGCGCCGGTGCATGTGGCCTCGCGGCGGGTGGGAGAGACCAGCACGTCCGCCCGGGTCAACAGACCGGCCATGTCGCGGACCAGTCTGGCCCGGATTCGGGCGGCGTCCTCAAAGGCGCCGTAGTTTTCAAACTGAAAGTAGGCCCCCTGAAACAGGTAGGCCTTCAAGGGTATTCCGAAGGATTCGCCGCGGGACCGGAGATACATCTCGTTCCAGTTTTTAACGGCGGCCTTGGTCCGGTGGCCGTACCGGACCCCGTCATATTTACCGCAACTGGACGAGGCCTCAACAGATCCGATGATCCGGTGCACGGTCGAAAAGAGGACAAAATCGGCAAGGCTGAGTTCCAGAATGTCAAAACCCAACGCCGCGAGCCGGTCGAGACCCTTTCGAAAGGCCCTGGTTTCCGTTTCGCTTAGGATGGCGAAGAGTTCCTTCAGGACCCCGATCTTCCGGACGGGCTGGGCGTCCCCCGCTCGTGGCCTGAAATCCGGCAGCCCGCCGATCTGTAACGAAAAGTCTTTCCCATCCTCGCCGATCACGAGCCCCATGATGTCGGAGATTAATTCCGGATTGCCGGAAAGAAGGCCGCAACACTCCATCGACGGCGCCAGGCCGATCCAGCCGAAGCGTGAAACGATTCCCTGGGTCGGTTTGAAGCCAAAGACGCCGATGCCGGCGGCGGCAACACGGGCCTCGCCCATCCTGTCCGTCATCAGGGCCAAATCCGCCAGGCCCCGGGAAACGGCCGAAGCGGTCGTCTCTCCCTTCATGCCGAACCCCAGTTCGCTCATCCGGGTGGCGCCGACCAGCGTTGCTCCCGCCTGCAACAGACGGTCGACGACCGTCGCGTTCTCCAACGCGACAAAACCCTCAAGGGCCGGCGTTCCGGCCTCGGTCGGCCAACCGTGAACAGAGACTCCCGGCTGAACGGCGATGGACTTTCCCATGAGCGGGCCTTGGGTCTTCTTGCCGGCCTGCAAAGGGCTGTAATGGGTAAAGAGGTCCGAATCCATGATGTTCCCTTTCTGCGTTACTCCAGGATGCCGGCGACCTTGAAATAATTCCCCTTCATGGCCGGTGCATTTTTAAACAGGTCTCCTGACGCCGCCAGGGAGGATCGCCGCGCCTCGCCCCTGGCCCGCATGCGATTCGTTGAAGCCGAGACGGAAAAAAGCGGCGCCTCTTCCCCGGCGTTCTGCTTGACTTGGTCTGCCTGACGGGCTGCCTCTTCCAGTGCGTCCGCAATCGCCGTTCGTTCGTTCTCATCGATCGCGATCCGGGAAACCCAGGAAAGGGTTTCGAGCAGGCCCTGCCGATGATCCGCACCGGGCAGCGGCGCTGATCCTCCCGATTCCAGAAGGCCCAGCTCCTTGAGCTGATCCCGACTTACGGCTGAGGGGGCCTGTGTCAGCGGACAATAGGCGCTCCGGTTCTTCGGAAAGGCCATCACCTCACGGATGGAGTCCGAGGAGAGGATCATCGAAACAACCCGGTCCATGCCGAGGGCCAGACCGCCGTGGGGAGGTGCGCCGTAGGCGAGGGCCTTGAGGAAAAAACCAAACTTCTCCTCGACATCCGTCTGTGTCAACCCCAGGGCCGAAAAGATCTTTCCCTGGACCTGGGGGTCATGGATCCGGATGCTGCCGCCGCCCAGCTCCTCGCCGTTGACGACCACATCGTATGCCCTCGACCGCAGGGAGAGAAGCTCCTCCCGGTTTGTCGGATCGAAGTCGGTCCGGTCGGGGGAGGTGAAGGGGTGATGGCTGGAGGCGATCCCGGTTTCCGTGGCGGTAAAGAGCGGAAAATCGGTCACCCACAGCGGGCTGAAGACACCCTCGGGGATCAGCTTCAGGCGTTCGGCCAGATGAAGGCGCAACTGGCCGAGGGCGGAGACGACCGTGCCGTAGGCGGCGTCGGCGATCATGATGATCACGTCTCCGTCTCGGGCATCAAACCTCTCCCGGATCGCCCGCTGTTCGTCCCGGTTGAAGAACTGGACGATATTGGACTCCAGCTCTCCGCGGACGACCCGCATCCAGGTCATTCCTTTGGCTCCGAAACCCGGAACGATCTCCTTGGCGTATTCGTTTTGCAGGACATTCTTGCTGAGCTTTTCCGACTGTCCCTTGATGTTGATTCCCTTGATGCTGCCGCCGCGCTGAAGGATCTGCCTGAAGATTCCGTACGAAGTGTCCCGGAAGAGGTCGGTGGCCTCCACGAATCGAAGGCCGAAGCGGGTATCGGGCCGGTCGGACCCCATCGTGTCCATCGCTTCGTCGTAGGTCATCCGCGGAAAGGGTCGGGCCATCTCGACCCCGCCGACCGCAAACATCCGGACCAGCAACTCCTCGATCAGATCATACCAAAAAGCCTCATCGATAAACGAGGCCTCCAGATCGAGCTGCGTGAACTCCGGCTGCCGGTTGGGCCGGAGGTCCTCGTCGCGGAAGCAGCGGACGATCTGGAAGTACCGTTCGAAGCCGCCGACCATGAGGAGCTGCTTGAAAAGCTGGGGTGACTGGGGCAGCGCGTAGAAGCATCCCGGATGCAGCCGGCTGGGGACCAGGTAGTCCCGGGCTCCTTCGGGGGTGCTCTTTGTCAGCATCGGCGTTTCAATCTCCAAGAAACCCCGCTCGTCGAGGAAGTCCCGCACAACCTTGATGATACGGTGACGCTTGATAAGGCGATCCTGCATGGTGGGACGACGCAGGTCGAGGTATCGGTACTGGAGCCGGATCTCTTCGGAAGCCGAATCGGCCCCCCGGGTGGCGGCGCCGGCGACCATCGCCTTTTCCGAAATGGGGAAGGGCAGGGCTTCGGACCTGCTCAGAATCTCCAGTTCGGTGGCCGCGACCTCGATAAAGCCCGTTTCGATATGGGGATTTTCGGTGCCCGGGTCCCGCTTCCTGACTCCCCCCCGAAGAGTAATGCAAAACTCGTTTCTCAGGGAGGAGGCGGCCTTGCAGAGCTCCGGATCGGCGAATTCCGGGCTGAAGACGACCTGAACCACGCCGCTGCGGTCGCGCAGGTGGATGAAGAGCAGTTCCCCGTGATCCCGCAAGGCATCCACCCAACCGGCCAGCAGAACCTCCCGGTCGATGTGGGAGAGCCCAAGGCCGGCGCATGGGACTCGTTCTTGATGATTCATGGGATAATCCTTGTCGAAAAGGTATTTTGATCGGTCATTTTGTCCTAAAGAAGTCAGGGTCGCGAATCGCCGTGCACATTTTTTCGATATCGCTGTCCAGTGGCCTGTCTTGTAGAAGAGAGGGGCTGATTTTTCGGATATGATGCAGGATTTTCGCCAGGAGCGGCCTGGAGGAGCACTGGTTTCGGATGTCACAGGCCTGGGCCGCGGCGAGCAGATGGATGGAGACGACCCGTTCCGTGAGCGTACAGACTCTGCCGGCATCCCGCGCCGCGATCGTTCCCATGCTGACCTTGTCCTGATTGTGCGACTCGGTGGAACGGGAGAAAGACGCTGCAGGCATGGTTTCCTTCAGGGCTTCGGCGGCAAGTGCCGACGAAGAGATGGACATGGCTTTAAATCCGTGCTGCAATCCCAACGTTTCTCCCTCGGCCCTGACCAGATCGCCCGGCAATCCCCGATTGGACTTGGGATTGACCAAGAGCATCACCTGACGGTCGCACAGGTCGGCTACGGAAGCCAGCGCCGCTTTCAGCCCGTCCATGGCAAAGGCGATATGACCCCCGTAAAAATTGCCGCCCATCAGAACGCGTCCCGACTCGGGATCGAAAATGGGATTGTCGTTGGAAGAATTGGCCTCCGTCTCCACCCATTTTTTGATCCAGATCAGGGCATCATAAAGAACTCCCAGCACCTGCGGCGAGCAGCGCAGGGAGTAAGGGTCCTGCAACGCCTCCGGCGCCCCGTCTTCCAGACGGCTTGTCGACACGCGGGCCTTTAAAAGTTCGGCAATCTTTTCAGCGACGTATTTCTGCCCGGGAAACGGCTTGGCTTGGGAAATCACCGGATGGTAATGATGCGCATTGCCTTTCATGGCGTGAATGGAAAGCGCCGTTGCGTGAGTGGCGGCATCCAGGATCCGGTAGGCGCGCCCGGCCGCAAGTGCGGCAATCCCGGTCATGGTCGTTGTGCCGTTGACCATCGAGAGGGGTTCTTTCGGCAGATATCGGTAGGATTTGAGTCCGGCTTTTTTCATGGCCCGGACGGCAGTCATGGCTTCATCCCGGTAAAAGACCCTGCCTTCACCTGCGAGAGCCGCCCCGATATAGGACATGGGCGTCAGGTCGCCTGACGCTCCGACCGACCCCTCGCACGGGACAACGGGAGTGATCCCCGCATTCAGAAAATCCGCCATTTGCTGAAGAAGGCCGACCGACACACCGGAATAGCCGCGCGCCAGACAGACGATGCGGCAGAGCATGGCTGCCCTCGTTTCTTCAATGCCGATGGGATCGCCCGTGCCACAGCCATGAAAACGGAAGATATTCATGCCGTTTTTGATAGCGGCCTTCATTTCCATCCGGTTGCCGCAGGATTTGCCGTAGCCGGTGTTTACGCCGTAAATCGGCACGCCTTCCCGCAGGGCGTCCATCAGCATTTTTTGCGTCCGCTCCATTCGCTTCACAAAAGGCCGGGCCTTGCTGATCCGGACGGCCGCCCCGTATCGCGCGACGGCAAGAATATCCTCAAAACGGATAGGGCTGCCGTCGATGACCATATCGGCCTTTCCCATAAACGGATTCATTGGTTTCTCATCCCTTCTTTTTCCTACCGCACATGTTACGCGAACACGCTGTCTGTATCTGCCGATCGGGCTTTCCGTGTCAATCGTTTTTTGGGTGGCTTCGGGGGACAACCCGCAAAATGGGAGAGGCCTGTCTGATCGTTTCAAGACGAACGTGCTGGGGTCACATCGGATACGGTCATGGCGTTTCAAAAAGGCCCATCATGCATCATGGGATGAATGGGCATCTTGCCTGTGGATCATTTGCGCTGATTCCGCCGTGCCTCTGCCATCAGTCTGTCCAGCCACCGCTCCCGGTCTCGGAGATCGTTTCGCAGATCGTCCAATTTTCTCTCATCGTCGTTGATGGCGCGGCGCAGGCGGATTTTATCCTCTTTCGAGGTCTTCCTGCTCTCCATCTGATTATACTTGTAGGTGATATTGTCGTGCAGTTGTTCGATTTGCCGTCGGGCCTGATAAACCTCATAGGCGGCGTTATTGTACCGAAGGAACAGCGGATGGATGTCCGGCGGACATACGTTCTTGTACGGCTTTCCATCCAGCCCGGTCTGAAAGGCATTGTCCGGCTCACAGTATTGCCTCAACCCTTCGGCGCGTCCATCCATGTAAAGCTTTTGATCCGGTCGAACGCCGTACTCGGCGCAGGCTTCGCGGTGCTGTTCGATCCGGACGGCCGGTTCCCCGTTCATGCCGTCCGTCCAGCCCACTCCCCGCCAGTCCCCCCGGAGGCATTGCTCCTTGTTCAGGGTGGCGCAGCCGGTCAGAATCAACATCCCGGCCAGGATGATCATGCAGCGGAATTTCATGGATGTTCCTCTTCCTGATCGTGATCGGATGAACTGAAATCTGTATGCCTTTCCCCCACGGAAAAGTCAACGGGAAAATGGCCAATGGAAAATGGATATTGACAACGGCTGCGGGTGCGCTCATAGTATCTCTCCGCGATATGCAGCCGGCAAAAGCGGAGGGATGGCGCGGCTTTCACCCCGAAAAGGGTTTTGCGACTATTTCGATCGGTTCGATCGGGTAACGTCTATGGAACATGCATATCCTGCCGGAATCGATATTGGCTCGACCACCGTCAAATTGGTCATTTGCGATCCACGGGAGAAGGTCCTGTTTTCCCGTTACCGCCGTCACCATGCCCTGACTGTGGATACGGTTCGGGCGTTGCTGACGGAGGCGCGTGAGTCGCTGGGAGACTGTTTCGTGGATCCGGCCTTCACCGGTTCGGCCGGAATGGGCATGGCCGAGCATGACGGCTTCCCGTTTATCCAGGAAGTCGTTGCGTCCGCCAAACTGATCGGTCGACGGTGGCCGGATGTGCGAACCTTGATCGAGATCGGGGGGGAAGACTCCAAGGTCGCCTTCTTCGATGAGGAGTTCCAGCCCGACATCCGTATGAACGGGAGCTGTGCTGGCGGCACGGGGGCCTTCATCGAGCAGATGGCGGTTCTCCTCGACGTTCCGTTGGACGACTTTGACCGGCTGGCCGGAAACAGCCGGACGCTTTACCCCATCGCTTCACGCTGCGGGGTGTTCGCGAAAACGGATATTCAGGCGCTTCTGAGCAACCGGGTCTCCCGGGAGGACATCGCCGCATCGGTCTTTCACGCCATGGCCCTCCAGGTGATCTCCACGCTCGCACGCGGCAGCGATATTCGGAAGAAGATCCTCTTCGCCGGCGGCCCGCTCACTTTTTTCCCCCGTTTGCGGGATGCCTTTGTCAAACTGCTCGATCTTCATCCGGAAAGAGACCTTGCAGCCTGCGATCACCCGGAGCGGATCGCCGCCGAAGGCGCCGCCCTGCATCGTCGGGAATCCCCGCACCGGCTCCGATTGGGGGAATGGCTGCGGATTCTTGAAAAGGAAACACGGTCGGGCCGGGGAGAGGCCGGAAAGAGGCTTGCACCGCTTTTCCGGAGCCGCGAGGAGTTCGAAAGCTGGGAGGATCGACACCAGCAGCACCGGACGCGGAAGATCGATATCGCTCTCTTGGACAGGGCGCCCTGCACGCTGGGGATCGATTCCGGTTCAACGACGACCAAGATTCTGTTGATGGACGGCGACCACCGTGTGGCCTTTACGTGGTACGCGTCGAATCACGGCGACGCACTGGCGGCGGTGCAAAAGGGACTGGATGCGCTGCGGGAAACCTGCCTCGAGGCCGGCGTGGCGCCCCATGTCGTTCGAACCGCCGTGACGGGGTACGGCGAGGACCTCATCCGGGCCGCATTCGCCGTTGACGACAGTGTCGTGGAAACGATGGCCCACTATCGCGCTGCCCGTTTCTTCTCTCCGGATGTCTCCTTTGTCCTTGACATCGGCGGCCAGGACATGAAGGCGATCACCATCCGCGACGGTTGCGTCTCCGATATCCAGATCAACGAGGCCTGCTCCTCGGGTTGCGGCTCTTTCATCGAAACCTTTGCCGCCTCACTCGGCTTCGGGGTCGCGGAATTCTCCCGGATCGCCTGTGAGGCGGCGGAGCCTTTTGATCTTGGAACGCGCTGCACGGTCTTCATGAATTCCCGCGTGAGGCAGGCTCTCCGCGAGGGGGCAACCGTCGGGGAGATAGCGGCAGGGCTCGCCTTTTCGGTGATCCGGAACTCCCTCTACAAGGTCTTGAAGCTGAAGGATCCGGATGCCCTCGGAAAGAGAATCGTCGTCCAGGGCGGGACCTTTCGAAACCCTGCCGTTCTGCGCGCATTTGAGCTGTTGATCGGAAAAGAGGTCATCCGGCCGGACATCGCCGAAATGATGGGGGCCTATGGCGCGGCGCTCACGGCGCTGCAGAACCACCTTGCCGAACCGACTTCGGAAACGACTTTCACCGGTTTCGAGCGGGCCCTGGCGGAACGCGAAGCAGAGAAAAGGACATTCGCCTGTACGGGCTGCGAGAACCGCTGCAAGGTCACCCGGATCCGCTTCGGCGAAGGGCGGGATTATTTTACCGGGAATCGTTGCGAGCGCCGTTTTGTCAATGGCGGCCGCAATGTCCGCCCTGGAGAAAATCTTTTCGCCGCCCGATTGAAGCTCCTCTTCGACCGGCCGATGGAACCGGACCGGACGCCGATCTCGACCCTTGGAATCCCGCGCGTGCTGAATGTGTACGAGAACTTTCCGTTCTGGTGCACGCTGTTGACCGGCTGCGGGTTTCGGGTGGTTCTGTCTTCGCCGTCCAGCACAGAGCTATTTGAAAAGGGCGTCGGAACGGTGATGTCCGATAACATCTGTTTCCCGGGAAAGCTCGCCCACGGACACATCCTCGATCTGATCGATAAAAAAGTGGACCGGATTTTTTATCCGATGGTGATCTTCGAAAAGGCGGAAGGGAGCGGGGCACAAAACAGCTTCAATTGCCCCGTGGTGACCGGATACCCGGACGTCGTCCGGAGCGCGATCGACCCGGAGGGGCGATACGGCATTCCGATCGACAGCCCGGTGGTCGGTTTCAAGGATACGGCGCTTCTCAAAAAACAGATCCATCTCTACCTGAAACCCTTCGGGATCGGGAAAAAGCTTGTCGATGAGGCTGTCGAGAGGGGCATCGCGGCTCAGCGGGAGGTTTTGCGAGAACTGCAGGAGCGGGCTGTCGAGCGGATGGAAAAGGCCCGGGAAGAGAACCGTTTTGTCGTCGTCGTTTCAGGCCGACCGTATCACGGGGATCCGTTGATCAACCACGGGCTGCCGGAACTCCTTGCGGGGTTCGGTGTCGATGTCATTCCGGAAACGGCTGTGCCGCTGGCCGCGGATCATTCGCTGAAGGAAAGCCGCATTCTGACCCAGTGGGCCTATACGAACCGGATTCTCGCCGTAGCCAAGGTGGTTGCCCATACCCCTCATCTTGAAATGCTGCAGCTCACCTCCTTCGGATGCGGCCTGGATGCGATCTGTGCCGACGAGGTGCGGGAAATTCTGCGAAGCACGGGCAAAATGCACAGCCTGATCAAGATGGATGAGATCACCAACCTCGGTGCGGTCCGGATCCGCCTCCGTTCCATGCTGGATGCGATTCGGGAGCGTGCCGGATCCGGCACGCCGGAGCACCGGCCTGAACATCCCGATGATTCCTTCCCGGACAAACCCGGGGAGAGAACGATCCTGATCCCGTGGTTTTCCCCTCTCTATTCACCGGCCATACCGCCCGTCTTCGCCTCTTTCGGCTGCCGCGTGGAGCTTCTGACCCCCCAGGACCGTTCATCCGTGGACGTAGGGCTCCGGTATGTGAACAACGATATGTGCTATCCCGCCGTCATCGTGATCGGCGACATCATCAAGGCCCTCCGGTCCGGAAAGTACGACCCCCGGAAGACAACGGTTCTTTTGTCCCAAACCTTCGGCCAGTGCCGCGCATCCAACTATTTGCCGCTGACCCAAAAGGCGCTCGCAGCGGCCGGTTTCGGCGAGGTGCCGGTGGTCTCGCTCTCCGCGGAGGAGCCGCCCCCTCCATCGATCTTCCCGATCGAAAGGAGCACACTGGTCAGGCGGCTGTCGCTGGGACTCATTTTCAGCGATGCGCTGGCGCGGATCGCACTGGCGACCACGCCGCACGAGCTTCATGCCGGATCGACGATGGCCCTTCAGCGGAGATACATCTCCGAAATCGGAAGGCTGGCCGGAGAAGGAGATTTCGGGGCGCTTCTCGAACTGTTGAAGGAGGCAGTCCGCGAGTTCAACGCGTTGCCCGTGGGTGGAAGACCGGTGCCGATCGTCGGCGTTCTGGGGGAAATTTTCGTCAAATACAACGCTTTCTCGAACAACAACATCGTCGAATGGCTCGTATCGCAGGGAATCGAGGTCGTGGTTCCCCCGCTGTTGAGCTTTTTCGAGCAGCGATTCGTGAACGAAGAATTCGACCAGCGCGCGTACCTGAAGCGTTCCTTCCGGGATCGTATGGTGAACCGTCTGCTGGAGCGCTATGTTCGCTTTTACCTGGCCCGTGTGGAAAGGGTCATGAAAGATTTCCGCTATTACCGTCCGCATTACGATCTCAAGGAGCTTGCCGAGGAGACTGTCCGCACGACCAGTTTGGCGAACCAGGCGGGGGAGGGGTGGCTGCTCCCCGCCGAGATGATCGCCATGCTCAGGGACGGCATCGGACATATCGTCTGCCTGCAGCCCTTTGGCTGCCTCGCCAATCACATCATCGGGAAGGGAATTGAAAAGAAACTGAAATCCCTGTACAGGCACCTGAACCTCCTCTTCCTCGACATGGATCCGGGGATGAGCGAGGTCAACATCCTCAACCGTCTTCAGTTTATCGTGATGTCGGCGAGGGAGGGGCTGCACCGCGGCCGAAATCGGAAGTATCCTCGAAGGATTCTGCAGCGAGGCTGAGACGGATCTTCGAAGGCAATCATTGTCATGGCCAAAAAAATCGGCATTGCGTTGGGCAGCGGATCCGCCCGGGGCTGGTCCCATATCGGCGTCATCCGGAGCCTGCTGGACGCGGACGTCAGGATCGATATCGCTTGCGGGGCCTCCATCGGCGCGTTGGTCGCGGGGGCGTTTGCCGCCGGTTTTCTGGACCCGCTGGACCGATGGGTTCGCCGGCTGAGCTGGTCCGACATCATCGGATTCATGGACGTGATGATCCCCCGCTCCGGGCTCATCGAGGGCGAGCGGATCACGGCCTACTTTCGGCAGAACATGGCCGATCCGGAGATCAAAACGCTGGAGCTTCCCTTTGCGGCCGTCGCCACCGATTTGAAAACGGGAAAAGAGATATGGCTGCGCGAGGGTTCGCTGATGGATGCCATCCGGGCCAGCATCTCTCTCCCCGGGATCTTCACCCCCTGTCCCCGAAACGGTCAATGGCTCGTGGACGGGGCGCTCGTGAATCCCGTTCCTGTTTCGCTCTGCCGGTCGATGGGCGCCGATATCGTCATTGCCGTCAACCTCAATTCCGACATCATGGGGAAGAGCCAAATCAGACGAATGGCCGATCCGCCGGCCAATCGCCAAAACGGCGACAATCCCAGGACGATGAGCAAATGGGCTGCTTTTCTGAATCAGAAGGTGCAGCAGGGAAACCTGACCCTTTTCCGCCACCTGTTTCAGGAGCAACCGGAACGGGGGCCGTCGGTGTTTGATGTTGTGGCGACCTCCGTCAAGATCATGCAGGACCGGATCACCCGGGAACGTCTTGCCTCCGACCCGCCGGACATCCTCGTCAAGCCCAAACTCGCCCACATCGGCCTGATGGAGTTCAACCGGGCCGTGGAATCGATCGAGGAGGGGAGGCGGGCGATGGATCTGATGCTGCCGATGCTCTTGGATCTTCTGGAGTAAAATCCGCTTCCACGATGCTGAGACCCCTTTCCGAAAATGGACAGGATCACCGCGGCAAGAGCGATGCGGAGGGAGGGGCCTGACCGCTCAACTGGCCGCAGGCGGCAAGGATGTCCCTGCCGTGACTGGCGCGCACGATCGCCGTGAAATGCCGGTCGAGCAGGATCTGTTGAAAGGCTGAAACCGCCTCGGGTGTCGGCATGCGATAGTCGGAGCCGGGGAACTCGTTGAAGGCGATGAGGTTCAACTTGCAGCGCAGGTCCCCGAGAAGCCGGGCAAGCTTTTCCGCGTCTGCCGGGGAGTCGTTCAGGCCCGCCATGAGGATGTACTCGAAGGTCAGCATCCTTCTTCCGGGCATGGGATAGTCCCGGCAGGCCCTGAGAAGCTCCTGAATCGGGTAGGTTCGGTTTACCGGCATCAGCTCGTCCCGCCGTTTGTCATCCGGTGCGTTCAGGGAAATGGCGAGATTGACACAGACCTCTTTCCCCAGTTGTACGATTTTCGGGGCGAGCCCGCAGGTGGATACCGTGATCTTCCGGCTGGAGAAGCCGAGACCGAAATCGGAGGTGAGAATCCGGATCGCCTTTACGGTGTTCTCATAATTTGCCAGCGGCTCCCCCATGCCCATCAGAACGATGTTCTTGACTGCCGGCCCTTCCGGGGTGTGGCGGCGGAGCATGGTCATCTGACCGGTGATCTCCGAGGGTCGGAGGTTTCGCTTCAGCCCCTGTCGTCCGGTCATGCAGAACCGGCAGCCCATCGCACAGCCGGCCTGGGTGGAGATGCAGGCGGTCCAGTGGTTCCGGCCCGGAATGAGGACGCTTTCGATGAAAAGGCCGTCATCGAGGCGGAACAGCAGTTTTCTGGTTCCGTCCCGCGACGTCTGAATCCGGTCGATTTGGGGTTCGGCAATGCGGGCCAATTCGTCCAGACGGAGACGGAAATCGCGGGCCAGAGACGTCATCTCCGCAAAGCCGGTCGCTTGGCCGGTGTAAAGCCATTTCATGATCTGCCGTGCCCGGTATTTCTCCTTGCCGAGCCCGACGATCAGTTCTTCCATCTCTTCAAGGGACAGGTCCCGGATGTTGGGTTTCGATGTCACGATATCATCCGGTTCCAGCATTGTTTCGGGAAATCGAATGGAGGGATTCGCACGGGAGTCTACGGGCCGCCATGGTCTCCCTTGAGGCGGACGGCCCGGAAGAACCTTTTTTTGTAATAAGGGGTGTCGAGGTTGTCCACACGAACCCCTCGCTTCCGGGATGCGGCGTGAACGAATTTATTGTCCCCGATGTAGATCCCGACATGACCGACCGGTCTCCGGGTATTGAAGAAGATGAGGTCGCCTTCGGCCAAATCATCCCGGTCGATCCGCAGCCCCACATGGGACTGTTCGAAAGCCGTTCGGGGAAGATCGACGTCGAAAAATTGATAGATTTTTTTAACGAAGCCGGAGCAGTCGATCCCGGTCACCGAGGAGCCTCCCAGACGGTACGGGGCGCCCAGAAAGCCCAATGCGACCTTGACCAGCAGCTTCGGTTCTTCGGGGTGGTTCCATCTGCCGAGCAGGTCGCTTTTTTCCTTTTTGCGTTTTTCGATTTCCGCCCATGCCTCCTCCGGGGTGAGAAGGCTGTCCACCTCTTCCTCCTCTAACTCCGCCCCGGGCTCCATTTCGGCTTTTGCGTATGTGGGCGGTTCCGCCGCCGCTGTCGCATGCTTCGGGTTTTCACCCAGAACAAGTTTCTGTCCGACTTTCAGTGCGCTTCCCTGCATCCGGTTCAGTTCGCGAAGCCCGGCGACGGAAATCCCGGTCTTTCTGGCGATACGGAAGAGCGTGTCCCCCTTTTGCACGACATATTTTTCTGCCCGAACAACCGGCGATGGATTTGATTTTACGGTATTATGGATTTGTTCGGCGGGGATGACGAGAACCTGCCTTATCTGGAGCCGATTGCTCTTCAGGCGGTTTGCCGCTTTCAGCGCGCTGACGGTGGTGCCCGTCTTCGAGGCGATTCGGGTCAGGGTATCGCCGCGTTGGACGACATAGGTTTCGTTCGCGACGGCACTTCCGCAAAGAATCACGAATGTGAACAGGACGCCGATTCCCATCCGGAGGAACATACGCCGTCTCATCATGAAGGACCTCCTCATTGGTATCCGGGGGCTTCCTCACGCCTGCCTGGGTGCACAGACTCTTCCACCAAATTATGACCAGAAAACAGCAATTGGCGGGACTTTTAGCCGAAATTCTGCCGCATGTCAAATCCCAAAAGCCCTATATTCTTTTATGATGCGTATTATCAATGGTTTATCATTATTCAACGGGTGAAAAACGGGTGTTTCCTTCGGCGAAAAATGACGAAAAACTTTGTTCAGAAAATTGATTGACACTCCCCGCTGTTTTTTGTAGAGACCAAATGTCAGTTGTCGCACGGTCGCGGTTGAAAATCAGGAGGGGGATATGACGAGCAACGAAGAGATCGTCGGTGCGTTGATAGCCAAGGCCCGCGCCGCCCAGAAACAGGTGGAGAATTACACCCAGGAGCAGATCGACGAAGTGGCCCTTTCGGTGGCCTGGCAAGTTTACAGGGACGACAACATCGCCGCCTGCGCAAAAATCGCCGTGGAAGAAACCGGCATGGGCATTTACGATGACAAACTGACCAAACACAAGGTCAAGGTTCTGGGCGTCTGCCGGGATATCAAGCATGCCAAGACGGTCGGAGTGATCGAGCGGGATGAGGCCCGGGGTCTCACGAAATACGCCAAGCCGGTAGGGGTTATCGGGGCGCTCACCCCTGTGACGAATCCCACGGCCACGGCGGCCAGCAACGGGACGGGAATCCTCAAAGGCCGCAATGCGGTGATCTTCGCCCCCCACCCGGCGGCCAAGCGTTCCTGTGCGGTGGTCTGCGGGTTCATGCGGGAGGGGCTGCGCAAGGTCGGCGCCCCGGTCGACCTGGTTCAGTATATCGAAGAACCCACGGTTCCGCTGAGCCAGGAGCTCATGCGCCAGGTGGATCTGGTGCTCGCGACCGGCGGCGCCGTCATGGTCAAGGCCGCCTATTCCAGCGGCAAGCCGGCCTACGGCGTCGGGGCCGGCAATCCCGTCATCATCGTGGCCGAGGATGCCGATCTGGCCGATGCGGCCCAGAAGATCCGGATCAGCAAAACCTTCGACAACGCCACCTCCTGCAGCTCCGACAACTCCCTGCTGATCCAGGAGGGCGTTTTCGACCGGATGGTGGTGGAGTTGCGGAAACAGGGCGGATACCTCTGCAGCAGCGAGGAAAAGAAAAAGCTCGAGAACTGGATGTGGGTGGCCAGCGCCAAGACGGGCCACGTGGCCCTCAATTCCAAGATCATCGCCATATCCGCTCGCCGAATTGCCAAAGACGCCGGGATCGCCGTCCCGGATGAGACCCGAATGCTGATGGTCATCGGGGAGAAACCCGGCGAGGAACGCTTCAGCGGCGAAAAGCTTTCGCCCGTCATGGCCCTGTGGCGATACGGGACCATCGACGAGGCCATCGGGCTCATCGACAAGCTTCACAATTACGCCGGGCTGGGCCATTCCTGCGGCATCTATTCCTTCAATACCGAATATATCCGGAAGGTGGCCATGGCGGCCAAGGTCAGCCGCATCTTGGTCCGTCAGGCCCATGCGCCGTCCGCCGGCGGCCACTTCCACAACGCCATGCCCTCCACGGTCACGCTGGGGTGCGGGACATGGGGCGGTAACATTACGACGGAGAACATCCACTGGAGGCATTTTATCAACGTGACTTGGGTTTCGGAACCGTTGCCGGTGGCCAAACCGACGGAGGAAGAGATCTGGGGCCCGCTTTGGGCCAAATACGGCCGGTGACCTGCGGCCGGTCGGACCTTTTCCCGAGCATCGGACTAACCCGCTCCTGATGTTTTCGGGGGTCGATCGACTCGCGCCCACAGCTTCTCTGAAATGGAGGCAGTGTGGAACCAAGCGTATCAAGAAACACCAAGATCGAGGTCAGAAATCTGACCAAGAAGTTCGGGGACCTTCTGGTCCTCGATGAGATTTCATTCAATGTCGCTGAAGGCGAATTCCTCAGCATCGTCGGACCCACCGGCTGTGGCAAGACCACCTTTCTCAACACCCTGTCCAAATTGATCCCGGCAACGGCGGGCGACATCTTCATCGACGGAGAGGTTGCCGATCCCAAGAAACACCACCTATCCTTCGTTTTCCAGGAACCGACCTGCCTGCCGTGGCGCACCGTCCGGCAAAACGTGGCCTACGGCATGGAGGTCAAGCATGTCCCGAAGGCGGAGATGGATCGTAAGCTCGATCAGATCATGAATTTGGTAGGCTTGGCCGACTGCGGCGATCTGTACCCCAACCAGGTTTCCGCCAGCATGTTGCAGCGGATCGCCGTGGCCCGAGCCTTTGCCGTCAATCCGGATCTCCTCCTGATGGATGAACCTTACGGACAGCTCGACGTGAAGCTCCGCTACTATCTGGAGGATGAACTGGTGCGCCTGTGGGAACAGCTCAAGAGCACGGTGATCTTTGTGACCCACAATATCGAAGAGGCGGTCTACGTGTCGGAGCGCATCCTCATTCTGAGCAACAAGCCCGCCAAGGTCAAGGCCGAAGTCAAAGTCGATTTGCCCCGTCCCCGGAGCCTCATCGACCCCCGGCTCGTGGAGATCCGCAAGGAGGTGACGGAGCTGATCCGCTGGTGGTAGCGGCGGTGCCCAATGAACAGAGGCGTCCCGGTGATGTTTGCATCGGGACAAAGCGTTTCAGGGGAGCAGGCATAGGCCTGTCCGGGAGGAGACCCATCAAAACGGAAAGGAGTGGACGGTATGAAGAAGCTCAAAGTTGCAGGCATTGTTTTGTTGGCGTTGGCGTTCTTCATCGGAGGGGTCGGCGCGGCTTACGCGCAGCAGAAACTCTTCACGCTGAACACCAGCTGGCAGCCGGAGCATGAGACCTTCGTGGTCTGGTATGCCAAGCAAAAAGGCTGGGACAAGGAAGAGGGTCTGGACATCAAGATGCACTACTTCGACTCCGGCATGGCGCAATGGGAAGCGTTGCCCGCCGGACAGTGGGTCCTGGGCGGACAGGGCGGCGTGCCCATGGTGGTGGGCGCCCTCCGTCACGGAGCCTATCTGATCGCCCTCGGCAATGACGAGTCCATCACGAATGTCGTCATGGTCCGGCCCGACAGCCCGATCCTGAAGGTCAAGGGCTGGAACAAGAAATATCCCGAACTCTACGGCAGCCCCGATCTGATCAAAGGCAAGACGATCCTGGTCACGACGGTTTCATCGGGCCATTACGCCATGAGCCTCTGGCTGAAGGCCTTCGGGCTCAAGGACGGGGACGTGGTGATCAAGAACATGGACCAGGCCCAGGCCGTGGCGGCCTTTGATTCGGGCGTCGGCGACATCGTTGTCCTCTGGGCGCCCCATATGTTCACCGGCATGGGGAAGGGATGGAAGGTGGCCGGTGACGTAAAGACCGCCGGCGCGGCCCTGCCGATCATCCTGATGGGCGACAAGAAATTCTGCGACAAAAATCCGGAAATCGTCGCCAAGTTTTTGAGGATGTACATGCGGGGCATCAACCTGATCAAAAAAGAGGGGATCAAACTGTTGCCCGAATACAAGCGTTTCTACAAGGAATGGGCCGGCATGGACCTGAAAGACGACATGCTGAAGAACGATTTCGAGTGGCATCCGGTTTTCACGTATGAGGAGCAGTTGAAGCTCTTCAAGAAACCGGCGAAAGGGGACAGCACGGTCGAGTCTTGGCAGCGCACCATCACCGAGGTATTCACGACACTGGGGCGGTTCAAGCCGGAAGAAAGAGACAAGGCGCTCAAGACCCCCTACATTACGGACAAATTCCTCAAGATGGTCAAACAGCCTATTCCCTAAGGCACGGATGGCAGGCTTTGATCCGTTGCGACCGGACAAGGATGAGACAAACATCGGGGACCGGCCCCCAGGGAAGGGCCGGCTCCCCGAAATGGGCCCTGCGCTCAT
Source organism: Syntrophales bacterium (assembly GCA_040765725.1). Lineage (GTDB taxonomy): Bacteria > Desulfobacterota > Syntrophia > Syntrophales > UBA5619 > UBA5619. The sequence goes on from JAXGRQ010000018.1 coordinate 31,338, forward strand.
CAGGGATGCGGTCATCTGAAACACCATGATTTTCCTGTGTCCGCCTTATTGGAAACGCTGCAAAGCATGAAGATACCGTTTCCACTTCAGATCGATTTCAAGCTGTTTTTCTCCCGCGCCGGGAGAAAGTCCGGAGGTGATCCATGGCCTATGAGCAAGTCAAAGTCAAGACGCCCCTGATCCTGAGACTGCTTCCCGTCCTGAGTGTCCTTGCCTTCTTCGGTGCGTGGCAGATGGTCGTAGATCGGGAGATTGTCCCGTCGACGATGCTGGCCTCGCCCATTCAGATCTTCCAGCTTTTTCTGGTGAAATGGACGGAGGTCAATCCGGACGGCGCGCTTCTTTCCCAGCACATCTGGACCAGTGTCCAGGAGGCCTTTTCCGGCTACCTGCTGGCGCTGCTCGTGGGGATCCCGCTGGGTTTGGCCATGGGCTGGTTTGTCGTCGTCGAAGGTCTGAGCCGTCCGATTTTCGAAATGATCCGCCCCATTCCTCCCGTCGCCTGGATCCCGCTGGTCATCTTCTGGTTCGGCATCGGCATCAGCGGCAAGATCTTCATCATCTGGATCGGAGGCATCGTGCCCTGTGTGATCAATTCGTACGAAGGGGTCCGCATGACGAACCCCACGCTGATCCAGATGGCCAGGACATACGGTGCCACGGACTGGCAGATCTTCAAGCAGATCTGCATCCCATCGGCCCTGCCCATGGTCTTCGGGGCGCTTCAGATTGCCCTTGCCCTGTGCTGGACCAACCTGGTCGCCGCCGAGCTGTTGGCCGCGGACAGGGGTCTCGGCTTCCTCATCACGATGGGCAGGAAGCTCGCTCTGCCCGATATGGTCCTGCTGGGCATGATCATGATCGGACTCACCGGCGTCGTGATCGGGATTGTTATCAATTATTTTGAGAAGAAGCTGCTGGCAGGGATCAGGAGGTAGCGTCACGTGGTCGATATCGCCAACGAAATACAACAGCAGGTTCGGGAAAGAAAACCTCTGACACCGACCGTCATGCTCAAGAACCGCTGGTTTCTCTATGGTGTTTCGCTGATCTTTTTTTTCCTCGTCTGGGACAGTGCGGCCCGCATGTTTGCCAGCGGCCTGCCCCGGCCCCATAACGTGGTGCTCCAACTCTGGCTTATGCTGTTTGATCCGCTGGCGGGGAAGTCGCTCCTGGGTCATGTCTGGGCCAGCACCCAGCGGATCCTCATCGGCTTCACCATCGCCTCGCTGGTGGCGGTTCCGCTGGGGTTGATGATGGCGCTCAACCGTTATGTCAATGCCATTGTGAAGCCGCTCTTCGATCTCCTCAAACCCATGCCGCCGCTGGCCTGGATCTCCATCGCGATCCTCTGGTTCGGCATCGGTGAGACCTCGAAGGTATTCATTATCATCATCGGCACATTCGTGCCCTGTCTGCTGGATGCCTACAACGGCGTTCGCCTGGTGGAGCCCGAGCTGTACGACGTGGTCCGCATGCTGGGCGGAAACCGCCGCGACGAGATCCTTCATGTCTGCTTTCCCGCGGCTTTTCCCGCCATCTTCGCGGGCCTGCAGATCGCGCTGAGCATCGCCTGGAGCTGCGTTCTTGCCGCAGAGCTGGTCAGCGCCCGCTCCGGACTGGGTTTCATCATCATCTTGGGCATGAACCTCTCGCGGCCGGCCATGATCGTGGGGGGCATGGTCGTCATTGCGCTCGTCTCCTGGGGGATGAGCCAACTCGTCTCGCTTCTGGAGCGGTTCGTCTGCCCCTGGAAGCGGGAGATCGACAGCCGGTAGGATAGAGGCGCCGGCCCGGACCGGAGCCCCGAACCCTTCAAATTTTTGTCGCAGGAGATCAGATTGAAAGACGCAACGCATTCCGGCCAGACCAAGATCGTGTGTGAAGACATCACCAAGATTTTCATCCAGAAGGGGAAGCAGAGGGTTCATGTGCTGGACCACATCAGCCTGGACGTGAAGGAGAACGAGTTCGTCGTAATCCTGGGGCCGGGCCAGTCGGGCAAAAGCACGCTGCTGCGTATCATCGCCGGCCTGGAAACCCCGACGGAAGGGCGCGTGCTCATGGACGGCCGGGAGGTAAAAGGTCCGGGACCGGACCGGGGACTGGTGTTCCAAGGCTACATGCTCTTTGCCTGGAAAACGGTCATGGGCAACGTGGAGATGGGTCCCAAACTGCGCGGCGTATCGAAGAAGGAGCGTCGTGAAATCGCCGCCCATTACATCCATCTGGTCGGACTGGACGGCTTCGAGAACCACTACCCCCACCAACTCAGCGGCGGCATGAAACAGCGGGTGGGAATCGCCAGGGCCTATGCGAACGATCCCCAGGTCATGCTCCTGGATGAGCCTTTCGGCCAGCTCGACGCGCAGACCCGCTATTTCATGGAGAAGGAGACCGCCCGCATCTGGGAAACCGAGAAGCGGACGATTCTTTTCGTGACGAACAATATCGATGAGGCGATCTATCTCGCGGACCGCATCGTCACCATGGTGGGCAAGCTGCCGGGCCGGATGGACGTCGTCTACCATGTCGATCTGCCCCGGCCTCGGGAGCACACGGACATGGCGTTTCTCAAGCTCCGTCACGAAATCACCGAGGCCTCGGAGCTGACGCTGTAAAAGGCCGTGGATCAACATACGCCCGAGGGTGTTCCCCCGTCTTTGCCGAGCAACGCGTCCCGGGATGGGGATTGGCATCCGGGCCTTTTTGAACGGCTCGAAAAAAGGCCTTCCCCGTAGGTCATTAGGGAGAGCGGCGCCCGGCGCCGTCAATGGAAACAAGGAGGTTTGGAGTCATGAACGAAAGGGATGTGATGCAGAAAGACGTCGAAGCATTGTTGAAACAGGACCGGGATTATCTCTGGCATCATCTGATGCAACACAAGGTATTCCAGACGAGCGAGCCTCCGGTCATGGTGGAAGGCCGGGGCCTGATCCTGAAGGACATCCGGGGACGGGAGTATCTGGACGCCACATCGGGCGGAGTCTGGTGCGTGAATGTCGGCTACGGACGGGATTCCATCGCCGATGCCGTCCGCGAGCAGTTGAAGACAATGCCCTACTATGCGGGCACGGCGGGAAACATTCCGACGATCCGGTTTGCCGGCAAGGTCATAGCGCTGATGCCCGGCCTGGGCAAGGTCTTCTTCTCCAACAGCGGTTCGGAGGCAAATGAAAAGGCATTCAAGATGATCCGGCAGTACTTCCGCCTGAAATACAAGGGGAAAGACAAATACAAGATCCTGTACCGCAGCCGGGATTACCACGGCACCACGATGGCGGCGCTGAGCGCCAGCGGACAGCAGGAGCGGAAAGAAGGCTACGGCCCGTTCCTCGAGGGTTTTGCGGAGTTTCCGCATGCCTGCTGCTACCGGTGCGCGTTCGGCAAGACCTATCCGGGATGCGACATCGACTGTGCGATGGCCCTGGAGACCGCGATTCTGAAGGAGGGCCCAGACACGGTGGGTGGGGTCATCGTCGAAACGATTACGGCCGGCGGAGGCATTATTCCGCCGGTCAAGGAGTATTACCCGCTTCTGCAGAAAATCTGCCGGAAATACGAAGTCCTGATGATCCTGGACGAGGTGGTTTGCGGTTTCGGCCGGACGGGGAAGATGTTCGGTTATCAGCACTATGACGTTCAGCCGGACATGGTGACCCTGGCGAAGGGAATGGCCAGCGCCTATATGCCGCTGTCCGCCACCGTGGTCACGGACGATGTCTTCAACGCCTTTGTCAATGACCCTGCCGACAAGATGGCCTACTTCAGGGACATCAGCACCTACGGCGGCTGCGCGGGCGCCTGCGCCGCGGCGCTGGAGAGCGCCCGGATCATTGAAGAGGAGCATCTCTGCGAAAACAGCCGGATCGTCGGGGAGTACCTTCTTGGTCGTCTCGAGGAGCTCCGGGAATTTCCGATCGTAGGCGATGTGCGAGGCCGCGGTCTCTTTGCGGGGATTGAGTTTGTCGAGGATCGCAAGACGAAGCAGGCGGTTTCAGAACCCTTCCTATTGGGCATCATCAAGGGGATTGCCGATCAGGGTGTCCTGGTGGGCCGAACCAACCGGAGCCTTCCCGGTCTGAACAACACCATCAACCTCGCCCCTGCGCTGGTGGCCACGAAGGGCGATATCGACCGGATCGTTTCAGCCATCCGGAACGCCGTTGCCCATGTGAGTAAAAAGTGAGCCTGCGGGACGTTTTGCCCGGGCGGTCTGTTTAAGAGGGAACCGGTACAGAAGGGCTCCTCAAGTCCGGATGGGTCAGGAAATGAAGAAGAACGATTCAGGATGGGCCTGTTCTGCGCGATGGACGGAAGCCTATCCGTGGTAGAGCGGATCTCTTCCCTGAGCCCGGTTTGAGAGGCATCCAAGGGACCCATTCACAAGGAGATACGAAATGATATACAAAGAGAACATTTCTCAAGAATCGAGACCATGGTTCCGGTCATGGCCCGGCCATCTGCCGAGGCATCTGGCGTATCCGGATGTTCCCGCCTGGTGGATCCTCGAGCGCAACCTCGAGCGATTTGCGGACAGGGACGCCATCCTGTTTCTCGACCATGAAACCCGAACCGAACTGGACCGCCTGACCTACCATGAACTATGGAGACGGGCCAATGCGCTGGCAGCAGGTTTGTACGATCTGGGGATCCGCAAGGGAGACCGTGTGGGGACGCTGATCCCGAATTCCCCCGCGATCATAACGAGCTACTACGGCATCTGGATGGCGGGGGCGGCCATCACCCCCTGCAACGCGCTTGCCTCGAAAAAGGAATTTACGCATCAGCTCCGGGATGCCGGGGCCAAGATCCTGATTGCCGCCCAAGAGATGGCCGACACCGCCGTTGCCGTGGCCGGGAGTCTGGGCATCCCGGTCGTCCTTGCCCCGGTGGGGGAAGGAAACATGGCCCTTCCGACGGGGGCCATCCGTTTCGAGGACCTGATCCATGCGGACCGGAAGCGTCCGGCCGATATGGTCATCGATCCCCCCAATGACATGGCCGTTCTACTGTATACGGGCGGCACCACGGGAGAGCCCAAGGGCGCAGTCCTGACCCATCGGAACATCGTCGCGAACACCATGCAGTTTGCGGAGTGGTATGCGTTGGACCCGGGAAGAGAGGTTTTTGTCTGCACCATTCCGATGTCCCACAGCGGCGGTATGAGCGGCGTCATGAACGTGCCGCTTTACAGTGGGGCGACATTGATCGTGATGAGGCGTTTTCTGGCGGAAACGGTCGCCACGATCATCGAACAATACCGGGCGACACGCTTTTTCGGCGTGCCGACGATGTTTGTCGCGCTGCTGGGGAGCGAAAAGGCCCGGTCCCTCGATATGACGTCCCTCAAGGCCTGCCGGACCAATGCCTCCCCGCTGCCCGTGGCCGTCAAGGAGGAGTTCGACCGGCTGATCGGCCGGGAGGTCCTCATCGAGGGATACGGCCTGACGGAAACGAGCCCGCTGACCCACGCCAACCCCATTGAAAGGGCCAAGGCCGGTTCCATCGGGATCCCGCTGACGGATACCGACGCGAAGGTGATTGATCTCAAGACCGGGGCCGATCTGGCTGTGGGCGAAGAGGGAGAACTGGTGCTCAAGGGGCCCCAGATCATGAGGGAATACTGGGGCAAGCCCGAGGCGACGGAAACGGCCATGGCCGGGGGCTGGTTCCATACGGGCGATGTGGTCCGCATGGACGAGGAGGGTTACTTCTTCATCGTGGACCGGGTCAAGGACATGATCAACAGCGGCGGTTACAAGGTCTGGCCCCGGGAAGTGGAAGAGATCCTCTACACCCATCCCAAGATTCGCATGGCCATGGTCTTCGGGGCGCCTGACGACTACTACGGCGAAACCGTGAAGGCCTGCATCGTTCCGAAGGACGAGGCAAAGGAGAGCATCACCCGAGAGGAAATCACGGCCTTCTGCAAGAAAAAGATGGCCTCCTACAAGGTGCCGAAGCACATCGAATTCCGTGACAGTTTGCCCATCAGCGCCCAGGGCAAGATGCTGCGGAGGGTCATGAAGGATGAAACGAAATGCTGAGCCTGAGGTTGTCCCTGTCCTGAATCACCTGTCCCGGCGATGACGGGACACAAAATCGAAAGGAGGAGGAAATGATGGAAAAGCGCATGCGGAAATACGGGGTGGCGATTATGATATGGGCCTTTTCGGCGGCGGTGCTGGCGGCGCCTCTTCTGCAGGAAGCGGCGGCCCAGGAGAAATACCCTTCCCGGGCAATCGAATACATCGTCCCCTGGGGCCCCGGTGGGGGCGCAGACCAGCTTGCCCGGAAATCGGGCGTCCTGATGGAAAAGGTGCTCGGCGTTCCTTTCCCTGTGGTCGATGTTCCGGGAGCCACGGGCGGCACGGGGATCGCCAAGCTGCTGGCCGCACCGGCGGACGGTCACTCCATCGCCATCTATATCGCCGATTCCCACGCCGTTCTCGCGACCTCGACGGCCAACTGGAAGATCACCGACATCATGCCGGTGGCGCGTCTGATCCTCGGTCCGTCCTTCCTGTTCGTGGCGGAAAACAGCCGCTTCAAGTCCTGGGCCGATTTTGAGAAGGAAGCCAAGGCAAAGCCCGGAACCCTGAAGGTGGCGACCCTCGGTTTCGGCAGCGTCGACGACATCACGCTGACCTATCTGGAGAGCAAGGGGGTCAAAGTGATTCAGGTGCCCTATTCGAAGCCCAGCGAAAGGTATGTGTCCGTTCTTGGAACCCACGTAGACGCCCTCTACGAACAGGCCGGCGATGTGCGCCAGTACATTACGAGCAAGCAGATCAGACCCATCATCATGTTCGGGTCTCAGCGTTTTGCGGCCTTCAAGGATGTTCCCTGCTCCAAGGAGCTCGGTTACGATGTCGGCCTTCCCCAGTTCCGGGCCATCATCGCCAAGGCCGGAACGGATCCGAACCGGATCAAAGTCCTCTCCGACGCCTTCGGAAAGGTGGCTGCGACTCCCGAGTACAAGGCCTTTCTCGAGGAACAGTACGCCACGCCGGACAGCTACATGAACCATGAGGAGTGCACCAAGTTCATCCGTTCCGAGCTCGATATGATGAACAAGACCTGGGGCGCGAAGAAGAAATAGCATTGCTCAGTCGGGTCTGTCTCCCGGCTCCGGACGGGAGACAGACGTTCCTAATGGAGGTTATTGCGGATCATGGCCATGGATAAAATGAAGCGGATTATTCCCTACGCCGTCGTTCTTGCGATCAGCGCATATTTTTATGTTTTGGCCGGTCGATTTGTTTTTACCGTCCGGACAGGGAATCTCGGGCCGGACTTCTGGCCGAAACTGCTCCTGGGTCTGACGATGCTGGTTTGTCTGTACGAAATTGCCAAGGTCGCCCTGTTTCATAGGGTAAAGGCATTGGAGGACAATGGCGGGGAGGAACAGACGGAGGCGCCGAAGCGTTATAACGGACTCCTGATCATCGGGGCCCTGCTGACGGTCGCTTATGTCTACTTCGTGAGCATTGCCGGATTCATCCTCTGTACTTTTTGTTATCTTGCACTGTTCATGATCATCGGACGCTACCGCAAGGTCTGGGTGATCGCGGCCAACAGCATCGTCGGGACCGTCCTGCTCGTCTATATTTTCATGAAGGTGGTTTATGTTTCCCTCCCTCTGGGGCAGGGACCGTTCCAGCAATTCTCGCTGTTCCTGTTGAAAATGCTCGGCATCAAGTAGCCCAAGGAGTCATTATGTTGGATATTCTTAGCCATCTCGGGGCCGGGTTCCTCAGTTGTTTACAGCCGGTCAACCTCATTTTTCTTGTCGTGGGAATCGTCATGGGTCTTCTGGTCGGCGTTCTTCCCGGACTGACCCTGGTCATGGGCGTCGTTCTGGCCCTCCCGTTCACTTACGCGATGGACGTGACGCCGGCCATCGTGTTGCTGACGGCCATGTACGTTTCCGGCACCTATGGGGGAGCCCCCACCTCCATCCTCTTTCGGATTCCGGGTGAGCCCATCCATGTCCCCCTCCTGTGGGACGGCTATGCCATGGCGCGGCAGGGTCAGGCGGCCAAGGCATTGGGCTGGACCATTTGCGCGGCCCTTGTCGGCGGGTTGCTGTCCGCGGTCGTCATGGTCACCCTGTCGGAACCGGTGGCCAAGTTCGCGCTGACCTTCTCCACGCCGGAATATTTCGCCGTCGTCCTTTTCGGGCTGACGAGCGTCGTCTCCCTCGGCGGGGGCTCCCTGACGAATGCCTTCATCAGCCTTTTTTTCGGTCTGCTCATTGCCACGGTAGGGGTGGATGCTACGTACGGAACACCGCGGTTCGCGTTCGGTTCCCCCATTTTGACGGACGGCATCGAATTTCTGACCGTCATGGTGGGCGCCTATGGGGTGGGCGAGGTTCTGAAACGCCTTGGGGAGGGCTTCACGACGGTTCCCGTGGAGACCCTGGGCAGCATGAAGACCCGGATGCCCTCCCTCAGAGAAATCTCACGGATATCGGCAACCTTTATGAGAAGTTCCGTCCTCGGCACGATCATCGGCATCATCCCCGGCGCCGGGGCCACCATCGCCTCATTCGTCACCTATGGCGTGGAGGCTCAGTACGGAAAGCGCAAGAAGGAGATGGGCAACGGGATTCCCGAAGGAATCGTAGCCCCCCAGGCCGCGGCCACCGGCTCCGTCGGCGGTGCGCTGATTCCGCTGCTGACCCTGGGCGTTCCCGGGAGCGGCGCCACCGCGGTGATCCTCGGGGCCTTTCTTCTCCACGGGATCCAGCCCGGGCCCCAGGTGTTCATCACCTCTTCAGGAATGGTTTACACCGTGTTTGCCTCCCTGTTCCTGGGCGTCGTCCTCATGGGCGTGATCGGCTACTTCGCCATCAAGCCCCTCGTGAAAATCCTCGATTTCCCGGAGTCCGTCGTTTCGACCTTCATCATGCTCCTCTGTTTCGTTGGGGCCTTCTCCATCCGCAACAGCGTCTCCGATCTCTGGCTCATGGTGGCCTTCGGGATCGTCGGATATGTCTTTGAGAAAACGAAGTTTCCCATCGCCCCGATGGTTCTGGGGACGATCCTGGGCCCGCTGGCGGAGAGCTCCTTTATGACGACGATGATCAGTTTTCAGAACGACTGGACCATCTTTTTCCGGCGGCCGATCAGCGGGATCGTCATGTTCCTCACGATCGTTGCCCTGATCCTGCCCATGATGAGGAAATACCGGGAGATTCGGCATACCAAAAAGGCCGGATGAAATGTGAGCAGGATGCAATGACCGAACCGCCGAATCCTCAGACACCAGCGGCGGAGGGTCATCTAAAATCAGGCCGGTCAAGGAGGTGAATTGAAAGAGGTCGTCATCGTCAGCGGGGTCAGGACACCCATCGGGTCATACTGCGGCATGCTCCGGGATGTCCCCGTGGAGAAACTCGCGGCCATCGTTTTACGGGAGGCTGTGCGGAGGGCAAAGATTGAACCGGCTGAGATTGGTGATGTCATCCTCGGGCAATCTTATGCCAATGGCGAAACCCCTAATCTGGCACGACTGGCGCTCCTGGAGGCCGGCTGGCCGATTGAGATTCCCGGTTTCACGCTCGATCGGCGTTGCTGTTCCGGGCTCCAGTCGGTCTGGTCGGCGGCCATGGAAATCCAGACCGGATATGCCGGCATTGTGGTGGCCGGGGGCGCTGAAAGCATGAGCCGAAGCGAGTTCTATATCCCCGGTGAACTCATCAAATGGGGCATGGGGGGCGACACCGATCCGAAGTGGGGCTTTTCTCCCAAGCACCACGGCAGCCTGTCGCTGTGGGGACTTCCCTTCTATGACCGAATCCAACGCGGCCGTCCCAGACATCAGCCGATCGAACGATTCGGTGAGCTCAATTCAATGATGACCTGGGCGGAGACGGCGGCCCGGAAAGAGGGCATCAGTCGCGAACAGGCTGATCTGTGGGCATTGGGCTCGCACCACAAGGCGATCCGGGCCGTGGACACGGGCAAATTTGCGAAAGAGATCGTTCCTGTCACGTTCAAACAGAAGGGGGTGGAGGTTTCAGTGGACAGGGATGAGCCCCCCCGCCGGGAAACGACACGGGAACAGTTGACGAAGCTTCGGGCTGTTTACCCTGACGGCATATGCACGGCAGGAAATTCTTCCAGTGAAAATGACGGCGCGGCGGCACTGGTCATGACAACCCCTGAGGTTGCTGAAGGTCACGGCGCCAAGCCGCTGGTTTATCTCAGAGCCTTTGGTGTGGCCGCGACGGATCCGACCCTGACCTATCCGGCAGTGCCCGCTGCCGTGAAAAGGGCTCTTCAAAGGGCCGTTTTGACTATCGACGCAATGGACCTGATCGAGATCCAGGAGGCCTTTGCCGCCCAGACTCTGGCCGATGCAAAACTGATGGGTCTCAGCGCAACGGATCTCGAGCAAAAGGTCAATGTGAACGGATCCGGTATCTCCCTGGGGCATCCCATCGGCGCCACAGGGTCCGTCCGTCTGGTCACCCTGATCCATGAAATGGTGCGCCGAGATGCCCGATACGGTCTGGTCGCCATTTGCGGCGGGGGCGGACTGGGGATCTGCGTCATTGTGGAGAGGAAATCAACATCCTCTGCTTCAACATCCTCCGTTTCTTGACTTTGCGCGGGAACTGTTTTAAAAAGTACGTCTTACTGTGAGGATATGGGGACGATGGGAAAGAGGCAAAATTTTTACAACCGCACATCTGCTTTGTTTTTCATGGGTGTGGGGATCTTCTTTTCACTATACGGGCGGACGGTTGAAATTGGTGACTGGAGTGAACCGGGTCCGGGATTTATGCCTTTCTGGTCAGGCATTGTCTTGGCGGTGATGGCCTTTTTTTTGTTGCTCGGCAGCTTCAAACGGAGGGAATGGCCGGTTATGCCGCCCTTTTTTCCGTTGGCCGATTCCTGGAAGCGTATCGTGATGGCCTTTCTGGCCATGGTGGCCTATCTGCTTCTTTTCAAAATCATCGGATTTACGCTGACGACTTTTGTATTCATCGTTTTTTTGCTCAAAACCATTTTTCCCCAGAACTGGAAACGTACGCTGATCACGGCCTTCGCCACCGCGATTTTGGCTCGGTTGCTCTTCGTCGATTTTTTGGAGACCCAGCTTCCTCGGGGGATTTTGGGCTTTTAGGTGATTCATGGATCTGCTGACTCATATCGGCCTCGGTGTACAGGTCCTTTTCACACCGACCAACCTGTTCTTCTGCTTCATCGGCGTTCTGATGGGGACGCTCGTCGGCGTTCTTCCCGGCCTGGGACCCACGGCGGCCATTGCCCTCCTTTTGCCCAGCACCTTTCACATCCCGCCGGTCACGGCGATCATCATGCTGGCCGGGATTTACTACGGGGCCATGTACGGGGGTTCGACGACCTCGATCCTGGTCAATATCCCCGGAGAGGCGGCCGCAGTGATCACCTGCATCGACGGTTACCAGATGGCCCTTAAGGGGCGCGCAGGTCCCGCCTTAGGCATTGCCGCCTTCGGCTCCTTCATTGCCGGAACCATTTCCATCCTCGGCCTGATGCTGGTGGCCCCTCCACTGGCTAAGTTTGCGCTGGCCTTCGGGCCGCCGGAATATTTCGCCCTGATGCTGCTGGGCATGATGGTGCTGATCTACCTGGCTGCGGGGTCCATGCTGAAGGCCCTGATGATGGGCGTCTTCGGCC
>JAXGRQ010000019.1:0-42092 GCA_040765725.1 Syntrophales bacterium
CGGCCTGCAGGCCATTCCCGATGCCGCCGTCAGTCGATGACCTTCGGCACCTGAAAGCACCCCCCGCGCACCTCCGGCGCGTTGGCCAGAGAATCCTCGGGAGACAGGGATGAACCCACGATGTCGTCACGGAAGGCATTTTTCTGCGCGATCGCATGGGTCATCGGGGCCACGCCACTCGTATCGACTTCGTTCAGATTGTCCATGTACAGCAGGATGTCGTTCAACTGGGCGGTGAATTTCTCCATCTCCGCCTCGTCAAATTCCAGCCTCGCCAGGTGAGCCACATGCGCAACCTCATCCCTGCTGATCTTGACTTTTCCCAATGGACCCCCCTTCCCTGACCATTCCTCCCCCGCCTGCAGCAGGGGATTTCGCTTTTTGTTCCGTGACACCACGGGCCGCACGCGTCGGAGAATTTCACCGGGAGAGATTCAGAAGACCGGCCAGTAGGGGGCGATCTTACCCTGCACCCGCCCGATCAGATGGCGGCATGCTTCGCTGCCTTTTTCGGCCATCCTGTCCAGCGTTTCCTGATTCATCTGGGTCTCCCCGAGGAGCTCCTGGAGAACAGACCGAACGGATTTGGTCAGCCCCTGGATGTGATATCCGCCCTCAAGGACGATCACCAGACGTCCCTTGCAGCACTCATCCGCCAGGTTGAGAAGCATACGGGTCAGGCATGCAAAACCTTCCGGCGTCACTTTCATCTCCCCCAGCGGATCGCCGACATAGATGTCGAATCCGGCGGATACCAGGATGATCTGGGGAGCGTACGCCCTGGCGACCGGATCGAGCAGTTCCCGGAACACGCGGACATAACAGGCGTCGTCCGCCCCTGACCGCAGCGGGACATTGATGGTGAAGCCCTTCCCCGCCCCTTTCCCCGTCTCCTCCAGCCCCCCGGTTCCCGGGTAACCCGGGGACTGGTGCGTTGAAAAATAGAGGACCTGCGGATCCTCATAGAAGATCTCGGCTGTGCCGTTCCCGTGGTGGAGGTCCCAATCTACGATCAGGATCCGCTCCATCTTCCACCGCGACAGCGCATGCCGGGCGCCCACGGCAATGTTGTTGAAGATGCAGAACCCCGCGGCCTCCGCCGGCTGCGCATGGTGCCCGGGCGGCCGCACCAGCGCAAAGGCATTGTCCGTCTCCCCGGAAACCACGCTGTCGATGGCATTCATTACCCCACCGGCCGCCAACCTCGCCGTGTCATAGGTTTCGGCAGTGGCCACCGTGTCGGGATCGAGCATCGTCATTGCTTTCCCTTCCGTTCCGGCAATGAAATCGATGTAGGAAGGGCGATGAACCCTCGCCAGCTCCTCACGCGTTGCATGCCTCGCCTCAATCCCGGTGAACTTCCATGCCATGTCCGGATTGTCGAGCATTTCGTAGATGGAAACAAGACGTTTCGGAGTTTCGGGATGGGCGAAGTCGGCTCCATGACGCAAATAACGCCTGTCCTTCACAATCCCTGTGTTCTTCGACATCTGGCCACCTTCCTTCGGGGGTGAACTCGCTGCCTCAGATGGGACGTGCTTCTAACACAAAAAACCTTGTCTGGCAAAAGATTTCGCGGACAATCGCTCCCGGAAAAACCATTGACAAACATTTCCGGATGCAGGTATACAGGTCAAACAGGCCCGTCCAGGGGAAAATTCTCATAATTTCGAATGATTCCCGAGGTGTCCGGAAAGAGGAGGGTTATCGTATGTTCGGTATCGGAATGCCGGAGCTGCTGGTGATCGCAGTGATTGCGCTTCTTGTGGTCGGCCCCAAGAAATTGCCCGAGATTGCAAAGGCTTTGGGAAAAGGCCTCACCGAGTTCCGCAAGGTAGCCGACAGCGCTACGGATACGATCAAGGAAACGCTCCAGACGGACGAGCTGAAGAAGGACATGGACGGGCTCAAGGATTCCCTGCTCTACGGCAAGGACAACGAGAAGGACGTCCCGACCCCTCCTGCCGCCGACGACGCGGCCAAGGGCGAAGCTCCAAAGCCTACCGACGGCAAACCGCAGGCCTGACCCGCTGCCCGACCTTCACGAGCCAAATTGTCTATGGATAACGGTCCTACCGAAGAAGAAAAAATGCCGCTGACGTCTCACCTCGAAGAGCTGAAGACCAGGCTGATCCGCATTCTGGTCGTTGTCGGCATCGGTTTCGGGTTCTGCTATCTGTTCAAGGAGTGGTCCTTCCGGGTGATCACCAGGCCGCTGGTCGACGCCATGCCGGCCCACAGCTCGATGATCTTCACCGGGCTTCCGGAGGCTTTCTTCATCCACATGAAGATCGCCTTTTTCGCCTCCCTTTTTTTAACGGCGCCTTACACCCTCTTCCAAATCTGGCGGTTCGTCTCCCCGGGACTGTATAAAAAAGAAAAGCGTTTCGTGTTCCCGTTTGTTTTTTTCTCCACGATTCTGTTTGTCGGCGGCATTCTGTTCGGCTATTTCATTGCGCTGCCGCCGGCGTTCCGATTCTTCGTCAGCTTTTCAACCGACTTTCTCAAGCCGATGATCTCCTTCCGGGAGTATCTCAGCCTGACGCTCAAATTCCTGCTGGCCTTCGGCATCTGTTTCGAAATGCCGGTCTTCATCTTTTTCCTGGCCAAACTCGGTGTCGTCAACGCGAAAATGCTCTCAAAAAAGAGACGGTATGCCATTCTGATCATCTTTGTCGTCGCCGCGATCCTGACCCCTTCCCCGGACGCCATCAGTCAAATCCTGATGGCGGTCCCGCTGATGTTCCTTTACGAAGTGAGCATTTTCGTGGCAAAATTCGCCCGGAGGGAAAAACCCGCACCCCAAGATACGGAGGATGCGGAAAAGGAGGAACCGGGTCGGCCATGACCTCCAGGCGTACCGTCCCGCGAAAAAGGAGAGCGTCCTCCCGGCGCTCCCCGTGGGCGATGGTCATCGTTGTGATGCTGGTGCTCTTCGTCGGCGCCGCATTGGCGGGGAGCAGCGTGGTTTATTATGTTCTTCTGAGGGAACTGCCGAGCATTTCCGCATTGAAGGACTACCGTCCCAGCATTACGACGCGGGTCTACGCCGACAACAACGAGTTGATCGACGAGTTTTTCCTCGAAGACCGGAAGGTCATCCAATACGAAGAAATCCCGAAGATCCTGATCCAGGCATTCATCGCCGCAGAAGACGCGCGCTTCTTCCAGCACAAGGGATTCGACATGCAGAGCATGTCGCGGGCCTTCTTTAAAAACCTCGAGGCGGGCCGGATCGTTCAGGGGGGAAGCACGATCACGCAGCAGGTCGCAAAAACGCTCTATCTTTCCCCGGAGAAGAGTTACATGCGGAAGATCAAGGAGGCGCTTCTCGCTTACAAGATCGACCGGTATCTGACCAAGGAGGAAATCATCACCCTGTACCTGAACCACATCTACCTGGGTCACGGAACCTACGGCGTCGAGGCGGCTTCCCAGGGGTACTTCGGAAAGAGTGCGCAGAACATTTCGCTCCCGGAAGCGGCCATGTTGGCCGGTCTCCCCAAGGCCCCCAGCCACTATTCCCCCTATCTCCACCCGGAACGGGCCTACCAGCGGCAGGCTTACGTCCTCAACCGAATGACGGAAGACGGTTACATCACCGAACAGGAGAAGGATCGTGCGCTCTCAAAGGTGATCAAGCTTCGCTCCATCAAACCCAAGGACAAAATCGCCCCCTACTTCATCGAAAACATCCGCCGCTATATCCAGGAAAAATACGGCAGCGACGTCCTCTACAAAGAGGGCCTCGAGGTCTACACGACGCTGAACATACAGATGCAGAAGGCGGCAAGCGAGGCGGTGGAACGGGGCTTGAAGGAGATGGAGGAACGACAGCGGTATGAAAAGGGGCTGGTCCAGGGGGCGCTGCTCGCCATGGATGCCAAGACCGGCGCCATCCGGGCGATGGTGGGCGGGCGCGATTTCCAGCGCAGCGAATTCAACCGTGCGACCCAGTCCCGCAGGCAGCCCGGATCGGCCTTCAAGCCGCTGATCTACACGGCGGCCTTCGACAAAGGGATGACCCCCGCAACGGTCATCGTCGATGAACCCATTTTCTATCCGGATCCCCAGCAGCCGGACGGGATCTGGAAGCCGAAAAATTTCGACGAGAAGTTCTGGGGACCCACAACGCTTCACAACGCCCTGATCCACTCCCGGAACGTAATCACGATCAAGATCCTGGAGGAGATCGGTGTGGATTATGCGGCCTCCTATGCATCCAATATGGGGATCTCCTCCCCGATCACCCGGAATCTTTCGCTGGCCCTCGGCACATCCGGGGTCACTTTACAGGAATTGGTCCAGGCATACGGCGTGCTCGCCAATGAGGGGAAAAAGGTTCAGCCTTACTTCATCCAGAAGATCGTCGATCGGACCGGACACATCTTCGAGGAAACCCACCCGAAGGTGGAACAGGTGATCGACCCGAGGATCGCCTTCATGTCGAGCTACGTCATGCAGGATGTGGTCGAAAGCGGGACGGGACAACGGGTCCGGAAAATCGGCCGACCTGTCGCCGGGAAAACCGGGACGACGGACGACACCCGCGACGCCTGGTTCCTGGGATTCACGCCGTCACTGGTCGCCGGCGTCTGGGTGGGATTCGATCAGGAGCGTCCCATGGGTCGGCAGGAGGTAGGGGGACGTGCCGCGGCTCCGATCTGGCTCTACTTCGCGGAGCAGGCCATCAAGGAAACCCCTATCGAGGCGTTTCCGGTGCCGGAAGGGATCGTCTTTGTTCGCGTCGATCCCAAAACAGGCGACCCTGCCCATTTCTGGACCCACGGGGCAATCCTCGAATGCTTCCTCGAAGGGACGACGCCCGAAGGCGCCGAAATCATTGAACCCGCCAGAATTCCCGGGATGGCCCGACGGTCCGACACGGACCCCGAGTCCTGAAAAAGCGTTTCACCGATAACCGTCTCAAAAATTCACTTGACACATTTTCCATTTTACAGTAATCAATGCGCCATCGTATTGAGAGGAGATTCCATGATCCGTCCATTTTTGTCGAGCAGCCTGCTTCGCGTTGTAGACGTCGTAGTAGTCGTACGTCCAGGGGCTGCTGTTCGGCGTCTTTGATGGATTGACCCATACGAGATGCGAGCCGCGAGCCCCTGAAGGGCCGCGGCTTTTTTGTTTTTATCCCAAGCCGCGGTTCGATGGAGCCGGCGGTTTTTTTATTTCATGAAAAGGAGAGTCCCATGAGTATCATCGGTGCAGATATCGTTTTGAAAACCATGATGGAGGAAGGGGTGGAGGCGATCTTCGGCTACCCCGGGGCCAACACCCTTCCGCTTCATGATCGCCTGTCGGAAGGTCCCATCCGTCACTATCTGATGCGACACGAACAGGCGGCGGCCCATGCCGCCGACGGCTACGCCCGCGCGACAGGCAAAGTCGGGGTTTGCCTGGCCACGTCCGGTCCCGGCGCCACAAACCTCGTCACGGGGATTGCGACCGCCTACATGGATTCGACCCCGCTCGTCGCGATCACGGCCCAAGTCGACAGCGATCTCTGGGGCCGCGACGCTTTCCAAGAGACGGACATCATCGGGATCACCATGCCGATCACGAAACACAGCTTTATGGTGCGCGATGAGACCCAGCTCGCGTCGTCGCTCAGACAGGCCTTCCAACTCGCCAGCACCGGCCGCACCGGACCGGTTCTGGTCGATATCCCGAAAGACATCCTCAGCGCCCCTTGCGCAGATCAGCCCAAGCGAATTCCGGCGGCAATTTCGAAACGGCTGGAGAATCCGGAACAGATCGAGAGGATCGCTCAGGCCCTCAACCGGAGCGAACGGCCGGTCGTCATTATCGGTGGAGGGGTCAAGTTGGGCGATGCCTGCGAACGGACAACCGAGTTCGTGCAGAAGGCGCAGATCCCGTTTGTGACCACCATGATGGGAATCGGATCCGTTGCCTCTGCAAACGGCTTCAACCTCGGGTTTATCGGTATGCACGGAAACGAACTGGCCAACCGGACGATCCACCAGGCCGACTTCATTCTTGCGCTGGGAACCCGCTTCACGGAACGCAGCACCTCCGTGATCGAGGAGTTTGCACCGCTCGCCACTGTCGCCCAGATCGACATCGATCCCACCTCTATCGGAAAAAACATCAAGGTGGATCTCGCTTACGAGGGAGACATTCAGGATGCGCTGACCGCGCTCATTCCGCTGATCGTTCCACATGCGCGGGAAGAGTGGATGGGGCGGATTCGCGTCGGGCGAGACCTCCAGGAAGCGAAACTCAAGGATGGGGGCTGCGGACAGGCCGGAAACCTGATCCGGAAGATTCAGGCCGCGATGCCCCGGGAAGCCATCGTCGTTGCGGATGTGGGACTGAATCAGATCTGGACGGTTCGAACGTGGCAGAGTCATTCTCCCCGGAGCCTGCTGACGAGCGGCGGTATGGGAACGATGGGTTTCTCTATTCCGGCCGCCATCGGCGCCAAGGTGGGCGCCAGGGACAGGGATGTGATCGTCATCTGCGGAGACGGAGGCTTCTACATGAATATTCAAGAGTTGGCTACGATCAGCACCTACCGTCTGCCGATCAAGATCGTTGTGATCAACAACGGCCATTTGGGAATGATCCGACAGATCCAGGATCTCTTCTACGAAGCGCGCTTTACGGAGAGCCAATTGGGCGACAGGGTGGATCTGACGGCCGTCGCACGGGGATTCGGCATCCCGGCGGAGCGGATTGCCGTGGACGAGAATCCGGAAGAGGCGATCACCCGCATGGCCGCCGCCGATGGCCCCTACATGCTGGAGGCAATGGTCGACCAGAACAATTATGTCTACCCGATCATCCCCCCGGGACGCTCGAACATGGAGATGATCTGCGGAAAATAGGAGGAAAGGAAAAGGGATATGGCCATTGAAGAACGAACCATTTCACTGCTCGTGAACAACCAACCGGGCGTGCTCTCGCGTATTGCCGGCGTGTTCAGCAGTCGCGGGTACAACATCCGGAGCCTCTGCGTCGCCGAGACGACCAACCCGGAGATTTCCCGAATCACATTGACCAGCCGCGCGGAGAGCGATTTCACGGAAAAGATCAAGAAACAACTGGACAAGCTCGTCGATGTCATTTCCATCACCGATTTCACAGGCGCCCCCTCCGTGCAGCGGGAACTGATGCTCATCCGTCTGAGCCTGAACGAGGAAAATCGCAGGGAGATCCTCCGGGCCATTGATGTCTTCGGCTGCCGGGTCGTGGCGATGAGCGGGGACTCTCTGATCATGGAGATCACCGCAAACAAGGACAAAACGGCGGCCATTCTGCGGTACTTCGAACCCTTCGGTGTGGAGGAGATGAACCGGACCGGGGCCATTGCCGTTTTCCGCCGGCAGGAAGATCAATGATCGGAACCCATGCCGCAGCCACAGGCCGGGAACAGGGGGCTTCTCCCGGCCGCTTTTAACGGATCGGCACGCCCCCATGCGGGTGGAAAGCTTTGCAACATTTGGGTCACAAACCGTCACGACGAGCCTGTCGAACCGCGACGGCGTTTTTAACGGCATGTCACCCCTGCGACAGGCTCGGGATGACACGATTTCAATAGAATAGAAAAGGAGAAGAAAATGGCAAAAATCAATTTCGGCGGCGTGTGGGAAGAGGTCGTGACCTCTGATGAATTTACGCTGGATCGGGCACAGGAAACCCTGAAGGGGGAGACCGTGGCCGTTCTCGGCTATGGTGTGCAGGGGCCGGGGCAGGCTTTGAACCTCCGGGACAACGGCATCCGGGTGATCATCGGACAGCGGGAGGGAGGCGGGACTTGGCAAAAGGCCGTCGAGGACGGCTTTGTTCCCGGGGAAACCCTATTTCCCGTCGAGGAGGCGGCAAAACGGGGAACGATCATCGAATATCTTCTCTCCGACGCGGGGCAGACGCAGATGTGGCCGAAGATCAAACCGCATCTCACCAAAGGCAAGACCCTCTATTTCTCGCACGGCTTCTCCATTACCTACCGGGAGCAGACCGGTGTGATTCCGCCGCCGGATATCGACGTTGTGCTTGTCGCCCCGAAAGGATCAGGACGGTCGCTACGGACCAACTTCCTCGATGGGAGCGGCATCAACTCCAGTTATGCGATCTTCCAAGACGCGACCGGAAAGGCAACGGAGAAAACCCTGGCCCTGGGCATTGCCATCGGCTCCGGCTACCTGTTCCCGACCACCTTTGAGAAAGAGGTGTTCAGCGACCTGACCGGCGAACGGGGGATCCTGATGGGCGCGCTGGCCGGCGTCATGGAGGCGCAGTACGACGTTCTGCGGGAAAACGGCCACAGCCCGAGCGAGGCCTTCAACGAAACCGTCGAAGAGCTGACCCAGAGCCTGATCCGGCTCGTCGCAGAAAACGGGATGGACTGGATGTATGCGAACTGCAGCACCACCGCCCAGCGCGGCGCGCTCGACTGGAAGGGTCCTTTCCGCGACGCCGTCCGCCCGGTCTTTACCCGGCTTTACGAGAGCGTCCGCACCGGTGAGGAGACACGGATCGTGCTGTCGGCAAACAACGCCCCCGATTACCGCAAAAAGCTCAACGCCGAACTCGAGGCGATGCGCAACACGGAGATGTGGCGGGCCGGCGCCGCCGTCCGCGCGCTGCGGCCGGAAAACCGCAAGCGGTAAACCCACCGTCCGGAAACAACGGCTCCGGATGCTTGCAACGAGGCCTTTTCATTTGCATGCATTTTTTGCTTTGCCCCCGCCCGGCGTCCTTCCGCTTCTTCCGGGAAGGATGCCGGGGCTATAAAACGGCGATTCGTCATCCATGGATCCGTCGAAGGTTCACCCTCCATGGCTGCAAGCAACGTCGGCCCCATGCCCATAACGTCGCTTGAAACCGCTTCTGTTAAAATCAAAAAATCTGTTTGACTTTTTCCGATAAAAACGGTCTGATAGAATCGCAGCGGTTTTCTTACATCTCCAACCTGTTCACGAAGACTGGATTTACACGGGGGCGACGCCCCTTGTGGATGGATCTTTCGTAGAAGGTTTCTTTCAGGGCATTTCTCGAACAAACCACATGGAAAGGAGAGGGGCAATGAAGATCATGACCTTGGGTTGGAGAGGGTTGTTTGTCTTTTGCATCGTCTTGACAATGTGTTTCCCCGCCTGGGGTCGGACGATCAAGATCGGGGTGATCGGTCCGATGCAGTTTGTCCAGGGAAAAGGGCATTGGGCGGGCGCCACCCTGGCGGCCGATGAGATCAATGCCCGGGGAGGCGTCCAGGTCGGCAGCGAAAAAATGAAGATCGAGCTGGTCAAGGCCGATTCCAACGAGTTCATCAATGTCGCCGATGCCACCAACGCCATGGAACGGCTGATGACGCAGGACAAGGTGGATTTCGTCGTCGGCGGTTTCCGGACCGAGGCCGTCTTCCCGATGCAGGACATCGCCATGGACTATAAAAAGATCTTTATCGATTGCGGTGCGGCCACCACGGCCCTGTGCACCCGTGTCGCTGAAAATTACAGCCGCTACAAATACTTCTTCCGGCAAACCCCCTTCAACGACATTTATCTGGTGCGGACCAGTTTTGCCCATCTGGCCATGGCAGGCGCCGTGATGAAAAAGGAGTTGAACGTCCCCATCAAGTGCGCCATCGTGGCGGAAAAGGCCGCCTGGACGGAAGGCATGATCAAAGCGGCCCAAGCCACGATTCCCAAGCTGGGGATGGAGCTGGTCGGGACATGGCAGCCGTCCGACAAGGCAACGGATGTGACGGCCGAACTGTCGGCCATCCAGAAAAGCGGCGCCAACATCGTCTTTACAATTTTTTCAGCTTCGGTCGGCATTACCTTTGCCCGTCAGGCCGGAGAACTAAAAATTCCTGCTGCCCAGGTCGGCATCAACGTGGAAGCCCAGAAGGACGGTTTCTGGGAAGCCACCAAGGGTATGGGGAATTACGTCTTTACAACAAATACCTATTGCCGGGGGGTTGAATACAATGAATTGACAACCCCATTCATGGACAAATTCATCAAAAGATTCAATGAAACCCCGACCTACACGGCCGGCGGCACCCATGACGCCATCATGTATGCCCTGGTCCCCAGCATCGAAGCCGTAGGGAGTCTGGATGCCGACAAGATTGTCGCCCATCTGGAAAACCGGGAGTATAAGGTGCCCAGCGGCATCGTCAAATATGAAAAGACCAAGGACGGCAAACCGACTCATGATTTGACCTGGGGCCCGGGGTATCTGACCAGCTTGGGCGTCCAATGGCAGGACGGCAAACTGGTCGGGGTTTGGCCCAACAAGTGGAAGCTCACGCCGGACGGACCGGAGGCCACCTATAAAGGGATCGTCCCGATGAAACTGCCGCCCTGGCTGAAAAAGTAATCGTCATGGCAAGGATGCGGGGGACGGCCGTTTCGCTTCTGCTGTCCGGCTGCCCTTCGCATCCTCCTTCTCCAATCGACATCCAGCGCATTTCCTGAGGCATTATGAATATCCTCATTACCGGTCTGATCACGGGCAGCATGCTGGCCTTGCTGGCTATCGGGTTTTCCCTCATCTTCGGCGTGGCCCGCATTGTCAACATCGCCCACACCGCCTTCTATATGGTCGCCGCCTACTGCATTTATTCTCTGTCCGTCAGAACAGGTCTGAATCCCCTGCTGTCCATGCTGATTGCCGTTGCGGCGGTGACCGTTTTGGGCCTGCTGGTTTACAAGTTTCTCATCGATCCGATCCGCGAACACGAAGGCGCCGTTCTGATCGCCACGATCGCATTGGCCATGGTGTTTCAGGAGGTCACTCTTCGGTTGTTCACCGGGGACTACCGGACCGTGGATTTCCTGATCGCCGGATATTTTACGGTCGGGGGGGTCAAGGTCTTTTATCAGCAACTGCTGACCTTCGGCGTGGTGCTTGTGACGCTGGGCGCCGTTTGGTTCCTGTTGATGAAGACCAGACTGGGGCTGGCCATTCGTTCCATGGCCGAGGACCGGGAGGTGGCCAATCTCATGGGGATGAACGAGAGCCGCCTGGCCATGATCACGTTGGGGATTTCCGTCGCGCTCGCCGGTCTGACCGGCGCCGTGCTCGCCCCGTTGACCGTCCTGAATCCCTACATGTGGATGGAGCCCCTGATCATCATGATGGCCGTCGTCGTTCTGGGCGGTCTGGGCAGCATCAAGGGAAGTTTCGTGGCGGCCTTCATCCTGGGATTTACGGAAGCCCTCGTGGTTTTTCTCGTTCCCAAAGGAGCCTTCCTCAAGGGGTCCGTGGCCCTGACGATCATGATCCTGGTTCTGCTGATCCGGCCGGAGGGCCTCTTCGGCGTCTCTTTTGAGGAGGAGAGGTAGCCATGGGTCTTGCCCTGTTTTACGTGAAGAAATTTTTCAAAATCGTCCGCAACGAGGTGCTGGTCCTGCCGAGCCGGGTCATCGTCGGTCTTTTCTTTATCGTCCTGCTCGGCCTGCCGTTGATCACCCGGGATCCCTACATTGTCCGGATCGTCATTCTGACCAGCATCTTTGCCATTCTGGCCGCCAGCTGGGATCTGCTGTCCGGATTCACGGGCCAGATGAATTTCGGCCATGCGCTATTCTTCGGGGTCGGGGCCTACTCATCGGCCCTGATCAATCTCCATGCCCACATCCCCCCGTGGGGCAGCGTGCCGCTGGGCGCCATTGTCGCCGTCCTGGCCGGGCTGATTGTCGGCATCCCCTGCCTGCGGCTGAAACATACCTATCTGGCCCTGACCACCCTGGCGTTTCCGATTATTCTGACCGGCATCATTTTCGCGCTTCCTCAATATACGGGAGGCGAATTCGGCCTCTCCGGAATGACCCGTTTTACGAACTCCCTGATCGGCAACTATTATCTCCATGTCGGCACCATGCTGGTCCTGGCCGTCATCATGTGGAAAATCACCGATTCCAACACGGGAATCATTTTCCACGCCATCCGGGAGGACGAACTGGCCGTCAAGGCCTCCGGCATCAACACGACCCGTTACAAACTGCTGGCATTCAGTCTGAGCGGTTTTTTTGCCGGGATTGCGGGCGGGCTTTACGCGCATTACATGCGGATCGCCGGGCCCTCCACGCTGGAGGTTTCCATGTCGTTCATGGTGGTGATCTGGGCGATCTTCGGCGGGGCGGCAACGATCTACGGCCCCATCGGGGCGGTTTTCATCCTCTATCCCCTTCTGGAGTTTTTCCGCATTTGGCCCGAGTACCGGACCATGATCTTTGCGGCCGTCGTGCTGGTGATTCTTTTGTACATGCCGGAAGGGTTGATCCACTGGGTTCGAGACAAGATCGAGAAGGAATGTCCCCGGTGCAAAATCAGAAACGCGGCAACGCGGAAGACATGCCGGGTCTGCACGGCGGGGCTGGATTGAAGGTTCCGGGAGGGTATGGGAACCCGGGAAGGGCAAACCCGGATATCCTGAACGGGCTCGCGACAACAGCATGGGGGAGATGCGCGTATGAATCCGAAAGAGACCTACCTGTCCAAACCCTGGCTGAAATATTACGCGGAAGGGGTGCCGGCCGAAATCGACATTCCCGATCTGTCGGTGCCGGATCTGTTCGACCGGACGGCGGATCAATACGGAGACAAGCCCGCGCTGATCTTTTACGGAAGAAAGATCAACTATCGGGAACTCAAGGAACTGGTCGATCGAATGGCGACGGCGCTGGCCGATCTGGGGGTGGGCAAGGGGGATACCGTAGCCCTGTACCTTTTGAACAGCCCCCAGTACGTCATTGCCTATTTCGCCGTTCTCCGGCTGGGCGCCAAAGTCACACCGATCAGTCCGGTCTACACCAGCATCGAGGTGAAACACCAGCTTGAGGACAGCGAGGCCCGAACCGCCGTGTGCCAGGACATTCTCTTCGACAATCTGGACAAGACCGGAGTCCCCCTGGAACGGGTGATTCTGACCAGCATCGACGAGTATCTGCCCGCGTTGAAGAAATGGCTCGGCAAGGGCGCCCGGAAGGCCAAAAGCGGAGGCGAAAGGGCGGCCCTTTCGGCTGAAACGCTGAGCAGAAAAGGGATGTACTCCTTTCAGGGGCTTCTGAAAAAGTATCCGCCGTCGCCGCCGCCGGTGACGATCGATCCCCGGAAAGACCTGGCCGTCCTGCCCTACACCGGGGGGACGACCGGCTTGCCGAAGGCGGCCATGCTGACCCATCGCAATCTCGTCGCGCTGCAGGGTCAGGCCCTGGCCTTCTGGCCCGTTCTGGAAGAGGGGAAAGAGGTCATCATTGCCTTCCTGCCCTTTTTCCATATCTACGGCCAGGTGGTCGTCATGCTCGCCGGGCTGGTTCAGGGGGCCACCCTCGTCCTGTTCACGACCCCGGACATCGATCAGATCCTTTCGGCGATGGAGCGTTACCAGGCCTCGGGATTCTACGGCGTGCCCACCCTCTTCGAATATCTCAAGGAGTACGAGAAAACGGACCGGATCGACTGGAAGCGTCTCAAACTGCTTGCCTGCGGGGCCGACACCCTTCACGAATCGACCATCGAGGCCTGGGAAAAAAGGACCGGGGCCAAGATCTTCGAGGGGTACGGAATGACCGAAACCACGGCCGTCAGCCACAGCACCCCTCTCCACCGCCACAAGAGGGGTTTTTTCGGGGTGCCCCTGCCGAATGTCAAGGCCGCCATCATCGATCCGGACGGAACCGGTTTTCTGCCGGTGGGAGAGGTGGGCGAAATGATCCTGTCGGGGCCGAACATCATGCAGGGATACTGGAAACGGCCGGAGAGCACGAAAGAATCCATGATCGAAATCGACGGAGAGATGTGGCTGCGCACCGGCGATCTGGTCAGCATGGACGAGGAGGGGTATTTTCATTTCTTCGACCGCAAGCGGGACCTGATCAAATACAAGGGATATTCGGTCTTCGCCAGGCATGTGGAGGAGGTCCTCTACCAGCACCCGCAGATCAAGGCCGCAGGCGTGGTCGGCGTGCCGGATCCGTCGGTGGGCCATCTGATCAAGGCCTATGTGGTTCTCGAAAGCGAGGCGAGAGGCAAGGTCTCGGAAGGGGAAATCATCGAGTTCTGCGCGCAGAAACTGGCCCACTACAAGGTGCCCAAGATTGTCGAGTTTCGGGGGGAACTGCCCAAGACCGATGTGGGCAAGGTCTCCCGCCGGGAGCTGCGGGAAGAGGTCGAGGGGGGTTGACATGGCCGAACCTTTTCTCGAAGTGGAGGGGCTGTCCAAGAGCTTCGGGGGGCTGCAGGCGGTCAACAAGGTCGGTTTCCGCATGGAGCAAAAGGAGGTGCTGGGTCTCATCGGCCCCAACGGGGCGGGAAAGACCACGCTGCTGCGTCTGCTGACCGGGATTCTGAAGCCGGATTCGGGGAGCGTCCGCTTCCGCGGAAAACAGCTCGTGGGCAGGAAAACCTGGGATATCGTCAACCTGGGCGTGGCCTGCACCTTTCAGAACATGAGGCCCTTCCGCCGGTTGCCGATCATCGCCAACGTCATGGTCTCCTGCCTCTCCCCCCGCTCCATGAGGCGCGGGGAGTGGGTCAAGCTCGTCGAGGCCAAGGCCATGGATGCCCTCGAGTTCGCGGGCATTTCGGATATGGCCCTGGAAAAGGCCTCCACGCTGTCCCAGGGCGATCTCAAGCGGCTGGAGGTTGCACGGGCCGTCGCGACGGACCCGGAGCTGCTGCTGCTGGACGAGCCCTTCGGCGGACTCAGCCCGGCGGAAACCGATCTGATGGCCAAATCCATCCGGAGGCTCCACAAAGGCGGGCGATTCGGCAGACTGCACAGTGAGGGGCCGGCGATGATCATTGTCGAGCACAAATTGCAGCAGCTCATGAAGATCGTGGATCGCATCGTGGTCCTCAATTTCGGAACACTGCTGGCCGAGGGAACGCCCGAGGAGGTGGTGAACAACCCTCGGGTCATCGAGGCCTATCTGGGTCAGGGGGGAGGACAATAACCGTGCTGTTGGAGATCGCACACTTGAACGTCCGGTACGAAAAAGCCGTCCTGATCAACGATCTGAGCCTGTCTGTCGAGGCCGGGGAACTGGTCAGCCTGGTAGGACCGAACGGGGCCGGCAAATCCACGACCCTCCGGGCCATCAGCGGCCTGGTCGCCTGGGAAAGGGAGATCAAGCGGCGGTCCACGGGCAGCGAAATCGCGCTGGAAGGGACGGTGACCTTCAACGGCGAACGAATCGATCAGATTCCGGCCCACGAAATCGTCCGGCGGGGACTCGTTCTTTGCCCGGAGCGCCGGAGGCCTTTCCGGGAAATTACCGTCCTGGAAAATCTTCTGGCGGGCGCCTATCTCCAGAAAGACCGGAAAAAACGGAGCGAAACGCTGGACAAGGTCTATGCCCTGTTCCCGCTGCTTCAACAGCGATCCCGGCAAATCGCCGGAACGCTTTCGGGCGGGGAACAGCAGATGCTGGCCATCGGAAGGGCCTTTATGTCCGATCCGAAGCTCCTGTGCATCGAC
Source organism: Syntrophales bacterium (assembly GCA_040765725.1). Classification (GTDB taxonomy): domain Bacteria; phylum Desulfobacterota; class Syntrophia; order Syntrophales; family UBA5619; genus UBA5619. The sequence continues at coordinate 15,476 of JAXGRQ010000019.1, forward strand.
GAACCCTCCACGGGTCTGGCCCCGCTGATCCGCCAGGAGGTTTTCGACAAAATCTCCGAAATCAGCCGCCTGGGCATCACGATCCTGTTGGTGGAACAGGAGGTCGGCTCGGTCTTCCAGATGGCCCACCGCAACTACGTTCTCTCCTCGGGCAAGATCATCGCCCAGGGAACGGGCCGGCAACTCCTTGCCGACGAAGTTCTGCGAAAAACCTACCTGGGACTTTAAAACACTCTCATCGATGAAGAGGAGGAAACGTGGAAATCAAACGGATCATGGTCATCGGCGCCGGATTCATGGGATCCGGCATCGCACAGGTGATGGCCGGGGCGGGATACGACGTGCTGCTGAGGGACGTTGCCGATGAATTTATCGCCAGGGGGATGGCCGCCATCGAGAAGAACCTCAGCGGGAGCGTCGCCAAGGGCAAGCTTTCCGAGACGGACAAAAAGGCGACGCTGGGGCGGATCATCGCCACGACGGAGCTGGCCCCGGCCGGGGATTGCGACCTCGTCATCGAGGCGATCATCGAGAACAAGCCGGCGAAGCTGGATCTGTTCCGGCAACTGGAGGAGATCTGCCCTCCGCATGCCCTTTTTGCCAGCAACACCTCGTCCATTCCGATCACGGAGCTGGCGACGGCGACGAATCGGCCGGACCGGTTCGCGGGCATGCATTTCTTCAGCCCCGTGCCCGTCATGAAGCTGGTGGAGATCATCCGCGGGCTCAAGACATCGGACGAGACGATCCGGACGATCAAGGAGATCACCGACCGGATCGGGAAGGTCGGCGTGTTCGTCAAGGACGGGCCGGGATTCCTGGTGAACCGGGTCAACGCGGCGCTGCGCAACGAAGTCTACAATTGCCTGGCGGAGGGGGTGGCCACCATCGAGGATATCGACAAGGCGCTGAAGTTCGGATTGGGGCATCCGATGGGGCCGTTTGAACTGGGCGATTTCGTGGGACTCGAAATCGGGCTCGCCGTTGCGGAAACGCTCTGGGAGAACTTCAAAGACCCCAAGTGGCGGCCGGCCCTGTCCCTCCGGAAACTCGTCGCCTCGGGCGATCTGGGAAGAAAGACCGGCAAGGGCTGGTATGACTACACCGGCGGCGAGAAAAAACCCCGCACGGACATCCATCTATAGGGGCCGACGCGCAAGATCCCGCGAGGGCCTTCCGGACGGACGGTTCATGGACAGGGATGGATATCCCGCAGGGACCCCCAAAAATCTTCCACGCGCATTTCCGATGTCCGATTTTCAAGTCGAATCCGGAAATCCGGTTTCCGCGGGAGTGTGTGAAGGGCCGAAAGCCGAGACCTTCGCATCACCCCGCCGGACAACCGGGCATGTCAGGTGGCGGCATAGCCCCGGCGGTATTTCTCATCGAGCATCCGTTCGATGCTCTCCATGACGATCCTCGTCACCCCTTCGAAATGCTCGCGATAACGCTGCTGTGATTCCCGGGACAAAAGGCGGAACGGCTCCCGGATCCGGAAGTCCCGGAGCCGGTCATGAACGGACAGCGGCTCCCCGATCCGGTAGGTGATCCTGCCGCTCCGGGCAAAGGGAAGACTTCCCCGGTACACCTGTTCGGAGTTGTTGCAGGCCACCGGGACGATCCGCTTTTCCGTGTGGAGGGCAAGCTGGGCCAGGCCGGTCCGTCCTTCCGCCAGCTTCACGGAACGGGTCCCCTCCGGAAAGATGATCAGATTGAGCTTCCGTTCGCAGAGGGCCGTACGGCTCAGTTCCGCGACCTTCTCCATGACCCCTTCATACTGCGCTTGAATGAAATCGGAGAATTGTTCGCCCATCGCCTGAAGCGCCTCGAGCGCGGCATGCTGCTGCGGTCCCGCCCCGGCGATCCGCCCGTCGATCACATCCTTGACCGCTCGATACAACCCCCTGTCCATCTTTCGTTTGAATGCCTTCCGGTAATATTCTTCGATGAGATACCCCATCGACGGCACGGGGATCAGGTTGCAGAGGTCCAGCCCTTTGGCCAGGAACGCGTTTTTGTAATACTTGGCCTTCACCCAGACGGTCGTGAAGGGAAATTCACGCATTTTCAAAAGCTTGTACTGAAAAGGCCAGTAGTTGAACCGGTCGGTGTGATTCATCGCGAAGATCACGCTTTCCCCGCGCGGGATCCGTTCGGCATTTTCAATCCGGATGTCCACCTTCTGAAAGATGCTGTAATTGGGCAGAAGCAGCAAATGAGCCACTATTTTCTGGCCGAAAGGTTCGGAAACCAATTTGATTCTCTTCAAATATTCGATATCGATCATCACTCTCTCTCCCGACTTATGGGGACAGCGCCCCATTCGTCCGTCATTTGTGTTCGATGAAAAATAGGGCGCTGTCCCTATTGGGTTTCACCCGTGATCAGACGCCGGACCCGTTCAAGCTCCTCGGGGGTGTCCACCTCGACGGAATCGTGCCGCGTGACGACCACCTTGATCCGGTAGCCGTTTTCGAGGGCGCGAAGCTGCTCGAGCGCCTCATGCCGCTCCAGAATTCCCTCGGGAAGGGCGGCGAAGGCGCGCAGAAAATGGCGGCGGTAGGCATAGATCCCGTGGTGCTTGAAATATTCGGCCCTCCTGGCCGCGTCTCGAACGAAAGGGATCGTCGCACGCGAAAAGTAGAGTGCGAAATGGTTCCGGTCGAACACGGTCTTGACGGCATTCGGATGGGCAATCTCCTCGTCACGGACAATCCGGTAGATCAATGTGGACATGGGGATGGAGCCATCCTGAAGAAGCGGCCCGGCCACCTCGTCCACCTGGGACGGCTCGAAAAGGGGCTGGTCCCCCTGGACATTTACGACGATGTCGTCGTCCCGCAATCCCATCGTCTCGACCGCCTCGGCAATGCGGTCCGTCCCCGACCGGTGGCGGGGCGAGGTCATCACCGCCCGGCCGCCGAAGGCCCGGACCGCCGCAAAGATCCGCTCGTCGTCGGTCGCCACGGCGGCGAACGACACGCTCCCGGCTTTCAAGACCCGTTCATAGACGTGCTGAATCATCGGCTTTCCCGCAAGGTCGGCAAGCGGCTTGCCTGGGAAACGGGTGGATTCGTACCGGGACGGGATGATGCAGACGACCTGGACGGGCATAAAGATTTTCCTCAGAGGTAGGGATCCGGATCGCTCAGGAACTGAACGTAATCGGCAACCGTCTCCTCCAGCGCCCCGAACGAAACCGGGCAGCCGGCGGCGCGGAGCTTGTCCATCTTCGCTTCGGTGAAATACTGGTACTGCTCGCGAATCGCCTCCGGCATCTCGATGTAATCGATCGCCGGCGGGAGATTCATCGCCGTGAATACCGCCCGGATCAGATCGTTCCAGGCCCGCGCCCGCCCTGTCCCGAGGTTGAAGATCCCGTTGACCTCCCGATTGTTCAGCAGCCACCAGATCGCCTGGATGCAATCCTTGACGTAGACAAAATCCCGCATCTGCCCGCCGTCGGAATATTCCGGCCGGTACGATTTGAAAAGCCGGACACGGCCCGTTTCGCGGATCTGGCGGAAGGCCTTGAAGACCACGCTCGTCATCTCGCCCTTGTGGTACTCGTTCGGGCCGAAGACGTTGAAGAACTTGATCCCGGCCACGCGGTCCGCCATTCCCTCGCGCAGGACCCTCAGGTCGAAGAGCTGCTTAGAATAGCCGTACATGTTGATCGGCCGCAGCCGCAAGGTGGTTTCATCCTCGTCGGAGAATCCCCGCGAGCCGTCGCCGTATGTCGCCGCCGAGCTCGCGTAGAGGAAACGGATCCCCTTCTCCACCGCCCACTGGGCCAAAAGGCTGGTGTAATGGAAATTGTTCTCCATGAGGTAATTGCAGTCCCGCTCCGTCGTCGAAGAGCAGGCCCCCATGTGGACGACCGCATCGACCGGAAACGGGATCCGGTCCGATTCGATCATATGGAGGAAAACGCTCTTGTGCAGGTAGTCGACGTAACGCCGCTTCACGAGGTTTTTCCACTTATCGGACGCGCCCAGATCGTCGACGACGATGATGTCGTCGATCCCCTCCGCGTTGAGCTTCGCGACAAACGCGCTGCCGATGAATCCGGCGCCGCCGGTGACCACGATCATTCTTCTCTTATCCTTTCAACATTGCTGCAGGGCCGGTGCCTGCACAGCGCACAAGACCCGTCTACAGAGCCTTGGCTGCCTTCTCGACCGCCTTCCGGATCTTTTTGAACGCAGCGGCGGGCATCTTCACGTTCACGCCCATCACCAGGGTGCGCCCGAGCAGATCGTCCGCCTTGGGAATCGCCTTGCGGCTGTAGGTAACCTTCCTGTTCCGCGGGTCGTTGAAGGCCGTCTTCGTCTGGGCCGTGGATTTGGCCAGGAAGTGCTCCCAGTTGGGAACGTAATGCCAGAAGTTCTCCTTGAAGATGGTCGTCCCGATCCCCTCCGCAGCCAGCGCCTTCCGGAAGGCCTTGGCCTGGGTTTCCGTGGGAAGGTTGAAGGCCAGATGGGTCGCCGAATCGCCCTCCGGATCCGGGACCGCCCGGAACTTCAGACCCGGGATCGGGGCCAGCATCGCCGCAAGGACCGCCTTGTTCTTCCGCTGGGCCGCCAGAACCCGGTTGAGTTTCCGCAGTTGGGCCAGGCCGATGGCCCCCTGAACCTCGTTCATCCGGTAATTGAAACCCAGGATGGACCGTCCGTCCAGGGCGCGGCTGACCGTGGAGAGGTGGTCGTGGCCGTGGTCGTGGTACCATTCGGCGCGGTGGTAGAGATCGAGGTCGTCGGTCAGGATCATCCCCCCCTCGCCGGTGGTGATCGTCTTGTAGTGGTCGAAGCTGAAGATCCCCATCTGGCCGAAGGTGCCGGTGTATTTCCCGCGGATGCTCGCCCCGCAGGCCTGGGCATTGTCCTCGAGAACGAGGAGCTTGTGCTTCCTGGCCACCTTCATGATTTTGTCCATCCGCGCCGGGGCCCCGCACATGTGGACGGGGATGATCGCCTTTGTCCGGGGCGTGATCTTGTTCGGGATATCTTCGGGGTCGAGGTTCAGGGTGTCGTCGATGTCCGCCATGACCGGCATTCCGCCGACCTCGAGGACCGCCTCGTAGGTGGCCATAAACGTGAAGGCCGGACAGATCACCTCGTCGCCGGGGCCCACGTCGAGGGCCGTGAGGGCGACCTTGAGGGCGCAGGTGCCCGAGCTCACCCCGAGGGCATGGGCGGAACCGAAGTATTTGGCGAAGGCCCTCTCGAAATCCCTGACCTTCCAAATCCCCTTGCGTTCCTGATCCAGCGAATAGCGGGCCAGGATCCCCGTCTTGAAGAGGACGGAGAGCTCCTTCAATTCTTCCTTCCCGAGCAGTTCCGAACCGGCCATAACCTTAACCTCCTTATGATCACTCCGTGCCGGAAAATGGGGACAGGATGCAGCATCCTGTCCCCATTTTCCCTTTTCATGTTTTTACGAATAACATTCCTGATAGATCTCGACCATGTCTTCGAGCGTCATTCGGCATGGATTGTTGGCCAGCGGGCGGGCAACCGTCATCGCCGCCTCCGCCAGCGCGGGAAAATCGCTCTCCGGGATCTCGAGCTCCTCGAGCGTCGTGAGAACCCCGCAGTCCTCGATCAGCGATTCCACCGCCGCCACGGCCAGGTAGGCCGCCTCCCGGATCGGCAGATCGTCGACCTTCTCCCCCATGGTCTCCGCAATATCGACGAATTTTTCCCGGGCTCCCGGGAGATTGAAGGCCATCACGCGCGGAAGCATGATCGTGTTGGCCAAGCCGTGGGAAACGCCGTATTTCCCGCCCAGCGGATAGGAGAGCGAGTGGACCGCCGTCACGCCGGCGTTGGCCAGACCGAGACCCGCGTAGAGGCTGCCCAGCAGCATCGCCTCCCTGGCCTCGAGGTTTGCGCCGTCGTGCACCGCCGTCCGCAGGCTGTCGGAGATCAACCCGATCGCCTCCAGCGAGACCATTTCGCTCATCGGTGACGCATTGACCGAGGTGTAGGACTCGATCGCGTGGCAGAGCGCGTCTATCCCCGTCGTCGCCGTCGCATGCGGCGGGAGCGACCGCGTCAGCTCCGGATCGAGCAGCGCCAGCTCCGGATAGAGGTAGGGGCTGTTCATCCCTTCCTTCTTCTTGAGCTTCTTCCGGATGAAGACGGCGGTGAAGGTCACTTCGCTTCCCGTTCCGGCGGTGGTCGGAACCATGACCTTCGGCAGACCCGGACCGGGGATCCTGTTGAGTCCGAGGTAATCTTCGGCCTTTCCCCGGTTCGCCGCCAGCACCGCGATCGCCTTGGCCAGGTCCATCGCGCTGCCGCCGCCGATGCCGACGACGCCGTCGCATTTCTTCCCGAGGGCCAGCTTCGCCCCCTCGTCCGCCGATTCCAGCGGCGGTTCCGGCACCGACTTGTCGTAAAGAACATGCCCGATATTCGCCTTTTCCAGCGCGGCGGCCGCCTTTTCGCCGAAGCCCGACGCCGCCAGATTCCCGTCGAGGACGACCAGCGGCCGGCGGACCTTCAGCTCCGCCAGGTGCTCCGCCAGAGCCGCGAAACTGCCGTTTCCGAAAACGATTTTTTTGGCGCCCGTAAAAGAAAATGTCTTCACGTCCGATTCTCCGTTTCTGACGGGGCGTTCTTCGAAGCCCCCTGCATCCGCGAAGCCTTTGAAAAATCTCGCGCTTCGGCGCAACGAGCTCTCTGTCCCGAACCCGATGTTCAGGGTCGTTACATACGAACCCCGGGGAGGAAAGTCAAGAAGATTTGCGCGGTTTGTGGTCGCCGTACCACTCGATCTGCCGGCAGATTCCCCGGAGAATCTTGACCTCCCGGGCCTGCAGCGTTGTGCGGGAGAAAAGGCGGCGGAGGTGCATCATCCAGTAGTCGGGATTGTCCGGCAGCAGAAACCCGATCGCCAGCAGGGTCTCCTTGAGCTGGGCGTACATCCCCTCCAGCTCCCGGGAGGAGGCGAGCTTCGGCTGGATCTTCGCCTCCCCCTCCATCCGCGCGAGCAGAAGCTCGTAGCAGATCACCATGACCGCATGCGAAAGGTTCAGCGACTTGAACCCGACGGTGGGGATCGTGACCACGGTCTGACAGAACCGGAGATCGTCATTCGTCAGTCCCGTGTCTTCGGGACCGAAGAGCAGCGCAATCTCGTTTTTCTGCGACAGTCCGGCCAGAATCTCCGCCATCCGGCGCGGGAAGACGGCGGGCCCCCGCCCCGATCCGTGCCGGGCCGTCGTCCCGACGACCCATGTGAAATCGGCCAGCGCCTCGTCGAGGGTGTCGAAATGACGGATCCCTTCGACGATCCGCTTCGCCACGTGGGTCGCCATCTGCCGGACCGCCTCGTCGTCGAGGTTTCGGTTCCCGACGACGATCATCTTTTCGATTCCCATGTTCATGGCGCATCGCGCCGCCGAACCGACGTTCCCGGGGAATTTCGGCCCTTTCAGCACAATGGTCACATTCTCCAGATTCGCCTTCATTTCTTTTGCCAGCAGGCGGCCACGAACGCCCCCGTCTCTCTCCCCTTCCCTTCCCGTTCGCTCCGATCGAATGTCGCGGGATCGTCCCCCTTGTCGAAGTGGATCACGGTCCGGACGATGCCGGGAACCGGCGCCGCCGCGAGGAGCTGCGCGGGCGAACGGAAGAAGGCGCGGTTGAAGATCGACTCCGGATCCCGCCTTGCCTCCGCGCTCCGCCGGACCGCCCAGGGGCTCAGGCTGTTGAGCGTCGCCACGACGACCTCCCCACCCGACCTGGTCACGCGAAACAGTTCCGCGACGGCCCTCTTTTCATCCGCGATGAACTCCAGCGCCGCCACCGAAACGGTCTTGGCGAAAGACCCGCCGGCAAAGGGCAGGGAGACCATGTCGGCCGCCACGGCTGCAAAGGGCATCTCCGGCCCCCCGGAGACCGCAGGTTGCGTTTCTCCCCCGTTGCGGGGATCCCCGTCCGGCCGATTCTTTTTCTTCGCATGCCGCAGCATGGCCGGTGAAATGTCCACACCGACCACTTCCGCCCCGCGGGCAAGGAATTGCCGTGTGAAGATCCCCGTTCCGCTTCCGGCGTCGAGAATCCGCTCCCCTTTCCCGGGCCGGAGCAGCGACAGGATGAGTTCGCTCTCATAATGCAGGACCGCCCTTCCCACCGGGGTTTCGAACCAGCGGTCGTAGCGTTCCGGCCAGTCGTCAAACAAGGCTTTTCCGGTCATGGCACCTCTCCAACTTCGCTACCTTTTCTTTTTCCCCGACAGGGCCGCACGGATGAAATGGGTGAACAGCGGGTGGGGTTTCGTCGGACGCGACTTGAACTCGGGATGGAACTGGCAGCCCAGGAACCACGGGTGGCTGCCGATCTCGACAATCTCCGCAAGACGACCGTCCGGGGAGATGCCGGTGATCCTGAGCCCCTTCTCCACCATGACTTTTTTGAACTCGTTGTTGAATTCATACCGGTGGCGGTGCCGCTCGCTGATTGGTTCCGCCCCGTAAGCCGCGCAGGCGAACGAATCTTTTTCAAGGAGGCAGGGGTAGGCGCCCAGACGCATCGACGCCCCCTTCTCGGTGACCTGCTTCTGCTCGGGAAGCAGGTCGATCACGGGGTAGGGGGTGTCCGCATCGAACTCGGAACTGTTTGCCCGTTTCAGGCCGCAGACATTCCTCGCGTATTCCACGACGGCCATCTGCATCCCCAGGCAGATCCCGAAGAACGGCACCCCCCGTGTCCGGGCCCACTCGACGGCGGTGATCATCCCCTCGATCCCCCGGTTGCCGAACCCGCCGGGGACAAGGATGCCGTCGGCGTCGTCCAGAAGGGCGCCCAGCCCCTCTTTTTCGATCCTCTCGGAATCGGCGTAACACAGATGGACGCGGCAGTCATTGGCGATCCCGCCGTGGTAAAGCGCCTCGTTGAGGCTCTTGTAGGAGTCGGTCAGGTTCACATATTTCCCCACGATCGCGATCGTCACGTCATGGGCGGGACGGAGGAACCGGTCGACCACGTTTTCCCACGCATCGAGGTGGGGCCGGCCGGTCCAGATGTTCAGCAGATCGACGATCTTCTGATCCACGCCTTCCCGATGGAAGATCAGAGGAACCTCATAGATGCAACCCACATCCTTTGCGGTAAACACGGACGCCACTTCAACGTTGCAGAAGAGGGAAATCTTCGCTTTGATGGCCTCGGAGAGAAAATTCTCCGTCCGGCACAGAAGGATGTCCGGCTGGATGCCGATCTCCCGAAGGGCCTTGACGCTGTGCTGCGTCGGTTTCGTCTTCACCTCGCCCGCCGTCTTGATGAAGGGAACCCAGGTCAAATGGATGAAGATGGCGTTCTCCCGACCGGCCTCGTTGCGGAACTGACGGATGGCCTCGAGAAACGGCAGGCTCTCGATGTCGCCCACGGTCCCGCCGATCTCCACGATCGCCACGTCGAAGCCCTCCGCCGTTTTCCGGATGTACTCCTTGATCTCGTCCGTAATGTGCGGAATGACCTGAACGGTCTTTCCCAGATAGTCCCCCCGCCGCTCCTTGGAGATGACCGAGAAATAGACCTGCCCGGTCGTGAGGTTGTTCTTTTTGCCCATCCGTGTGCCGGTGAAGCGCTCGTAATGGCCGAGATCGAGGTCCGTCTCCGCCCCGTCGTCGGTCACGAAAACCTCCCCGTGCTGAAAGGGGCTCATCGTCCCCGGATCGACATTGATGTAGGGGTCCAGCTTCTGGTTGGTCACCCGGAGGCCGCGGCATTCGAGAACGGCCGCAATGGACGCCGCCGCCAGCCCCTTGCCGAGCGACGAGAGCACCCCTCCCGTCACAAAAATGAATTTTGTCTTCATCGTCACCCCCTGCGGTTGCCGGAAGAGGCCCTGCCCCGGTTCCGCCTTCGGAGACGGTCCGGACAACCCGCTTCCTTCGATCCAACAACACGCCCCAAAATCACCGGTCGCCGATTCCCGACCGCCGCTCCGACCTCGAATTCGTATCGAGGGGAACCCGCAGATCGAGATTCCGGCGAATCCATCCCGCGATCACCTCCACCGGTTCTCCGAGAAGAACGGCCAGCGGAACCTGCCCGAGACAGCGGTCGTCCCACGCCAGGTTGTATTCCTGGATGAGATTCCGGATATCCTCCACCCGCTCGCCCAGGAGCCCCTTCCGTTCCGGAACGGAAAGCGACTCGTTGAAGGCCACATGGGCCAGCAGCAGATGTTCGACCCTCTCCCCCGCCCCGAGAACGGGAAGGATCACAACAGGGGCGCCGTCCGATTTTCCCTGCCCCACGTAGACCCGACCGGAGGCCACGATCCCCTTCTTGGTCCCCATCAGCAGATTGGATTTGTCCGCCCGCGAAGGCATCCCGACGGAGACGCCGCTGCGTTTGAGAATCGCAATCGTCGCATCGTTCCCCGGTTTTCCATCGGCATTGAGATGATTCACCGCATAGAGGGTATATCCGTTCACCGCGGACACCGCCTTCTGCAGCCGTCGAAGGGCGAGGACATTCGTGCCGAGCAGGGATTTCACCGTGAAGGCGTTCTCCGTCAGCAAGTCGAAGAGGAGACCGCTGGGCGGCGCCTCTTTCCGGGTGGTCCCCACCGTCACCGTTTTCGCCTGGTGACGGATGGCGTCGATCGGGCGGGAAAGCTCGTCCACGGCGTGTCCGAGCGTGGCATCAAGCAGGTCGATGGGCGAGGCCGCCGATTCCCCGGGAAAATCGTGCCGAAAGTCGTCGATCGGCAGTTTTCCGGCCGCATATTTCAGAAGCAGCAGCAAATCGGAGATCGTCCCCACGCCGTTTTGCGCAAAGGCGCCCCGGCTCTTGCGCCGCTGGAGTTGGGCCGTGAATTCGTTCACCAATTGGCGCAGTCGTCCGTCGGCCAGGCTTTCATCGACGGAGAGTTTTTTCCGCGCGTGATCCACCATCAGCAGATCGAGGCGGCTCTTGAAGGCCCGCAGGAACAGCGCATCCGCATCGATGCTGCATGCCGCGTAATAGCCGAAGAGATGGCCTGCTACCGTGTTCAGAATGACCGGAAGCGGCTGCGGTCCGGGCGGAATCGGGATCACGGCGTCGGCCAACGCATCGAACCGTCCCTCCGTTTCGTCGGCAAAAACGACCACGCTCGACTTGTGGGCCTTGAAGATCGCCACATCCTTGACGATGTCGCCCATGACGGCTTCCGGGCTCCCCGCGGCGCAAACCAGGATCAGCGGCTCGGCGGAGAGATCGATATGTTTCTTGTTTTCCACCACATCGGACGAGATGGTCTGGTAGCAGAGCTCGCTCAGCTTGATCCGGATCTCATCGGCTGCCGCCTTGTTCGGCCCGCTCCCCACGACCGCCCAGTAGCGCTTTCCCCTCACCAGCCGTTCCGCGGCGTCGCGGATCTGCTCCTTTCGCGCGAGGACCATTCCCATCATTTCCGGCGCACGTTCCAGCAGACGGAGCTCCTCCGTGATCCGCTCATCGGACAATGTCGAGAGAAGCGAAGCCAGGTCGAGGGCCAGCAGATGCCCGGCCACGATCTGGGAATAGAAGGCCTTGGTGGAGGCGACGGCCATCTCGATGTCCCGGCCGTCGGAGGTGTACAAAACGCCGTCCACCCGGGTCGTGATGTCGGACTGACGGCGGTTGACGATCGCGATCGTCTTCGCCCCATGCTCCACGGCCATCGCCACGGCGCGGTTGGTGTCCGCCGTCGTCCCCGATTGGGTGATCGGAATGACCAGCGTATCGCCGAGTTCACGCTCCGGGAAGAAGCCGCTCAGTTCCGAGGCGACCCGGGCCTCGATCCGGATTCCGCTTCCCGAAAGGCAGCGCTCCATCGCGTCGGCCACGGCGCTTCCGGCCACGGCCGCCGTCCCGTGGCCGATCAGGACGATCCGCCGGATCTTCCTGCTGCGAAGGGCCTCCCGAATCCCTTCCGGCATGACATCCGGGCCGAGATTGAAGACGGCCTTCCCGACGCCCCCCTGCCGCTCGATCCGGTATTTGCCGCGGAGGGTCTTCCGGACGGAAAGGACCGACTCGGTGATCTCCTTCAGAAAATAGTGGGGATAGGCGCCGCGGTCGATGTCCCGCGTCGTCATCTCCGCCCGCATGACCGCGTCTTCACCGACCGGAAGGGGCGTCCCGTCGTAACGGAGCATCCGAATCCCGGCCGCCCCGCCCGCGGAGTCCTGATCCAGAACGGCAATCTGCCCCCGGGCTCCCGGTTTCTCGGGGTCGGAAGCCTTCTCGCCGTCCATCTTGACGAAAAAGGGCGTCTCCTCCACCAGGCCGTAGAGCTCCGAGGAGAAAAGGTACCGGTCGGGGGTAATCCCGATGTAAATGGCCTGGCCGCTCCCCTTCAGCGCGAGGAAGATCCTTCCCGGTTCGGCATTGCCGGTCATGGCGATCGCATGGGAGCCTTCAAAATCGTTCACGGCCAGCCGGAAGGCCTCCGTCATATCCTTCCCCGCGAACAGGTACTTTTCAATCCGGAGCGGGATGATCTTCGTATCCGTCGTGACCTCCGGCGCGATCGACATCCCCACCGTCTCCAGATCCTCCCGCAACGCCGCGTAGTTGTCGATGTCCCCGTTGAGGACCACCTGGATGTTCCAGGAACCTTTCCCATAGGCGGGATAGAATTTCTCTGTCGCCCCGGTTGCGGCCTTGACGAGTGAAAATGTGAAGTTGCCGATGGGATGGCAGTTTTCCTCCGTGATCGAGCCGACCGACGCCCAGCGGGTATGGGTCAGGGCGGTCTCGAACTTCACCGGGAGGCCCGCCAGCGCATGGAAGATGCCGTCGCCGGCAATCTTCTTTCTCAGTTCACGCACATTGCGGCCCAGTTCCCCGATGATCTCCGCGGTCTTGTATGTGAAAGAGAGAGCCGCCGGCGGAGAAAGGGCAATCGACCCGTCCGCAAGATCTCCCGGCGCCATCCGCCGGTCCAGCTCCCCGCCGAACCCCCTTTCCCGGAGGCCGGTCATGACCCGGGCAAGGCGACCGGCATCCTCCGCAACAAAGGAGATCTGTATCCCCGCCGAATCCCGGCCCCGGACCTCCAGGCGATCGAGGCTGTTCAGAAGAAAGTTGAGTTTCCGGTATTTCGGCAGGGCCTCCCTTGCCACATCCGCACTGCGGTCCGCGCCCGCGAGGAGGCGGATCTTGCCGACATTTTCCAGGATGTCGCGATCCAGCCACCAGATCAGATCCCGGATCAGTTCCAGGCCACGGTTGACGGTCTCCAGATCGGCCGTCGGGATGCGCCAGGCCTGAGCCTCCAGAAGCGCCTCCTCGTCCGCGAGAAATGACTTCATTTCTTCGAAAAGAAGGGCCAGGCGGCGGACTTCTCCCTCATCGTAGAAGATCACCGCAAAGGCTTCCTCCCCCTTCATGCGGAGGAGTTCCCGCTCCATCGACTGCTGGACCGGCAGCCCGCCCAGATACGCTTCAACGGAGAAGGGTTTCGCATCCGTTCCCGTGCCGCGCAGAATCGCCGACAGGCCGCGTTCCGCCGCCTGCCTGAAGAGGGAAGAGATGTCGTTTCGAGGGGTTGGCCGCGAGGTTTCCGGGACGCGGCCGGGAATGCGCAGCGTCAGAATGCCGGCAAGGCCGCAAAAAAGGGTCGCGGGAAGAGAGGGGAGCAGGATCAGCGCCGGCGGCTCGACCTTTTGCGGGTCGCGCCCGACATGGAGTGTGCAATGGACAAGAAAATGAACGATCCTGCGGCAGCGTCTCAACATGGCATTTTCAGCATCAGGGCCTCCCGTTGGAAAAAGCAAGTATTGTGCCGTGAAAGGAGACCGTCCCAACCCTTCGGAATGTTGGAAAATGGGATAGCGGCGCACCGATGGGACGGCGGCGCGGCGGAACATTTTTCTGCTGTGCGGTCATAAAAGAGACAAATCTGTAACGTTTTTCATTCCTACTTTTATCAACCGACGCGCTCCGGCTGCAAACGGAAACGAATCCGAGGGCCAACCATCCCTTGCCGCTTTACAAACGACACGCGGGAACACAGGCCCAGGCGCCGTGCGCCACGGAATCGACCGCCTGTTGGAGCCATCGCGTCCCGAGTGCGGAGACCTCGGGTTCCAGCGAACGGATCACGCGGATATAATCATTCCCCTGAGCCGTCCGAACGGCAGACAGCTTCGGGAGGAATTGGTCCCGGTCCTTCCGGCCGGCCGCTTCTTCCCGGCGATCCGTCAGGCAGGCCTCCAGCTCAGGCCACCGCTCCCGGAATTCCCGTTGCTGACGGAGAATCGCCTCGCGATGTTCCGCCGGCAGAAATTTCTTGCCGATTTCGATCGATCCCGGCATCTTGTCCGCCAGGGCCTTGAACCGGGCCAGGCGCTCCGCCATCGCCGCATCCAGGATCTCCACGGCCCCCTTCCGCAGCGCGTCCCCCATCTCGGGATCTCCGGGAAACGAAAAGCGAACATGGAGATACCACTGCCTCAGCGCCTTCAGATTCGACAGATAGAGGACATTGTTGGTCACCCGCCGCCGGATGTCGCCGTAGAGCCCGGGATGAAAATCCTTCACGGAGGAAGGTTCTTTCGCCCCCCGGAGCAGTTTGCCTCCCTCGGGGCAATCCTCCCGCCAAATCTCCCCCGCCGCGATCACCGTTCCGAAACCGATTCGGGCCGGCCCCACCAATCCGCCCTGTCCTCCGAGAAAAATCGGGGGCTCCCGGAGCATCACGCCGCGGGGAACATCCCCCAGAAGCGACGCCGTCGCCTTGTCCTGGTTGGGGGTGTAGTTGAAATGGATGTAGGAGCTCCCCACCTCGCTGTGATCCCTGCGGCTGGTCCCCCCGGAGATCAAGGCGTCGCAGAAGTTGATCAGGCTGCCCAGCGTGACGAACGGAAAGAGGATGGTCTGTTTCAGTCCCACGGTGTGGCTGCCGTTCGCCTCTTCCTCGAGGAGGCACCCCTCCCGAATCTGGGCGCCGGATCCCATATTCGCTTGATTTAGGAACACGGAGGATTTGAAGAATCCCCCCTTGAGCACGACATCCCGGCCGAGCCGGCAGTCCGTCACCGTAACCGGCGCTTCGCCGCCCAGTTTTACCCCCGAAGAGATCAGCGTTTTTGGGCCGGAGATCTTGGTCCCCGCGTATAACACCACCCCGCTCGTCGAAACGCGTTCGGGATCGACCTCTTCGCCGATGTCGACGCAGAAGGGATTGGGGATCTTGACGCCCCTGGCCAGAAGCCTTTCCACCGGTCCCGGAGGTTTCATCGACACGCCATTCTCCTGCGCATTTTTTGCCGTTTTCATTTACTCTGGATCGGGGTCGATGGGGCAATCGGCCGCTTTTTTCTGGAAGGTGTTGCGGTTGATTCCCAGGTAGGTCGCGGCGGCGCTTTTCACATGATTGGAGCGCCGGAGGGCAATCCGAACGAGGCATCTGTCCACCATGGAGATCACTTCCTCGTAAATCCGGTTCTTCTCCGTCCCCACCTTGGAGAGGATGGTGGTGATGTCCTCCAATTTCTTTTCGAGGATCTCCTCCGAGACCGCAGCCGGAGTGGACCGGCCTTCCTTTGCAGCCGGACGTGGGATGGATAAATGCTTTTTCGGTGCCATGAACCAGCGGACTCCTTTCATGACGGCCCTGCGTCGGGGCCCCCGTCATCACGCCGTGAAAGACATGATCTTGATCACCAGGATGCCGACCATGAACACGGCCGCAACCCATGCCATTGCGATATGGGCCATTCCGGACGGGGGGTCACCCGTGAACTGACGGACATCCTCCTCCACCCTTGCGGCATCCACATTCGAAACGATCTCTGCCGCCAGCCCCGGGAAATCGTCATACGCGTTTGAAACGATGAGAAAGCCCTTGAGGGTTGTCAGAAGAATATAGGCCTTTTTGTGCAGACTGAGGCCTCCGACATGGGTGATGCTCCCCCAGGGGGCCTTCTTTTCTCTCCCAAGCCTTCGGATGATCAGCCCTTCCTCATCGACCGTGACCCGTCGGAAAACACATTCGAGAAAGAGATAAAGCGAGGGAAAGAAAAAAATCGCGAAAACAAGCCGTTCCGTTGTGGAACCCGACAGCAGGGACAGGACGAAGAGGCTGCAGAGGAGAACGGTATCGATGCCGAGGGGAACGAGAAAAGCCTTTCTGATCGTATGGACGCGCTTCGTCATCTCTTCCCCCGGCGGGTCCGGCCCGCCTTTAAAGTAATGATTTCCCCCGCCGTTCCTGCCGGACGAAGGCGCCGCTCTTGCCGCCCTCCTTGCTCATCAGTCGAATATCCGTGATGACGATCTCCCGGTCCACCGCCTTGCACATGTCGTAAATCGTGAGCGCAGCCGCGCTGACGGCCGTCATGGCCTCCATCTCGACACCCGTTCTGCCGATCGTCTGGACCGTTGCCTCGATGGAAACTTCGCCTGCAGCGGTGTCGCAGGAAAAGAGAATCTCGATTCCCGTCAGTTCAAGGGGATGGCACATCGGGATCAGATCACCGGTTTTCTTCGCCGCCATGATCCCCGCGATCCGGGCAACGGCAAAGACATCCCCCTTGGGAATCCCCCCTTCCTGGATCAGCGCCGCGGTTTCCGGACGCATCCGGACGGTTCCGCGGGCAACCGCCCTGCGGAGCGTGGGTGACTTGGCCGTGACATCCACCATTCGCGCCCGGCCTTTTTCATCGAGATGGGATAGTTTCTTCATGATTTGCAGCGTCGGAATCCCAAGGATTGCCGAATTCGGGGTGGAACTTAGCACAGCCCTTTTGCCCAGTCAAGAAAGATGCTCTTGCTCCGACACAAAACTCTTGACGTTACCTCTTTCAGGCAGGGCCGTATGCCGCTCTCAAACAGAGGTTCATATTGAACTCCTTGACAAAACTCAAAAATCATCATAGTGCTTTCCAAAATTTAAACGTGTGCGGGAACATCCGTCGGCCATTTCATGAACCAGCCATATCCTTCATATCTGAAAAAGGACAAGGGTTATTTCCATGATCCCGTATTCATCGGGCTCATCGCGCTCAACGTGCTGCTGCTGTTGGCCATCATCATCGTATCCTGCCTTTATCTGGAAAACCGCAGACAGCGCGACCTGACCCTGACAGGGTTTCAGGAAACACAGAGAAAATTGGACCAGATTCGGATTTCGCTGGCCCAGGGAGACACGAAAAAGGCCCTGACGGTGGTGGCCGAGACGCAAAGCCGCGTGAGCGAACTTTTGCCGCCCGTTGCTGAAACCGCTCCTGAAACGATCCCGGCGGAAAAGCCGGCCCGGCCGCCCGCGGTTGAGACCGCTTCGAAACCCGCCTCCCCGGAGAAACCGCCGCAGGCGCCCGCCGCGCCCGCACGGCTGCCTGAAACCATCCCCGCCGCAACACCGGCGGCGAAGCCTCCCGCAGCGGCAACGCCGGAAAAGCAGCCCCCGCCGATCACGCCGGCCGGATTCGCCATGGCGGCGGATGAGACGGCCTATCCGTTCATCCTGGCGAATGCCAATGAATACCTGCTCGCCTGCGAGAAGGACTCCCGGACGCTTCACCTCTTCCGCTTCGTCGACACTCGGGTTACGCTCGTGAAAAGCTATCCCTGCATTGTCGGCGCCAACGGTCTCGACAAGAAGAAGGCCGGGGATCTGGCGACCCCGGTAGGCAACTATTTCACGATGCGCTACATTCCCGGGAAAAGCCTTCCCGCGAAATACGGCCACGGCGCCTTTGTTCTCAATTACCCCAACTTCCTGGACCGCAGGGACAAAAAGGACGGAACGGGAATCTGGCTGCACGGCCATCTGCCGGAAAAGAATCTCGGAGATCCGGAACTTCAGAACACCAAAGGCTGCATCGCGGTCGGCAACGACGTGCTGAAGGAATTGACGGGCCTCATTCCCGCGGGCGGCACCCCCATGGTCATCGTCAACCGGCTCCGAACGGCAAAGATCCCCGATCAACGGAAGATTTCCGATGAGTTGACCGCATTCATGGCCTCCTGGGCCAAAGCCTGGGAAACGGGAAAAACGGAACCGTTCATGGACCACTACGCCCCGGATTTTGTCAACAGCGACGGGATGAATTACCAGGCCTACAAACGGCAGAAGGAAAGGGTCAACGTCGGCAAAAAATTCATCGACGTGAAGGTGGAACACCCGGCCATCCTGCTTCTCCAGGAGAAAAGCGGAGAGATCGCCGTCATCCGTTTTGTGCAGCGATACCGCTCCAGCAACTTCAAAAGCGATACCCGAAAACTCTTCTATCTGAAAAAGGGACAGGGGGGGTGGCGAATCTTCGGCGAATCCAGAATGTAGCTTTCCTTTCCCTTTGCGTGCCTCCGGCGATCGACCCTGCCCCCCTTTGCGGGACTTGTTGAAATCGGAAATGATTTGATTAAAAAATAAAAGCTGTTATATTCGGTAACCGAATCGCGAATATCCGCGATCGAGCTTCTCGGGCCGATGATAAAAAAGGGATCTGCCGTGGCACTTTATGGATGACATTACATCGACCGAAAAACTTCTCGATCTGATCCGTTCGAAAAAAGGCGCCACCGGCCTGCCCGTTTTGAAGGGCAAATCCTCTCCTGCTCCCCGGCGCGGCATCCAGGCGGTTTCCAAAAAAAAGTCCCCGGCCAGGAAGATGATCCATGTCGGCGTCGACATCGGGCATGATTGCCTCCGACTGGTCAAGACCGAAAAGATGGACAGCCGTTGGGATCTGATCGACTATCAAAGAATCCCCTTCAGCCACCTTCAAAAAGGAACCCCCGAATTCACCGATTTTCTCCGGGTGGAGCTGAAGCGCTTCTGCGGCGATTACAGGAAAATCAGCATCTGGGCGATCATGACGGCAGCCAGCGTCAATGTCCGTCACATCAAGATCCCGAAGGTCCCCAGGAATCAGATTGAAAACGCCGTTTTCTGGACCATGAAAAGAGAGGCCTCCTTCAACGAGAAGGAGTCCGTCCTCGATTATGAAGTCCTGGAAGAAATCACCGACAATGGCGCCCCCAAATGGTTCATTATGGCCTACACGGCGCCCATTCGGGAAATCGAGACGGTCAAAAACCTTTTTGCGAGGATCGGGCTGCCGCTGACGGGCATCTCCACAATCCCGTTCGCCATTCAGAACCTCCTCCGGACCGGTTGGCTTCGCCAATCCGACGGCCACATCGCAACCCTGTTTCTCGGCAACAGCTTTTCGCGGATCAATATATTCCGCGACGGCAATCTGATCATGACCCGCGGGATCAAGAGCGGGATCAACAGCATGGTCGAATCCCTGCTGGAGGCTCTGCGCGACCCGTCCCGGGCGGATGCCCTTTTGCCGAACCATCAGGATTCCTCCGAAGTGGACATCGAGCAGGCCCGGAAGGTCCTGATCAGCCTCAACCCGGATGGAGAAGCCCTGACGGAAAAAGATCCCGGATATTCCCTGACGGAGCAGCAGAAACTGGAGATCATCAAACCTGCTGTGGATAGATTGGTCCGTCAGATCGAGCGGACTTTCGACTACCATAAAGAGAAAAGCGGCGAGGACGGCCTGACCCGACTTTATGTGTCCGCCACGGTGAACATATACCCTCCGGTCATCACTTACATGGGCGAACAGCTTGGCCTTGAAATCGGCTGTGTCGACCCCTTCGATCCGGAAGAAACCCTCACCGACCCGGCTTTCGACAACGGCGACGGATCCGAACGGGTTACGCTGACGCCGGCCCTCGGCATGGCCCTTTCCGACAATGAATACACCCCCAACCTGCTGTTCACCGCACGGGAAAAGCAGCAGATCGTCAAAATCAACCGGGTCAGCCGCGCCATTTTCCTGGTCCTGGCCGTCCTCACGCTGATCTGCGGGGGGGCCTTCCTGTATCAGCTCGGCCTCCTGACCAAAAAGACGATGGATGTCAGCCGGCTGCAAAAACAACTGGCCCGGTATCAGCCCCGCGTCCAGCAAAGCGAGCTCCTTCAAATGGCGGCAAAGGTAAAACAGCAGACCTTCTCGCCACGGGACTACATCGAAAGGTACCGTGGCATGGCGGTGATCAATGAAGTCGCCTCGCTGACCCCGGTCAATATCCGGCTGGTGAATCTGAAGGCCGATTTCGGGGCGCCCGTCCCAACAGCAGCCCAAGGTCTCCCGACAGAGGCTGCGAAAGGCCAACCTGTGGCGGAGAAGAAAACGGAGCCGCCCAAGGAACCGCCGAAGGGAACCGCACCGGCCGGCAAGATGAACCATCTTGTTCTGGAGGGCGTCATTACCGGAGAGCGCCATTCGCTCGAGGCGTCTCTGGCCGCCTATCTGATCAAACTCGAGGACTCGCCTCTGTTTCAGCAGGTGACCCTGCAAAAGAACGGCATCGAGCAGGTCCGGAAAAACGATGTGCTGCGCTTTACGGCACAGATGAACATTGTCGGGTAAATGATGAATCTTCCATTGCTCAAATCCATCCCGCGGCGGACCCTGATCATCCACCTGTCCTGGCTGGGCGTCCTGCTGCTCTTCGCGGCGGCCGCCCTATGGCCCATGGGCAGAAGCGTGATCAGCCGCGACAGTGAAATCCGGGAAATCCAGTATCAGGTGGACGAACAGAAGAATCTGCAACCCCTCTATCAGGCCCTGAAGACCAGGAGTCAGGCCAGGCCGACCACCGCCCTGCCCTCACCCCAAAGGGACAAATTGTCGAGGGATCTGGTGGTCATCACCCCATCCACGCTCAGAAGAATCGCGGACAACGCGTCACTGAAAACCCAATCCGTCGCGCCGGATGTCTCATCGCTGACCAACCAGTCCAAATCCCTGATCATGAACATGGTCGTTCGGGGCGATTTCATGAATTTCCGTAAATTTTTAATCGGCATCGGCGAATTGCCCTACCTGGAGCGTTATGAAGAGATCGAAATCCGGAAGGATCCGGCCTTCATGGAATACAGGATCAAGATCCGGTTGGCGCTGGCTTAGGCCGGCGTTTGTGATGAAACCATGAAAAAACTGACCACAAGACAGATCGTCATTTTGGCCGTCATGCTCCTGGCGGTTCTTTATGCCGGCTACGATTTCCTGTCCAAAGGCCGCAAAAGCGCAGCCGCCGTGGATACAGGAAAAAAAGTGGAAGAGCTTGGCAAGCTCGTCAATGAAATCACGGCAACCCTGACGAAGGACACGCCGTCGCCTGCGGCCGCCCACATGATCGGGCAGGCGGAGGCCCCGTGGCCGCGAGACCCCTTCTATGAGAAAATCGAGGCCCGCGAGGTTTCCGTGACCAGGGAAATGGCCCAGGAAACGGCCCTGGCCGCCGTCAAGGGGAAGATCCTCTACACCGGATACCTGGACACCGGCCGCAAAAAAATTGCTATCATCAACGGAAACGAATACGTTTCCGGGAATGCAATCGATGTGGAGGGCTATGTCCTGAAAAGCATTGACCCGACCCGGATCACCCTCTATAATAAGGCCACGAACCTGACGATCGAGATTCCGCTGCAGGACGAATGGACTGGAGGAAAGCCTTGATAACCCGGAAACAGGGGGTGATATTCCGCTGGCTGGCCGGCGCCGTAATCGGTTCATTCCTCATGACGGGCTGCGCAAGCGATGCCCCACCGAAAAAAGATCCTTTCTTCGAAAAGTGGAAAACCCTGGAGGAGACCTCGGCGGGTTCCTCCCCCGTGGCCCAGCCGCGCGTGATCGATTTCGGGGAAACCGTTTCAAAAAGCGGACCCAGCGCACCCGAAGAAAAGCCCGTTGCCTCGGTCAGGCTTCTTCCGACCAATGAGATCAGCCTCAAGATGAGGCAGGCCGACGTTAAATCGGTGCTGCGGTCGCTGGCCCTGGCCGTCAATGTCAACATCCTGATCAAAAACGAAATCAAGGGGGAGGTCAGCGTCGATTTCAAATCGGTTCCCTGGGATCAGGCCTTCACCAGCATCCTCCGGATGCAGGCCCTCGATTATGCGTGGGAGGGAGACATTCTCCGGGTCATGACATTGGAGGACAAGGAAAGGGAGCAGAAACAGAAGGACCAGGCGTTGAGCCGACGTGAGGTGGAACCAAAGGTGACAAGGGTTATCCCCATCCACTTTGCCAAGGCCGACGGTCTCCAGAAGAACCTGCAGGATTTTCTGATGGATAAGGACGGGAAAACCAGCAGGGGCACGATCCGCGTCGACGACCACAGCAATTCGCTGATCATCCAGGCCGTTCCCGACGACATCCGGCGGATCATCACCATCATCGAGGAGATTGACAAACCCACTCCTCAGATCCAGATCAAGGCCAATATTGTCGAGGCGACTAAAAACACGGCAAGGAGTTTGGGCATCCAATGGGGAGGAGTCTTCGGCAGATACGTCGGGAATCAGAGCCTTTACATCACCCCCGGAGGTTCCGGCGGGTCCACCGTATCGCCGGGATCGGCGCTTTCCGGAGGATATGAACCGACCTCCGGTGCTACGGGCATCAGCGGACAGGGCTTAAACGTGAATTTGCCCGCCGCCGCAATCAACGATATCGCCCCGACTTCGCTGGGGCTCATTTTCGGGACAATCGGCGGCAATCTGCTGGAAGTTCAGTTGAGCGCCCTGCAGAACGACGGCAAGCTGAATATCCTTTCCAGTCCTTCGATTACGACGATGGACAACCAGATGGCTTTCACGGAAAACGGCGAGAGGATCCCCTATGTGACCGAAGAGACCTCGTCAACCGGTGCCGTGACAAGGTCGGTTAAATTCGAGGATGTCGTGCTGAGGCTAGAGATCACCCCCCATGTGATCGACGGCCGGAACATGAAGATGAAAATCGTCATAAAGAAAGACGAAGTGGATACGTCACGGGACGTGAGCGGAAATCCGTTCATTCTGAAGAAAAAGACCGAAACTAACCTGATTGTCCGGGACGGCGAAACGATCGTCATTTCGGGACTGACGAAACAATCGAATACGGTCGGCGATGCTGGCGTTCCGTTCTTTAAGGATGTGCCGATTCTGGGCTGGCTTTTCAAAGCCGAGGACAAGAGCTCGCAGATGCAGGAAGTCCTGATCTTCATCACGCCGACCATCCTTCCCCCGCAGGCCACAGCCGTAGCAGGCCCGGCAACAGCAAAATCCGTTGAAAAGGAACCGACACCCTTGAACAAATAATGGACTATTTCAAAATCCTCAACCTGGCCAAAGAGCCCTTCTCCAACTCCCCCGAGCCGGAGTTTTTCTACCAATCCCCGAAACATGTCAGTTGTCTCCAGAAACTCGAACTGGCCATCCGCCTCCGCCGGGGCCTGAACGTCGTGCTCGGTCGTGTGGGCACGGGAAAAACGACCCTCTGCCGCCACCTGATTTCGAAGTTCGCCGAATCCGACGGAACCACCGACGCTGTGGAGACGCATCTGCTGCTGGACCCCTCCTTCAGCACGCCGCTGGAATTCCTCTCCACGGTCGCCCTCGAATTCGGCATCCTCGGGAAGTCGAAAAAACGAAAGCTTCCCCCGGGAGGCGACCTGAGCGAATGGCAGCTCAAGGAGAGCATCAAGGATCACCTCTTCCGAAAAGGGGTCACGGAAAAAAAAATCGTCGTCCTCATCATTGACGAGGGGCAAAAGCTTCCCGACTTCGGCCTGGAGATTCTTCGGGAGTTCCTCAATTACGAAACGAACGAAAACAAACTCCTCCAGATCGTCATATTCGGTCAGCCCGAATTCCGGCAGATCCTCGACAGGACGGAAAATGTCGCGGACAGGGTGAACCTGCTCTACATCCTGGAGCCTCTCAATTTTCAGGAAACCCGGGACATGATCCGGTTCCGCCTGGACCAGGCCGCCGGCGAGAACGCTCCGCCGGCTCTCTTCTCCCGATCCGGGCTCCTGGCGATTTACCTGACCAGCGGCGGCTACCCGCGGAAAATCATCACGCTGTGCCACCACGTGGTCCTGGCGATGATCATCCAGAACCGCTCCAGGGCCGGCTGGTTCCTGGTTCAATCCTGCGCCGCCCGGCTTGCCGCGACGGAAAGGTCGTGGCCCTCGCGCCTGCTGAGATGGGCGCCGGCTGCGCTCCTCGCGTCGGCAGCCCTGCTGATTTTTCTCGTTGCCCAGCCGCTTTCGACCCCATCGGTCAACGCCCCTTCCGAAACGGCATCCGGTGAAATCCCGCAAGGGATCTCCTCCGTCGCAGGCGCCTCAACCGTTCCAGGGTCCTCCACTGAAGTGAGCACGGCACTTCCGGACACCGTTAGGGAAATCCCGTCCGAACCGGATGCCGTGCGGGAGCCCTCTGCCGCTCCGGGTACAGCCAGTAAAACCCCGTCCGCCCGGGAAGCCGTGGCTTACGAGAAACCGACACTGCTCGGCAAGCTGGCGCTGCAAAATGGAAGAACGGTCTGGTGGATGCTGACCGATCTCTACGGGGAATACAACCGGGACATCCTTCGGGCCGTGGCAAAAGCCAACCCGCAGATCCGGAATTTGCACCGGGTCCAGGCGGGGCAAGTTGTCCGTCTGCCCGCGCTCCCCATGGGGGAAAGCCCGCTGGAAGGGAAAGCATACTGGATCCAGGTCATGACCTCCGACAATCTGGACGAGGCCTACGAAGTCTACCGAACCCATAAAACGACATTTCCGGACCTCCGTTTTCTTCCCTATTGGAATCCCCGGCAGGGTATGCTATTCAGCGTGCTGTTGAAGGACGGCTTTTCGGACGAAACCTCCGCCCGGCAACATCTTGCGGGTCTTCCATCTGCATTGGCCGCAAACGCCGCTGTGGTGAGAACGCCGGAACCGGACACCGTCTATTACTCACGGTAAAGAGTATGCAAATGCGAAAAAAACTCGGCGAGATGCTCGCCGAGGCCAACCTGTTGACGGAGGATCAGCTAAAGGAAGCCCTGATGGATCTGCCCAAGTCCAAGCTGAAACTGGGGCAGTATCTCATCCGCAAGGGTCTCGTCGGGGAGCATCCGATGCTGGAGATGCTCAGCCGGCAGTTGAAAATTGAACGGTATCAGCCGGAAAAATATCCGCTTGACCAGAGCCTGGCCCAACTGATCCCTCTGGATTATGCCCAGAAATTCCAGATTGCCCCGCTGAAAAAAAAGGGGCGCCTCCTCACCATCTGCATGAGCGATCCCATGGACATCGACACCCTTGACGGGGTCGAAATGCTGACCAACTGCGAGGTGGAGCCGTCCATCGGAACGGAACGGGAGGTGAATCAACTCATCAGCAGCATCTACGGCATCCAATCGGGTCTGGGAAACGTCCTGGAAACGATGGAGATGGACATCAAGCCGGAAACCGAAAAAGAGGACCAGGCGGATGTCCTGGTCTCTTCTTTGCAGGACATGGCGGGGGAAGCGCCGGTGATCCGCCTGGTAAACACGATTTTCGGCCAGGCGATTCGGGAAGGCGCCAGCGACGTCCATATCAGCCCCCAGCAGAACAATGTCCAGGTGCGCTTCCGCATCGACGGCAAGCTCCATGATGTGCCGGCCCCCCCGAAATCCCTTTTCCTGCCGATCGTCGCCCGGATCAAGATCCTCGCCAACATGGACATCACCGTGTCGCGGGTCACGCAGGACGGACGATTCACACTGAAGATGGACCGGAAGGAGATCAATGTCCGCGTCTCCTCCATTCCGACGATCCACGGGGAGAACCTGGTCTTGAGGCTTTTGGACACCGGCGCCGGAATCTATTCACTGGACAAGCTCGGCATGATTCCGTCCGACATCGTCAAGATCCAGTCCATCATCAACAAGCCCTACGGGATGATCCTGAGCACCGGCCCGACCGGAAGCGGCAAGAGCACCAGCATCTACGCCATCCTCAACGAGCTCAACCGGCCGGAAAGCCATATCATGACATTGGAAGATCCCGTGGAATACCGCATCGAAAACATCCGCCAGGTCCAGCTCAACCGCAAGGCGGGAATGACCTTCGCCGGCGGCCTGCGTTCCATCCTGCGGCAGGACCCCGACATCATCATGGTGGGGGAGATCCGCGATCCGGAGACGGCGGCAATCGCCGTTCAGGCCGCGCAAACCGGGCACCGGCTTCTGAGCACCGTGCACACCAACGACGCGGCGGGCGCCATCAGCCGCCTGGTGGATATGGACATCGAGCCCTTCCTGATCGCGTCGGTTCTGCTGGCCACTTTTGCCCAGCGCCTGGTCCGGACGATCTGCCCGTATTGCAAGGAAAAATACCAGCCCCCCAAAGCGGCCCTGGCCGCGGTGGGTCTCGAAGGCGTTGAAAACGGCTCCTTCATGCGCGGGAGGGGCTGCAACCAGTGCATGAACACGGGCTACAAGGGGCGGACGGGCATCTTCGAGGTCCTTGTCAATGACGAGATGATCCAGCGGCTGATCCTGGAAAAACGGTCCGCCCAGGAGATTGCCCGGGAGGCCAAAAAAGCTGGAAAGTTGCGCACCCTTCAGGAAGACGCGGCCGCCAAGGTCCTCCGGGGAATTACCACGCTGGAAGAGGCGGCCGGCGCCGTCATGATGTGAGGTTCGTCATGCCCAGTTTTGCCTACAGGGCCTTCAATCCCGGCGGAAAAGCCGTTTCGGGCAACATTGAGGCCGACTCCGCCCAGATGGCCGCGGAGCTGCTGTTCTCGAAGGGATTCGTCCCATCCGACATCACGGAAAAGAAGGTGTCCGCGG
>JAXGRQ010000002.1:0-4933 GCA_040765725.1 Syntrophales bacterium
GCCACGAAAACGGAAATGGCGTTTTCGAGCTGCCCTGGCGCGGCATGCTGCCCGTCGGCCGGGAGCTTTTCTGGAGGGTTCGTCCCTACAATACCGACAATATGGCCGGAGATTGGAGTCCGATCCAATCCTTTAAGATCCGCGGCCCCGGCGTGCCTCGAAATGTCCGTCTGGTGGAAAAAGCCGGGAGAAGCATTCTTAGATGGGATCCGAATCCAAATGGAACAGCGCCGACGAAATACGAGATCCACACCAGTTCGGTGGAAGGGTTCATGCCGACCAACAAGCGTCACCGGATACTGGGGATGGGCGTTTCGGATAAAATGAAGTACCGCTGGGCGGATGTCTACGCGACGGACTGGCCAATCGTGCCGCCGACCCTTTTGACGATCACGAAAAAAACGGAATTTGCAGTCCTTGATCCGAACGGACCCGCGCCGTCCATGCTTCGAAAACCTGCCGCCCAGTATCGGATCGTAGCCGTCGACGATCAGGGGTCCCGAAGCTGTCCGTCTCCGCAAATCTACCTGCCCCATCCCAGGATTATCTCCCCGATGAAGGTGATGGTATCGTCCGGGCCGTTTCGCTGGAAGGTGCCTGTGATCAGTTCTCTGGGGCGTGTATTGGCCACGAGTCCGGATTACAGGCTGGGATTGTGGGAAAAGCCGATCTTGCAGTATTCCCTGCTGGATGTTCCAAAAGAGGCTCAGGATTGGACCCTGGATAAGGAGACAGGCGTGATTCGGGGGAAAATCGTCCGTGGGCAGAGCGTATCGCTGACGGTTCAGGTTCAGGAGAGCCGATATGGGAACAAGGATGTGAAGAAAATCGTTTTTCAAAGCAAATGAGGCTAAAAAAGAACAGTTTGGACGACAGTCGGAGGATGAAAAAAGTCGTCATTGACTTTAGATCATGGTATGGAGCTGTCATTGATAAAGGAGGTTCATCAGCATGGAAATTGTCATCTTTTGCGGTGGTGCGGGCACCCGCCTGCGTGAGGAGACGGAATCACGGCCTAAACCGATGGTTACGATCGGGAAGCGTCCCATTCTGTGGCACATCATGAAGAACTATGCCCATTTCGGTCATCGGGATTTTGTTCTGGCCCTGGGTTATCGAGGCGAAATGATCAAAAATTATTTCTGTCATTACGAGCTGATGAACAACGACGTGACCATTGAGCTGGGGAAGCCGGAGAATATTTGCATCCACCAGAATCATGAAGAGGCGGGGTGGCGGATCACACTGGCGGATACCGGCGAAAAATCCCTGAAAGGGGCTAGGCTGAAGAAGCTCCAGAAGTTCGTCAAAGGGGAAACATTTATGGCCACATATGGCGATGGCCTGTCTGACGTCAACATCCATGCCCTGCTGGATTTTCACAAGCAACATGGGAAGCTCGTGACGGTAACGGGAGTGCTGCGTCCGCCCTCGTATTTCGGGGAACTGAAGATCGACGGCAATCGCGTGGAAGAGTTTTTTGAGAAGCCCAAAATGCCGGGATTCATCAATGGCGGATTTTATGTCTTCAACCGGCGGATTTTCGACTATCTGACCGAAGCCGATGATTGCGACCTGGAATACGGACCTTTGGAACAGATCGTTCGGGAAGGGCAACTGATGGTTTACAAGCATACCGGCTTCTGGTCCTGCATGGATACGCTCAGAGACCTGCAAAGACTGGAAAGACTCTGGAATGACGGGAAGGCCGGCTGGAAAATCTGGTCATGAGGGGTTTTCCCAAGGTCCGCGGGATGAAAAAAAGTCCGTTCAAAAAAAGCCTTGTCGCACTTGTCCTGTTGTGCGCCGTTGGACTTTTCGGTATCTTCGCCGTCCATGTAGCCGATATCAATGTTCCCTATCTCTGCTTTTCCGGACCCACCGAGGATATCTGGAGCATCGGCATCTACGACCTGGAGCTCCAGGGGCAGACATTGAAGCTGCATCCGCGTCCGGGCAATCCAATTTTCACGGCTTCCGATATCACGGACGTGCCGACCCGTTTCGTGGCCGATCCCTTTTTAATCCAAGAGCGGGGCAAATATCATCTTTTTTTTGAAATTCTGGGTGTGGACAACGGTGTCATCGGCTTGGCGACCAGCACGGACGGCCTTCGCTGGCGCTATGAACGTGTGGTTTTGGAAGAGCCGTTTCATCTATCTTATCCGAATGTTTTCAAGTGGAAGGATGAATATTACCTGGTTCCGGAGTCCGTCGCCGTCAATGGCGTCCGTCTCTATAAAGCGACACATTTCCCTGACGGATGGCAATTTGTAAAGACGATCATTGCCGGCAGGCCTCTGGTGGATTCAACGGTTCTGATTTATCGGGACACCCTATGGCTGTTCAGCTCCTCCGTGGATAATCGAAATCTCTATCTTTTTTATGCGGAACATCCTGAAGGCCCCTGGATGGAGCATCCCGGGAGTCCCATTGTCAGCGGAAACGGTCGTGATGCCAGACCGGCCGGAAATTTTCTGGATACGGGAGATCGTCTGATCCGTTTTTCCCAGGATTCCCGGGAGTACGGGGATAAATACGGCAAAGCGGTTCGGGGTTTCGAAATCGTGACGCTGACGCGGGAAGAATACCAAGAACGCCCTTTGCAGAACAATCCTCTTTTGGAGGGTTCGGGATCGGGATGGAACAGCGAGGGGATGCATCAGGTTTCCGCCTGGCCGCTGAACGACGGACGGTGGATTGCCGCCGTTGACGGTAAACGCCGCTCCGATCAATATGTCTTCTGTCTGGGAAAGCTCATTTTCAGGGTCCCCTGATTTTTCTCAGAAGCACTATCCGACGAATCAATACCTAACCGTGTAGAAGCTTTGATGGCAGGTCCAATAGACTTTAATCTTGGCAGATAAGATCTCACAATATCGAATTCCCGGTTTTTGGGTTTGGGCCCTGATTCTTTCCGTGGTCCTATCGGCGGTCCATGGCCGATACCTGTATCAGCAGGCCTGTTCTTTTTCGCTGCAGGTATCGATGAGCTCATCGGCCCATGGTCGCACCCAGTTTTATTACGATACGGGTGATGGGCTTACGGAGCGGGAATCGGTGAAGACGACTGTGGAGGGCGACGGTGAATTCCATACCTTTAACCTGCCCCTGCCTCTGGTGACCATCAAGGGCCTCCGCTTCGATCCTCTCCAGACCGACGGTGTCGTTTCCATACAGGAGATTTCCTTCGTCAATGGTTTCGGCAAATCCATATCATCGATCGATCTGCATACATTGCGCCCCAGGAATCAAATCAAGACATTCGACTTCATGGACAACGTGCTGAAAGTAACCATTGAAGAGGGTGCTACAGACCCGCAGATTGTTATTCCTCTCCGTTCCCCTCTGCAACTCCATGAATTGATCCTGTTTCCATTCGCGAGTCGGTTGTTCGGTTGGTTTGTCGTTTTCTTCGTGTCAACCTTTGTGCTGATTTGGATCCTGAGAAAACA
Source organism: Syntrophales bacterium (assembly GCA_040765725.1). Taxonomy (GTDB): domain Bacteria; phylum Desulfobacterota; class Syntrophia; order Syntrophales; family UBA5619; genus UBA5619. Next base: position 3,456 of record JAXGRQ010000002.1, read on the forward strand.
CGGCGCCATGGCATACTTTTTTGATCACCCCGTGAAATTTATAAAAAAATTGAAAACCAGGAATCTTGCTGTTCTGCATCTCGTCGTGCTTTACCTGTCGCTCGTGGCCTTCCTCACGCTGCTCCTAACCAACGGCCTGCTCGGCGATTTCTTCGCGCACAACGCCTTCGGGACGCGCATCTACGCCAACATGTGGACACACTTCCTGGCGGGAGACTTTTTCGTGGACTTTCAGTATTGCACCTCCGAGTGCTTCGTCGTGGCGCCCGGTGTCTTCGTGAGCTACTTCGGCTTCCTGCCGGCGCTGTGGCGCGGCGTCGCGAGCATCTTCACGGACCCGTATCGCCTGAACCTCGCGAACATCTCCATGCTGGCGGCGTTCACGCTCGGCTTTACCGCCGTTGCGCGCTCTTTCCTCAAGCTGGGCTTGCTGACCGGAGCGAACCGCCGCCTAAGCTTCCTGTTGCTCGCCGCACTGTTTGTTGGCTCACCGCTGCTCTATCCGTTCGCCTGGGGTTGGATTTATCACGAGGCCATCGCCTGGGGGCTCATGATGGCGCTTGCCTTCGCCGCGACCTACGTCCTCTGGACGTTATGCGCGAAGGAGCGGACTTGGCAGAACGGTCTCTTTCTTGGCCTGACCGCGGGTGGCGCTGTCCTGTGCCGCCCGACCGTCGGCGTTCTTGTGGCCGTGCCCTTAACCGGTCTCGTTGCCCTCGCGCTTTGGGAGTATCTTCGGACACAACGCCGAACGCATCTGCGTCCCGTTGCCGTTTGTTTGGCAACCTTCACGCTGCTTTCTGCCTTCACTCTCACCATCAACCACGCGCGCTGGGGCAATCCGTTGACATTCATGGACATGACACGAAACATCCAGCCGCTCACGAACCCGAAGCGTCTAGCAAACCTTCGACAGTACGGCACCTTTGAGACGGGGCGTGTTTTGCCTTCGCTTCTCTATTACTACATACCGACCGCGGACAATATCGACACGGGCTGGCCGTTTGTCGGCGCCGACCGCCGCCTCTCGGGATTGCCGTCCTATGCCGAGTACGACTACGTCGAGGCGGTGCGCGTGCCACTCGTCCTCAACACAGCCTTCTTCATGCTTCTTTCGGCGTTTGGCCTGGCGCGCTGGCGGCGGTATGTTCGGGAGGTAAAACTTTACATGGTCTTCATGATCACTGGAGCCGTCGTCATGACCACGGCCCTAATGACTGTTTTATGCCTAGCCGGGCGCTATTCGACGGAGGTTGCACTGCCGTGGATTTTCCTGGCGCTATTCTGGCTCGCGGCCATCGCTCGCAGCGGCGAAACGGCTCGACTGCGCTGGTGGCATTATGTGCTGCTCGGCTTCAACATTTTCGTGATGCTCACAAGCGTTATCGCTTACAAGGGCTTCATTTGGGAGACTCCGGCAAAATGCCGCGATGCCATTGAACGAACCATGACCCTACCGAAAAAAGGGGGCGAATTTC
>JAXGRQ010000020.1:0-40682 GCA_040765725.1 Syntrophales bacterium
TCCGTCCGGCGCGCCGTTCATCACCGAATTTCCGGAGAATCTCTTCCAACGCCTCCCTTGAAAGGGTGTTGACGAGATCACATGCGCTCGGACCCCGGCTTCGGTCCATCCGCATGTCCAGCGGGGCGTCGAGGGCGAAGCTGAAGCCGCGCTCTGCCGTGTCCAGTTGATGAGAGGAAACGCCCAGATCGAGGAGAATCCCGTCCACCTTTTCAATTTTCATCCGGCTCAGCATGTTTTTCATGTCGGCGAAATTTCCCTTGGTCAGGACGGCCCGGTTGCCGAAAGATTCCAGGTGTTTTCGGGCTTCTCCGAGCGCATCCTCGTCGGCGTCGATACCGATCAGCCGGCCATCCGGCGCCGAGTTTTTCAAGATTTGAAAGGCATGTCCTCCGCCTCCCAGCGTACCGTCCAGGTAGACGCCCCCAGCTCTGCATCGAAGGAATGCGATGGTCTCTGCGAGCAAAATCGGCTTGTGGAAAATGTCCATTTGAATGTGCCTTTGTGAAAAACCGATAAACTCATTTTGCAGAGCGCCTTCTATATTCCAAGGTCAGCCATGTAGTCGCTGAAGCCGTCCAGGTTGTCTCCGCTTTTCTTCATCTCGGTTTCGAACCTTTCCTTGCTCCAGATTTCGATGACCTTGATCATGCCGGCCAGGACGATTTCCTTTTCCAGTTTCGCGAATTCCCTGAGATTGGGGGGGATGAGGACGCGACCCTGGCCGTCCAGGGAGCAGTCGACCGCGCCGGACATGAAAAATCGCTGAAAGGCGCGGACTTCTTTGCGCAGCAACGATTGGTGGGAGACCTTTTCCTCGATAACCCGCCATTCGTCGTAGGGGAACGCCATCAAGTAACCGTCCCAGTTGGTGATGACGAGGCGGTTGTCATATTTTTCGGCAAAGACTTCACGGAGCCGCGAGGGGAAGGTAACCCTCCCCTTGTCGTCGATCGTGTGGTAGTATTGACCCCGGAAGACGGACATGAAAGAATTTTTCCTCCACTATAATCCACTTTGCCCCACTTTGAGGCCACAATAAAGGAGGATTTTGTCTTTGTCAAGAAAAATTTTTTACTTTTTTTGATTGTGAATCTGATATTTTAAGACGGCTTGGTTGTGTGCGGAAAGATTTTTGGAGAAGTGGTGCCCCCCATCATTGTTGGCGACGAAATAGAGGTAATCGACTGAGGCGGGATAGAGAGCTGCCACAAGGGAATCAATGCCTGGACTGGCAATGGGTCCAGCAGGCAAACCATTGATAATATAAGTATTATAGGGAGTGTCCGATTGGAGGTGTTCCTTTCGGACCGATGGAACGGGCTGGCCGTTTTTCGCAAGGTGGTAGATGGCGGTGGGATCGCTCTGGAGTTTCATGCCCATCCTCAAGCGGTTGTGAAAGACAGCCGATATCAATGGTTTTTCAGCCCGGATTCCGGATTCTTTGCCGATCATGGAGGCCAGGGTTACCCATTCGTTCATCGTCAGACCCATCTCTTTAGCCTTTTCTCTCAGTTCCGGCGTGACCTCTTTCCAGAACTTTTCCAGGATGGTCCGGATGATCTTTTCGGTCGTCATGGACCGGTTGAAGTGATAGGTGTCGGGATAGAGATATCCCTCGATGCTGTCCGCTTCGATGCTGAGTGAGGAGAGAAAAGACCGATCGACGGATAACGCCATGAATTCTTTCTCGTCGATCAGTTTGTCGGCGAGAAGCCGTTTTGCCGCTTCGTTTGCGGTGAGGTTCTCCGGCAGGACCACTTTATAAACCTTGATCTCTCCGCGGACCAGTTTGTTGAGAATCTCGCTGGGCGACATGGCGCCGTTCAATTCATATTCACCTGCCTGAATGCGCGGGATTGCCCTTTTGATGAGGGCGAGCAGCCAGAAAAAGGGTCGGTTTTCAACCAACCGGGTGTCGTCAAGAATATCCGTGATCTGCAGGAAACCGGATCCCTTCGGGAGATTTACCGTGGTCGGAGGCACTCCGGGATGGACCGGGTCGGTCGTATAACGGGAGAAGGCGATGCCGGTCCACAAGAGGATCAGAGAAATCAAAACAATCATTTTCAAGCGGTTGCGGATGGGAATGACTTTCATTTTTCTAAACGACTCATCAACATGGGGCCAACCGTTATTCATTCGCCGAGTCAGGCTTGGATCCGGTCTTGTCAAGGCGCAAATGTTTATCGAGGTACCCCTGCAGGATCAATGAGGCGGCGACACGGTCGACGAAATGTTTTCTCTTCTGCGGTCGGATGCCACGCTCGCGGAGAAGATCCTCTGCCTCCTTGGTTGACAGGGTTTCGTCCCAGCGCTCGATGGGCAGCGACAACCGGGCCTCCAATCGCCGGATGAACCGGTTGACCTTTTCGCACTGGATTCCTTCGCTACCGTCCATCCGGAGTGGGTAACCGACGACAATCCGTTCGATCCTGTACCGTTTAACCAGTTCGGCAACCGCGGCCAGATCCGCTTCGCGATTTTTCCGAACCAGGGTCGTTACCCCTTGCGCCGTCATTCCAAGCTCATCGCAGACCGCGATCCCGATTCTCCGGCTTCCGCAATCCAGACCCAGAATCCTCACTCGCTGTTCCTCCAAGATACGGCGTTTTTCTAAACCATGCGCAATGGATCTGTCCATCTTTTTTAACAGAGCGGAAGATCTTTGCCGGCCGTTCGGCATCATGAAGGCATTCATATTTGCTGTTGTGAAAAGCGGGTCAGTCTGCTATTTCTTAAACTATGAAGCATCTTGTGATGGGAACGGCCGGCCATGTGGACCACGGCAAAACGGCTCTGATCAAAAGACTCACCGGCGTGGACACCGACCGTCTCAGGGAGGAAAAAGAGCGGGGGATTACGATCGAACTCGGATTTGCCTCCCTGTGCCTTCCGGACGGCAGGACCCTCGGGGTTGTCGATGTTCCCGGCCACGAGCGGTTTGTCCGGAACATGGTGGCCGGAGCGGCCGGTATCGATCTCGTGGTTCTGGTTGTTGCCGCCGATGAAGGGGTCATGCCGCAGACGCGGGAACATTTGCATATCTGCACGCTTCTCGGGATTCAAAGGGGATTTGTCGCGCTGACCAAGATCGACATGATCGATCAGGAGTGGTTGAATCTGGTTCGGGAGGACGTCCACGTGTTTCTTCGGGGGACCTTTCTGGAAGGTGCGCCGGTGGTTCCGGTTTCCTCACTGACCGGTGCCGGTTTCCCTGAATTGCTTTCGACCATCAGCAAAACGGCGGACGAGGTACACGAGGGTATCGATCCCGGTATCTTCCGGCTGCCGGTGGACCGGGTCTTCACGATGAAGGGATTTGGAACCGTCGTCACGGGAACGCTGATTTCCGGGAAGGTGGCGATAGGCGAGGACGTGGAAATCTCTCCGGTCGGCATCCGTTGCCGGGTGCGGGGAATCCAGGTCCACAACCGGACCGTCGAAACGGCCGAGGCAGGCCAAAGAACGGCCATCAACCTTCAGGGGATCGACCGCGAGATGATCGAACGAGGAAACGTCCTGACCGGGCCTGCGGCCCTGACGGCATGGGATAGACTCGATTGCCTGTACCGCCATCTGGGCGGTTCCGGCCGGCCATTGAAAAACCGGACCCTCGTCCGCTTCCATGCGGGGACCAGTGAGACCATTGCCCGGATGATTCTGCTCGACCGCGATGAACTGGAGTCGGGAGACGAGTGTTTTGTTCAGGTTTTGCTGGAAACGCCCCAGGCCCTGATGGCCGGCGACCGGTTTGTCGTTCGCAGTTATTCCCCGGTGACAACAATCGGCGGCGGCATGATCGTCGATCCGCTGTCCGCGAAACACAAACGGTCGTCGGTCGGTGTTCTCGGGGAATTCAGACGCCTGGCCGACAGCGAGGATGAGGAGAAGACAGCCGTCATCCTCGATCGGGCCGGCCTATCCGGGATCACGGAGAATCAGCTGGTCGTTCGGACAGGCATCCGGAGCCGGATGCTCAGGAAGTGCCTGGAGGGCATGTTCTCTTCGAAAAGGGCCGTCTTCGTCGATCGAGACGAGATGCGGGTGATTTCGCATCCGGTATACGAGGCCTTTCAGGCGAAACTCCTACAGGAGCTTCAGAAATACCACGATGCCTATCCTCTCCGGGAGGGGATATCACGGGAAGAACTCAGAACCACGCTGGAAAGGGGAGAAGGGGTTGGCCAGAAGGTCTTTTCGATGGCCCTCCGGGATCTTGAAAAAAAAGGGAAAATCATCTCTGAAAAAGAGATGGTTCGTTTGACGGGACATCATGTTCGTCTGAAGGATGAGATGGAGGGACTGCGGAAAGACCTTTCTCAGATCTACCGGGAGGCGGGGCTCACTCCGCCGACGGTCCGCGAAATCCTCGAGCGTTTCTCTGACCGGAAAAAAGAGGTCGAAAACCTGATCCGGGTGATGACCCGAGATGGGATCCTGGTCCGGATCAGCGAGGATCTGAATTTCCATGGGGATGCGCTGGAGAGGCTTCGTGAGGACTACAGGCGGATACTGGTTCGCGACGGACAGGCGACCCCCGCAAGCTTCAAGGAATTGACCGGACTTTCGCGGAAATTTATCATTCCATTAATGGAATATTTCGATATGACCAAGCTGACGATGCGTGCGGGTGACCACCGGATCCTCCGGGAAAGGCCCGAAAAATGACATCCGAAAACGGGAATGGCGACTGTTTCCGAATTTCTGTCTATGATGGGCGGGGGGTTTCGGTAAAACGGGAGAAAATCATTCGTGAGATTCCGCTTGAAATCTATCTCAATGACCGGAAGATCATCACGGTCGCCTGTGCAGGGATCTGTGTGGATGAGCTGGCCGTGGGTTTCCTCCGATCCGAAGGTTTTCTCCGGAACAGAAGCGATATTCGGGCCGTTGAAGTCAATCCCGACGGGACTCTTGTGAAGATACGGACGGCGCCGGGATGGCAAATTCCTGCGGAGGAGACGGAAGAGGCGCTGGGTTCCGGAGGATGCTTCGGTTTCATCCGACCGAAGATGGAGTTCCGGGAGAAGCGGTTGCCGGACCGTCTGTCCTTTAAACCCGTGGAACTTCTCGGCCTGATGGACCGCTTTCTATCCAAGGCCCGTCTCCATGAAAAAACCGGCGGAACCCATGCCGCGGCCCTGGCCCAAAACGGAATGATTCTGGTCGTCCGGGAGGACATCGGAAGGCACAACACCATCGACATGCTGGGCGGCTATGCGTTGCTGCATCAGCTGGACTGCCGTGATGCCGTCATTCTCCGGACCGGCCGCGTCTCATCGGAGATTGTTCAAAAGATTCGGCAGATGGATGTAAAGGTGTTCTGCTCGCTATCCGTTCCAACGACGCAGGCCATAGAGATGGCGCGGGAAGCAGGGATAACTTTGATCGGTGCGGTGCGGCGGGGCCGCATGAAAATCTATACCGGGGAAGGACGGGTGGGGATGTGACGGAAAAAACGATCTATGTCAAGGATATCAGAACGGGCGACCGGGTGAACGATGTTTTTCTGGCGGGCGATAAGAAGTTGGCCTACTCGCAGAAAGGATCTCCCTACCTGAATATTCGGCTGAGGGATCGCACCGGGGAGGTGGACGGCAAGGTCTGGGAGAACGCGCTGACTTGGGAAAAGGCGTTCAAGAAGGGAGATCTGGTCCGCATCCAGGCAAGGGCGCTCAGCTTCAAGAACGCGATCCAGCTGTCGATTGTCGACCTGCGAAAGGTGGAAGACGCAGAGGTTGAACTCGAGGATTACTTTCCGGTCGCAAAGAGAGATCGTTCGGCGATGTTTTCCGAGATTCTGTCTTACTGCGAACAGGTAAAGACCCCCTGCCTTTCCGCACTCTTGAGGGCATTCTTCCGGGACGAAAAGATCGCGGAGTTGTTCCGGAGGGCGCCGGCGGCCAAAGGATTTCACCACAACTACATCGGCGGCCTTCTCGAACATACCCTCTCCGTTGTCCGTCTTCTGGACTTCACGGCCGGTCATTATGCGGGGATCAACCGGGATCTGCTGATCACCGGCGGGATCCTTCACGACATCGGGAAGATCTACGAATTTTCCTTTGACCGGATTGTGGAGTACAGCGACCAGGGGCGTCTGATCGGACACATCGTCATGGGGGTGGAAATGGTCGATGCGAGGATCGCGGCGATTCCTGATTTTCCGGAACAGACGGCCTTGGAACTGCGCCACCTTATCCTGAGTCACCACGGTGTTCTCGAATACGGCTCACCCAAGCGGCCCAAAACGCCGGAGGCCCTGATCGTGTACTCGATCGATGATCTGGATGCCAAGGTGAACGCTTTCCAGGGGACCATACAAGAGGCACGCGACGAGGAATCGGACTGGACGCCCTACCACCGGCTCTTAGATCGCTATCTCTACAAAGGCCGGAAACAAAACAAAACGGACGCCTTCGAGGAATCCGATGATTCCGGCGGGGATCACGGGATCTGAAATCTTTCCGTTCAATAGCGGAAAACGGCGTTCAGGTCACCTTTGTCCGGCATTCTTTCGAGAGGCAGGATAAACACCGAACCTCCATTCAGGAATGTCTGAACCGCCGCCAACTCCAGAAGATCTTCACTGTCCGCTTCCATCTGTTCATGGCACTCGATGTTGCCGGTTTGCCGATGGAAGAATCCCCATTGCTGCCGATCCGAGGCGGCAAACAGGGTGCCGACCCGTCCGTGAACGGCGGCAGGAACAATCTCCCGGAGATCGGTCGATGTCAAGCCGGTTCCCGAAGATTGACGGTATTGCGCTACGGCATCCTGCTCGGCCTTCTGAAAGTATGGGCTGACGATCTTCAACGCCGATCGGTGGAGGACATCCGGACTGATCCCCTGCGGATTGCCGGGAATGCCCTCCGCGATCAATCGAGGGTGTGTGTTTGCCTCGCGATAAATGGGGAACAGATAATCGACACCGGCAAGAACCAGCGGCGTTGCTTCATTCCGGAGCAGGTCGCGGAGACCCCGGTCGATCAGGCGGAAGTACTTTAAAAGGTTGTCTTTGGTGTCGTCGGGCTCGGCACCGTGTCCGGAGATCATCGCATAGCGGTCGCCTCCTCCCCCTGTGCCGGAACGGAATCGGACCTGTTTCCCGAACTCGTCGTATCCCAGCGCTTCCTGCAGATTTTTCGGCACCGATTCCAATTCGATTTCTTTGATATTTCGAACCGTTCCTTCGAAAAACCGGACCTCGTTCTGGCTAAGGGCGAGGATGTGGAATCGCCTGTCGCCCTCCAGGAGCGGCAGCAGCGGCCTGATGTGAAAACGGTCGGCCACAGTAACCTGCTCGGCAAAGGCCTCGGGGAGGCAAAAGGAACGGAAGAAATCTATGGAAAGGAACAGCGCCAGACCATCGCTTTGTTTCCGCCAGAACAGGATATTTCCCGGAAGGGCCTGTGCGGGTTCCATCAGGGTCTTGATTTCCTGGGGACGCAGACCCCCAGCCAGCAGCTTTTCCTCCGCCTTCCGGAGCAGGTTTCTGAGCCGGATCTGGTTTTGCTGACTCTCCGCGCCGGTGCGGAAGGTCGGCATGAAAATCGAGATGCACCATCCCTGGTGTTTCGCCAGCAAAGCCTTCCATTCTTCCTGCGATAATACGTTCATTCGGCCGTCTCCCTTCTCTTCTCTGGTTTGAAACCTCCCGAAGTGGGGTTCACAGAAGATAATCCGCAAGGATTATTTGAGAGAAGATCATTCCTCTCCCCCTTCAAAAAGTTCCGGAAAGGAACAAAATCCCGTTTCTGAAAAGATATATAATTCGGCTGGACAAAGCAACTCATTTCTTGTCTGCAGTAAAAAGCGGCAAGTAATGGGCTACGCCCGGGCCACATTTCAAATAACGTAGTCATTTCAAGTCATTTCGAATATCCAACCGTTTGACGACATCCGGTTCATGTCCAGCAGAAGGGTCCAGTGACATTCCCCTTTGCACAGGCCTGTGAATTATGATAAACACGCTTCCCTTCATCGTCCCTTTTCCTCGCATTTACCGAAAGATAGCGGTCGATGGGCGCATGTCTCGAAGTTTTTGGCATGGGGATTTGGAACGAAGAGAGGATCGTGGCAAAAGGAGGATTGTGACGATATCCGGTAGCAGGGGCAAAGCCGTTTTCGGAAAAGAGGTTGCTGCGGTGGAATGGAATGACTGGAAATGGCAGTTCCGGAACCGCATCCGTTCTTTGAAGCAATTGGCCAAGCTTCAGGGATGTCCGGTTTCGCATTTGGCTTCCTGTGAGCCCGTCCTCAGGACCTACCCGGTTGCGATCACGCCCTATTATCTCTCCCTTTTTGACTCCACGGATGAAAATGATCCCCTGCGTCGACAGTGTTTTCCCGATCCCCGGGAAGTCACCTTTTCTCTGGGTGGGATTCCGGATCCGCTGGCCGAGGAGCGGTTCATGCCCTTTCCAGGCCTGATCCGCCGCTATCCCGACCGCTGCCTCGCGATGGTTACGGGGACCTGTGCCCTCTATTGTCGACACTGCAACCGCAAACGGTTGTGGCTCACTGGAAAATCCGGGACGGGATGGGGAAAACTGAAGAGGATGGTGGATTTCGTCGCCCGGACGCCCGCCCTGAGGGAAGTGATCGTCTCGGGTGGCGATCCCTTGATGATCCCCGAACCCCTTCTGGATCGGTTTTTGGGCGCTCTCCGTGAGATTCCCCATCTGGAGGTTCTTCGCATCGGGAGCCGGGTGCCGGTTACAATGCCGATGCGGATTACACCGGAACTCTGTGCCATGTTGAAGCGGCACAGGCCGCTCTGGTTCAATACCCAGTTCAACCACGCCAGGGAGATCACGGAAGAATCCGCCAGGGCTTGCGAGATGTTGTTGACGGCGGGGATCCCGGTCGGGAACCAGTCGGTTCTGCTCAAAGGGGTCAATGACGACTATGAATCGATGCGGGATCTGCTGTACGGACTGGAGCGTATCTCAGTTCGGCCCTACTATCTGTTCCAGTGTGATCCGGTCCGGGGGACCGACCATTTCCGAGCGGATATCCGGACGGGGATGGAGATCATGGATAGGCTTTGGCACAATGTCTCCGGACTCTGCATTCCCCGTTATGTGCTCGATTGTCCGGGAGGGTACGGAAAGGTCCCGCTACAGACATATTCTCTGTCTCTGAAGAAGCAAGGGACGAAAAACATTTTTTTGACAATGCAGGACAAATGGACTAAAAAATATAACAAGATATGCGGGCCCGATTTCAAGATACGGGATCGGAAGCGGGGTGTCTCTATCGGCCGAAGAAATTCGAAAAGGGGAGAGAAAAACCATGTACACAGCCAGTGATCTCAGAAAGGGACTGCGGATCAAAATCGACAACGATCCGTTTATCATTACCGAATTCAATTTTGTCAAGCCCGGGAAAGGGCAGGCGCTGTACCGCTGCAAACTGAAGAATATGGTCAACGGGAACCAGTTCGAACGCACATTCCGCTCTGTGGACGTCTTCGAAGCGGCCGATCTGCAGGAGAAGAAGATGCAATACCTGTATCAGGAGGAAGGGAAGTATTGTTTCATGGACAACCAGAGCTATGAACAGGTATTCCTCACGGAGGATCAGATCGGTGAGGCCAAGAATTTTCTTCTCGACAACATCGAAGTGGAGGTCTTGCTGTTCGAGGATCGGCCGCTCGGGATCAGCCTGCCCAATTTCATCGACGTGGTTGTCACCAAGGCCGACCCCTGGGCGAAAGGGGATTCCGTATCGGGAAACACCAAACCGGTCACCGTGCAGACCGGCTATCAGCTCCAGGTCCCGCCTTTCATTGAAGAGGGAGAAAAGATCCGAATCGACACCCGCAGCGGGGAATATCTCACACGCGTCAAAGGATGAATACAGACGATTCCTGGAGGCTGGCTGTCCGGGCAGATATTCTCCGGTTGCGCGCCCGAATCATCCGGGCGATCCGGCATTTCTTTGTGAAGAGGCGTTTTCTCGAGGTCGAAACACCTGTCCGGATTCCGGCGCCGGCGCCGGAGTCCCATATCCGTCCCGTTCCTTCGGACGGATGGTTCCTGCAAACCTCGCCGGAGTTGTGCATGAAGAGGCTCCTGGCGGCGGACTATCCGAGAATCTTCCAGATCTGCAAATGTTTCCGCGCAGCAGAACGGGGCGACCGGCATCTGCCGGAATTTACAATGCTCGAGTGGTACCGCGCAGGGACGGATTACCGGACCCTGATGAGCGATTGCGAGTCTCTGATTTTAGATGTGGCCGCGGATCTTGGTTTCGGCAAGACCATTTCTCGGCAGGACCGGACGATCCGTCTGGAACCTCCCTGGAAGAGAATCACCGTCCGCGAGGCCTTCACACGATACGCAACAATGACCGAGACCGAAGCGCTGCGGATGGATCGATTCGACGAGATCCTCTCCTGTAATATCGAACCTCGTCTCGGTGTGGAGGGGCCGGTATTCCTATACGAATATCCGGCAGAACTGGGTTCCTTGGCACGTGTGAAGACGGATGATCCCGGCGTCGCCGAACGCTTCGAATTGTACGTGGACGGATTGGAGTTGGCCAATGCCTTTTCCGAGCTTACCGACATGAACGAACAGCGTCGGCGTTTTGAACAGGCAGCCCGGAAATGTGGATTCCGTGACGGCCTTCCCTATCCCATGCCGGAGCCCTTTCTCTCCGCTTTGCCTCAAATGCCTCCCTCGGCCGGGATTGCCCTCGGCTTGGATCGTCTCGTCATGCTTTTTGCCGACAAATCCCGAATCGAAGAGGTGATCGCCTTTCCGCCCGAGTCCCTTTGACAGGATCACTTCTTTGGATCGTTTGCAGACGGGAAAGGCGCATGGCTTCCGTTCATCGGTTTCTTCCCGGACAGTGTTGATCGGTCTATTCCGTCTCGCCTGTTTTGCGCAATCCGTTGCGCTATCCGTTCTTGACAAGTCCCGACTTTTCCATTACATGTACGCACATCTATATCAACTTCGATCCTAAAGGAGTCTGGACGTGAAGGAAGTTACATCCGTGGCCGCGGCGAATCTGGGCGGGAATTTTCATGGCAGCCTTTTCGATATGGTGGTCAACGCGGGATTTGTCGTTCAACTGGTCCTGTTGCTTCTTCTGATTTTCTCCGTCGTTTCCTGGGCGATCATTCTGATGAAATACTTCAGCATTCGGAAAACCGGCAAAGAGAACGAGGAATTCCTGAATGCTTACATGAAAAGCACGAAACTTTCCGAGATCCTGCCCGAGGCGAAAAGATTCCGGAACTCGACGCTTGCGGAGGTCTTCCGAGGCGGTTATACCGAACTCGTGAAAATCAGCCGGGCGGTTCGTGGAACGACCGCTGGACGGGACGTCGCAGAGGCGACCGGTTCGGTGCCGGAAATCAGCGGGATTGACAATGTGGAGAGGGCGCTGAACCGGGCTTGCGGGATGGAAACGACCAAGCTGGAGGCGACCCTCGGATTTCTTGCAACGACAGGCAGCGCCAGCCCGTTCATTGGTCTTTTCGGGACCGTTTGGGGGATCATGGATACATTCAAGGGGATCGGCGCCCGCGGTTCGGCGACGCTGGCCGTCGTGGCGCCGGGAATCTCGGAGGCGCTCATTGCAACAGCGGCGGGCCTTGCCGCCGCTATCCCGGCGGTCATTTTTTACAATTACTATCTGAACCGGATCAAGGGAATGACACTGGAAATGGATAATTTCGCGTCGGAGCTGCTCAATATCGTTGAGCGGTTTTACGTGAAGAAATCATAGTGGCCATGAAATATAGAAGACGCGGTAGTGCGAACGAAAACCGACCCATGGCCGAGATCAACGTCACACCTCTCGTAGATGTGATGCTGGTTTTGCTGATCATCTTCATGGTGACGGCGCCGATGCTTCAAATGGGGATCGACGTCGATCTTCCCCGTGTTAAGGCGAAAAGCGTGGATGTTGCGGAGGAAAAACTCGTACTGACCATCAACGGCGCCAAGGATATTTTTCTCAACAAGAGCAGGATTCCTCTTCGCGAACTCGGTACAAAACTGGGTTACATCTTCAAGTCACGGATTGACCGTGAGATTTATCTGCGGGCGGACCGGAACGTCCCTTACGGATTCGTGGTCGAGGTGATGGCCGAGGTCAGAAAGGCAGGCGTGGACAAATTGGGTATGATCACCGAGCCGCCTGAGGAACGCAGGTAATGTTGGAATGGATTGAAAGAGACAGACAAGAGCGGAGTCGCCTGAAGGGCATGATCCTCCTTTCCATGCTTTTCCACGCCGTGATTCTCCTCCTCCTCTTCTTTACCCCTTCGTTTCCTTCACCAAAGCTGACTTTCGGACCGGTCTACACCGTTTCTCTGGTCAACTTTTCGGGGAGCATGATGGAACGGAGGAGCGTGACGGCTGCGGCGAAGGAGCTCATGGAGGGAACTCGCTCCGAAACCGTTCTGAAGAAACGGTTGGATCCGGAGCCGATTGTTCCCATCCGCAGCCTGGAGAGTCGCAAGAAACCGGACCAGGACCTGGAGAAGGCGATGGAGGAGATCCGGAAGAGGGCTTCTGCGAACACCGCCACACCCAAAACGTCGGAGCGGGCTTCCCCGGAGATGAAAGACGGACCTCCATCTCCGGCTTCCTCTGGGGGCGGAGATGTCAACGATAAAATGGGACCGTACTATTCGGCGATCTGGTCCCGAATCAAAGGACAATGGGTGTTTCCGGGGCTCCAGCCGGGAGATTCCTGGGAAACGGTGATTCATGTGACGATCCTCCGCAGCGGAGCGGTTACGGGAATCAATTTTGAGAAACGGTCCGGCAACCGATATTTCGATGATTCGGCCCTGAAGGCAATTCAAAAAGCCAGCCCGTTTCCGCCCTTGCCGGCAGGAATCGGTGGGGGAAGTCTGGATGTCGGGATACGGTTTCTCTCGTCTGAGCTGCGGGCCTGAGCGAACGATTTTGAAAGGAAAATCGGAATGCATGATCTGCGGAAAACATTGTTTTTGGCTCTGACGCTGCTTTTTCTGTTCCCTGCGGGTTGGGTTTACGGGAAGGTGTACATTGACATTGATTCTCCGACCTTTCAGAAGTTTCCCATTGCCGTTGCCGATTTCAAACCCCTTCGGTCCGTTCCGGACACGGGTGGCCTGTCTGTCTGGTTTTCCGACAGCCTTTCCCGTGACCTGACGATCACGGGCTACTTCAACGTTCTGGACCGGAGGGCCTTTCTGGAGGATCCGAAGCAGTCGGGGATCACGGTGGAGGCGATCCGTTTCGAAGATTGGACGGTGATCGGCGCCGAGTATCTGGTCAAGGGGGGATTTCAGACGGACGGGCGCGAGCTGGTGGCCGAGATGCGCCTGTTTGATGTGGTGCGGGGAGAGCTGGTCGTCGGAAAGAGATATACGGGGAGACCTGAAGATCGCAACCGGATGGTGATGCAGTTTGTAGACGAGATTCTTCTGGCCCTGACCGGTGAAGCGGGTGTGTTTGACACGAGAATCGCCTTTGTCAAAAAAGGAGGCGAGTCCGCTGATATTTACACGGTCAACTTCGACGGCTCGGACCTTCGCCGGATCACGGACTATAAATCGCTGACCATCGCGCCGCGCTGGTCTCCCGATAACCGATTTCTTGCGTTTACCTCCTATCGGGACGGCAACCCGGATATTTACCTCCGGGATCTGGCGAACGGTTCGACCAAGAAGCTCTCCTTCTATTCCGGATTGAACCTGCCTGGCTCTTGGTCCCGGGACGGCGCCAGACTGCTGGTCACCCTCAGCCGGGACGGGAATCAGGAGATCTACGAGATGAACGTGGGCAGCCTGCTCCTCCAACGTCTCACAAGGGATTTTGCCATCGATGTTTCTCCCGTGCGCTCCCCGGATGAAAAGAGCATCGCCTTTGTTTCCAACCGCAGCGGTTCTCCGCAGATCTATGTCATGGATGCGGACGGAGGCAATGTAAGGCGGTTGACCTATCAGGGAAATTACAACACCTCTCCGGCCTGGTCTCCGAAGGGGAAAAAAATCGCCTATGAGGGTTCCGTGAACGGTCGTTTTCAAATCTTCACCATTGACGCTGAAGGGGGGGACCCGCAGCAGTTGACGTTTGAAAGCGGCGATCATGAATCGCCGTCGTGGTCGCCGGACGGGAGATATTTGGCGTTCAGCATCCGGGTGGGTGGCCGGAGCCGGATTGCCATCATGAATTCCGGCGGACAGAATGTGAGGATTCTGAATGAGGCAGGCGAATCCTGTCAGAGCCCGTTCTGGTCTCCGCGATTGCGGTGAGTTGCACAATTTTCCATTTTTTAGTTGATTTTTATCATCGGAAGTGGTTAAGTAAAACAATAAAAATTTAGTAACGCATTGAAATACTGATGATTCAAGAAAGGAGAATCAGGATGAAAAGAAATTTGGTGTGGGTTGGGCTGATTGCAATCGTTTTGTGCGTTTCTGTCGCATTCCTGACCGGTTGCGCCAAGAAAGCGGCGCTGAAGGAAGGGGCAAGTCTGGCCGGTGCCGCCCAGGAGCAGAAAGCGGTTTCGGCTGGAACCACGACGGCGCAGGATGATGCGGCGGCGCGGGAAAGGGCGTTGCGTGAAAAAGAACTGAGGGAGAAGGCCGAGCGAGAGGCGGCTGAAAAGGCGGCCAGGGAGGCGGCTGAAAAGGCAAAGAAAGAGGCGGCGGCCAAAGCCGCGGCGATTCTGCAGGAATTGAAGATTCCCGACGTCCATTTTGATTTCGACAAGTACAACCTCCGACCGGACGCTCAGGAAATTTTGAAAAAGGGAGCGCCCGCGTATTTGAAATACCGGGATTACAAGCTTGTGGTTGAAGGCCATTGCGACGAACGGGGAACGGCCGAATACAACTTGGCGCTCGGCGAGAAACGGGCGATGGAAGCCGCGAAGTACCTGGTTAATCTGGGAATTGAAAAGGAAAGAATCAGGACGATCAGCTACGGCAAGGAAATGCCGTTGGATAAGGGCCATGACGAAGCGGCCTGGGCGAAAAACAGAAGGGCCCATTTCGTCGTTTTCCCGCCTGTAAAGTAAAGTTAGATGCATGGGTTTAACCTGACCGAACGGTGTCCGCAGGGAAGCTTGCCGATGGTGCAGTTAAGCGGGTGCGGTTGATGACATTCGGTTCGGGTGTGCGACGATCGTCCCGGTGGTGTGAGCGGTCCTGTGAGTTGCGATCGGAAATGTGACTCACAGGACTCTTGTATTTGGCTTTCCGGGGGGGCGCCGTTTCTTTTCAGAGGAATGTGAAATGATTGCGGAGGGAAGAGTTTTGCACAAGTGTCTGCCCGTTATTTTTTTCGTTGTCTGTTCCATTGCCGGCTGCGCCACAACAGATGATCTTCGCCGTGTTCGCGCCGATTTGAACCGTCAGATCCAGATGACCAACGAAAAAATCATTGCCGTCGAGCAGAGACAAATGCCGCTCCGAGAGGAGATTGCGGGTCTCCGCAGTGAGGTTGCAAATACCCAGGAGAAAGCCATTCAGCCGTTGCGGGCAAGTCAGGCGGAAGGTCGAGCCGAAATCACGGAAATCCGGGAACAAATCCAGCAGATTCGCGGGACAATCGACGGCCTTCGGAGAGAGACCGGTTCTGTATCCGCCAGGACGGCAAAACGGGATGAGGAGGAGAAGGCGCTTAGGGAAAAACTGGACAACCTCACTTTCAAGATCAACTTCATTGAAAATTTTCTCGGGATCGGCAAAGGGGAAGGAACAACCCCGGCGGAGAAGGCCGGCAAACAGCCTCCGGCTTCACCTGGGAAAGAGGCGCCCGGCAAGGGCAGGACGGACAAGGAATCCCTTTACAACGCCGCCTATGAACTTTTCAAGGAGGCGAAGTATGAGAAGTCACGAGAGGCATTTGAAAGTTTCCTCAAGCAGTACCCCGATACCGAATTTTCCGACAATGCGCAGTTTTGGATCGGCGAGTGCTATTATTTTGAAAAGAAATATGAAAAGGCGATCGTCGAATATGAAAAGGTGGTGAAGAGCTTTCCGGATGGGAATCGGGTTCCTCATGCCCTTCTCAAACAGGGTCTCTCTTTCCAGAGTCTGGGGGATAACGTGAGCGCAAAGCTCCTTCTCCAGCAGGTGATCAAGGACTATCCGAACACCAGTCAGGCCCGGATCGCCCGGGCGAAACTCATCGAAATCAAGTGATTTTGGAAGTGCCGGGTCTAAGGGTTCAGCAAGATCGGAATCGTTCCTGCCGGGATCGCCAGCGGGAAGGATTCCGGATCGGCGGTGATGTGCCGCGGATCGTCTTGCCGAACCGTCAGTGTGGACATGTCCGCTCCCCGGATCGTTACTTTCCGTGGCAGATAGTCATCCCCGACACGGACATGCTCCGTTAACTCAGCCGTATACAAGACCGTTCCTTCATGTGTAAATCTCTGGAAGCGGATAAGCCGTCCGGCCTCCGGTTCGATCCACAATGAGCGCGTCCTCCTTCCCGAAGGGTAGTGATCCATGCGATAAAGCCCTTCTTCCCGCATTCCCCGATATGCAGTCGCCTGATCGGTGCCATCGGGAGGAATGCCCATCAGCAAAGACACCATGTCGGCGACCGACATGGAAATGGGGAAAAAGCGAGACACGTTACCGGGAGTGTCCGGGCCCCGATAGAAGGCGTTCTTCATGGGCAGAAAGACACGGAGTTCGCCGTTGGCGGCCGAAAGGAAGAAATCCGGGGGGCCCAGCAAAGGAATGGATTCTAAGCGAAGCAGATCCGGTCTTTTCATCATTACGGCGGCCCTCAACAGATATCGCTTGTCTTGGTGATCGATTTCAATGCGAGCCGCGGCCGTGACCGTCTGTCCGCTGGGGAAGTTTGCCGCAAGAATCCGGAGCGCTGCCTCGGGAGAGTCGTAGAATGCGGGAGGAACGAAAGGCGCGCGACCGGCGCAGCCGGCGACTGAAAGGCCGATGAGCACCATCCAGAGCAACGAACGGGCATGACGTATCTGTCCGCGGGTCGCTTGCATTCATTCTCCAAGCTGCGAAAAACATCCCACCCGATTCATGGCCGGTGCTTTCGCATGCGCAAGATTCGAATCAGGGGGCGTTCCCCTGACGGAGGCTGTCCCGTTTTTTCTTTAGCAGATCGCTTCCGGGATTGTAGCGGATCGCTTTGTCGTAAGCTTCGGCCGCCTCTACGAGGTGTCCGGATTGGAGATAGACGTCTCCGAGATGTTCCAGAATGGCCGCATCTTCCGGGAGAATTTCGGAAGCCTCTTTCAGATACCGGATGGCCTCTTCCATACGATTCTGTCGAAAATAGACCCAGCCCAGCGAGTCGATCATATATCCGTTCCCCGGTTTCAGTTCGAGCGCCCTCCGGATCATCTTCTCTGCCTCTTCCAGATGGATCCCTCGATCCGCATACAGATAGCCGATGAAGTTGAGCGCCTCGGCATGATCCGGTTCGAGCTTTAAAACCGTTCTCATGGCCAGGACGCTTTCCTCGAAACGATCCGTCTTTTCGAAGAGAACCCCGAGGCCGAAATGCAGATCGACGCTTTCGGGGTTCAGCCGCAACCCTTCCCGGAGGAGGTCCTCCGCCTCGGAATATTTTTTCCCCTCCTCATAGAGAGAGGCAAGGTACGCATACAGACCCGGGATATCCTTTTTCTTCCCGATGGCCCGGCGAAGCGAATCGACGGCCTTGTCCACTTCGTGCCTTTTTTTCAGGATCATCCCGATCCGGATCTGGGCACTGCCGAAATACTCCGACGACGCCGGAATGCCGTGCAGAACGTCCAGGGCCGCGTCATCGGCCCGGATATCCTCATACGTTGTGCCGAGAAGATACATGATTCGGTATTCGGTCGGGTATTCCCGCAACAGAGCCGTCAGCATCCCGATGGCCTGTTCATTCTTGCCCCGTTCCAGGGAGATGAGCGCGAGGGTCATCCTCACCTCCCGGTTGCCTGCGTCCAACTTCAAGACCTCCCGGAACGCCTCCTCCGCCTCGTCGTAACGCTGTTCCCGAAGGTACAGTTCCCCCAGTTTGATCCGCGCCTGGATCCTGGCAGGGAAAAGATCGACGGTGTTCCGATACACTTCGATCGCCTCAGGGATTTTCCTCTGCTTTTCATAGAGGATTGCGAGGTCGATCATGGCCGGTTCGAACTCGGGACGAATGGATAGGACTTTTTTTAATCCTGTCGCGGCCTCGTCGTACCGTTTCATATCGGACAGCAGCCGGGCCAGGTAGTAGTTCCCCATGAAGTGCTCGGAATCGATTGCCAGAAGCTCACGGAAGGCGGCGGTTGCCTCGTCGAACCGCTTCAATTCTGCCAGGCTGGTTCCCAGGTAGAATAGGGCCATGGCATTTTTCGGCTGAAGATCGACGACCCGTCGGTATTCCGCTGCCGCGTTTGCGTAATCTTTCCCGTTCAGATAGAAGCCGCCCAGCAGCAAACGGATGTCCCCGTCGTTCGGATGCTTCTCCAACGTCCTCCGGCAGATCGCGAGGGCTTTTTCGGTATCCCCCCTTTCCATATAGAGCGATGCCAGCTCCCCGGCCAGGTATGCGGAATCGGGATCGATGCGAAGGGCTTCTTCCATCTCGCGGACGGCCTCGTCCGGATTCTCATTCAGGGCATGGAGAATCCCGAGGCTGTAATGATAGGCGGCGGAACGGGAATGCGCGATGTGAGATGGTGCGGATGCACTCTCTTTCCGCAAAGGGAAGACACTGCAGCCGACCAGCAGCAGAATGGCGAAAACCCCCCAAGCGATTGTGCGGGGAAACATCCGGATCATTGATCAGGTTCCTTTCGAAGGCGATTCATGGTTCAGCCCGTTGTTGCCGGCGAGTCTCGCTTTTCTCCCCGCGCGGATCCCCGAGGCAGGCTGAAATGCTGATCACCTGGATTCCCTCGGCCTGCCAGATCGATATCGCCGCACGGATCGCCTGTTCCGTTTCCCGGCGAGGATGGCCGATCATCAGGATCGGCAAACCGTTCGTTCGTTCCTTTCGAACCTCGCCGGTCAGGTTCTTCAGGGCGGCATCCCGGCCGGGGACGTGATCAATAAAGATATCCCTTGCGGCAAAACGAACGCCTGCACGTTTGGCCGACTCCCTCCCCCGGGAAGATTCGGTCGTCAGGCTGTCTATAAAAAAAAGATTTTTTGACTTCAGTTCCTCCATGACAACGGCGAGCCGTGCCCCGTCCTCCATGAAACGCGAGCCCATGTGGTTGTTCACTCCCGAAATGAACGGCACCGCCGCGACGGCCTCACGCACACGGCTTCGAATTTCTTCTGCGGTCATGTCCGTCGTCAGCGCCCCTTCTCCTGGAAACAAGTCCGGATAACCGACGGATTCCATGGGCAAATGGAGAAGGGTCTCTTTTCCCGCCGCATCCAAAAGCCGCGCCGCATCTACAGCATGGGGAGTATACGGGAGAATGGCAAAGGAGACAGGCAGAGGAAGACTCGCCAGTTTCCGAACGATCTGGAGCTCGAAGCCGATGTCGTCGATAATGATTGCGATCGGCTGTGACTGCACGGGGGCCTCGGTCTCCGGCCGTATGGTTCCATTATTCGATGCCGACGTTTCCTTTTCGAGGCTTCTGTGGGAGGTCAAGTCATCCGGGCGTTGGACCACCCTTTCGGCGAAAAGAACAACCGCCGCGACAAGAGCGGCGACGATCACGACCGCCCGGAACGGAAATCGTTTCACGTTTTCTGATGACCCGTTCCATTCTCCGTTTTGCCGGTTTCGCTCACCCTTTGGAATTCTTTTTCAGAATGTCCCAGCTTTTCAGGATATCGATCGCGTTTTTCAACTGATTGTCCTGGTCGAGATTGTCCGCATCCTTTCGGGTTTCCAGTATCCTGGCGTCGCTCTCTTTGGGCGATTTGATGTGTCCCTTCAGATCCTTCTCGCGGACCTGGGCGCTGTCGGCATCCTCCTTTTCATCCGCCGGCCGGGTCCGCTTGACCACAATGTCCGGTGTAATTCCCTCCGCCTGGATGGACCGGCCCTTGGGGGTATAGTATCTGGCCGTAGTGAGTTTCAGGGCCGCACCGTCCTCAAGGGGGATGATCGTCTGCACCGAACCCTTGCCGAAGGTCTGGGTTCCGATGATCACGGCCCGCCCGTTGTCCTGCAGCGCGCCGGCGACAATTTCCGCGGCGCTGGCGGTTCCTTCATTGACCAGAACGACAATCGGGCAGGTCGGCTCATCCCCGTTGTCCTTTGCCGCCGTCTGGCTCTCCATGCTTTTGGCACGACCGCGAGTGGAGACGATGTTTCCCAACTTCAAAAAGGCGTCCGACACTTCCACGGATTGGTGCAGCAGTCCACCGGGGTTGTTCCTCATATCCAGAACAATCCCTTTTAACGGATGGGCCTTGGATTCAATCTCCCGGAGGGCCTTCTTCAAATCGTCTCCCGTCCGCTCCTGAAAGGCAGAAATTCGGATATAACCGATGTGCTCGTCAAAAACCTTGGACTTGACGCTCTTGATCGAAATGATGCTGCGGATGAGCTCGATATCCTTCGGCTTGGCCATCCCCTCGCGAAGGATGGTGATGGTCACCTTCGTATCCTTTGGGCCGCGAAGCTGTTTGACCGCATCCAGGACAGTGATGTCCTTGGTTGATTTTCCATTGATCCGGATAATCTGGTCGCCGGCCTTTACCCCGGCGTTGTAAGCGGGAGTATCCTCGATCGGGGAAACCACGGTCAAAACATCCTTCAGCAGGGTGATTTCAATGCCAATCCCGCCAAAGCTTCCCCGTGTCTCCACTTCCAGTTCCTTGTACATCTCGGCGGTCATAAAACTGCTGTGGGGGTCGAGGGATTTGATCATGCCGTTGATGGCTCCCTGCAACAGCTTGTCTGTTTCCACGGGTTCCACATAATTCTTATCCACCATGTCCAGGACCTCGCTGAAGGTCTTGAGACCCTTGTAGGTGGTGCGGTCGATCGCCGAGACGCGGCTATCCCCGTATGGTCCGAAAATAAAAAGCGACAAAAAGACGGACAGGATGACAGCCCTCTTGCCGAAAGCGGTGTTCATCAAATGGATCCTCCCAGATTCAATCAAGATTGATGGATTACAATTTCCTCGTATCACTTTTTTCATGCACATTCCATTGCTTTTTCAATTTTGCTTGGACGAAACGGGAGCGGAACGGGGCGCCGCTTCCCCGATCCGGATCCCCATACGATGGCTGAAAATGATTTGCAGGAACGGATCTTTGCGGGTCTTTTCTTTTGCTTCGGTACGGGATGGTTTGTTTATATCCTACTGTGGATCTTTATGCCGAAAGAGCCATAGTCAGAGATATTTCCGGATGACGGCCGTGACGACCCCCCCGATTTTAAGCTCCTCCTTCGGACGAATCGGGGGATACCTCGGATTGGCTGCATGCAGGACCACCGTCTTCCCCTCCCGCCGGAAGTGCTTCATCGTCCACTCCCCGTCCACCTCGGCGATCACAATGTCGCCTCCCTTGGGATCCCTCCCCCGTTCCACAACAACGAGATCCCCCTCCATGATTCCCGCCCCGTTCATCGAATCCCCGCTGACCTGGAGCAGGAAGGAGGCCTCCGGCCGTGCGATCAGATACTCGTCCATGGAGAGAATGTCGCAGAGGGCCTCTTCCTCCGGGGAGGGGAAGCCGGCCCGAATGGATCCGAGGCGGGCGACGGCAAAGGGGCGTTTCGTCAGGCTCAGATGGCCCGTATCGTCCCGTGCAAGCAGACCGGCGGCGATCAGTTTTTCGACCCAGAAGTGGACGACACTCTTCGAGCGGACCCCCAACAGGCCGATCATCTCGGCATAGGAGGGCATCCGCCGTTTTTCCCGGTAGAAAACGAGCAGAATCTTCCGGACGGATCGGAGGGTGCGTTTTTCTTTCATGCGCCTCCTTTTATAGAACAGTCGTTCTATTGTCAAGCGAAAAGTTCAGTTACCTTGCGATCAACGGGAGCGGAGACGGATCATCACGGGCACTGCGACGGCAATCATCATCACACCGACGAGGACAAAGGGCCAGCGGTACCCCCAATAGGAGGCCATCATCCCGCCGAAGAAAGGGCCGGCTGCCATTCCCAGGCTGATCATGGAAGAGGTCAGACCGTAGGCTTTTCCGTAGCTCTCCTGCGGGATCAGACGTCCGACCAGGGCGTTCATCGTCGGCAGGATTCCACCGGCCGCCAGGCCGTAGAGTGCCCGAAGCAGAACCAGATGCAGGATCCCCTGCGCCGCCCCGTGCAGCAGGATGATCACGGCGGTCAGCAGGAGATGACACAGCAGGATCCTTCGGTGGCCGATCCGGTCGCCGAGATAGCCGACACCGCCGGCGGCCATCGCGGCCGCGCCGCCGCTGATTGCAAACAGCAGACCTGTCGTTGAAGCGACGCCACCCCTCGCCGGGTCGCACATCGTTTCGATGAAGAGCGGCAGGATCGGGGCGACGAAATGCACCGTGAAATTGAAGAAAAAGAAAAGGGCGAGCATGGCGGGAAAACCGCTGTAAGCCAGCAGGGAGAGCATCCGGTCGCCTTTTTTCAGTTTCTCCACCGACGGTCGGATGAACTGCTCACGGGTTCCGAGGAGGACGAGCATTCCGCCCAGCAGCAGAATCGCACCACCCGCCATGAAGGTGAACCGGTATCCGGCGAGATCGGCCAGAAGCCCGCCGATCCACGGTCCCAGCGTCATACCGAGAAAAACAGCCACCTGCATGAGTCCCAGCGCATAACCCAATCTCTGTCTGGGGACGACCGATGAAACCAGCGCAATGGAGGCCGAGATCGTGCCGGTCGTCGCGCCGGAAAGGATACGGAGGAAGAGGAGCTGCCAGACGTCAATGACGAGCCCCATCGCGAAGGTGATGACGGCGCCGCCGAACATGGCACGCTCCACCATGATCTTCCGGCCGTACCGGTCGGACAGCCACCCCCAGAGGGGCGAGAAGAAAGCCATGACGAGACTGCCGGAGGCGACCAGAACACCTGCCCAAACGGGGACCATCCGTTCGTCGGTGATCCCCAGCTCGCGGACGTAAAAGGGCAGAAAGGGAAGCACGAACGCGAAACCGATCATCGACAGGAACTGCGCGACGAACAGGATGTAGAGGGTTTGCCGCCAGGGATGTTCCGTTTCCGGGCTATTGGGATCACGGGATGGATTCGCGTTCATGGGTTATTTTACCGGCGGCCGGCGGAACACGGCCGGTTCCCGCATATGGCGATCGACCGGTAAGGGTCGAACTGGAGGATGATCTTCATATTGGATTGATAATACAAAACAATGCGTGTATCAATACAAAAAGAATCGTGGCGACCCCGTTCGAAGCGAAAGAAGGTGAGGATGTCCGGGAATTCCATCGTTCAAGGATTAATGGCCAGGCTGGCGACCAGCCGTTTTGTCCGTGATGCACTGGCGAAAGAGGAAGATCTCGCGACGATCACGGCAAAACCGACGCCGAGGATCTGGGTGGGCTTGGGGCTCATCGGCTTGAGTTATATCATCGGCTGGCCGGCTGTGGGGCTGCTGGCCTGGATCTCCTACTATCTGAAAGAGCCCCTGATTGTTGTTGCGGGCGGTCCGGTGACTTATGGGCTGTCTCATGTCGTTTTCTGGATCGGATTGTACTGTGCCGGCACCCCTTATATCAGGCCGTTGCTGCAATGGGCGGCGAGGCGTCTGGCGAAACGCCTGAAAGTCGCATCGTCCGAAGGTAGCCCGCCGAAGGTCTCCGCGACGGGTTTCCGGAAGGAGAAGTCCGGCCGGATGAGAAGCAGCCCGTTTGCGGCCGGCATACGGGGAGCACCGTCGCCGGCCATGATTGCCGGGGCGACGGCTTTTCTCCTCGCCGGCCTGCTGCTGCTGATCCGGCCGGCGCTGGCGATGATCCCGTTGGCCTTATTCGTTCTCGCCTGTATGGTTGCCCCCTTTCTCCCCGGATTCGGATTCTTCCTGCCTGTGATCAGCAGGCGGAAAAAGGAGGGGAGGTCGGTCGCCCTGACCTTCGATGACGGGCCGGATCCGGAGATTTCCCCTCGGCTGCTGGAACTCTTGCGGTGTCATGGCGTGCCCGCGACGTTTTTTGTGATCGGCGCAAAGGCGGAACGATATCCGGAACTGATCCGCGGAATCCTTTCTCACGGACACACCATAGGGAATCACTCCTATCATCACGATCCCCTGCTGATGCTGCGTTCACGGGCAACGCTCCACAAGGAAATTGCGCTGGCTCAGGATGTGTTTGCGGCTTACCGTATCCGTCCGCTGACCTTTCGGCCTCCCGTCGGGATCACGAATCCCAAGCTGCCGGGGGTCTTGAAGGAACTCGGCATGGATTGTGTGAACTTCAGCTGCCGTGCCCTTGACTTCGGCAACCGGCGGATTGAGGGTTTGGCGGAGATCATCCTGGGGAAGGTCCGCCCCGGGGATATCATTTTGCTGCACGATGTCGTGCCGAAGGGAGGGGATGGAGCCGAAAGGTGGATCGCGGAGATCGAGCGGATCCTTTCGGGCCTGACGAACAAGGAATACGAGATCCTTCCGCTGTCGGATCTGATCGATCGATCGGTGATGGCACATCTTCATGATTCCAATGAACGGGCCGCAGAATGAACGGCACGCCATGATGGAATGCTTTCCGGCCTCTGTGGGAAATTGCGCGTCCGTCTATCTTCTCCCGCCGGCCATCTTTTGCGCCTCGGGCCTTCCACGCAACAGAACCGTCATCAGCGGGCCAAAAACTGCCCCGACACCGAGCGCCGTCCATGCCAGACCCCATGCCATCGTCGTCGAGCGGAGCGTTTCGCCTTGCACCCAGTCGAGGACGAGCCCGAATGCCCAGGGACTGACGATCCCGGCGCCGAAACCAAGGACTGAGCGTAGTGCATATGCTGCGCCCAGACAATGAGGCGGGACCAGTTCCGTGAGCGCCGTCGAATAGATGGACGAATCGGCGATGGCCGTCATGTTGTAGATCGCGGCGACAGTGACCAGAAACCACAGCGGAAGCGTCATCATCCAGCCGAACAGGAGGGAGCAGACAAGGCTCATGCATGCTCCCCAGAGGATGGTCCGGGTTCGTCCCCAGCGATCCGACATGGCACCGCCGCCAATGCTTCCGCCCATGCTGGTGATGTATGTAAGCGCCGTCAGAAGGGCGCCGGCGCCGGCCGCCTGTATCGTCAAGGCGCCCTTCTGTGCGATCGATGCCGCCAGATAAGCCGGCAGCCATGCCCATAATCCCAGCAGTTCCCATACATGGAACACATACGCCCAGATCAGGAGCATGGCCGGCCGGTTCCGCCAGACCTCTCGCAGGGTGAGGATGCCGGCGAACTGGCGGTCATGGGGATGAACCACATTGGGGGTCTCCCGGAGCGTCCAGAAGGAGATGAGCATTCCGACGAACGGTCCGGAAGCGGTCGCGATGAACGAGCCGCGCCACCCGAGATGCGGCATCAGGAATCCGCTCAGGAGCAGCGACAGACCATAACCGAGCGAGGCTGCGGCGAGAAACCACCCCATGGCGCGGCCCCGATGACGGGAGGTGAAGCGTTCCGCAACGAGCGTCAAGCCCGGCGTGTACGACGCCCCTGAACACAATCCGGTGAACCCGTACAGGATCAGACCGGAGGTAAAGCCGTTTGCGAAAAAAGCGAACATCAGCGCGCTGAAGCTGGCCAGCACGCTTCCAACCAGATAGGTTTTTTTGGCGCCGTGGCGGTCGGCGGCGAATCCGACCGCGAACAATGATATCAGATAACCGGCATGCCAGGCCGATTGCACCAGGCCGGCCTGGCCGGCCGACATGTCCCAATCGGTTTTCAACAAAGGCAGCGCCGCCGAGTAACTGGTGAAGACCCATGCAAAGAAAATGCGCCCTATGCAGATCCGTGCAAGCCAGGCCAAGTCGCTCTGGTTTTCGGTTTTCAGTGGTTGCGGTTCGACAGCATCACGGGACATGGATTTTAATCGGTCGGGGTCTGCGGGTCAAACGTCCTTCAGCAACCTGTTTTCAGGAAGATGTTCAATAGCCTTCTCGAAAGTCGCCACCGTCGCGGACAGCGTGGAAAACTCGGGGGTATGGGCAAAGGGGATCGTGTTGATTCCGCAAAGCTCGATCGCCTCGATGACCGAGTGGATGGTCAGATGATGAATGTCACGGGCCGGCTGGAATCCCCGTTCTCCCTCTCCCTCGGCCCCGCACGTCGAAAAAATGCCGCTTTTAACCAGGGTGAAGAGGATTTCATTGACGAGACGGATCGGAATTTCCAGCTTATGGGATATCTGCGGCGCGGTCGACGGGTTTCCCCCCCGGGCGAAGTTCCGGATGACATGTTGCGCAATTTGAAGGGAAAGCAGTTTTTTGAGACGGTGACTCGCCTGGAGGGCGTCCGGTTCGAACTCATAGGTATCCACGTTCTGATGGGCAAAGGAGAGCTCGGCCCCGAAGAGGACAATCAGCCAACTGATCTGCAGCCAGACCAGGAAAAGCGGAAAAGCGGCAAAACTGCCGTAGATGGCGTTGTATTGCGTCGCCCCGATCTGAAAGGTGATGTAGGCCCATTGAACGATTTGAAAGATGGTGCCGGTGATGATCCCGGCCAGCAGGCCGGAGCCGAAGCGCACCTTGGTGTTCGGCATGAAGATGTACAGGAACGTAAACAGCCCCCACAAAAGAACATACGGCAACAGTTCAACAAGAAAAAGGACCGCCGAGCTGAAGACGCCCAGAAATGTGATTTTTTCCAGGATCAGGGTGATCTGGGTGGTGATGAAGATGGTCACGCTGCTGGAGAGGATGATGAGGATCGGGCAGATCAGCATGAGCGACAGGTAGTCGGCGAATTTCCGTCCCAGCGAGCGCCGTTCCTTGATCCCCCAGATATCGTTGAGGGAGTCTTCAATTTGCCCCAGAACCTTGATCACGGACCAGAAAAGAACGATCAGGCCGATGCCCGCGAGCAATCCCCCTTTGGTGCTCTCCAGCAGCGAATGCGAAAACTGAATGACCTTGTCGAGGATCTCTTCGTGCCCGGCCAGTTTGCTTCGCAACTGGGTTTCCAGCATCTTTTCGAAACCGAACCCCTTGGCGATGCCGAAGGCCATGGCGGCCACCGGAACGACGGAGATCAGGGAGTAAAAGGTGATCGCCGATGCCCGGAGCTGACATTTGTCTTCATCGAATCCGCGGATCGAAAGGATCAGCACCCGCAGCAACTGGAGGAAGAAGGATTTTCCCGGCGGCAGGTTGGTTCGGCGGATTCTCCAGATGTCCCGCCGGATGAAGCCGATCGCTTTTGGAATCCATCCTGAAATCTTGTCCATGGCGAATCTCCCGATGATCGTTCAACACGGTCTGAATATAGGAGAGGGAGGGTTTTGTGTCAATCGGAATCGGGTAGCCGCCGGGTTTGAACGTTCCGGCCCGCACAATCGGACGGAGATCGTGATTCGACGACCTTGAATTTAGTGGCGTGGAAAGCTCTTTTGGGTTATGCAATACATCCGTTTTAAACGGGGAGCCCGTGATCGGGATCGGAGTTTCCAATCGATGCGAGTGCTTTTGATTTCCGCCAATGCGACCCGCACCCCGCACCCTGTCTATCCGTTGGGCCTCGATTATCTTGTCGGGGCCTTGACGCCGCGGCACGAGGTTCACCTTTTGGATGTGAACGAGGCCGGTGAAGAGCAGAGGATACAGGCGGCCGTGAGGGATTTTCATCCTGAGGTGGTCGGTTTGTCCATCCGGAATATCGATAATGTGGACACACTGGCCGTGAAAAATTTCGTTCCGGGATATGAACGGATCGCCCGTCTCCTCAGGCGCTGCACAGAGGCTCCGATCTTGCTCGGCGGCAGCGGATTTTCCATTTTTCCGGGGGAGTTGATGTCCCTGCTGGATGCCGATTTCGGGGTCGTCGGGGAAGGGGAACATACGGTTTGCCTGCTCGATGCCCTCGAAAAAGGAGACGATCCGTCCGCTCTGCCGGGGATCATGGTCCGGGGCGGAGCCGTCAGGGAGCCTGTTTCCTGGACGGGCGCCGTAACCAGGCGGATGCGACCTGCCGACGATATACGGCGGTTCTACCTGGAGCATGGGGGAATCTTGAACCTGCAGACGAAGAGGGGATGCCCCTTCCGATGCATCTACTGCACCTATCCCTACATGGAGGGGCACCGGATGCGGTTGGTTCCTCCCGGGGAGGTCGCCCGGGAGGCGCGGGAACTTCAGGAGATGGGGGCCAGATTTCTTTTCATCACCGATTCGGCATTCAATGCCGATGTCGGACACAGCCTGGCCGTGGCCAGAGCCTTCCGCAGCGAGGGGCTCGTCGTTCCCTGGGGGGCCTTTCTGGCCCCGATGCGCATGCCTGACGGTTATTACGACACCCTCGCCGAAGCCGGATGGACCCACGCCGAGTTCGGGACGGAATCCCTCTGTGACCCCCAGTTGAGGCGGTACGGGAAGCCGTTCTGCGTGAAAGACATCCTGACTGCACACGAGAGCGCCCGGAGGACGGGGGCATACATTGCCCACTATTTCCTTCTGGGGGGACCCGGGGAAGATGCCGAAACCCTGGACGAAACCCTGAACCGCATGGAGGCGCTGGGGAAGGCGGCATTCTTCCTCATGTGCGGCGTCCGGATCTTTCCGCACACCGCACTGTACGATCTCGCCTTGAAGGAGGGGCAGATTGGAACAGATCAGAGCCTGCTCTCACCGATCTTCTACCGGTCGAAAGGCATCACGGCTGAGGCGGTCATCGACAGGGTCAAAAGACAGGCACGCGGCCGGATCAACTGGATCTATGGAGACGGCGGAGAAGAGACGGAGAGGATTGTGACCCGGATGTACGCGCGCGGTCGAACCGGTCCCCTCTGGGAACTGCTGCTCCGGTGAACGAAGACATTGCGAAAAGCGGGGACAATCCGCGCCGGGAACATCGTGACCGCCGGTTTGCGGGTTTCGGGAACCCTGAACGGGGATGAAGGTGCGATCCGAGGATCATGCCGGATGGCGCAATCCAAAATCCATCCGCGAACGGGAGGAAGGGATGGACGCGCATTTTCGTTATGAATGGATCCGGTTTTCGGGAACGGCGGAGCGTGTCGAAGCCGCGGTGCGGTTTCCACGCGATTCGGACTGGTTTTCAGGCCATTTCCCGGGCCACCCGATCGTGCCGGGGATCGCGCTGATTGCAATGGTCCAGGAGGCCGTGTCGACTTGGGAACGGAACCAAGGGAGATCCGTCACGATCATGGGGGTCCGTCGGGTCCGTTTCCGACTGCCCGTCAGGCCGGACGACGAGGTTGAACTGGAGGTGAAGAGGAGCTCCGGTCGGGAAGAACCGTCCTATGCCTTCACGATTTCTTTAAGAGGAGAAGCGGTTTGCAGCGGTGTGTTGAGAGTTGGAACAAAAATTCCTTGACAAGCCGGAGGAATATTTACGAAAGTACCCGCGTGCAATACGCCGCCCAGGGGTATCGGGGCGGATATTTCTTTTGCACGGGGAGGTTGAATCATGCCGGAGAGCAAAGAAATCCGGGAACGGATGATCCGGATTGCCGAGATTATCATTGAGGAGCTGAAGCTGGAGGACATCACGCCGAAGTCGTTTGATCCCGACATGGACCTGGTGGATGAACTCGGAGTGGACAGCATGGACCTGGCGACCGTGGCTTTGGTGCTACAGGACGAGTACGGCGTCTTCATCGACGAGGACGACTATCCCAAGCTGAAGACCGTCCGGCTGATTGCAGAATATGTGCAATCCCGCCTGCAAGGACGCAAGGATCGTGATTCCTGAAGATGTCGAAAGTTGCACAACGGATGGAGACCCTGAAAAAAAGGATGCGGGATGACGGAAATCAGACCATGATGGCAAAGACGGAGATTGAACCGCGGATGAAGCCGTCCCGGCATGACGGCTCCGAAATGAATCCGCTTCATGGGCGATTGAAATTTTCTGAGCTGTTGTCGGACCCGGAAGTGAAGACCCGTTGGGAGAAGGTCCGGAAATATTTTTTTCTGAGGGAATCCACCTACGACATGAGCAACCGCTGTAATCTGCGCTGCGACGGCTGCTACTACTATGAAGGGGAAAAGCAGTTTGCCGAAGAAAACCGGGACCCCGAGGCGTGGCGTGCGCTCATGCAGGCGGAAAAGGCGCGCGGGATCACCTATGTCGTGCTGGCCGGCGCGGAGCCTTCGCTGGTTCCGGAGCTGCTGAAAGCCTGTTTTGAAGAGATGCCGCTGGGCTGCATCGCCACGAACGGCGTCCGGCGGATCGATCCCTCCGTCGGATACAAGATTCACATTTCTGTCTGGGGGAACGACGCCACCAGCCTCCGCGTGCGAAGGGCCGACAAGCTCCTCGACCGCCAGATTGAAAATTACCGTGGAGACCCGAGGGCCGTGTTCGTCTACACCTTCACCCGGGAGAATATCGGTGAGGCGGCCGAAATCGCCGATGGGCTCGCGTCCGCCGGTTGCCGTTTCACGTTCAATGTCTTTTCATCACCGGTCGGTTATTCGGGTCCGCTCCGTCACGATCCGAGCTCACTGATCCGCACCCGGGAAATGATGGTCAAGATAATGGCCCGGCATCCCGGACATGTGCTGTATTCCCCTTATGGAGCCGCAGCCCACACCCATGAACGGGGGCTTCACGAGCTGTACGGCTGTTCCTATCCACGGATGAATTCCTCCACGGAGATCGGTCTCGGTCGTTCCTTCCGTCAGTTTCGGACCGATCTGACCTGGGACCGGGCCGCCGCCTGCTGTGTGCCCGATACGGATTGCGCCGACTGCCGGCATTACGCCGCGGGAAGCGCCGTGGTGACGGCGCGGCTCTATCGCCATGCGACGGACCCGCGGGCCTTCCGGTCCTGGCTGGACTATGTCGACACCTACCTGGCCGTCTGGGTGATGGGGTACGAAAAGGGCGAGAATCTCTGTGAGGAAATGGTCTCTCCTCCGGGACACGCTGAAATCGGGAAACGATCATAATGCAAACGGTCAGTACTTTGCTGGACAAGGATTGGTACGAGCGATACAAGGCGATCTCCCGCCTGAACATCCGCAGTTCCATCTACGATGTCACGAACCGGTGCAATCTGCGCTGCAAGGGGTGTTTTTTCTTCTCCTCCGATGAACACAAGGCCGCTCCCGAAGAAGAGGATTCGGGGAAGTGGGAAGAATTTGTGGAACGGGAGCGGCAGCGGGGGGTCAACCTGGCCATCCTGATCGGAGGCGAACCGACCCTCTATCTGGACCGCGTCGAAGCCTTCTACAAACGCCTTCCCACCTATTGCGCAACCAACGGCCTGATCCGGATTCCCCGCGATCGTTTTCCGGGGTTGATGGTGGGCATCTCCGTCTGGGGCGACGAAGAGGATGAAAAGCTGCTTCGGGGAAGGGATGTCTTTGCCGTCTCCAGCCGGAACTATGCCGGCGATCCGGATACCTACTATCTCTACACCATCACCCCTCGCCAGCTTGGACGGACGGAGCGTGTCATTCGAAAGATTGCCGACGTCGGTCTCAAGGTGCATATGCAGCTTCTGTCGAACGACGAGGGCGTGAACGGATTCTCCTGGACCCCCTCTCAGCTCGCAGAAATCCGCGTCGAAATGGACGCGATGCTCGATCGCTATCCCCGGACCGTCATCTCCTGCCGCTATTACCACGAAGTCATCACAACCGGACGAATGCTGGGACGGCCGTTTTCCTGGAGCGAATGTCCCTCCGTGACGGAGCCGCTCGACAATCGCGCCCCACGCCCGAAGCGCCTCATCCGTTTTATCCGCTGGGCGGCCGATCTGAAGACGATGCACCGCTGCTGCACGTCGGCCACCCGCGATTGCACGACCTGCAAGGACGGCGCCGCCCACATGAGCTGGGTGATGGTGAACAAAAGGGCGCACATGCGCTCTGCCAGGGATCTCCAGAACTGGATCGAGATCTACGAGATGTTCGCCAAGCTTTACCGGTTCATCCCCTGGTAGATCCGGAAGGTTGTTGAAAAATAGCCGTCTGCGGCATTTCCCTCATCCTTCACCGTTCAACGTACCATCCAGTACGCCTCACGGCTCAGGATTTCGGGGGCCTTGCATCCGGCCATTTTAGAACAGCCTTCAGGCAGGAAATGTATGATGGATATGGACAAAAAGCCTGTCATTCTCGGGTATGACTTTGTGTCGCCGCTGGGGACGGAGCCGGAAGAACAGTGGCGCCGGGCAGCGGCGGGGGAAAGCGGCATAGGGGCGCTGACCCGCTTTCCGCTTCGCGACCGGTTCCCGGTCCGGATCGCCGGCCAGGTTCCCGAAATCGACGCCGCCCCTTATCCGTTCCTGCGGCCCCGTGAGATGGCCCACTGGACGTCCCCCGTCTTCAGGCACTCGCTTCTTGTGGTGATGCGCGCCCTTGCGGGGGCCGGGATCGCAATCACACCGGAGCTCGCGCCCAGGACGGCCGTCACGTTCAGCTCGGCAATCGGAGGGCTGGACGCACTGATCGATGCGGATCGGGCTCTGACCGCGGCCGGAAAACTCCCTCCGCCTTTCATGAACCCCAATTCCTGCATCAACATGGTGGGCGGCAAGGTTGCCATCGCTACCGGGGCGACCGGGCCCATCTCCTCCATCGTGACCGCCTGCGCCACCGGGAGCAGTTCCTTGATCATCGGGGCTATGTTCATTGCCCAGGGGATGGCGGATCTGGCCATTTGCGGGGCCGTGGACTTTCCGCTGGTGGAACCGATTGTGGCCGGATTCGCGACGATGAACGGGGCGTATCGCCCCAGGGAAGGGGAAGAGCCCGCGCCGCCGCAGGACGCCAGTTGCCCTTTTTCGCTGTTCCGGCGGGGCTTCGTCGTTTCCGAGGGGGCGGGCTGCATCCTGCTGGGTTCGCGCGCGTTCGCCGCGGCCCACGGCCTGGCCTATGGGATCGAGCTGGCCGGATGGGGGATGACCGCCGACGCCCATCATGTCGTGGCCCCAAATCCTGGGACCGTGCGCAGGTGCGTCGAGGAAACCATCCGGCATGCCGGCATCGGTCCGGCCGACATCGATGCGGTCAATGCGCATGCCGCCTCGACGAAGATCGGAGACCGTGTGGAGTCGGATGTGCTCAGGGAGGTGTTTCCCCGCGGGGTGCCGCCGGTTTCAGCCTGCAAATCGCAGATCGGCCATGCGATGGGGGCCTCCAGCGCGATCGAATCCATCCTGGCAATGGAGGGAATGCGCCGCGGGATTCTTCTTCCCACGATTCATCATCGTCCGGACCCCGAGATTCCGCTGGATTGCGTCGCGGAGGGCGCCCGAAGCCTGGATCAGGAGTTTGTCCTGAAGAACGCCTTCGGATTCGGAGGCTGCAATGCTTGTCTTGTATTTCGCCGCGTCAACTGATATGCACGGCCGCGGCACACCGTGCAACGGGACGAGGAAACGATGAGGGCGCCGGAGAACAGAAGGGTATTCGTGATCGGTTACGGGGCGGCCACCCCGCTGGGGCGGACCTTTGCCGAAACCTGGGAGCGCGCCGTCCGCGGCGATGCCGGTTTCCGGAAAGTCACCCGCTGCAGGGTCGAAACGGTTTGCAACGTGGTTGGGGAGATCCCGGACTGGAATCCGAGGGAGCTTGATTTCGTCGATCCGAAGGAGGCGTATAACTGGAACGCCGGCTTTGTCCTGCTGACGATGGCGGTTTGCCGAGAGGCCCTGGCCGACGCCGGCCTGGTGATGAACGAAGAGACGGCCCCCCGAACCGCCTGCCTGATCGGGTCGGCCATCAACGGGGTCGATGCGTTCCGTAAGGCGATGGTGAACCTTCTGGAAAAGGGCCCGCTGAAGATCAGCCCCTACCTGCTGCCGAACCTCTGCGCCAATCTCCCTTCGGGGAAGGCGGGGATGCTGCTGGGATTCACCGGGCCGGTTTTTTCGCCCCAGGGGGCCTGCGCTTCCGGCAACCATGCCGTCGGCATCGGGGCACGAATGATCCGGGACGGCGACTGTGATTTCGTGCTGGCCGGGGGCGTGGATACACCGATCCTGCCGGAGATCATCCACGGCTTCAACAATATGAACGCGACCGTCAAGATCCTTCCGTCGGACCGGGCCTTTGAGGACCCTGCACAGGCCTCGCGCCCGTTCAGCGCGGACCGGCGCGGTTTCGTGCTGTCCGAAGGGGCGGGGGTCATCGTGCTGGCGGCCGAGGAGATGATCGCCCGCCACGGGCTTGCCGCACGGGCGGAGGTCCTGGGTGTGGGCTGGACCTCCGATGCGTACCACTTCACCAGCCCGAACCGTGAAACGATCGTCCGGGCGATCCGTGAGGCGATCGCAGATGCGGGGCTTCAACCCGGGGACATCGGATACGTCAACACCCACGGCACCTCCACACAGAAGGGCGATCTGGCAGAGGTCGAATGTCTCCGCTCTGTTTTCGGCAAGGCCCTGGAGAAGATTCCGCTGTCGTCCAACAAATCCCAGATCGGCCATACCCTCGGCGCGGCAGCCGCCATCGAGGGAGCGCTGACGATCGAGGGGATGCGTCGGGGCATTCTGCTGCCCACCATCAATCACCGGCCCGATCCGCATTTCGCCGATATCGACTGCGTGCCCGATGTAGCCCGCCGGCAGCCCCATGAGCTGGCCCTTTCCAACGCGTTCGGCTTCGGGGGTACGAACTGCTGCATTGTCTTCCGGGGGGTATGAGATGAAACCGAAACCATTTCGACCGGAGGCGTATGGCCGGGACATGCGCTATGTCCGTGATGGCGCGACGGGACTCGTCTGGCATCGCTGCGGGAACCGGACGCTGTATGCCGACACGGACCGTTCCTCCGTCGTCTATCATGCCAACTACCTGAGATATTTCGAACTGGGCCGGGCCTCCCTGATGCGCGATGCGGCCTATCCCTACCGCGAGATCGAGGCGGACGGCTATGTCTATCCGATCGTCGAGATGGGCATCCGTTTCCAGGAGCCGCTGCGCTACGACGACCCGATGTGGATCCACACCCGGCCGGCCGAGCTGGAACGGGTGAGGCTCCGGTTCGATTACATCATCACCCATGCGGAGACGGGGGCCGATGTCTGCCGCGGGTTCACGCTGCACTGTGCGCTGAACGCCCGGGGCATCCCGGTGGCCGTCGATCCCAAGACCGTGCAGTTATGGAAAACCTTTCCGAACCCGTAGAAAAAATCTCCATTCCGCTGACGATCCCCGTGCCGGTCTATTTGCGCGACCATCGCATCGGGGGGCGCGTGGTGCTGCCCGCCGTGGAAGCCCTGCGGATCGCGGCGCATTCGGGTTCCGCAAACGGAGAGGCCGATGTCCGCCGTCAGGAAGGGGCTCTGTTCCGTCATCCGCTGGTGATCAATGAATCGGCCGTCGAAATCCGGATGGTGCATGAGCAGGAACGCTATGCCGACGGTCGTCGCCTTTCCCGTCTGACCACCCTGCTGTCGGGTCGGCGAATGCCGTTCACCCGCCGCATCGAGCATCTCTCCGTCTGGTTTGCATCCGCGGATCATGAGGCTGCACGTGAGGCCGGGAGCGAGGAGGGTTCCAATTTCCCGTCGGCCTCGGCCCGGATCCGGGGAGCGTCGTTCGGATCCGGGGAGGATTCCGGGCGGGGGGTGGATTTTGCGACGGATCCGGCCGATCTCGCCCCGCCAACAGGTGTGGTGTTCCGTGTGCCCGCCGACCGCCTCTATGCCGATCTCGTTCCGTTCGGCCCGGCCTACCGCAATATCCGCGGAGACCTTCTTCTCGCGGAGACCGGCGTTTCGGCAATCGTGTACGCAGGCGATTTCCCCGAGGCGGTCGGACGTCTCGGTTCGCCCTTTCCGCTGGACGCTGCCATGCATGCCGCCTGCGCCTGGGGTCAGCGTTACCGGGACCGCATCGTTTTCCCGGTGGGGTTTGACCGGCGCCGGATCCTTTCCCCGACCCGCTCCGGAGGGATCTACCTCTGCCGGATCCGTCCGCTCCCGGAACGGGGATCTCTTCTTCGCTTCAACATCCTGATCTGTGGGCCGGACCGGAAGCCGGTCGAGGCGGTTTACGGCCTCGCGATGAAGGAGATCTTCGCGGAAAGAACCGCCCCGCCCGACTGGATCCGCGAGGGAATCCGATGAGCCCGATCCTGCTGATCCTGTTCGCCTATCTTGCCGGTTCGGTCAATTTCGCGATCCTCCTTCTGAAATTGCTGAACCGGGAAGACCCGCGGACGCAGTTCAGCGGAAACGCCGGCACGACGAATGTCTGGCGCCAGGC
This sequence comes from Syntrophales bacterium, assembly GCA_040765725.1. Classification (GTDB taxonomy): domain Bacteria; phylum Desulfobacterota; class Syntrophia; order Syntrophales; family UBA5619; genus UBA5619. The sequence goes on from JAXGRQ010000020.1 coordinate 36,287, forward strand.
GGGAAAGGGGTGGGCGTCCGTCGTGCTGTTGCTGGATGTCGGGCGAGCCGCCGGGCTGGCGACACTGTCCTTGCATTTTCTGCCCGTTGCTCTGGTCCCGTGGGTCGGAACGGCGCTGATCCTGGGAAACCGTTTTCCCTGTTTCCATCAGTTCCGGGGCGGTAAAGGGGTCGCCTCGTTCCTGGGATTCACGATTCCGCTCGCCCCCTGGGGCGTGGTTCTCTCGTGCCTGGTCTGGGTCATCCTGTGCGGCATCGTTCGGATCCCGTTCATCGCATCCTTTGGCATGATTCTGATCCTCGGGGCGGCGACAGTCGCCTTCAATGATCCTCGGCTCGTTCCAGTCGTCGGGACGGCGGTCTCGGTGTTGCTGATCTTCTTCAACCACCGTAACAATATCGCCAAGTGGCTTGCCGATCGCAGGCAAAAAAGATAAAGAATGCCGGGAAGGCAGGAATGCTCATGCGCATTGTTCTGGTCCACCCGGCCGGGTCCAACTGGGTTCCCGGCCGAAGGGACATCACCGCCACGGCCAACCGGATGGCCCCGCTGGGGCTGCTCTCTATCGCGGCCTGTCTTGAACGTGCGGGCCACGAGGTTTTCGTGCACGACTGTCTGGGTCCCCGGGCGATCGCCGGCGTGGGGGAAAACGTCCGTCTCATCCTGAAGCATGGCCCGGATCTGGTGGGCTTTTCCGCGACCACCTCGGGATTTCTGGATGCCTGGGACATGGCGAAAGCCGTTAAGGAGGCGCGGCCCGATATCGTCACCATTTTCGGGGGCGTTCATGTCTCCGCGCTGGGGAAAGCGCTGCTGGAGCGGTTTTCGCAGATCGATTTTCTCTGCATCGGGGAAGGAGAGACGACGCTGAAGGAACTTGCTTCGGGGGAGAATCCTGCGAAGATCGACGGCCTGATCCGTCGGTCCGGGAAAGAGGTTGTCGTCAACGCGCCGCGCGCAATGCTTCCGGACCTCGATGTCCTGCCGTTTCCCGCCTACGAGAAGCTGGCCGGTTTCCCCGGGGGATACAACCTGCCGCTCTTCAGTTATATCCGGTTTCCCGGCGCGACGATGGTCACGAGCCGGGGTTGCACCTACCAGTGCTCCTACTGCGACCGCTCCGTTTTCAGGCGCGGCTACCGCTGGAACTCCCCGACCTACATCTACGACCACATGAAACACCTCCGGACCCGCTTCGGCGTCCGCCACCTGAACATTTATGACGATCTCTTCACCGCCAACCGGCCTCGGATCGCCGAACTGTGCGACCTGCTGGGGCGCAACCCGCTGGGAATGCAGTTCAACTGCGCCGTCCGTGTCGGCCAGACCGACCCGGATCTCCTGGCGATGCTCAAGGCGGCGGGCTGCCTGATGGTGTCTCTCGGCATCGAATCGGCCGATCCGGAGCTGCTTCGGCGCCACAAGGCCGGGGTGACGCCGGAGGAGGTCCGGAACACGGTGGAGATGATCCACAAGGTGGGCCTCCGGGCCAAAGGGCTGTTCATGATGGGGCTGCCGGGTGAAACGGAGGATTCCATCCGCCGGACCGGCGATTTTGTCCTTTCGCTGGGGCTGGACGACATGAACATGACGAAGTTCACGCCGTTCCCCGGCGCGCCGATCTGGAAGACGATCCGCGAGGAGGGGACATTCACGGAGGACTGGCGGCTGATGAACTGCCTCAACTTCGTCTTCGTTCCCAAGGGGATCTGCTCCCGCGAGCGGCTCGATCAGCTCTATAATGAACATGTAAAGCGGTTCTACACCGATCCCGCATGGCGCCGGAAATTTCGGAGCCGCCTCTGGGAGCATCGACACAGCCTTCTGCATATGGCGCGACACATGCCCGATTTTATCGCCGCGCGCCGGCATTTCGAACCTGCGAGGGAATCGGCGTAAACGCGCAGATTCACCCGGAATGCTTTTTGATCCCATTTTGCGATCCAGGAAGGAGAATGGATTTGAAAAAATTAAATCCGGATCATGTCCGAGAGGTTCTCCATCTGATCAACCAGGGGCCCTACTTCCGCCTGCTGTCGATGAGGGTCCGCGACATCGGAAAAGGCTTTGCGACGGTTGAGATGAATGTCGAGAACAAGCACCTGAACCCTTTCGGAGGCGTTCACGGAGGCGTTTACTCCTCGCTGATCGATACGGTCACGTATTGGGCGGTCTACGGCGACATCGAAGAAGATGCCGGGCTGATTTCACTGGATGTGAGCGTCGATCATTTGACCCCGGTCAAGGAAGGATCTCTTGTGGTCGAGGGAAAACGGCTCAAGGCGGGGAAAAGAATTTGCATGGCCGAAGCGGTGATCACGGACGGCAACGGCAAAACCCTGTCCCACGGGACATCCAAGCAGATGGTGCTCCCGGGTCTGCAAACGATCGCTCAAGCGGCATCCGCCATGGGATACAAACCGCTTCCGCCAAAATTCATCTAAGGAAATCGCAATGACGGATAAGCATAAAGTAATGGATGATATAAAGATTGTAAAATATTGTAAATTAAAAAATAATATTGATAATGATGTTGCGTTGCCGATAAGCGATGTTCCGCCAAGACCAAGGGGATTGAATTGATGAAGAACCATTTCAGGGATCACTTTATTTTACGTATTATTGGCTGGGTGGCGCATCTCAGCGAGCCGCCCTGTCCGTTGTGAGTCCCAAAAAAGAGACGGTGGACTTTGATGTTCCTCTTCTCAAGTTCAGACTGCAGAAATCTGTTGTCGTTATGTTCATTGAAGGACATAATATAGTTTTTGGTATCGACCGGTATCCCATTTACTGCCAGCCTCTGAACGCTTTCTATGCTGACTTTCACCAGATCCCAGCCTTTGATAGGGTCGGGCAGACCTTCAACAAAAGCTTCTTCACAAACTATGGCGAGGCCTTCGCGCGGAACAGAGAGGACGCAGTCAAGATGGAGGACACTGGCGATCAAAGGGACCCGAATGACATTGTACTCTCCCCCCATTATATTTTTCAGCCATCTGTAACCTGTCTCGTTTGACCCCACGCTTGGATTCCGAGTGTTGCCGACAAGGATCGTCCTGCCCAATACAATAACGTCTCCGCCTTCCAGAAGCGGGGTGTCAGGGTTGGGTGCGGCAAGCAATTCTGTATGGGGCATGGAGAACCATCTGACATTGCCCTTTGAGCACTTGTCTATCAGCAGTTCCCTGAACCCGGATATGTCAACTTTTCTGAGCGGTGTTCGAAGATTGAGCTCTATCAGATTGTTTCCAATGACGGCTATGTTATCCCTGGGAAAATCCTGGCTGAATCCGTTCAGCAGAACATCGGAACCATAATTTTTCTTTATGAAATCAACAGTTATCTCTTTCGGACGATATACCTTGACTCCCAGGGAATTGAAAATGCTCATCAGCGCAAGGTTTTCCTCCTCCAGCATCTCTGACTCGCTTTTGCCGGTTTTGGGGTCGATCATATCAGTCCAGAGCATCCCCGCGGTTTTTCTGGCATACTCTGCTTCGTCCGGCGGCAATACTTTCATGGCGTTTTCGAACCAAGGCGCACTGAGAGATGGCGACATCCCGTATGGAAGGCCGACAATCACTTCCTTCAAATCTCCGTACTCATAGTCTACAAAGACCTGTGGTTCGGATGCTTCCGCTATCAAAAGATGAAATGAGAAACAGAAGCTGATCATGACTGGAAACAGTATCAATAATCTCACTTTCATTCGTGATCCCTCCGTCTGAGAGCAGATGATAAAGTCCTCACAAAACTATAAAGGATAAGGATATGGTGTACGGTAGTTTCAAGGGGCATGAGACCATTTGCCTCCCCCCTTTTGGTAAGATCAAATCACCTTCACGATGGTCGGGGCGTGCCTTTCGGAAGCGGCAGGAATGCTTTCCGGGTAACCCAGGATGATGGGGGCAACGATTTCGTGATCGTCCGGCACGCCGATCTCCTTTAGCATCCCGCGATCGCGGATGTGGGCGCCCAAACCGATCCAACAAGTTCCCAGCCCCCGCGCGGTTGCCGCAAACATCAGATAGGCGGCCGTGAGGCCGCAATCCACGTCCAGGGAGGAAATATCGCGGGGGCCGATGATGTATACCAGGCAAGGGGCGTTGTAAAAGACATTGAAGGATTCGTTGCGGAGAACCTCTTCGTATTGCTTCGTCGGGCTGTTCGGGTTTTTGGCGATGTCGGCAAGGAGACCACGCTTGCTTTCATCGGAAAGCCTTTTCATCAGAGCTTGATCCCGGATGATGATGAATCGGCACGGCTGAAGGTTGCTTGCCGTCGGTGCAAGGCAGGTCTCTTGCAGAATCTCCCCAAGAACGGGCAACGGAACGTCCTTGTCCAGAAAGCTCCTGATCGAACGCCGGTTGGTCAACAGTGTTTTGAAATCCATGGC